>NZ_JABVYQ010000001.1:258746-1046380 GCF_013357975.1 Parageobacillus sp. VR-IP
AGCTTTTTTTTTTTTTTTTTTTTTTTTTTTTTTTTTTTTTTTTTTTTTTTTTTTTTTTTTTTTTTTTTTTTTTTTTTTTTTTTTTTTTTTTTGGCAAATACTGGTGATATCCGAAAAAGCAAAACGTGATGAAAAAAGAGAAACGCATTCTGTTTGCATTACATAAACTAATAATACACTACACAGCTTGGAGGTTATAGCGATGAAAAAAACAATTCAATCTCCCAAACAAATTAAGGCAAAAAGGGTGCTTTCCCCAAAAATGACGCCTGCGAAGCGGGCAGGAGGATGTGGCTGCGTCAAAACCATAAAAAAGAAATAATGGCTGAACTGTGAAAAATGCCTATACCTCCATTCGCCCAGTTGCATAGTCTAACAATGCAACAAGTCGACAGGAAGGAGGAATGGGCGTGTCTGATCGTAAAAAATCTCGTGTTATTCGTGTCGATAAGTTAATTATTCACGCTGACGATGTGGTCATTGTTCCGCGCGGCCGCATTCGCGATCCATGGTTGTTTCCGCATCGTACCGATGTAGAAGCAATCGAAGATGTTCATGAAGAATCACCGCGTGATGATCATGAACATGATGATCGTGAAGAGGAAAGAAGACCTTTTTCGTGGATTTAAGCATTAGTAAAAACGGATGGGAAAGCGTAATTGGAACGCTTTATTTAAAAACTATGGGTTCTGGCTTGCCATTGGTTCTTTTGCCATCTTGGCTTTGCAAATACTTGGCGTTGATACCGATTTAGGGAAATATGAGCGGCTATACGAAGCGTTTTTAAGCATTCTTGTCACGGCAGGGATATCAAAACCCGTCCCTTGGCCGCGGCTACTCCGATAAGGTGAATACAGAAAAATGGGTAAAACGCAGGCTGTCCAATCCAACGGACAGCCTGTTTTTGTAAAAAGTTACATTTATATTTTCCCGCTAAAAAACCATTCTAACAATTGTAATCACCATTTTTGAACAATCGGGAGGTCAATTAAACATGACAGTTGCAACACAAGTACAACAAACATTGGCAGGTTTAAAAGCAGCACAAGCAAGCTTTGAAACATTCGCATTGCAGACAGAAAACCAAGCTGCAAAACAACTTTATCAACAGGCAGCACAACAAACACAAGCGATCGTTGATTTAGTCAGCTCGCGCGTACAAGAAATTCAAAACGAAGAGCCACAATATAAACAACAATAACGTAAGAAGAGTAAGTGTTGGAGTCATGGATGGGAAAAGGTTGGTCACCGGCCAACCTTTTTGAAAATAAATACATAAAGGAATGGGTTGATGAACATGAGAAAGTGGTTGTTCATAGCGCTGGCCATCGTCATGGTGATGGGCGGCTGCGCCAAAGAAAAAGGAGTAAAACAACAATCCATGCAAGGAACGAATCTAATTCGCACAAATACGGATGGAACAGCAAAACAAGCCAGTATAGATCAGCGGCCGGCAGAACGGGCAGTGGCATATGTGCGTTCACGGGATGACATTAAAGATGCCGTTGCCGTCAACACAAGGAAGAAGCTGCTCGTTGCTTATCAAATCAAGCACATGGATCGCTTTTACCGCAAACAAATTGAAAAAGAAATACACGATCATCTAAAACGCTTATTTCCAGATTATCAAATTATTTCATCCAGTGATTTGAAAATATTTTGGAAAACAAAGGAGTTGGCGGATAATCTGGGAAATAAAAAATGGGATGAAACAAAAACGAACAAGCAAATCCAAAAAATTAAGCGGTTAAGCGAAGATTCCGCATAAGGGGTGGCACCATGGCAAACGAAAAACGAAAAAAACTTACTCCTGTGCAACAAGAATACCATTTATTTGAAAAAGAGCGGGAAACGAAGCGTCCCGTCATAAAAAACTGCTTTCGCGCCTTTCTTGTTGGCGGACTCATTTGTATGGTTGGACAAGCGATTTCATACTTTTATATGTATTTTTTTGATTTTACCGAACAAACGGTAGGAAACCCGACGGTAGCAACGATGGTATTTATTTCGATGATTTTAACCGGACTTGGGGTATATGACCGCATTGCCCAATTTGCTGGGGCAGGCAGCGCCGTCCCAGTTACCGGTTTTGGGAATGCAGTGATTTCAGCAGCGATTGAGCACCGGACAGAAGGATTTGTGCTTGGGGTCGGCTCCAACATGTTCAAACTTGCCGGTTCGGTCATTTTATTCGGCACGTTTGCTGCTTTTGTCGTTGCCTTAGTCAAAACAATCGCCACACAGTGGGGTGGTTTATAATGTTAAAAGGGCATCGGACATGGGTATTTGACAACAAACCGGTCATCATCTCGACGGCAACGGTCGGCGGGCCGTTTGAGGCAAACGGCCGCATCGCCGACGATTTCGACCTGTTGCATGAAGATTTATGGCTCGGTGAAGATTCTTATGAAAAGGCCCACAAAGTACTGTTGGAAGAAGCGATGTTTAAAGCACTGGAAAAGGCCGGAATAGAAAAAGAAAAAGTGAAATTTTTAATCGCCGGGGATCTTATTAATCAGATGACTCCAACTAATTTTGCGGCAAGAACGATTGGCGCTCCCTACCTCGGCGTGTTTGGCGCCTGTTCTACTTCGATGGAAGGACTGGCATTAAGCGCTTTTATTACGAATTACGGCGGGGCAGACTATATACTGACAGGAGCGGCAAGCCATAACACGGCAGTGGAAAAGCAATTCCGCTACCCGACGGAATATGGGGGACAAAAGCCGCCGACAGCTCAATGGACCGTCACAGGAGCAGGGGTCGCGCTTGTGAGCCCGAAAGGAGACGGACCGCGTATCACCGCAGCAACGATCGGCCGCGTCGTCGACATGGGACTATCCGATCCGTTTAATATGGGAGGAGCCATGGCGCCGGCGGCAGTGGATACGATCGAGGCGCATTTGCGCGATATGCAAATTGATGCTTCTTACTATGATCTTATTGTCACAGGCGATTTAGGGAAAATCGGCCGTGATATCTCGCTCGATTTGCTTCGCCAGCACGGAGTGAACATAGAAGAAGAACGTTATCAGGATTGCGGTTTGATTATTTACCGAGAAGGACAGCCGGTGCTAGCGGGAGCAAGCGGTGCAGGGTGTTCTGCGGTGGTTGTATACGGACATTTATTAAATCGCATGAAACGCGGGGAATTTAAACGCATTCTCGCGATTGCCACCGGCGCGCTGTTATCGCCGCTGTCGTTCCAGCAAAACGAAACGATCCCGTGCATTGCCCACGCAGTGGCAATTGAGTATGGAGGTGAAGCGTAAGATGCTGGCGACGTTTTTTTGGGCGTTTGTTGTCGGCGGGCTTATATGTGTCATTGGGCAAATTTTAATGGATGTATTTAAATTAACGCCTGCTCATACGCTGACCATATTGGTAGTCGCTGGCGCTATTTTGGATGGGTTCGGTTTGTACGAGCCGCTTATTGATTTTGCCGGCGCCGGCGCAACGATCCCGATCACCAGTTTCGGAAACGCCCTTGTCCATGGGGCGCTGCAAGAAGCAGATAGGCACGGGATTATCGGGGTGTTGACGGGAATGTTTGAAGTGACGAGCGCCGGCATTTCCGCAGCCATTGTTTTCGGTTTTATCGGCGCGCTATTATTCCGCCCGAAAGGATAGGAGGGAGAACGATGACTGTTGCTTCGCAAGTAAAGCAAAGTTTGGCAAGCTTAAAAAGCATTCATGCCGGATTGCAGGATCTCGCCCTCGTTTCGCAGGATGCAGAAGCGCAGCGAACATTTCATGAAGCGATGATGATGACGGAAGAAATCATTGCCGATATTAAAAATCGCATCGGCAAACTGGAGCAAGAGGAGCCACAATATCATGGAAAGTAAGGAGCATGATCGATGCCTGTATGGTTAGAAGTAGCAATTCGTTCGATTTCCATCATCATTGGCTTGTTTATCATTACGCGAATACTGGGGAAAAAGCCACTATCCAAGCTCTCATTTTTTGAGTATATCATCGGTATTACTGTCGGTGATATCGCTGGAACATTGTCAATGGATTTAGGTATTAGCTTGGAGGAAGGCATTACCAGCATTTTGATTTGGTCGTTGTTTCCCGTGCTCACTTCTCGCATTTCACTACGAAATAAAAAATTCCGTAATTTTGTGGAAGGAAACTCCACTATTTTTATCAAGAATGGAAAAATATTAGAGGAAAATTTAAAGCGCGAAAAGTATACAGTAGATGAACTTCTTGAACAACTCCGCAAAAAAGATGTATTTCGCGTGGCCGATGTCGAATTTGCCGTTTTGGAGCCCAACGGCGATTTAAACGTACTGTTGAAACGGGAAAAACAGCCGCTAACGGTCGGCGATGTATTTCCAAATCCGCCATCAGAAAAAGAGCCGCAAACGGTTATTATGGATGGCATGATTTTAGACGAGCCGTTAGCGACAATGGGGCTAAGCCGCGGCTGGCTCAAGCAGCAGCTAGACAAGCAAGGGGTTGCCATCGAAAACGTATTTTTGGCGCAAGTTGATTCTTACGGACAGCTGACATTGGATTTGTATGATGACAAAATTCAAGTTTCCGAGCCGCAGGAGAAAAAACTGCTGCTAGCAGCGATCAAAAAAGTGCAAGCGGACTTTGAATTATTCGCTTTGCAGACAGAGTCAAAAGAAGCAAAAGAGCTATATCAAACAAATGCTGAAAAATTGCAAACGTTATTGCAAAAAGTGGAGCCGTTTTTAAGAAACTAAGGGAGGCATCATCATGGAACAAAAACGAACTCGAACAACCGATGAAGAAATTACGATCGAACTGAAAAAAAGCGACCGCGGGCAAAGGGCAAATACGACGGATGAAGAAATATCGATCGAATTTATGCACAGTGGGAACAATGTTACGCATCAGCCAAAAGATTATGAAGAGATTGAGTATTAACAGGAGTATGAGGAAGTATTTCGTATGGTGGTGCGGTCATCGACCGTTATAATAGAGCTTTTTATGGAAAAAGCCGCTGCGGATATTTATCCGACAAGCGGCTTTTTCTTTTTGTAGAAATTTATACGGTTAATGACTGCAAAAACGCTTTTACTTCTTCTGGTGTTTTCGCATTGGCGCTATGGAGATGGGCCATTTTTTCTCCATTTCGGAAGATGAGTAAACTTGGGATGCCCATAACTTGGTATTTTTCAGCAAGCCCTGGAAAATTGTCGCGATTGATTTCAAACCAATCGTATTGCGAATATTCCTTCACAATGTCATCGATAAACATATTCAATCTCATGCAGTCTGGGCACCACGTTGTATAAAATTTGACAACCACCGGTTTATCGCTGGAGATAATTTGTTGGAATTGCTCGGCCGTTTGTATTTCTTTCAATGCCCTTTCCTCCTTGAACAAAATGATGTCGTTTATACTTTATCATATTTTGTCCGAAAGAAAGAATTGAAACGCCTTGGCACACCAATGTATATGCTGCATACACAAATGGTAAGGAAGGAGGGAGAAGGAGTGAGTAAAGAATTGGAAAAGGCGCTTGAAACATGGGTCAATTCGCGAAAAGAAGGGCATGAGCAGTTTATTCAGCTATTTGAACAATGGGGAAAAAATTTCGATAAGCAAATCCAGGAAATCGAAAAGTTAAACAATCAATTTTTAAAGGATGTGCAAGGAAATTTGGATTATATCAACAAGTGGTTTGCCAAAAAAGAAAATGAATTTGCCAAGTTATTCCGCATATTTGGCTAACATATTTCCACATGTGCCTATACCGGTTGCAAGTACGATGAATAGGATGAAGTAACAAAGCGTAAGGAGGTGCACCACTATGGGCTTTGGATGCTGCGGTTTTGGAGGTTACGGTTACGGAGGTTACGGCTACGGCTTTGGCGGCGGCAGTAGCTTTGTGTTGATTGTTGTATTGTTCATTTTGTTAATTATTGTCGGTACTTCAATTATCGGCTAATGTCCATGTAACGGGTACGGGCTGTTCTATTCGGCGGGCAGCTCGTACTTTTTCTTTCACATGTATGCACTTCTTTTTTTTCATTTCATACCATATAGAAGGAAAAGGAGGAGTTGGTAAATGGATAATCAGTTTTTTAAAAATATTGAAAAGAAAACAGGCGTAAACATGAAAGACATATTGGAATTGGCAAACTCCTTACAACATGCAAACTTTAAAGATGAAAAAACGGTACGTCATGTGATTCAGCGCGTCGCACAAATCGCGAACCGGAAAGTGCCGAAAGAATTGGAAGACCAAATTGTGAAAACGATCATTCAAAACGGAAAACAGCTTGACTTCAGCACGATCGCCAACATGCTGAACAACAAAAAATAGGCGAAAGGGAGCCTTCCAAATCGGAGCTCCCTTTTGCCATTTATCATTTATTTGTTTCAAGAAATGATGGTCATCACACTGAAAATGCCGGTGAAGTTATTGGAAAGAGTGGCCGTTCATATTGGCAAAATAGTGTATTGAGCGAGATTATTGGCTAATCAACATGTTTGTCCATACCTGTAGAGTCTGAAAAAAGACATTATGAAGGTTATATGGCCGAAGCGCAGATGCATGAAACGAGCTTAAAAAGTACGGAGCAAATTCATGAAATGGGCATCTATTGGGGAAGCGAATGGAATTGTATTTCCTCTTGGCTGCTATATCGTACGGCAATAATCGCTTTTCTTTAACAGGGCTCGTTCAAGACGGGAAGACAGCAATCAACATACGAAGCCATTCTTTATCGATTGCCGGGAAAATGAGGTGAGGGACCGTACCATCGTTTGATACGGTCTTAAAGCGATTTTACCATCGTTACATGGGGAATTCCAGCATCCATAAACACATCGGAAACTGTTTGATATCCAAGTTTTTGATAAAATGGCTCTGCATGTGTTTGCGCATTCAGCTTTACTTTTGGGACACCCTGTTTTTTCGCAAACTGCTCAATCGTTTCCATAATCAGTTTTCCTGCCCCGCGGCCGCGATATGACGGCAAAACACAAATTCGTTCGATCTTACCGAGACCGTTATCGATCAGGCGAAATCTGCCAGCACCAACCGGTTTTTCTCCATCGTACAAAACAAAATGCATAGCTTCCTGTTCAAATTCATCGATTTCTTCCTCTTCCGGAACACGTTGCTCCTCAATAAACACGATTCGCCGAACAAGCAAGGCATCCTTATATAATGACGAATCGCTTTTTCTTCCGACCACCACGTTCATGTTACTCCTGTTCCTTTCCTCCAACAAGAAAAGTCTCGTATACTGTCCATGAGCCGTTTTCCAATTGATAGAGAAGATGGAAGCGGTCAACCGTTTCCTCAAAATGGACGTTTTGCATCCGTAATTGTCCGTATACATCAGCATATTCAGCACTTGGCAAATCACGGCCGATGGTAATATGAGGAACAAATACGTATTCTGGTTTACCGTCAAAAATTCCGCTATGAAGCCGTTCATAAAGGCGCTGTAGCGTTTCGTTCGGCTCCACTTTTAAATAAATCACATTGCTTGCTGGATAAAACGAGCTAAATTTTGTCACTTTTAACGGGATGAGATCTGTTTCAGCCGCAATTTTGCGCAATTCTTTCACCATTTCTTTAATTTGCTGGTCGTCGGCTTCAAAAGGTTCTTTTAAGGTTAAATGCGGCGGAATGAGGGCGTAATGGCTATCATAACGCTTTCTATAGGAATTGGCAAAATCCTGTATTCGCTTCGAAGGAAATAAAGCAATACCATATTTCATAAAAACCCCTCCTTATGATAAGTAGTACTTAATTATAACAAAATTCCGAAAAGTATGGTAGTGTTTACAACGAAAGGAGATGCGCAATTGCGCGCGGAACGTCAGGCTGCCAATATGTCCATGCATGACCGCCGTCAAATTCGTTGTACTCATACAAAAATCCTTTTTGGATAAACGCTTCACGTGCCTTTCGATTCGGAGTGATAAAATCACGCACGTTTCCGTCCGTCGTCTTTACTGCTGTTTCGTTTGTACCTACCGAGTGATAAATTTGCAATAATGGTGGTTCCGGAAAATGTAAAATTTTTTCGATGATCCCTTCATCGATATATGGCGACTGCATCGCAATTTTTCCAAATGTATGCGGATACAACAATCCAGCCATCAGCGAGACGGTGCCGCCGAGGGAATCACCGATGAGCGCGCGCCCTTTCCCGATTTGGTACGTAGGAAACGTTTGATCTAAAAACGGAACGAGCTCATGTGCCAAAAAACGCAAATAACGGCTGTTTTTCTTTCCGCTTGGGTGATATTTCTCGTAGCGGTCTTTAACATCATGATACGGGATTCCGATGACAATGGTGCGATCAATCTCGCCGCTTTCCATCAGTTGTTCGATAACGCTTTTGATTTTCCCGTACATATAATAATCTTTCCCATCCTGTGCGATAAGAAGAGAATACTTATGAAGCGGAGAAAACGTGCTTGGCAAATAAGCAAGCAGCGTTATTTCTTCTTCGAGCTCATTGCTGTAGATCGTATAATCATGCATCGTTCCTTTTGGTGTCGCCATGTTGTGCATCCTCCATAAAAACAACGATTCACTTGTTATTGTAACATATTTTTGCTAAAACATGTTAATAAACGCCGCTAAACTGTGTAAGTTTTTGAAAAAATAAAGCTTTTTTTTGCTATTTTTGTCAAAAAACTGTTTCGGTAAAATAACGAAATATACTGGAATTGGTCCAAACATATGAAAACGGACAGCGCGAAAAACATGATAAGTTTTTCCGATGTTATATAAATAAATAACTCAATTTTAAAAAAATTACTTGCAAAATTATTATGAATGAGTTAAATTTTAAGATAATCAGAAAAATGAATATCGGCAAGATGCTTTCTTATCGAGAGAAGCGGAGGGAACTGGCCCTGTGAAGCTTCAGCAACCAGCCAAGTATTGGCCAGGTGCTAAATCCAGCGAATTGAATTTTTTCAATTCGGCAGATAAGAAGAAGCACTGACATACGTATGGAAAAGTCTTCTTCTTAGAAGACTTTTTTTATTTTATAAAAGAGGGAGAGAGAGAAGTGGAGAAACTGGAGACATTGTTAGCGCAAATCGGAAACCGCAGCGAAACAGTAACGGGGACGGTCAATCCGCCTGTCTACTTTTCGACGGCATACCGTCATGAAGGAATTGGACAGTCGACCGGGTTTGACTACATCCGTACCGGCAATCCGACGCGCAAAATCGTCGAAGAGGCGATCGCCAAGCTCGAGGGAGGCGATCAAGGCTATGCATTCAGTTCGGGCATGGCAGCCATTCAGACAGTTCTCGCTTTATTTGAAAGCGGGGATGAATTTCTCGTTTCTGCCGATTTATATGGAGGTACATATCGCTTATTTGAACGTGGCTGGCGAAAATACGGATTGTCTTTTCATTATGTAGATTTTCGCGACATACGATTAGTAGAGAACATGATCACGGAAAAAACGAAGGCGATTTTTTTGGAAACGCCGACCAATCCGCTCATGCAGGAAGCAGACATTGCCGAAGTGGCAAAACTTGCGAAAAAACACGGACTGCTTCTCATTGTTGACAATACGTTTTACACGCCGGTTCTCCAGCGTCCGATCGAGCAAGGAGCCGATATCGTTATTCACAGTGCGACAAAATATTTAGGAGGACACAACGATGTGTTAGCCGGTCTCGTTGTTGCCAAGGGAGAGGAGCTTTGTCAACGGCTTGCGGAATATCATAACGCAATTGGCGCCGTGCTTTCTCCGTTTGATTCGTGGCTATTGATTCGCGGCATGAAAACGTTGGCGCTACGGATGCGCCAGCATGAAGAAAACGCGAAGCGCATCAGTGAGTTTTTAGCGTCTCACGAAGATATTACCGATGTATTATATCCAGGAAGAGGGGGAATGTTGTCGTTCCGCTTGCGCGAGGAAAAGTGGGTCAACCGCTTTTTACAAAGTTTGCGCTTAATTACGTTCGCTGAAAGTTTAGGAGGTGTGGAAAGCTTTATTACATATCCGGCGACGCAAACGCATGCCGACATTCCGGAGGAAGTCCGCATTGCCAACGGCGTCTGTAACCGGCTGCTGCGCTTTTCCGTCGGCATCGAACATGCCGAAGATTTAATTGCCGATTTAGCGCAAGCGCTGAAAAATATGAAAGAGGTGTAAGAGGATATGGAACAACGTATCTCCTTTCAAACCAAACTGCTTCATAACAAATGGAAAATCGATCGGCAAACAGGGGCAGTAAGCGTGCCGATTCAGCATGCTTCAACGTTCCATCAATTCGATTTTGACACATTTGGCAAATATGATTACAGCCGCTCTGGAAACCCGACGCGCGAGGCGCTCGAAGAAACGATTGCCGAACTGGAAGGCGGCGTGCGCGGCTTCGCTTTTTCCTCAGGGATGGCGGCGATTTCGACTGCGTTTCTTCTCTTGTCCAAAGGCGACCATGTCCTCGTGACCGAAGATGTTTATGGCGGCACGTATCGCATGATCACCGAAGTATTAAACCGTTTTGGCATTGAATATACGTTTGTCGATATGACCGATTTGCATGAAGTGGCCACTCATATTCGTCCGAATACAAAAGTGATCTATGTCGAAACGCCGTCCAACCCGCTCTTAAAGGTAACCGATATTCAAGGAATTGTCAAACTGGCGAAAGCCAATGGCTGTTTGACGTTTTTAGACAATACGTTTATGACTCCCGCGCTCCAGCGCCCGCTCGACCTTGGCGTCGATGTCGTTCTTCATAGCGCGACAAAGTTTTTAGCAGGGCATAGCGATGTCGTAGCGGGGCTTGCGGTGGTGAAAGACGAGGAGTTGGCGAAACAGCTGTATAAATTGCAAAACGCGTTTGGCGCCGTGCTTGGGGTGCAAGATGCGTGGCTGGTGTTGCGGGGATTAAAGACGCTGCACGTCCGCCTCAAGCAGTCGTCCGAATCAGCGCTCGCCATCGCCCGCTATTTATCTGGCCATCCGAAAGTGGAGGAAGTGTATTACCCAGGGCTCACGCATCACCCTGGCCATTCGATTCAACGTTATCAAGCATCGGGATTTGGCGCGGTATTATCGTTCCGTCTTGCCGATGAAGAAGCGGTCCGGACGTTTGTGAAGCACGTTCGCCTCCCTGTATTTGCCGTCAGCCTAGGAGCGGTTGAATCAATTTTATCGTATCCAGCGAAAATGTCGCACGCCGCAATGCCGAAAGAGGAACGGGAGCGGCGCGGCATTACAGATGGCCTGCTGCGGCTTAGCGTCGGCCTGGAGGCGGTTGAAGATTTAATCGCCGATTTCGAGCAGGCGTTATCCTATGTCAAAGAAACATCGTCTGCCGTTTCCGCGCGTTGAAAGAAAAAGGTATGCGTCAAAAAAATGGGCGCATACCTTTTTTGAATGATGTTGTTTTCGTCCGTTTTCATCACCGCTAAAAAATTTTTAAAAAAGTATTTGACAAATCCGCTGCTCGTCCATATAATAAAAAATGTGTTCAACAGGACAGCATGATTCCGTAGCTCAGCTGGGAGAGCGCCACCTTGACAGGGTGGAGGTCGCTGGTTCGAGCCCAGTCGGAATCACTAAGGTGAGAGGCTTGAAATCCTTGCGTATCAAGGGTTTCAAGCTTTTTTGTTTTATTGGCAATTGTGTTAAAATCTCCGGGATTTAAAAATTTGCACAAAACTTGCACCTTTAGTCAACTAAAGGGTTTTGAATCTGTTTTAACAGGGCATTTTCAAATTTCTCTGCCGCTTGCTCTTGTAAATCATCACTGACATGTGAGTATAAATCTAAAGTTATACCGACGCGAGAATGTCCCAAGCGCTCGCTGACCACTTTTGGATTTTCGCCTTGCTGCATTAAGATGGTTGCATGTGTATGCCGCAAATCATGGAAGCTTATACGCGGTACATTTGCTTCTTCGATCAAGCGATAAAATTGTCGTAACAAGTTTCGTGGATCAAGAGGTTTTCCGTCGTCAGTGCAGACAATTAAATTGTTGTCTTGGTATTGAGTACCCAATTTCTCCTTCTGAAATTCTTGTTTTTGTTTATGTTTCTTTAATACATTTACAACATGTTGAGAAATTGAAATTTGTCTTTTCGATTTTTTTGTTTTAGGCTCTTTAAAAATTAATCCTTTGCCTGAGACAAAGCATAAGCTGCGCTTGATGCGGATTTTTTTATTCTCAAAATCCACGTCATCCCATTTTAGTCCTAAAACTTCTCCTCGTCGCATTCCTGTGAAAATCGCAAGAAGGTAAGGTATCTCCGTAGAGCTATTTTTAATCAGATTCAGAAATCGATTTACCTCATCCACTGTCCATGTTATTTTTTCTTCACTTTTCACTTTTGGTGGCTTAGCATTCTTTACAGGATTCACTTTAACCAACGACCATCTTACAGCTTGATCAAATGCTTGATTGAGCAAATTATGCATTTGTCGTATATATGCGCCTGAATACCCGTTGTCTAACTTGTCTGCATAAAAACTGTCAATATCAAATGTTGTAATTTCGTTAATTTTTTTATGTTGGAAATATTTTATAATATGATTTCTGATTACATATTCCCTGCTTTTTGCGGTAGTTATTTCTACTGTTCTTTTATAAGAAGTGTTAAACCACCGCTCCATGAACATTGAAAAATCTTCTGTACTTTAAAATAACTTCCATCATCGACTTGGTTTTTAATTTTAAGAAGTTCTTTCTTCGCTTCAGTCTTTGTACGAAACGGTCCGAAACTTGCTTGCTTTCTCTTACCAGTAGCTGGATCTTTTCCTACATCAATTCGAAAATAAAATCCTTTTTCTTTTCTTTAATTAACTTGTCAAAACTCATTATTACACCCCATTCCTAGTTTGAAACTGGAATAGTGTGTAGTATGTGGCTAAGTAAATACTATCAAAATAATACTTTTTAGGGAGCGTTAAACTATAAAAGTGGGTATCCACTAATATGAAAAAGCATACATTCCGGTCTTGTAACGGGATATATCTATACATCCGTATAACTAATATTACAAGTGTGGATTTAACTTATTAAAAAGGGGGATTCGGATCATCTGGTGGAATACAATTTAGGTTTAGTATCTTCTAGTGTTTTGTTACGCTATTTTTTCGTACTGCGTAGCAACATATTATGGTATAATAATCCAAAAACTAGTAAAGAAAGGAAATATTATGAATATGGGCGATCTAATATTTCAGTTTATTATGTTCGTTTTTATTATTTTTGGGATATTTTTCGGTTTTTATCTCTTTGTTCGTTCACTCGTTACAAAACACCCGAACAAGTCTAATAACATTGAACAAAAGCTTGATAGAATAATTGAGTTACTTGAAAAGGATAAGAGAGAGTAATCTTTTTTTTGCTTTATCCTTACTTATTACGCAGTATGTGTCTACTGTGTCACGTATTATTTTTTGGTTATTCGGATTATCTAGTGAAATACAATTAGGTTTAGTATCTTCAGTAGTGTTTTGTTACACTGTTTTTTTGTAATAATTAATTGGTACTCATTTTTAATTAAAGGAGTGCGCATAAAATTGAATGATAAAAAGAAACAAATACAAAAACAGGTACAAAAAAAATACAGAGAGATAAAACAGCAAAGAAAAGAAGAGGGAAAAAACAGTAAAGCAGAGGTACTTATTGTCGTTGCTATCGTTGTTTTATTTATTTTTCTGAATGCTTTTTTCAAAGCTCTTTAACACATAGATCATCTTGGTACCGTCAAGAATTTTGTGTAATGTAAGATAGATAGGGTATCTCTGAAATGGATTTAGAAAAGAGTGGGGCTGTTTCCTCCACACAGGAGACTGAATATTCAGTCTCCTGTGTGGAAAGGGTGAATCCCCTTATTTTGTTTATTTACAATATATGGCTAATTGTAACGTTCTTCAAACATTCGCTGGAGGGCTTCCTGTGCTTCGGCAAATCCTCTTAACTTTCGTCCTGCCCATTTCTCATTAAAGTCTTGGATGGTCAAATTATACGACTTTTTCCGCGGCTTCTAAACTGCTCAAACTGTTCATCGGCTTTAGACGTTTCCGAATCTCCTTGATTGTTCGTTCGATGGCATTCGTTGTATAAATCACACTTCGAATACTGCTTGGATAATCCATAAATGTAAGGAGGACATCCCACTCATTGGCCTAAGATTGAACTTCTCTCGGATACTTGCTGGACCATTTCGATTCAAACTGTTGAAACATCTGTAACGCAATTTTCTTATTCGGTGCGCAATAAATCAGTTTGAGATCCTCTGCCACTTCCAATGATCTTTTTTCCGAACACGATTTAAGGTATTACGGACTTTGTGAATGATACAACGCTGTACATCAGCTTTCGGATAAACGGCCTTAAAGACTTCCTCCAGCCCCGGAAGGCCATCGAATACGCCTAGAAGCACTTCTTGTATCCCTCTTTTGTAGAGCTGTTGAAGAATCTCTTGCCATCCGTAGGCACTTTCTTGTCCACCTACGAAGAAATCGAGAATTTCACGATACCCTTCTTCGTTTACACCTAACACGACATAAATGACCTCTTTTTCTACCGTATCTCGACGAAGTTTCACGTACAAGCCATCCAAATATAAGACCGAATATCGCTTGGGTAGGGGACGTGTATGCCATTTCACAATGTCTTCCTTTACCACATCCGTGATATGACTAATCGTTGTTGGGGAGTAGGCATTTCCTAGAATTCGTTCGATAAACTTACCAATTTCACGCGTACTCATGCTACTTTGATATATCCTGATGATGGCTTCCTCGAGCCAGCCGGTGTGGCGTTGGTAAGGGGCAAACAATTGCGTTTGAAATTCTCCGTTTTGGCCTCTTGGGACCAAAAGACCTTCAATCCGGCCATATTGCGTATCTAGATTTCGTTGATAGTAGCCGTTTCTCATATTCGACGTTCCAGCCTGTTCTATTTCGAGGAAATTTTTTATTTCTTCACGCATAGTCAGCTCTAATTTTTCCTTTATAAACTGGCGAATCGCACTTTCCAGTTAATGAGCCCAGTCGACATTCGGTATACTTTTAGACATAGGTAGGGTTCCCTTTTCTCTGGAATGTATTATGGCCAAATCAGAGAATACCCTACCTTTTTTCTTTTGTTCTAGCAAAATACTTTACACAAAATTTTATACATCATCAAATAAACCGAAATAATTGGCAGGTGATATCTATAGATGAAAAAATTAAATAGCAAAATTCATTATGCTTGGATTATATTAGCTGTTTCTTTTATAGGTGTTTTAGCCTCTTAAGGAGTACGTTACTCTTTTGGAGCCTTTATGGAGCCATGGGAAGAGTATTTCTCTACTACCGGAGGTACGATCTCTGCTATATCATTTGTCAGTTTTTTAGTATTTGCAGTCTCCCAGCCAATCGTTGGGAAACTGATTGACAAAATCGGAGTCAAGAAGATTTTTGTTCTCAGTACGTTTATTGTAGGAATGGTAACCATTTTAAGCTTCTATGCCACCTCTGTTTGGCAGTTGTTTATTTTATATGGAATTGTTGCACCCCTTGGTTTTGGCGGGGCTTCTGGTGTGACGGCTTCCGTAGTTGTGACAAAGTGGTTCTCTAAAAAAAGGGTTAGCATTAGGTATGGTCCAAGCAGGTTTTGGGGCAGGACAAATAGTGTTAGTTCCTAGCTCTATATTTTTAATTGAATCATTTGTATGGAAAGGGACTATTCTTATTTTAGGTTTCTTCCTTATCGTTATTGTCTGCCCCATTCTTGCTATCTTCTTGAAGTTAGAACCCTCTGAATTGGGATTAACTGCACTAGGATATGAAAATACCTTTGATGAAAAGCCTAAAGTAATAGATCAACAGCCAATAAATTGAAGGAACATACTGGAACGAAAATTTTTGTTTTTACTTATCCTTTTTTCATTTGTGGATTTACTACTACATGTTTAATGTGGATACACATCTCATTCCATTTACCCAACTCTGTGGGTTTTCATCTATAGTTACAAGCGCTGCTGTTAGCACATTGGCCGCTTTTAATATTATTGGAACACTGGTTTCAGGAATTCTCGCCGATCGCTGGAACAATAAAAAAATCTTATCATTCCTTTACTTTGCTCGAGCTATAACCATTGTTTTTCTTTTACTTTTCTCAAGTGAAATTGGATTGAAGATCTTGTTGAATTATCCTGTTTTATTACTGTTTTTCTCAATATCCATTGGATTAGTTGGCTTTGCAACAGTAGCCCCAACAATTAAATTGCTTTCAGAATACTATAAAGGCCAGTCTGTTGGCTTACTTACGGGATGGCTGTTTATGAGCCACCAAGTAGGTTCTGCTTTAGGTTCGTATATTCCGGGGGTATTGTTTGTGGATTTGTTTTAGTTTATGGAGCCCGTAGCAGGAACAGCACCATAGGATTCAGGTGCTCTTTATCCGGACAGCAATTGCAATTGGGATCTTGGCTCTCGGCGGTAGTGGGCCCCTCTTCCGAAAGAAAATCACCTAAATTGACGACTTTTACAGTGCTTTCAGGAAAGACCAACGTAAGTACTAAGATCGTACTGAAGGGATTGAAATGGCGGATCAAGATATTGTAGAGATGAAAAAGAAGAGATTATTCGGCAGATAAAAGAACGCAGCAAGGAAACGTTGATAGGGTTACTTGATATTGATTACGTGGAACTGACACCAGACAAAGTAGTAATGAGCATGCCGGTTGGTCCTAAGACTTGGCAACCTTTTGGAATTCTTCATGGTGGTGCATCTGTCGTACTAGCGGAAACTGCTGCAACAATGGCTACTATGTTGAATATTGACATGAAAAAGTATGCCGCGGTTGGAATGGAGATTAATGCGAACCATATCCGAAGCAAACGAGAGGGAATTGTAACGGTAGTAGCAACACCGTTACATAAGGGACGTAGAACAATGGTTTAGGATATCAAAGTTACTGATGAAGATGGGAAACTGATTTGTGTTTCTCGATGTACAATAGCAGTCGTGGAACAAAAATAATAGGGGTAGAAGGAGCATCGACCGATTCTCCTTCTACCCCTTTTTTATGCGTCCGAAAATTCCAGAAGCAAAAATTATAATGGGGTGAGGCAAAGGAAGGAGCGTATTTGGGAAGGAGGTAAAAAATAAAACGCATTTTTGCACCATAACCCTTTGTTTTTCGAGTTTATGAGATTTACAACATAAACGAAAAATATAAAAAAATAATAATAATATAATTATTATTTCTTTTGTGAAAATTTAATTGCAAAATTTAATTTTTTATATTATATTTTTATTAAAAGTAAACGTTTACATGGATTATATCGGTATTTTTATAGGGATTTGTGTAAACGATTACTTGTAATTTCACAGGAGGTGATAAAATGGCAAAATACACAATCAAAGATGTAGCAATGGAAGCAGGAGTTTCTACAGCTACAGTTTCCCGGGTGTTAAATCAAAGTGGTTTTGTAAGTGATGACATTAAAGAACGGGTTTATTTGGCTGTAAAAAAACTTAATTATCAACCAAATGCGATTGCTAGAAGTTTAAAACAACATAAAACAAATACAATCGGTATTGTGATTCCAGATATCTCAAACCCATATTTTATGAAAATTTCGAAAGGTATTGAAGATATTGTTCAACAAAAAGGTTATAATTTAATTTTCTGTAGTAGTGATGAAAATCCTAAAAAAGAGGAAAAATTGTTACAGTTGTTGTTTGAACAAAGGGTGGATGCTATTGTATTGGCAACCGCTGGTGGAAGTGAAAACATGGTTGAGAAAATCAATCAAGCTGGGGTACCGATTATTTTAGTTGATAGAAGTATTGATGCTGAAGATCAAAAATTTGATTTTGTTGGAGAAGATAATATTCAAAGTACTTATGAATTAACGAAATGCCTTTTAGAACAAGGACATCGATTTATTGGTGTTGTGAATGGGTTATTAGAAGTTAGTACTGGTAGAGAACGTTATGAAGGATATAAAAAAGCTCTTGAAGAGTATGGCATTGAAGAAGATACAAAATATATTTTCAATGGAGCCTTCACACAAGATGGGGGAAGGAAAGCAGTTGATTATTTCCTTAATTTTTCTAAAAAACCATCAGCTATTCTATCTTTTAACAATATAATGACATTCGGTGTCCTTCTTGAATTAACACGGAGAGGATATTCTATCCCTGAAGATATAGTTGTTGCTTCATTTGGTGACATTGAAGCAGCTCAATTATTAAAATCACCTGGTATCATATCCGTGGTTCAAAAACCTTATGAAATGGGAAAGAAGGTAGGTAATATTTTATTGAAACGTTTAAATAATGAACAAGGGCCTTTTATTGAAATATTTAAACCTAAATTAGTTATACCTGAACAAAATGTACTTAATTAGAAACGGTGGTAGGTGGTGAAGTAAATGAGTGTTTTATTGGAAATGAAAAACATCCATAAAACATTCCCAGGAGTAAAAGCACTCGATAATGTACAGCTTAACGTAAGAGCTGGTGAGGTGCATATTCTTCTTGGAGAGAATGGTGCTGGAAAATCAACTCTAATGAAAATTTTAGCAGGGGTTTATCAAGCTGATAAAGGTACCATCTATATAGAAGGAAAACAAGTTGATATCAAAAGCCCAAAGGATGCACAAAAGCATGGGATTGGGATTATATTTCAGGAGTTCAATCTCATTCCTCATTTATCAGTGGCTGAAAATATTTTTTTTGGAAGGGTACCAAGATTTTTATCAAGCATAGTTAATCGAAAAAAATTGTTTGAAGATACAACGAGAATTTTAAATGAACTTCAACTGGATATATCACCTAAAACACTTGTGAAAGATTTAGGGGTTGCAGAACAACAAATGGTGGAAATAGCTAAAGCCTTCTCTATTAACTCTAAAATTTTAATTATGGATGAGCCAACAGCTGCTTTAACAGAACAAGAGATTGACAAGCTTTTTGAAAGAATTCATGACTTAAAGAAAAAGGGCGTCGGAATTATTTATATTTCACATCGTTTAGAGGAATTTGCTCGTATTGCCGATAGAGTAACCATAATGAGAGATGGAAGATATGTTACGACAGTAGATTTTGATAAATCAAGCATTGATGAGTTAATTGGTTTAATGGTAGGAAGATCTCTAGAAGATAAATTTCCAAAAGATACTACTATTAAAAAGGGAAGAGAAATTTTAAGAGTTGAAAATCTCTCGACAAAGGACAAACTCAAAAAAGTTAGTTTTTCATTACATGCGGGAGAAATTCTAGGAATCTCAGGATTGATGGGATCTGGGAGAACTGAGCTTGCAAGGGCTATTTTTGGGGCTGATCCGATATCCGAGGGACAAATTTATATAGATGGAGAGAAAGTAAAAATCAATTCACCAAGGGAAGCAATTGAAAGAGGGATTTCGTATTTATCGGAGGATCGAAAAAAGAATGGTGTAGCTCTGAACTTATCAATAAGAGAAAATATTACAATGGCTAATTTGAAAGTGATTTCTAGTGGCGGGGTTATTAATCAGAAGCATGAAATAAATACCGTAGAAGAGTTTATAAAAAATTTGAACATCAAAACACCTTCTATGGAACAGAAGGTAAAGTTTTTAAGCGGCGGAAACCAGCAAAAAGTTATTATTGCAAAATGGTTACATACCAAAGCCAAGATTTTTATTTTTGATGAACCGACTCGAGGAATTGATGTCGGAGCTAAAATTGAAGTCTATCAACTAATTAATAAATTAGCTCGAGAAGGAAATGCAGTTATTATTATTTCATCTGAGATGCCAGAAATTCTTGGATTAAGTGATCGAATTCTTGTCATGAATGATGGGAAGTGTACAGCAATTTTAGATAGAAAAGAGGCAACTCAAGAAAAAGTGATGTATTATGCGACGACAGGTCAATAATTGAAAGGGGGATTTATTTATGAATGGTAATAGTATGATAGGAAGTCAAGAGAGGGCTGTAATTAAGAATAAACAATCGAAAAAAGCTGTATTTGAAAAAATGTATGCGCTTTTAGGTTTAGTTTTACTATCAGTCACTCTAACAATCTTATCACCATACTTTTTGACAATTGATAATTTATTAAGTATTGCGCTGCAAACAGCGATTATTGCAATTTTAGCTTTAGGTCAAGTATATGTAATTATATCCGGAGGAATTGATTTGTCAGTAGGGTCTATACTTGCTCTGTCAGGAGTTATTAGTGCGCAATTGCTTGTTAGTGGTTGGCCGACAGCTTTGGCGATTGTTGCTGGTATACTTGCAGGAGCACTTCTTGGTTTTATTAATGGACTTGTCATTACTAAGGGTAATTTGCCGCCGTTTATTGTCACTCTAGGTATGATGGGAGTGGCTAGAGGGCTTTCACTTGTACTTACAGATGGACTCCCTGTATCAGGGCTCCCTGAAACTTTCACGAAACTAGGCAATGAAACAATATTTTATATTCCGATTCCAGTCATTTTTCTAATCGTTGTGGCGATTATTTCATCTTTTATTTTATCTAGAACTATTTTTGGGCGTTATGTGTATTCGATCGGTAGTAATGAAGAGGCGGCACAATTATCAGGCATTAATGTGAACTTTCACAAGTTAATGATCTATGTAGTATGTGGATTGTTATCAGGTTTGGCAGGTGTGTTACTGACAGCTCGATTAGTTTCTGCGCAACCTTCAGCTGGTACGGGTTATGAATTGGATGCAATTGCTGCTGGTGTTATTGGGGGAGCGAGTTTAATGGGTGGAGTCGGAACTGTAGGAGGAACAATTATAGGTGCCTTTATTATGGGAGTGTTGCGAAATGGACTAGACCTTCTAAATGTTACACCATTCTGGCAGCAAATAGCAATTGGTGTGGTTATTGTTCTAGCAGTGTACCTTGATCAAATGAGACGTAAATAATAGTGAGGTTTGAAAGCGGTGATAGAGGAGAAATTACATCTATATATTACAGAATATTCTAAATAAAATACTTTTATTAGATTCATAAAAGGAGGATTAAGAAATGAAAAGATTTGTTAACTTAACATTTGTAATGATGTTGGCTTTCATAGTTATTTTATCTGGTTGTTCATCTTCATCCTCGATAAATGAAAGTAAAAATAATAACTCAGGTGAAGGTAGTAAGCCATTAAACGTAGCCTTAATTGTAAAGTCTGTAGACTCTGAATACTGGTTAACTGTGAAAGCTGGAGCAGAAAAGGCTGCTAAAGAATTAGGAGTTAACTTAATTTTTAAAGGAGCGCCGACAGAAACAGATATTGCAGGACAAATCAGTATTGTTGAAAATGCTATCAATCAGCGTATGGATGGGATTGTATTAGCGGCTTCTGATACAAAAGCATTGGTTGCACCTGTAGAAAAAGCAATAGATGCTGGAATTCCGGTTGTAACAGTAGATTCTGGTATTGATTCTGATAAACCTCAAAGCTTTATTGCAACAGATAATGAAAAGGCGGCAGAGGAAGCAGCCAAAGTATTGGCTGAAATGACTGGTAAAAAAGGAAAAGTGGCTGTTGTTAACTTTGTTCCAGGAGCAGCTACAGCTGTAATGCGTGAAAATGGATTTAAAGACGGTATCAAGAAATATCCTGATATGAAAATTGTAGCAATCCAATATAGTCAAAGCGACAAAGCAAAAGCTTTATCTGTTACAGAAGATATCCTTACAGCTCATCCTGATATTGTGGGAATATTCGGAGCTAACAATAAATCAGCGTTAGGGGCTGCACAAGCTATTAAACAAAAAGGGCTAGAGGATAAAGTTCACTTAGTTGCTTTTGATGCAGATCCAGACGAAATTAACGAATTAAAAAAAGGCACAATTAAGGCACTTATTGTACAAAATCCTTTTAAAATGGGATACGAGGGAGTTAAAAATGTTGTAAAAGCTATCAAAGGTGAACAGGTAGAAAAACGTATCGATACGGGAGTTACAGTTGTAACAAAGGATAATTTTAATGATCCAGAAGTTCAGAAACTTCTCTTCCCAAATAAATAAAAAGTCCCGTACCAAGTATTACTAGTATGAGGCCTGAAAGATTAAAAAATGATTTAAAAATCCATTATACCATTAATTGGTGGATAATCTATGAAATACTTAAGTAGGTTCTAATGGATGTTGGGATCAGCTGCGGCGTTTTTCTAAAATTGTTAATTATCGGTGGTGAAGAATCTTGTTAAAAACAGCTTGCTTATTATGAAGCTTGTAAAGAAGAAAATGTAAAGTTAGCAATTGTGACGGGGGAGCAAAGGATATATGCGAATGTATTGCTAACAGTCGGTGTAGTGCAACAATAAAAGAATTTGGAATAGAAAAAATAAGGTAGAGGAGGAAAAATAGTGAAAACAAGTAACTTAACTTTAACATTACAAAATAATAAAAGATGGGTAGGGCAATTTCCACGAATTGGAATTCGTCCGGTAATTGACGGACGTCGAGGTGGCATTCGTGAATCATTAGAAGAAGTAACGATGAATATGGCAATTGCTGTTTCTACATTTTTGCAAGAACATGTACGCTATCCGGATGGTACTCCAGTTGAATGTGTCATTGCTGATACGACGATTGGGGGTGTAGCTGAAGCTGCCCAGGCGGCTGAAAAATTCAAGAGGGAAGGGGTTGACATTACGATCACTGTCACTCCTTCCTGGTGTTATCCAACCGAAACAATGGATCAAGATCCTCTTACCATTAAAGCGATTTGGGGATTCAATGGGACGGAAAGACCAGGAGCTGTGTATTTAGCGGCAGCTTCATCAGCCCACAATCAGAAGGGATTGCCTGTTTTTAGTATTTATAGTCGAAATGTACAAGAAATGACTGATTCATCGATTCCCGAAGATGTACAAGAGAAGTTATTGCAATTTACTAGAGCAGCCCTAGCAGTAAGTATCATTCGTGGAAAATCTTATCTTTCGATGGGTTCTGTTTCCATGGGGATAGCAGGTTGTATTGTGAATGAAGAGTTTTTCCAACATTATCTCGGCATGAGAAACGAATATGTGGATATGAGTGAATTTATTCGAAGAATGAAATTGAATATTTATGATGAAGAAGAATTTGAAAAAGCACTTGCTTGGGTAAAGAAACATTGTAAAGAAGGCCGTGATGTCAATCCGCCTCATTTACGAAGAACAGCGAAACAGAAAGAAGAAGACTGGAAAACAGTCGTTAAAATGACCCTGATTGCACGAGATCTCATGATCGGGAATCCCAAGTTAGCAGAAAAAGGATTCGGTGAAGAAGCATTAGGACACAATGCGATTGCAGCTGGTTTCCAAGGGCAGCGAGCATGGACTGACTTTATGCCAAATGGAGATTTTATGGAAGCGATTTTGTCTTCATCCTTTGATTGGAATGGGATACGAGAGCCATTTATCATTTCGACTGAAAACGACACCTTAAACGGAGTAACGATGTTATTGGGGCACCTTTTAACAAATGCTGCTCAAATTTTTGCAGATGTTCGTACGTACTGGAGTCCCGAAGCGGTGAAGCGAGTCACCGGTAAGGAATTGACGGGAATGGCATCAAACGGAATCATTCATCTGATTAACTCAGGACCTGCGGCTTTAGATGGAACTGGACAGCAACAGAAAGACGGAAAGCCTGCGATGAAACCATTCTGGGAAATCTCGGAAGAAGAAGTGAAGAAATGTCTAGAAGCTACAGAATGGTGTCCAGCCGTTGACTTCTTCCGCGGTGGAGGATTCTCGACTGATTACGTAACTCGTGGTGGAATGCCAGTGACAATGGCACGTATCAATCTTGTGGAAGGATTAGGACCTGTTCTTCAACTTGCAGAAGGATATACAGTTGAATTACCTCAAGATGTTCATGATGCATTAGATGAAAGAACAAACCCTACATGGCCAACGACATGGTTTGTCCCTAAATTAACAGGGCAAGGCGTGTTCAAAGATGTCTATTCGGTCATGTACAATTGGGGATCCAATCATTGTGCATTGAGCTATGGACATATTGGAGGGGACTTCATTACTCTTGCATCCATGCTTCGCATTCCGGTTTCCATGCATAACGTGGAAGAAGAACGTATCTTCCGTCCTAGTGCTTGGAGTGCTTTTGGAACGGCAGACTTAATGGGAGCTGATTATCGTGCTTGTCAAGCTTACGGTCCTTTATATAAATAAAGTTTAATAAAAAGTTGTTTTACGATATGTAGAAAGGAGGAAAATAGTTTGGAAAGAAAATATGTAATTGGGGTTGATTATGGAACGGAATCAGGAAGGGTGTTACTTGTTGACGTGGCAACTGGCGAAGAAATCGCCACTCATGTCACTCCGTACGAACACGGGGTCCTAGATGAAGCATTGCCGAACGGAAGACGCCTTGAAACTGATTGGGCATTACAACATCCAAGAGACTATTTAGATGTTCTTTACCAATCCGTTCCTGAAGTCATCCGTATGGCTAGGATCAATCCAAAAGATGTCATTGGAATAGGAATTGATTTCACCTCTTCCACTATCTTACCTTTAGATCAGAACGGAAATCCATTATGCTTCCATCCAAAATGGGAAAACAATCCTCATAGTTGGGTGAAATTATGGAAACATCATGCAGCGCAAGAGGAAGCAGATTACATTACACGCATAGCAGAAGAAAGAGGAGAGGCATTTTTAAGTCGTTATGGAGGCAAAGTTTCTTCTGAATGGATGTTTCCCAAAATCCTCCAAATCTTAAGGGAAGCGCCAGAAATTTTTGAGGAGACAGACCTCTTCATGGAAGCCTGTGATTGGGTGACGTATCGATTAACTAATAATCTAATTCGCAGTAGTAATACGTGCGGGTACAAAGCGTTTTGGAATAAAGAGAAAGGGTATCCAGAGGCCTCTTTTTTTAAAGCGCTAGATGATCGCCTTGAGAATATTTTAGAAACCAAAATGCGTGGATCTGTTCGTTCGATCGGTGAAAAAGCAGGAGAACTAACGGAAGAAATGGCACGACGTTTAGGACTTTTACCTGGAATTGCCGTAGCGGTCGGGATTATTGACGCTCATGCCGGCGTTCCAGCTGTTGGGGCCGTTCGTCCAGGACAATTGGTCATGGCGATGGGAACTTCTACTTGTCATATGTTGATTTCAGATAAAGAAGAAGCGATTGAAGGGATATGTGGAGTAGTAGAAGACGGCATTATTCCAGGTTACTACTGTTACGAGACTGGTCAAGTAGCGGTAGGAGACTCCTTTGCCTGGTATGTAGAACAGGCAGTACCAAGCTATGTGATCCAACAAGCAGAAGAAGCAGGAATAAGTGTGCACCAGTTTTTAGAGGAAAAAGCCTCTACTTATAAGCCGGGACAATCCGGGCTCATCGCCCTCGACTGGTGGAATGGAAATCGTTCTGTCTTAGTAGATGCCAATTTGTCTGGTTTACTGGTAGGTCTTTCACTAGCGACGAAACCAGAAGAAATTTATCGAGCCCTACTAGAATCAACCGCGTTTGGAACGAGAAAAATTATCGAAAGCTTTACAGAAGCAGGGGTAGCGGTCAATGAAATTTTCGCATGCGGCGGTCTTCCGCAACGAAATAAATTGCTAATGCAAATATATGCAGATATTACCAATAGGGAAATTAAAATTGCAGATTCGAAACAAACGGCAGCTCTTGGTGCTGCTATGTATGCAGCGGTTGCCGCAGGGAAAGAGAATGGTGGCTACGATACGATCTTCGAAGCAGCTGAAAACATGGCAAGAGTGAAGGAAGAAACTTTCGTTCCGATCCCAGAACACGTACGCATTTATGATGAGCTTTATAAGTACTACCTAGAACTTCATGATTATTTTGGTCGTGAAAAGTATCCAATCATGCACAGCTTGAAAAGGATGAGAAGCCTAAGTGCGGAGGTAGTGTTACAAACGTAAAGAGAAATAGAAACATACGAGGAACTCAATTGTTGAAAATGAGAGGAGCAAAAAAAGAAACCATCATAAATTTCTATAATGGTATCTATAGCAAACTATTTATTGGATGGTGTCATTCGAAACTACTTCCACAGTGATAGCATTGGCAGCAATCCAGAGCATCTTTTGAAAGAAGAAGACTTTTTAATCAGATAAGACTAATGTTGAGTAAAAAGGGGGCGATTTTGCACATAACCCTGTCAAGTAGACAATGAAAAAAAGAGTTTATTGCGGTCTTTTCTTGATATTCAATCAGGGAAAGGCCGTTAAATTTTTCTTGAAAACGACTGTATGTTTGGAGAATTTTGAACGGCTGTTATTGGGGTAGTGATTACATAAAATGACTCCTGACAAAAACTTTTCGGTAGGAGGCTCTTGTATTTATTTTTTCCTTCCTATTACAAACGGGCAGGATAGTTAAACAAAGGGGTTCTGGTACGAAGATAATTCACAAAAAACATAGAGCATGAATTTCTTGCTAACTTACGGATTATGAGGCGATATGGATGTTTTCGGCAAGTAAAAAATGCATGAAATGGCAATTAAAAATGCCACTTGCCAAATTCCTTCATTGGTTGAGTGAGATTGAATCTTTATAGCGATGACTATCGCCTTTAAAAATGATTAAATGGGAGTGATGTATCAATCGATCAATCACTGCTTCTGTTAATATTGGATCACCAAATACATTATTCCATTGCCTAAATTGTAAATTTGTCGTTACGTTACGATGATACTTTTAGCTTCATAACACATGGAAATGATTTGAAATAACAATTCTGCTCCTTGTTTATGCAATGGGATGTAGCCCAATTCGTCTATAACCAAGAGGTCTAATTTCTCGATTTGTTTGAAAAATTTGCCTAGTGATCCCTTGTCATTTGTTTCTAATAACGCATTCACTAGCGCAGCTGCAGTGTAAAACTTCAACTTCTTTCCCTTTTTCTTAATGGTATTCATGGAAATGAGAGTGGAAAGGAACGTCTTTCCCGTTCCGACTCCACCATAAAAAATAAGGTTTTCTTGGTTTTCGATAAAATCGCCTTGAAGGATATATTCCCTTGTCATGCCTGGGGCTAACTGAATATCCTTCCAATCAAAAGGCTTATCCGGAATTTTTGGTAATATTGCTTGTTTCAGTAATAAATTGATTCTTCTTTCCTCTCGGTGTTGCACTTCGTGCTCAAACAGCTTCAGTAAATATTCCTCATGTGTTTCTGCTTGAATCGTTTGATAATTCGCTGGGATCCAACTTAGTTTTAGTTTTTTGGCATACTCTTTAATTTGCGTTTCCACTTATCTTTCACCTTCAGTGGATTCGAAAAATCGATCATAATGACTAAGTCCTCTAGAGGCTTCAGGCATAGTGGGAACGCTTATTTTTGGCTGGATGGGTTCCCTTATCCCTCTTCCATTGATTAACTGATAGAATACTTGCTTAATGGAATCTACACTCGGATGCCCATATTGCGAAGCGAGCCGTAAGGCTTGCGTGGAAATTCAAAATCGTGCTCTTTTAGTAAAACGGTCAGTAATTGTAACGTTTTTTGTTTTTCCTGAATGGTACAATGTGAAAAATAATCTTGCCATTCTGAAGGAATTTTCTCGTAAAAATCCGTATACTTTAATGCATTTGGCCTTTTAGCCATCAGGATAAGGTAAGGTAGTCATTTCATCGATTTTTGCTTTGTTCCATACAAACGCTCATGTTTCACGATGAGTTCATAGTCCTCTGTCAAAATCTCAATCTCTTGATATGAGATTTTTGCCAAAACCATTTGTTTGGCAAAACGGGGAGAAGTGGAATAAAGTTTATTCTCTACCCGGATGTAGCCATATTTATCCGCCCTAACTTGTTCATACCGAACACATTCGTATTCTTTTGCCGGCAACTGTAGAAAGCATTCCTTCTCTTCCTCAAACAATTCGGCAATCGTTTTTCCTTTTTGATAATGGGGCCTCTGCCAGTCTCTTTCACACTTTTCCCATAAGGAGTCATTCAAGGCTCCAAATCATATATCGTTAATTCTGGAAGAAGAGAGTTATTCCGAATGTAATTCTCTTTTGCTTCCACGTGCCCTTTTTCATTTCCACTTGCTGGATTACAAAATTCACATTCAAACCCGCGTAATGTAAAACAAACCGTTGAAATTCCTCTGTCAGTTCTCTTTCTCCATTAGGCAGGATCTTTTTCACCGCAGGTGATAAATTGTCGAAACGGATCACCTTCGGTACTCTGCCCATGTAATGAAACATTCGTTTTAATCCTTCCAAAAAGCATTCTCTGTTTTGAGAAGGCATGACTTGAAAATAAAAGCCATTGCTGTACGGAAACGAAAGAGCTAAAAAAGGAAGAATGACACGTTCCCCTTTGTAGACGAAAGGGGCTTCTCCAAAATTTACTTGTGCTGTCGTCGGCTTGGTTTCTAAAGGAAGAGCTGCTGATTCACTCTGTTCCTGTAACTCTTTTTTCCGTTTAGCTACATAAAGTCGAACGGAACGATCTGGCCCTTTGAAATCAAATTGTTCTTTTAACATTTCATACATTATTTTTGCAGTTTTCTAAACTTTTTCTTTTTCGTTAAGTCCTCTTGAATCCACTTATCTAAGATATAAGATAGGTTTCACTGGATCCATTACTCTAGCTTTCCGGTTTTGTTTTCTTTTCGTTGGGCTAAAGTCCTCCATCTCTGCATACTTCTTAATCGCTCTAGGATCATGATTCGTTCTTTTGGCAATATCTGAAGTATGAACGTCCTTTTTGATTCGCCCCATATCTGATATAATCTATTTCAGCCACTGCTAACATCTCCCTAATTACCTCCCGTTGAACAAGTTGCCCAACTAGGAGGGTATGGTATTTAGGGAATGTTGGCAAGTGGTTTTTTTATTTATGTATGGCCGCTGGGGCCTACATAAATTAATTGCCATACACTACATTAATAATTGCCACAAACAGGTGGGGGATTTTTTAGTTTTATAGAAAAACTGCCTAAACACGGCAGGATCATAACGACGTTTTTCTTTTGTTTTTAATTTTCTCAATATGTGCTTTAAACTCATTTATATATTCTTCATTGTTCTTGTTAACATAATTTTTTAACATATTTCTAAGGTATTGAAGATCATTTACTGTATCAATAAAAAACTATCCTTATTTGTAAGGACGGGCTCATTCAAATAACAGCCCGTCTATCAGTTTAGTAAAACAAATGAACGACTCGATGTTCTTAATGAATTGCAAAGACGAAACTTTTATTCAATTTTGTAATGAAATTTACTCGTTTACACCCAATTATTTAAATTGTAAAAGTCCGTATCCATATACATTATCTTTTCCTTTAACACCGAGATCCAAAGATTTATCCTGTAATAATCTAATTAGTTCATCTTGATTTTTGTATAATTTGTATTCTGGATTGTCAGTCATATATAAAGCAATTAAACCAGTTATAAAAGCAGCTGAATAAGATGTTCCCTCAAATAGTGAATAACCATTTTTATTGTTTGTAGATAATATCCCTCTACCAGGAGCAACAAAATCGATTTTTCCTCTAGGAGAAAACCTAACTCTTTGATGTTCCTTATTAATAGAGCCAACTGAAATAACATTTTCATATCTAGCCGGATAATCAACCTCTCTAATATAGTTATTCCCACTTGATGCCACAATAATAATTCCTGAATTCCTTGCCTCGTCAATAATTGATTTCAATTTTGGATTATTAGATTTAAACCCAAAACTAATGTTCATAATATCAACTTTTTGATCAATACACCAGTTAATACCTCTAATAATATTATCTATAGTACCCTCTCCATCATCGTTCAGAACCTTCACTGAATATATTTTTACGTTTGGAGCAACTCCTTTGATACCAATAGAATTATCCTTAGCAGCAATGATTCCTGCCACAGCTGTTCCATGATTTAACTTATCTATTACTGGTTCCTGAGGATTTATTGCATTGAATTCTTTAACAACTTGTCCTTTTAAATCTGGATGATTTTTGTTGATACCACTATCTAGAATTGCAACCTTAATTATATCTTTTGTATTACTATTTATTTTGTTAATTACTGTGTCTTTAACTCCCCACGTAATAGTTTGCTTATAATTTAAATCACCATCTTCTCTTTGCTTTATTTTTAAATTACCAACTTCTTTTTTTAGCGGATTATCATGGCTTTTGAAGTTATTTAATAAAAAGAAGAAAATTAATAAAATGATTGTTAATAACAGAGCTCTTGGAAAATTTTTCTTTAGTATGGTCTTAACCCCCTTTATTAATTATTAAGTATTATTGAATATCAAAAAAAGGAGATGACCCAAATTATTCTTAACATCTGAGTCATCTTTAATTTAACTTTAATTTTATTTTTATTTACACTAGCCATAAAATAATTTCCGCTAAAGCATCAGCAGTTTTACCAGGAACCCCTGCTTTCTTTAACGCTGAAATTAATGCTGATTTTGTTCCCGACTCTAATCTTTCAGTTGCATAGGCTATTTTTCTAGCATATTGATCAATTAATTTTGCTTTAGAAGGAGATAGAGGTTTAAGAGCATATTTTAGAGTTTTTCCACCAACTCTACAAATCCAACCAAATGCTTTAATAGCTTTTAGTGTTCCGCCTACGACTCCCGAAGCATGAGCTACATCGTCTTGAGCTATTTCTTCACCGATATAGCTTTGAAATTCCTCTGTAGTCGCAGCATACCGAATAAAGTCTCTAGTATCTTCTACAGTACTAGGGGCTCCTTCAATTTCTATATATTCTAGTAGAGATTCAGGTGTTTCGTTTGTTACCTGATTATTAACTACTGCTGTATTATCATTTTCAGCTGCAAAAGCGGATGAGAGAGGTGTGAAAGTAGTACATAAAACAGAAAATGAAGCTGCAAAAATTACTGTTTTCATTAAAGTTTTCTTTTTCATATTGAAACCTCCTCAAATTTATGGTATTTTATTCCATGTATTATATTACCACATAAAATTCTATTATCCAATATATAAATTTACAAAAAAGGTGAATTTTGGATATGAAAAAAAAAAGAAATAAATATTCTGTTTCAGATCACATCTTTGCAATAACCGTTGTGTCCTTCATGTGCTTAGCTATTATCTCATTGCCTTTCCTACTTTTTTATTCAGTCATGCATCTTATTTCGTTGACAACCGATGTCCGTATTAATTCGTTCGGAACCTTTTCGTCTATCAAAATTATACTGAAATTTTTCCTAACTGCTTTAGTCATAACAGGGGTGGTAGATACGATTTTTTCTATAATCTTGAACCGCTCGAAAGGAATTCTAGGTTTTCTTTCTGAAGCGCTTCTGATGCTTGCCTTTTTCTATTTTTATGTTTTGATTTATTCTCTTGTGTCTAATGAAATTGTAATGACAGATAAAGGTCGTCTTTATGTTTCCTTATTTTTGTTCCTTATGTATTTATCTATCCATGTAGTATATATTGGTTCAAAACGGCTTTATGAATTAATAGTAAAAAAGTAACATATTAACAGTATTTTATCTCCCTACAAATAGACAATAAAAGAAACACATTTGATACACTGTTCCGGAACCCGATCTGAGAGGGATTTGATTTTCATTGTGTTGATTTAACAACAAGAAGAGGGAAAAACATGAAGATTGTAATAACTAATATAATAAGTTCAAGTTGTTCACTCATTAACTGATGGTGTTGCAAAACTAGAGTAAAAACTTGAAGTTATGCATAAGGATACAGCATAACACATGCAGTAAATATCGATGAAATCCATATCATCGGGGGTTGTTCCACCCCATCGCTCTTTAACTCGTTAAATACCCGTTCAATCCCGCCGCGAAGCCCAAACAGCCATTGGCCAAATCTCGTTTTCAACAAGACAGGAAGAACCCGGCCATAGGCATCTTTCCGTTCCTCGCTATTGCGGCGGTTGATGGGGGAAAGGAATAGGATTCCTGCTTGTTCGACTGTTTGTCGAACCTTTTCGCTGTCATACGCGGCATCCCCTGTTAAAGCTGATGATAAAATGGTTCTCCCGCAATTTTGGTGAATGCCTCTCGTGGTCATTATAGTAATAAACTATTACCATGGGAGGTTTTATTTTGGAACTGCAAACATTCTATAAGGATTGGAAGCTGCTGTTTTATTCTGTTGATCGTTCGTGCGTAAAGTTGTATATCCAATCTCAACAAAAATCTAATCTTTGTCCATCATGTAACATGCCTTCTTCCTATGTTCACAGTCGATACTGGCGTGTGATTCAGGATATAACTATTTTATCGTTACAAGTCTTTCTGCATGTGCGTGCAAGGAAATTCTTTTGTGATCATTCTGCATGTTCACAACGCATTTTTACGGAGCGACCTTCCGATTGGTGGCCTCCTTATGCTAGACGTACCAATCGCTTGACCACCTTTCTCAAACATCTTGCCTTTTCCCTAAGTGCAGAAACTGCAAGTAAAGTTTCGAAACAGTATGGGATTCCTGCAAGTGCAGATAGTTTTCTGTATTTGATTCGTAAGGAAGAAATACCTCCCATCACACAACCTATTATCATTGGAATTGACGACTGGGCGATGAAAAAAGGGCAACGATACGGAAGTATCGTTTGTGACTTACAAACCCAAAAGCCGATTGTGTTATTGGAAAATCGAACAGTACAAGAGGTGTCTAACTGGCTGCGAAAATATCCTTCTATTCAAGTTGTCACTCGTGACGGTTCCACAGAATACGCAAAAGGAATTCGTGAAGGATGTCCTCACGCAGTACAAATTACAGACCGTTGGCATCTCTTTCACAATTTAACGCAAAAGGTGGAGCAGTTTTTAAAAAAAGCTTTCCTCGCCATATTTCTATTGGTGTTGCAGAGTTAGATGGTCACAGACCTTCTAGACAAAAGTACCATCCTCTCACCGCTAGTGAGAAGAGAAAATGGGAGCTGATTCAGCAAGTACACCTACGGTATAAGGAAGGTCAACGTAAAGCAGACATCATAAGGGAGTTTTGCATAGATAGAAAAACATTAGCCAAATACTTACAGATGAAAAAGCCCCCAAAACATACATGGCGCGGCAGGCATAGTGCCGATCCCTACCGTTCGGAAATCCTAGAGCTTCTGCAAGCAAAGGCAACGGTCCAGCATATCTTTTCTGTGATACAAAAGCAGGGATATGATAAGTCATTCTCTACATTAAAGGACTTATTGCAAGGCTAAGAAAAAGGGAAATGAATGAAAAAAACACAAACAAGATTCGTATTTCTAGATATAAACTGCAAGCATACTTGTGGTCCCAACTTCTCCCTACACAGGAGGAACAAATCGTCTTTGACAAGTTATTTGAACAACATGAAGCTTTGCATCGGCTAAAATCCGTTATTCAAGCCTTCCAGAAGCTGATGAACGAACAAAAGAATGAACAAGCACTTCAGGAATGGCTCCTACAGCGCAAGACAGTAAGATACATGAAATACAACAAATTATCACATACATACGATCTGATATAGAATCGGTCAAACACGCATTATCCTACTCTTGGAACAACGGCATTGTAGAGGGACAAGTAAACCGGCTAAAGGTCATCAAACGGCAAATGTATGGGCGAGCCAAGTTCGATTTACTGAGCAAAAAAGTCCTTTACCAATTCGTTTAATACTTTTCTACAAAAATATTAGTGAACCACATAAATCTATCCTCGACTTCTTCATCAAAATTGCGGGAGAACCAATTTTATCTCCGTTGATTACACCAATACGATGATTTAAGATTTACTGAATGAAAGAGTTCCATCTATTCAATGTACGTTATTTCAGATTATCATTTAAAACGCTATCTTCTAACACAGCAAATTTATCACCGTATACCTTGGTAATATGTTTTTCTCCCCATGCACATAAAGAGTCTAAAATATCTTTTAAACTCCACCCATATTCACTAAGTTCATATTCCACTTTTGGAGGAACTTGGTTATAAACAATACGATTAATGATTCCATCCTCTTCTAACTCACGTAATTGTTGAGTTAACATTTTTTGTGCAATGCCGGGCATAAGACGTTTTAGCTCACTTGTACGTTTTTTACCGTGTGTTAGATGGCAAAGGATCACGCATTTCCATTTTCCACCTATCACTTCTAGTGTTGCTTCAACGGGAATATTGTACTTCTTTTTCTGCATATTTCTTCCTCCTAATCAATAGGTACTAAAAAGTATCTATAGCACTTTTAAGTATCTATATTACTTAAAAGTACGTACTTTCCTAAGTGAATTATATATATCATAATAACATTTGCCGGCCGGTTTTAACCATCCTCTTTTATTTATATAGTTTGTTTGCAGAGATTGAAACAATGATTAGGAGGCGAAAAAATGACTTTAGATAAAAAACGAAGTACATTGGCATTGCTGGCATTAGCAGTGAGTGCATTTGCCATTGGGACAACAGAATTTATTAGTGTAGGACTATTACCACTTATATCTCAAGATTTACAAGTTTCTGTTTCAACGGCGGGGTTAACAGTTTCCTTATATGCTTTAGGGGTAACCTTTGGAGCACCTATCCTGACGTCTGTGACGTCTAATATGTCACGTAAATCTTTATTACTTTGGATTATGATTATTTTTATTATTGGTAATAGCATTGCTGTTAGTGCTACTAGTATAGGTGTTTTGCTAGTTGCTCGTGTGCTTTCAGCCTTTTCACATGGGGTGTTTATGTCAATTGGATCCACTATCGCAGCAAGTTTAGTACCAGAAAATCGCAGAGCTAGTGCTATTTCCATTATGTTCACAGGTCTCACCGTAGCAACTATTACGGGTGTACCTTTTGGCACATTCATTGGGCAGCAGTTCGGCTGGAGGCTTGCTTTTATATTTATTGTTGTTGTCGGCATTATTGCTTTCATCGCTAACAGTATTCTTGTTCCATCGAATTTACGAAAAGGTGCTCGTACTACATTTGGCGATCAGTTCAAACTTTTGACAAATGGTCGTTTATTACTTTTATTTATTATTACGGCTTTAGGATATGGAGGTACATTCGTTGTCTTTACGTATTTATCTCCACTTCTTCAAGATATCACTGGATTTAATGAGAAGACAGTTGCTGTTATTCTACTTATCTATGGAGTTGCCATTGCGATTGGTAACGTGATGGGTGGAAAGTTGTCTAATCAAAATCCGATTGGTGCATTATTTTATATGTTTATTGTGCAAGCCATTGTGCTCTGTATCTTAACATTCACGGTTCCATTTAAAGTAGCTGCATTAATTACGATCATCTTAATGGGATTGTTAGCTTTTATGAACGTGCCGGGACTGCAAGTATATGTAGTAATGCTAGCTGAGCGTTTTGTACCGAGTGCAGTAGATGTGGCTTCTGCGATTAATATTGCAGCATTTAACGCTGGAATCGCAATTGGATCCTACCTGGGTGGTGTAATCACCGATTCGATTGGGCTTATTCATACACCGTGGATAGGAGCATTAATGGTTCTAGGAGCTGTTATCTTAACAGATTGGAGTCGAGCCCTAGAGCGAAAAGATCAAAAAAAGTGTAGCGTAGAATTTAGATAAAGAAGGAAAGAAATTCGAAAAACCCGATCTTTCAACATACGTTTACAGAATGCAATGGCTATCAACTATGCTTGCTTTCTTTGTCGGTAAAATTTAATCGATAAACCAAAATTATGAAATGTTGTTTGAAGGGAGGTGACAGATACTTACGTAGACAGCAATACAGTTCGAATCCAATTTCAATTCATAACAATTAGGAGGTCAATTTATGGTCGCAAAAAATTTACAAGATACAACTACTCTGCATAACGGTGTAAAAATGCCCTGGTTTGGTATCGGGGTGTTTAAAGTAGAAGAAGGTCCCGAGTTAGTTAATGCTGTGAAAACAGCCATTAAATATGGTTATCGCAGTGTTGATACAGCAGCTATTTATGGAAATGAAGTGGGAGTCGGACAAGGTATTCGTGAAGGAATGAAAGAAGCTGGTATTTCTAGGGAAGATCTATTTGTGACATCGAAAGTTTGGAATACCGATTTAGGATACGAATCTACAATCGCAGCCTATGAAACGAGCTTAAATAAACTTGGTTTAGAGTATCTAGATTTATACCTTATTCACTGGCCTGTAAAAGGTAAGTATAAAGATGCATGGAGAGCATTAGAGACTCTTTATAAAGAAGGACGAGTAAAAGCTATTGGAGTAAGTAATTTTCAAATCCATCATCTTGAAGACTTGATGAAAGAAGCAGAAATTAAACCAATGGTGAACCAAGTGGAATACCATCCACGTTTAACCCAAAAAGAACTTCAGTCGTTTTGTCAGAAACATGGAATTCAGCTAGAAGCTTGGTCTCCATTAATGCAGGGTCAATTACTAGATAATGAGGTTCTACAAGAGATCGCAAATAAGTATAACAAATCTGTTGCTCAAGTCGTTTTACGTTGGGACTTACAAAACGGCGTTGTAACCATTCCAAAAACTACAAAAGAACATCGCATTGTTGAAAACGCATCGGTATTTGATTTTGAGTTAACGGAAGAAGATATGGAGCGGATTGATGGCCTGAATCAGAATCATCGAGTCGGTCCAGACCCAGATAATTTTGACTTTTAATAGAAAGCAGACGGGTATGGATATATTCCAACATCTATATCTTTTTTATAAAAAAGAAAGATGAGGCTTGGTATTATCCCCTACAGGTAGAAAGTAAAAAAGAGAACATTTGATATGATGTTCTTAGGAGTCTATCTGGGAAGGGAATTTTTATGGCTAAAAAAGGGCAGTTAATAATCAGCTAACTCAGGAACCTATTTCGATTCTCTTTCGATCTGATATTTCTCATGTCGAATTAATCCAATAAGATATTCAAGAATTTCCTTACGGTTAGTAGAATCCATCTTATTAAGCCCTCCAGTATTTTTAATGTGCTTAGAAAGCCTGTCACATCAACCTTTAGAGGATTTTTTGTTAGTGTCATTCTGGTGCCAAATTTGGTGCCCAAAATGGTGCCATTCGATAAATTCGGTATAACCTAGTGAATGTTGAAATTAGGGAAACCTTGATATATCAACATTTTTCGAATGTAAAAAGGTCTTATCTTTCTTAAGTAAAATTCATAAAATCTCCTGTTTCATCTTGACAGGGTGGAGGTCGCTGGTTCGAGCCCAGTCGGAATCATCATAAAGAAACCCGAACTCAAATGTGGAGTTCGGGTTTTGTGTTTTTTTACGGTATGTTTTTGCGGTGAACGTTGCGTTAAAATATTGAATTTGGCTGGCACTGTTCGCCATTTCGGTATGCTCCATCAGAAACAGAAAGAAGGTGTCCCGATTTGGGACACCTTCTGTTTTATATTAGTTCGGCAATCTTAAGTCATTTTCTTTAATTTTTCCAGCCTTTTTAAGGATATAATAGATTGCATATGAGATTGCACCTGGCACAAGTACGTAAGTGACGAGCATTGCTGGAACAATAAATCCAGCATCATATGTTGTTAACAGTTGTAACGGAGCTACAAAAGAGCTTAATCCCATACCTGCAATCTCTTTTCCTGCTTCAATTTTGAAGACTAACGCGGAGATTGGCCCAACAATCGCACTGGCAACTACTGTTGGCAGTAAGATGTATGGGTTTTTTGTAATGTTAGGTAATTGTACTTTAGGAGTACATACACCTTGGGCCAAAATCCCGCCAAGTTGATTTTCTTTCCAAGATATGATAGAGAATCCGATGAAGTGCGCCACACAGCCTGCTAAAGCTGCTCCTCCTGCAATGCCGTTTAAATCTAAGGCCATCGCTAATGCCACGGATGATGCCGGTGAGATTAAGAACAATCCCCAAACGACAGCTAAAACGATAGACGAAAGCAGTGGGTTACCTGCAGTTGATGATTTAATCATCTCGCCTGCCATTGTTAAAACAGGAGCGATTACATGTGATAACCATACCCCGGCCAATCCAGCTATTAACATGGTTCCTAATGGAACAATCATCATATCGAGAGCTGTTTTTCCGCTTATTCGTTTGCCTACATAAGTTGCAATCGTAGCCGTCAGCAGTGCTCCAATTGGTTCTCCTGATTTAATGAGAACACCTGCATCTGTAATGCTTAATGCACCTGCCCCGACTGCTGCTGCAATCATTGCCGAGAAGATGACAAGGGCGTTTGCACCCAGCATTAAGGCAATTCCCGCACCGATTGCTGGTGCCATCAGACTAATCGAAATCGTACCAATTTGTTCAAGTGCATCAATTCCAAAGTTTGTTCCTATGTTTTTAATAAGTAAACCAATACCGAGCGTAACAAAAATTCCTTGTGCAATTCCTGTTGAAGCTTTAAAAATTCTTGGCATCACATACACTTTCATAAGAAACTCCTTCTTTCCAGAAGTTTTTCACAAAGCAACTTACACAATGGATAAAGCCTCTTGTTTATAGCCGATGCTTTCCATGTATTTTCGCAATATAGCATTGGATTGTCTGAACTTTGCTTTCTCTTCTTCCGTTAAGCGAAGCTCGACAATTTCTTTAATTCCTTCGCGAGTAATAACGGCAGGAACGCCTGTGCAAATATTTCTTTCACCGTACTCCCCATCCAACACGCAAGATAGGGCGATGATTTTATGGTCGTCATTGAAAATCGATTTTGTAATAAAAGCTAATGCATTTCCGATACCGTAGTAAGTGGTCCCTTTTCTTTTTAAAATCTCAAAACCTACTTTTCTAACTTTCTTGACAATTTGATCTAAATCGATTTCACCAAGTTCTTCTTTTCGTTCCTCTAAAATTTCTAGAAGTGGCTTGCCACCTACGTAAGTGTGAGACCAGACCGCAAATTGCGAATCACCGTGTTCACCCATCATGTAGCCGTTAATACTTCTTGGATCGACATCTAAAATTTCGGATAAAAAGGTTTTTAATCTCGAAGAATCTAACGAAGTGCCTGTTCCAATCACTTTATTTCTTGGTAAGCCGGATAGTTTCCAAACATGATATGTGATAATATCAACTGGGTTGGAAGCTATTAAGAAAATGCCATTAAAACCGCTCTCCATAATTTGTGGAATGATATCTTCCATAATTTTAGCGCCAATTCCAAGTGTATCTAGGCGAGTTTGTCCCGGCTTTGGCGGTGGGCCGGCAGTAATAATAGCCACATCGACATCTTCTAAGTCGTTGTATGATGCAGGACGAACTTTTGTTCTTGAAGTTGTAAAATCAATGCAATGTGATAAATCTAAGGCTTCGCCTATAGCGCGTTCCTTGTTGATATCGACCATTAATAATTCTTCACAGATTCCTTGATTAATGATTGAGTAAGCTGCGCTTGAACCTACTAGACCTGTACCGATGATCGCCACTTTTCTTGTTGTTTTTCCCATCTCGGTCACTCCTTAGAAAATTTCTGTTTTTGTGAAATATTTCACATAATGCTCCAAAAATATTTTTGTTTGATAATTATTTGTGAATAATCTCACATTATCATTTTAAAGTTATTAAAACTAAATTTCAATGATATATAGCGCTTACAATTTGAATAAAATTTGAATAAAAAAAGCATATTTTTAATATTAATATGATTATATTATAAAAATTTTATCATGCCGAAAATTAGTTTATATAAAATGGCCTCTTGCTTCTTTATCTCGATTTGTATTCTCTTTTTCATCATTGGTAGGATGTTTTAAAATACAAGAGCTAAAAGCACATGGAATATTGGAACCCAATAAAATTCAGTTAAGATGAAGAAGATAAAATTTAATGGTTGAAGTGGGTGCTGTGAACAAAACGATTGATGTAGATTGGGGCGGACAAAATGGATTTTGGATGAATCTTTAAAGAAAGCCCTAAACTTCAATACTGCCATTGTATATCTGATTGATGGGAAACAGCAATTCCTCTGCCAATCAGCTTTTCTTTTATGGCGAGCTGATGGATGTATGCATTATGTCTTGCAATAAATATGTAATGACATCGTTTTTATGTTTCTTTTCATCATTAGTCTGTATAAGGACTGGCTATATAAATAGAATGGTTATGGAAAAGTGGTTATTCTACCATGCGAAAAAAATTTTACTACAATAGGCAAGAGTGCTTACTGACTGGGGAACGTTATTAGATTTTGTTCGTTACCAAAACGAGGTGTTTATTGTAAAATAAATATGGTGTTCCGTCATGAAAAAGCAGACGATGGATTGTCATGTGACGTTTTCGGATAAAATGGATGATTTTTCGCGAAGCGGGGGGAGTGTAATGGAACAACATCATTTTCATTTAAAAGCGGAATGGGCTGGTGGAAGAAATGGCAACGGCTTTATTGACGCTGGTCAGTTGAAGACGAAAGTATCCGTTCCATCAGAAATGGATGGTCCGGGAATTGGAACAAACCCAGATGAAATGTTGTTAGGTGCAGCAGCAACATGTTATTTAATCACGCTTGCGGCGATGTTAGAACGTTCTTCCATTCCGGTCGATGAACTCACAATGGAATCGGAAGGAATTGTGGAGGTAGAGCGGGGTGTGGTCACGTACAAAACGATCATTCATCGTCCTGCGATTACATTGTCTGCTGGAGCGACGGACAAAGATGTCCAAAAAGCGGCGCTTCTTACGGAAAAAGCAGAAAAAAGCTGCATGATATCAAGAGCGATAAAAGGAAATGTCGAGGTGAAATTAGAAGCGGATATACGTATTTCACCAAATGAATGAACAGAAAAGTAAAGAGGGAAAAGCGATGTATGCAAATGATGTGATTTATCAAGAATTAGTGCAAATTTGCGGGAAAGAAAATGTCCTGCGCGATGAACCAATGAAATATCATACGTTAGTGAAAATCGGCGGCAAGGCGGATTTTCTTGTCTGGCCGACGACGTATGAACAAGTCGTTGACGTTATTCGACTAAAAGAAAAATTTCAGATTCCTTTTACGTTGCTTGGCAACGGATCGAACGTGATCGTCCGCGACGGTGGCATTCGCGGTATTGTTATGCAGTTAAAACATCTTGCGGAAATAAAGGTGGAAGGAGAAAAAATTATCGCGCAAAGCGGTGCCGACATTAAAACCGTTTCCCGATTCGCCTTGGAACATAGCTTGACAGGACTCGAATTTGCCTGCGGTATCCCTGGCTCTGTCGGCGGCGCGATTATGATGAACGCGGGAGCCTACGGCGGGGAAGTAAAAGACGTGCTGGACCATGTGAAGGTTGTCACGCAAAAAGGCGAGCTAAAGACGATGTATAAAGATGATTTGCAATTAGGCTACCGCACGAGCATTATCAGCAAGACGCACGACGTTGTGCTTGAAGTCGTGTTTCAGCTCGAAAAAGGCGATCCGCAAAAAATTAAAGCAAAAATGGACGACTTAACGTTCCAGCGTGAATCAAAGCAGCCGCTCGAGTACCCATCGGTCGGCAGCGTATTTAAACGGCCTCCTGGATACTTCGCGGGCAAACTCATTCAAGACAGCGGCCTGCAGGGAAAAGGAGTCGGCGGGGCGGAAGTATCGACGAAACATGCTGGTTTCATTATTAATAAAAACAACGCCACCGCTTCCGATTATATTGCAACCATTGAAATGGTGCGGAGGACGGTAAAAGAGAAATTCGGCGTTGATCTTGAATTAGAGGTGAAAATTATCGGAGAGGATATAAAACAGCAACAACAATAACAGAAATTCAGTCCGAACTCACAAACGAGTTCGGATTTTTTGTTGCGGAAAAGAAATGAAAAAGAGAATAATAGACAGAAAAAAGCAAAGCCCCCAAGTGGGGCTTCGTTTCAAAGCTGCTTCTAGTTTTTATACCCAGCCGCGCGCTTTCATCGCCTCTGTGATTCGTTTTAACGAAATGATGTAAGCGGCTGTGCGCAGATCGGTTTCATACTCTTCCGCTGCTTCATAAACGGCGTGGAAGCTTTGCACCATGATGTCCGTTAATTTTTTGTTCACCTCTTCTTCGCTCCAGTAATAGTTCATTAAATTTTGCACCCATTCAAAGTAGGATACGGTTACGCCGCCTGCGTTCGCAAGAATATCAGGGATGACGATAATTCCTTTCTCTGTGAGGATGCGGTTTGCATCCGGAGAGATTGGGCCATTTGCCGCTTCTGCGATGATTTTCGCCTGAACTTGGTCAGCGTTTTCCGATGTGATCGCGTTTTCCAAAGCGGCAGGAATTAAAATGTCTACTTTCAGTTCCAATAAAGCGGAAGGATCGATTTGATATTCCGCACCGTAGTCGAGCAAAGTGTGATGATCTTTCAAATGTTCTACTTTCGCTATATCCAATCCGTTCGGGTCATAAATAGCGCCTTTGGAATCGCTGACAGCGACGATTTTGCATCCCAGTTCTGCAAGCAGTTTGGCGGCGGTTCTTCCCGCGTTTCCGAATCCTTGAATCGCGACGGTTGCATCTTTTAACGGACGTCCAAGCTTTTTCATCGCTTCTTGAATCGTAATGACACAACCGTGCGCGGTTGCTTCATTTCTTCCTTTCGATCCCCCGATGATGAGCGGTTTTCCCGTAATGACGCCTGGGGAGAAAGATTGATTGATGCGGCTATATGTATCCATCATCCAACCCATGATTTGTGAATTTGTATAAACGTCAGGCGCAGGAATATCTTTATCCGGGCCGATGATTTGCGAAATGGCTTCGATAAATCCGCGGCTGACTCGTTCTAATTCTCCACGGCTTAATGTTTGCGGGTTACAGACGACTCCGCCTTTTCCGCCGCCGTAAGGAAGTCCGACGACAGCGCATTTAAACGACATCCACATTGATAATGCCTTCACTTCATCGAGTGTAACATCAGGATGAAAGCGGATTCCCCCTTTAGTAGGGCCTAAAGCATCGTTATGCTGAGCGCGATATCCTTCGAATACTCGGATGGAACCATCGTCCATTTTGACAGGGAATGATACGGAGAGAACTCGCATCGGTCTTTTTAAAATTTCAATGATGTGCGGTTCTAAACCTAGTTTCGCTGCAGCTGTTTCAATTTGTTTTTTGACGATTTCATACGGATTTAAGTTTTCTTTTGTTACAATCATAGGCATTTCCTCCTTCTGATGACGAATGATGCAGCATGATCATAGACGGTAGCTTATTGGTTTGCAGATTATTACCATACTACCATATATTTTTATATTTATTCAATTAAAATTTTAAATTATCAAATAACTATGTGTTTATTGTATCATTTTACATTATTATGAGAATATTGCAAAACTAGATTTAAAAGCTCGAAGTGATAGATAAGGATGACACGCATGCAGTAAATTTGCTGGATATTACTTCATAAAAATTAAAGAAATAATGTACAATAGCGTTAATTTAATGTATATGCACATAAACATACAGCATCCTTGAGAAAAATTGATAACGGAGTTTTTATGGGGGAGAAAGGATGAAACTTTATTTTATTGTCAACCCAGCGGCGAAAAATGGGCGGTGCAAAAAGGTATGGAAAAGATTAGAGAAAGTTCTTCGCAAAAAACATATTTCATATGAAGTATTTTTTACAGAGAAGCAAGGTGATGGGAAACGAATTACCAGGCAAATCATTGAGAGTACGAGCGAAACTGCCGCCATTATTGCCATCGGCGGCGACGGCACGGTCCATGAAGTCGCAAACGGTGTCTTTCCATTTAAGCACGGTATTGTTGGCTATATACCAGCAGGCACGGGAAATGACTTTTCGCGCGGCATCCGCATTCCGAATCATCCTCGAAAAGCGTTGGAGCACATTCTCTTATTACTGAAAAGCCATTGTTTTTCTGCCTATGATATTGGCCAATTTGCAGGTCCGCATGTACAAGAAGGGGTGTTTGTGAACAATTTAGGCTGCGGCTTTGATGCGCAAATTTCGCGAAAAGTAAATCGCTCCAAACTAAAGTCGTTGTTCAATCGCCTTTCTCTTGGCAAATTTGTCTATGTGTTCTATTTAATGAAAGAATTAATTTTCTACCAGCCGGCCAAAGTAGTTTTGCAGATTGATGGGGAGAAGCATTTATTTGAGCGGACTTGGCTTGTCACGATATCGAACCATTCCTATTATGGTGGAGGAATGAAAATAGCGCCGTCCGCAAAATCAGATGATGGCCTGTTCCATATCATTGTCGTTGATCAAATATCGCGGTTAAAAATATTGCTGTTATTTGTGACGGTTTTTTGGGGAGGGCATATAAAAATGAAGGAAGTGAAAGTGTTTGCCGGGAAACACATTCACATACATACTAGCTCTCTTCTTCCTTTGCATGCCGATGGGGAAAATATCGGCTCTGGGAGCGTTACTGTTTGTGTGCAAGAGAATGCGCTGTCTGTGATCGCGCAAAGGCAAACTAGTTAAGTGTAAAATTATAGAAGGAATGATATAGATAGGAAGCGAAATAGAGTAGAAAGATAAGGTGAAAAACGAACGTCTAAGCAAGGGATGCTGCTCGATGTAGTATGCTATATCATTTTTCTGTTAGTTGTCTTGTGGCGCACGGTCACATTGATGACTATTATGCGACGCTTATCTCCACCGTTTTCGGCATGGCATACAAGATATACTGCTTTCTTTCTATATTTTGAAGTTCATCAATGAATAGAAAGGTGGAAGCATGAGATGAAAGTAGAATTAAGCAAATTTCGCGTAAAGGAAGGAAAATCGAAGCGGGTGGATGAATGGATGGAATTATTAAACACACATATGAACGAGGTGCTGTTGACGCTCAAAGATTAAAAAATGCATGTCGAAGCAATCTTCCGCGAGCGAAATGAGGAAGGAGAGTTTCTTTACTGGTTCTCTGTTCAGGGAGAAGGCGGGATTTCCCTAGAAGAGTCCGAACACGAAATTGATAAAAAACATTTGGCGTTCTGGTATGAGTGTATTGATGAGGAATATAACGAACCTGTGATCACGACAGAAGTAGTGATGATTCCAGAGCATATTCTTAAGGAGATGGAGTAAGCAAGTTTGAGAAGTTAATCATGAATCTAATTTTTTATTTTATTTTCTTAATATTTAAAATAAAATGTTATTGTCAAGGGACAACAAAGAATGGGGGAATAACGGTGGATAAGGGAGTATCACGTCGTGTGCTAGTGGCGAGTCTTGTCGGGAGTTCGATCGAATGGTTTGATTATTTCTTGTATGGAACGGTCGCTGCGCTTGTATTTAATCAGTTGTTTTTCCCGAGCGAAGATCCGACCGTAGGGCTGCTTTTATCCTATGCATCATTCGCTCTTTCCTTCTTTATTCGCCCGTTAGGCGGCGTTGTGTTCAGCCATATTGGCGATAAGATTGGACGGAAGAAGACATTGATTTTCACATTAAGCTTAATGGGACTCGCAACCGCGGGGATGGGGCTTCTTCCGACGTACGAAACAATAGGTGTATGGGCGCCGATTTTATTAATTTTACTTCGCCTTGTGCAAGGAATCGGCCTTGGCGGTGAATGGGGCGGCGCGTTGTTGCTCGCGGTTGAGTATGCTCCGAAAGAAAGACGCGGATTTTTCGGCAGCATTCCACAAATGGGTGTGACGATTGGACTGTTGCTTGGAACTTTTGTCATGTCATTAATGACGATGATGCCTAATGATGCCTTTATGTCATGGGGCTGGCGGATTCCGTTTTTGCTAAGCACACTGCTTGTCTTTTTTGGATTATGGATTCGCAAAGGGATTGATGAGACACCGTCATTTAAGAAAGTTCAAGAAAAAGGAGAAATTGCGAAAGTTCCGTTATTGGAGACGTTGAAGACACAGTGGAAAGAAGTGTTAATCGCGGTAGGAGGAAAAGTTGTTGAAACAGCTCCATTCTATATTTTTGGAACGTTTATCGTTTCTTATGCGACAACGTATCTAGGATTTTCGAAAACCGCTGCATTAAATGCGGTAACGATTGCGACTGTGATCACGACGATTTTAATTCCGGTCATGGGCAGCTGGTCCGATAAAATTGGACGCAAACCTCTTTATATCGGCGGAACGATTTTAATGATATTGTATGCGTTTCCGTACTTTTGGTTACTGCAGCAAGGCTCAGTAACGCTGATGATTATCGCGACGATAATTGGACTTGGAATTATTTGGGCGCCGATTACTGCTGTGTTAGGAACGATGTTTTCTGAAATATTTAAATCAAACGTGCGCTATACAGGGATTACACTTGGATATCAAATCGGCGCCGCGGTTGCAGGCGGAACGGCTCCGCTTATTGCGACAGCGCTGTTAGCGGAATATGACAATTCTTATGTTCCAGTCGCTCTTTATATCATCATTACCTCGATTATTTCTTTAATCGCTGTTTGGGTTGTGTGCGATCGTAAAAATGAGGTTTTAGATCAAGATGTAACAAACGAAAGCGGAATCGCATAAGCGGTTTCGTTTTTTATCAAGGGGGCAAAGCATGATGATTATTTTATCGGAAAAAGAAATTCAATCACTATATACGATGGAAGATGCAATTCTTGATGTTGAGGCTATTTTAAGCGAGGAACGAAACGGGAATATTCAGATTCCAGAGCGTACCGTGTTGAATTTTTTAGAGCACGACGCCTCGGTGCTTTATATGCCGAGCGCTGCAACAAAGATGGCAGCGGTGAAAGTTGTAAGCATTTTCCCGCATAATCCGGAGCGCCAGAGACCGACGACGCAAGGGGTGATTGTGGTGACAGACACGGAAACGGGTGAGCATTTGGCAATGATGAACGCTACGTATTTAACACGACTTCGTACAGGAGCAGCCAGTGCCATTGCCACGAAATATCTAGCCAGACGCGAAGCTTCCCGGCTCGCGGTCATTGGAACGGGAGCGATGGCGCGGGAACAAGTAGCGGCGATGCTCGCAGTGCGACCGATTACAGAAATGTTTCTTTATAACCGAACGAAAGAAAAAGCGGAGCAATTTGCGGCATATATTCAGGAAGCGCATCCCGAGTGGCAAGGGACGATCCATGTGATGGATAATGCAGATGAGGCGGTGCGTCAAGCGCATATCGTTATTTGCAGCACACGTTCGACAACTCCAGTTTTTTCGGTAACGGCATTGCAGCCGGGGACGCATATTAATGCCATTGGCTCCTATCTTCCACATATGCAGGAATTGGACGTAGAAACGATTATTCGAGCGGACCGCATTGTCGTGGATACAAAGGAGGGAGTCAAGCACGAAGCAGGCGAACTTATTCAGGCGGAAAACACTGGAAGATGGTCGTTTGAACAAATCGACGCTGAAGTTGGTGAATTGGTAACAGGCGAAAAAAGCGGCCGGCAACATGAAAAAGAGATCACTCTATTCAAATGTGTCGGTGTCGCTTCATTCGATCTTGCCGTCGCCATGGGAGTGTATAAAAAAGCGGTGGAGAACGGAAAAGGGATGACCATTTCGTTATAAAAGGCAGGAGAGGTCTTTATCAAGCCCTAAATATAAAAACTTAAAGCACATATTAGTCATGTTATGTGCCTATAGTTTATAAACCTTTTCGTAAACAACACCATCAATATATAATGTATGCATGAAAAAAGAGGATATATGCTCTTATTTGAGCATCGTATCCTCTAATCATTAAATTACTTCCCGCTTTTTTCCTTTTTATCTTGTTTGTCTTGAAAAGGTTTGGCAGCATGATTCACTGCTTTTTCTTCTTTTGTTTTCGTTACCCTGGTTTGCAATTTTACAGATGGTTGTTTTTTAACGTGATGGTGCGGCTGTTCTGTTACATGTTCAGTGGATGGTGCATGTTTTGTCAGTTTGGCGTCATGATTCACTGCTTTTTCTTCTTTTGTTTTTGTTACCCCGATTTGCAATTTTGCGGATGGTTGTTTTTCAACGTGATGGCGCGGCTGTTCTGTTATATGTTTAGCGAATGATGCATGTTTTGCTGGTTTAGCGTTTGTCGTTGGCTGTTTTTGTGTGTTTGCTTGCGTTGCGGCGTTTGCTTTGTTTGTCGTGCTTGCTTGTGCCGAATGAGGTTTTACCGCCGCAGGTTTTGCTGACATTTGATTTGTATTTGTTGTATCTGCTGTCGGTTGTTCAGCCGTATCGGTGGATTTGTCTGGCGTTGCTGTATCATTGGTTGGTTGCTCATTCGTGTTGGTTGTTTTGTTGTTTTCTGTTGTTTCATCAGTTGGTTGTTGGTCAGCGTCTGTCGTTTCTTTAGAAGATTGTTGTTTTTCCTCCCATTTTGTTAAACGTTTTTCCATTTTCGCTTCTAGCTTTTCTTTTGCCTTTTCAATATTGCGGGCTAACACTTCTTTTGCACGGGGATTTTTGACTTTTTCTAACGCTGCCTGTAAGGCAAGAATATTTTTCGAGAATTTTTCTTCCAGCTGCTTGCGCAACGCATCTATGTTGGTTGTTGTTTCTTTGTCTTTTTGTTCTGTATCTTTTCGGTCTTCTTTTTTGCTTTTCTCATATGCTTTTAATGCTTCTTCTTGCTGCTGCAATGCTTTTTCTAGCACTTCTCTCGCCGATTGTGTTTCGCCTTTTTCTAGAAGTGCTTTTGCTTCATTGATGCGGTTTTCGGTAAACTCCGCAAGCAGCTTCGCTTTTTCAACATCATTGAAAGTGAGGGCCAACTCCATTTTTTCCATCATCGTTTTGACGAAGTAGAAAAAGTCGCTAGGTAAAAGTGATGGAGCTTCCGTGTTGGCATTGACTTGCTTCGCGGTGCTTGTCTGCATGGTGCCCGTGCTGGCGAATGTAGGAGAGCCGCTGAAGGAAAAAGCAACGATAGCAGCCAGCGCACCGCTAGATAGGACGCGATAAATCGATTTTCGTTTGTTCATATGTCCCCCTCCTGAAACATGTCCATTTTTGGTTTCGCTATATATGCTTCGTAAAGAAATCCGCTGTTTCTGTCTAAAAAAGGAGCAAAGAAAAAAGAATCATTCCAGAGACATAGAAAGATGGAAAAGAAAGGAGAGGAACCATGTCATCGGTTCGATGATGAACCGGGAAGGAGGATGGCCAAAGTCTGCGTTTGTTGCAATAGACGTTTTCACACGCGATCCGTGTAGAAGAATAAGAACGAAAAACAGATGGTGGAGGGAGCATAGCTAATTATTTAGAATAGTCAAGGAAAAAACTGTGCAAATTGGCAGTGAGATATCTTTTTTGTTACAATATTATAATAACGAACAGAGTGTAATAGGCGATGGAGTTCTCCTAAACTTCCTTTCGGGCTGATGGCTCCTACCAATGAATCATTAATTGGTAGGAGTTTGTTTTTGATAAATTGGGAACAAGGAGTGGGTTTAGTGGTTTATGTCGTTGTCGGCCTCGCCGGGATTGTCGGCGCATTGCTGCGATATTATCTAGGTTTGTTCGTCAGCGGGTGGTGGAGCGGATTGTTTCCTATGGCGACATGGCTGGCCAATATGATTGGCTGTTTTGTGTTAGGCTGGCTGACTGTGTATTTGCCTCGGCTAAACAATCTGCCTTCTTATGTAGCAACAGCGCTCGGAACAGGATTAGTAGGTTCGTTTACGACGTTTTCTACGTTCAGCGTCGAGACTGTTCAGTTGCTGCGCACATCCCATTGGGAAATGGCGTTGTTTTATGTTGTCCTCAGCCTATGCGGAGGGTTGGCAATGTCATGGCTGGGATTTCGGTTTGGACAAGGCAGCTTGCGTACCCAGAAAGAAACGGCGGAGTAAGGGGAGGAAGTCTTATGTTATGGAATAGCGCACTTGTCGCGATCGGCGGGTTTTTCGGCGCAATCGCGCGCTTTGGCGTCAGCAATTGGATCAAACAGAAATATCCTTCGTCTTTTCCGATCGCTACGTTATTGGTCAATTTAGTCGGATCTTTTTTGCTTGGATATATGATTGGAAAAGGATGGAATGACTCATGGAACCTTCTGTTCGGAACAGGGTTTATGGGGGCGTTTACGACTTTTTCAACCTTTAAACTTGAGAATGTTACATTGTATTTGAATAAGCAATGGAAACTGCTCATTCTCTATCTTTTGGCCAGCTATATGCTTGGCATATTGCTCGCGTTTCTTGGCATGAAAGCGGCAGGAATGTAAAAGAAGGAAAATACTATTGTGTAAGGATCTATTTTTTTGTAATATCTCAAAGTAAAGTATAGATGGAGAGGTGAAACATGTCAGCTTATTCAGACCGGACGAATGAGATTGTCGAAGTTTGTCTGCTCGCGGGAAAAGTTATGCTCGAAAGCGGCGGGGAAACGTATCGCGTGGAAGATACGATGATGCGCATCGCCGCTTCTTTTGGTATTCCCCGTTCGCATAGCTATGTGACGCCGACCGGGATTATTTTTTCGATTGATAAGAAGAATTCGACGCAGTTTATCCGCATTTCGGAGCGCTCGACCGATTTGCAGAAAGTAGCTCTAGTGAACAGCATTTCTCGCCGAATTAGCAACGGAGAGCTGACGCTTGAGGAAGCGTATGAACAGTTAAAAGAAGTGGAAGCGCAAAAGTTTGCCTATCCTCTTTGGCTGCAAGTGATTGCGGCAGCGATAGCGAGCGGCTGTTTTGCCGTAATGCTTGGTGGTGGGTGGAGCAATTTTCTTCCTTCACTTCTTTCCGGAGGAACAGGATTTTACTGTTTTGAGATGATTCATCGCCTGATAAAAATCCGCTTTTTCGCCGAGTTTTTCGCTTCGTTTGTCGCCGGTGGGATGGCGTTGTTAATGATGATGGCTGGATTGGGAGAGGATTTAGGGAAAATGATGATCGGGTCGGTGATGCCGTTAGTACCAGGATTAGCGATTACCAACGCGGTGCGGGATTTAATGGCAGGGCATCTTATTGCCGGGTTGTCCCGAGGGGCGGAGGCGTTTTTAACGGCATTTGCGATCGGCTCGGGGATTGCTCTTATTTTATCGATTCGTTAACAAAGTAAGGGGAAACATCGATGATTGTTCAGCAACTATTGCTCAGTTTTATTGCTTCGGCTTTGTTTGGGATGATTTTTAACATTCCAAAAAAATTATTAATCAATAGCGGGTTTGTCGGGATGGTCGGCTGGATGGTCTATTTTGTCTTTGCCGAACACCATTTAAACAACGTGCTGGCGACGTTTATTGCCGCTTTTTTCGTGGCGCTGCTCAGCAATTTGTTTGCGCGCCTTTATAAGACGCCAGCTACCATTTTCAGCGTTTCTGGGATCATTCCGCTCGTGCCGGGGGGAACGGCGTTTGAGGCGATGCGCCACGTCGTTCTCAATGACTACAATGCGGCGATATCGCTTGCGGCCAAAGCGTTTATGATTTCCGGAGCGATTGCGATGGGGTTGATTTTTTCCGAAGTCGTCAATCAGCTGATCAAACGTCGGCGGTCATGATGCGTCCTAAACTTCGAATCGCGAAGTTTAGGATTTTTTTATCGTAATTGTCAGTAGTTTTCTCCTAGGTTAATCAATATGCCTAAGGTTGCAACATTTTTTTTGAATATTATAATAATGTGTAATAACTTTTTTCGAAGCGCCCAATGTTTCGAAAAGTTGACTATGATATCAGCGGGGGAGAAGAACATAATGAGGAATATTATCAACGAGATGGCAGCAGAGATATTAGAGATTTTTGACTATCTTCATTGTCATCCGGAAATTAGCTGGGAAGAGTGGAAGACAACACAATTTATGAAGCAACAGTTGCAGCAGGAAGGATATCGCGTTCACACGTTTTCCGATTGCCCTGGTGTGGTTGGCGAAATCGGAAATGGACCGTTGACGGTTGGACTTCGCAGCGATATGGATGCACTTTGGCAGGAAGTAAACGGCGTCTGGCAGGCGAATCATGCGTGCGGACATGATGCCCATATGACAATGGTGTTAGGGGTCGCAAAACTGTTTAATCGCATTGGCTATAAGCCGCCAGGGAAGCTGAAACTTCTTTTTCAACCGGCCGAGGAAAAAGGGACAGGAGCATTAAAATTTGTAGAAAAAGGCGTTGTCGATGACATTGACTTTCTGTACGGTGTTCATTTGCGGCCGATTCAAGAAGTGAAAAGCGGTTATGCAGCTCCAGCTATTTTGCACGGGGCAGCGCAATGCATTGAGGGACGGATTAGAGGAGTGGCAGCGCATGCGGCAAGACCGCATCTTGGCGTCAACGTCATTGAAGTGGGCAGCGCGATCGTACAAGAGCTAAGCAAAGTTCATATCGATCCGCAAGTTCCGGCGTCGATTAAAATGACGAGGTTTCATGCCGGAGAAAAGAATGCGAATATCATACCGGATTACGCCGAGTTTACCCTTGATTTACGCTCGCAAACCAATGAAGCGATGGACCAGTTAGTGGAAGGATTGAATCACGTGGTGAAAGGGATTGAAGCTATTTATGACGCCGAGATTGAGCTGCGTGCCAATGCGCGCATTGTCGCCGCCAATCCGCATCCACAGGCGCAGCAATTCATGGAACGGGCGATTATCGCCACGCTTGGGAAAGAAAGATGCCTGCCGCCGGTTGTAACATCGGGCGGAGAAGATTTTCATTTTTATTCCTTTAAAAAACCAACGCTAAAAACGACGATGTTAGGGCTTGGCTGCGATTTAAAACCAGGATTGCATCATCCGCAAATGACATTCCGACGCGAAGATTTATTAGTAGGCATTGAAATATTGGCAAGAACCATTATGGAAACATTTGACTATTTTGCGTTGCAAGGAGAGACAGAAAGTGAGTATTTCGCTGCAAAAAATTGAAACGATGGAGCAACTGGAGGAGATGGCGCGGTTAGAAGCGGAAATATGGGGAACGTCTCCGATTCCAACCCATCAGACGGTGACGGTGGCGAAAAACGGCGGCATTATTATCGGAGCGTTTGTTGGGGGGAAAATGGTTGGATTTGTCTATAGTTTTCCCGGATACGAAAATGGAGAAGTGTATCTTTGTTCCCATATGATGGGGATTGCCAAACCATTTCGCGACCGCGGAATCGGATACATGCTAAAAATGAAACAGGCACAGGAAGCAATCCAACGAGGATATCGCAAAATCCGCTGGACCTATGATCCGCTCGAAAGCAGAAATGGTTACGTGAATATTGCAAAACTGGGGGCGATTTGTTCGCAGTATATTGAAAATTGCTATGGCGAAATGGATGATGCGTTCAATAAACATTTGCCGTCCGACCGTTTTGTAGTTGAGTGGCTGCTTGAAAGCCGATATTTACAGGAAAGAGGCCGCGTTTTCTCTGAGCTGCGGTGGACGCCAGAAAACGTCGTGCTTGGCTGGCGGCAACATCACAATGATGATCTAGAGCCAGTGTGGCAGAAGCAAGATGCAGATCATTCCTCTTTTTTGTTTGTAGCGATTCCGCTTCAGTTTCAGGCGCTGAAAGAAAGAAATCCTTCATTGGCGCTTGATTGGCGCTACAAAACCCGTGCTGTTTTCACCCGCCTCTTTCGCCATGGATGGGCGGTGGCGCATGTCCTTCGCCGCGAACATGAACCTGTTTTATATTATGTGTGTGTAAGGCGTGACCAACTGCCGTTATAAGAGTAGGGGGAGTTTTTTATGGAAATAAAAATAAAACAAGTAATACTGCGCCATTTGCAAATGGAACTGAAATCACCGTTTGCTACAAGTTTTGGCACGTTTCGGAACAAAGAGTTTATTTTAGTGGAAGCAATCGATGAAGATGGTGTGTCTGGATGGGGCGAATCGGTTGCCTTTTCGTTCCCTTGGTATAATGAGGAAACGGTAAAAACAAATTGGCATATGTTAGAGGACTTTTTGTTACCGCTTTTGTTCCAGGCGCCCGTTGCCTATCCGCAAGAACTGCAGCAACGCTTTTCCGCCATTCGGAAAAATCAAATGGCGAAAGCGGCGATTGAAGGAGCGATATGGGATTTATTTGCGAAAAAACAGCAGCTGCCATTACATAAAGTCCTCGGTGGAATGAAGAGCAGCATTGAAGTAGGAGTGAGCATCGGCATTCAAAAAAATGTGGATGAGTTGTTACGGGTTATCGACCGGTACGTACAGGAGGGATATCGCCGCATTAAAATAAAAATTAAACCCGGATGGGATGTTGAAGTCGTCCGCGAAGTCCGACGCCGTTTTCCAGACATCCCGTTGATGGCGGATGCGAATTCTGCCTACTCCTTGCAAGACATTGACCGTTTAAAAGCGCTCGACGAGTTTCAGCTGATGATGATCGAACAGCCGCTGGCAGCGGATGATCTCGTTGACCATGCGACACTTCAACGGCAGATTTGCACGCCGATTTGTTTAGATGAAAGCATTCACTCCGCGGAAGACGCAAGAAAAGCGATTCAGCTGGGCAGCTGCCAAATTGTGAACATAAAAATTGGACGGGTCGGGGGCTTGACGGAGGCGAAGCGAATTCACGACCTTTGTCAAGCAAACGGCATTCCTGTCTGGTGCGGCGGAATGCTTGAAGCGGGGGTTGGCCGGGCGCATAATATTGCAATGACGACGTTGGAAAACTTTACGATGCCAGGAGATACAGCCGCTTCTTCCCACTACTGGGAAAAAGACATTATTATTCCGGAAGTGGTTGTGCATGATGGAACGATTGCGGTACCAGAGGCGCCTGGGATCGGCTATGAGGTCGATCGCCGGCAAGTGGACAGTTATATGGTATTTGCGAAAACGTATCGTGCCCAATAAAGAAGAGGGCTGATCGGAACATTACCGTTCAGCCCTTTTATGCATTTCGGTGCCGCCACAAGGAGAAGTCTTCATTCTTCTAAAGGAAGCGCTTCTAATGATGAATTTCATTTTTCCATTTAGTTTGTCATTGGCTGATTCCTGTATTTGCTTTCACAAGAATCTCATCAAATTTTTTATTGTCCTCTTTTTGCGAAGAAAGAAGTGTACCGATAATCGCGGCGATGAACCCTAGCGGAATCGAAACGATGCCAGGATTGGCAAGCTTAAAGAACGGTTCGCCGATCAAAATAGCAGCACCAGGTTGCGGTGACCAGACGTTCGGGCTGAAGAATACGAGCAACAATGCACTGAATAGACCAACGATCATTCCTGTAATGGCACCGGTTGTATTAAAACGCCGCCAGAAAATAGTAAAGACGATAATCGGTAAGTTGGCGCTTGCTGCGACGGCAAATGCCAGCGAAACAAGGAAGGCAACGTTCATTTTTTGCGCGAATAATGCCAGAAGAATGGATAATACTGCTACACCAATCGATGCCCAACGGGCGGCAACCATCTGTTCTTTTTCTGTCGCTTGACCGCGGCGAACGATATGGCTATAGAAATCATGGGCAAATGCGGATGCCGCTGATAAGACCAGACCGGCAACCACCGCCAAAATCGTAGCAAATGCAACGGCGGATATAAAGGCAAATAGGACATCCCCGCCGAGCGCTTCGGCTAGTAATGGAGCAGCCATGTTTCCAGCAGGATTGGCGGCGACAATTTTGTCGTAACCAACAAATGCGGCGGCGCCAAATCCTAAAAAGATTGTTAAAATGTAGAAAATGCCGATAATCCATGTGGCATAGACGACCGATTTACGCGCCGTTGGTGCGTCTTTTACTGTAAAGAAACGGATTAAAATATGCGGAAGCCCTGCTGTTCCTAAAACGAGTGCTAAATTTAGCGAGATGGTATCAAGCGGGTCTTTAAATTTGTTGCCTGGATTCAGAAACGCTTCGCCGAGCGGCGTAGCCGTTTTTACTTCGTTAAACATTTTGATGACGCTGAAGTCAAACTTTACTAAGACCATGACCGAAATAATAAACGTGCCCACCATTAATAGAACTGCTTTTACGATTTGTACCCAGCTTGTTGCCATCATGCCGCCGAAAACGACGTAAATCGTCATTAGCACACCAACAATGAGGACGGAGTATACATAATCGATTCCTAATAATAGCTTAATGAGGCCTCCGGCGCCGACAAGCTGAGCAATCATGTAAAACGTGGAGATAGCAATCGTATTCAAGGCAGCAATACCGCGTACTTTTTTATCATCGAACCTTGCGGCAATCATATCAGCCATTGTGTATTTTCCAAGGTTGCGCAACGGTTCTGCAACAATATAAAGGACGACTAAATAGGCAACAAGAAATCCTATACTATAAAAGAAACCATCAAAACCAGCGAGTGCAATCATCCCCGCAATGCCTAAAAACGAAGCGGCAGACATGTAATCTCCTGCGATCGCCAGGCCGTTTTGCCAGCCGGTCAAGCTGCTGTCGGCTGTGTAAAATTCGCTCGTTGTCCTGGTTCGTTTGGAAGCGAAGTAGGTGATGATCAGCGTCAACGCTACAATAATTAAGAATAAAAAAAAGGCTAAGCCGTGCATTATACGCTTCCCCCTTCCTTCACTTCTTGTTTAATTTGCTCAACCATTTCGTCAAAGTTGGCTGCCCGTTTAGAGTAAAGCGTACATAATGCCCACGTCATAATAAACTGAGCAAATGCAAACAACCAAGCCCAACTGATCGGACCGATCGCAGGCGAATTTAACACGTTAGAATAAGACGTCAAAATCGGGAGAGCAAAATAAAAAATGAGGAAGAATAGTGTTAACGGCAAAATGAACTTTTTCTTTGCGCGCATCAGTTGCTGGAAAGAAGAAGATTGCGTAATTTTCGTATAATCGATTGATGTGTGCTCCATGAGAGAATGTTCCCGTATTGCCATAGAAAAATAGTCCCTCCTTATTATTTAGTTGGAATGATCAAAGAAAACAAAACCTTCCCCCTTTCGCTGTTCAAAAAATTGACACAAATTTATTATATATTTATCTGAAAAATTTGTAAATTATAAATATTTATGATTAAAGAAAATAATTCCGTGGTTTTAACATTTTTCCGGATAAGTCTCCCTCCGTGAAATGAACAGAAGGAGAAAAGATATCTGGCGAATTGAACGTGGGGAAGTGTATACGATCGGAGCATTTTGCGAAAACAGCCAAGCCCTTCTCATTACAGGGAAAAAATACGCTTCCTGCACCGATTGCAGAATAAAAAGCCGGCGAAGATCCAGCGGAGTCTATCCCAATGTAAAAAGATCTTGCCAATGGAAAGAGTATGATCCCGCTTTTTTTATACAGAAGCTTCTTCAATGAAGGCGGCAAGAAATTCCCGCCACTTCATAGAATAAAGGTGGGAGAGATTCATCGTACAAAATGGCAAAAATTTTTTGTCGTTTTTATTATTTTCTAACTTTACAAAAATTAATGAATCATGTAAAATCCTAATTGTATTCTTCGACAATTTTCCGCAAAAAACGACAAGGAGAGACATTATATGAATTTATTTAGAAAAAAGACGATACAAATGCTTTTAAGTGGGGCTGATCAAAAAGGCGCTTCCTTAAAAAAGGATTTGGGTGCGTTTGATTTAACAATGCTCGGTATTGGGGCGATTATTGGTACGGGAATTTTTGTATTAACTGGAGTTGCAGCGGCAGAGCATGCCGGTCCGGCATTGGTTCTTTCTTTCGTTCTTTCTGGTCTTGCTTGTGTGTTTGCGGCGCTTTGTTATGCGGAGTTTGCTTCAACGGTTCCGGTATCTGGAAGCGCTTACACATATAGTTACGCGACATTTGGAGAATTAATCGCCTGGATTTTAGGCTGGGATTTAATTTTAGAATATGGTATAGCCTCTTCAGCCGTTGCGGTCGGCTGGTCCGGCTACTTCCAAGGACTGCTTTCGGGATTTGGCATTGAGCTTCCAAAGGTGTTGACGAATGCCTATGATCCGGTGAAGGGAACGTTTATTGATCTACCGGCAATTTTGATTGTTCTTTTTATTGCCTTTTTGTTAAACCTTGGTGTAAAAAAATCAGCTCGTTTTAATGCCATTATTGTTGTGATTAAAATCGCTGTCGTATTACTGTTTCTGGCTGTTGGTATATGGTACGTGAAGCCGGAAAACTGGTCGCCATTTATGCCGTTTGGGTTTTCCGGGGTAGCAACCGGTGCGGCGACTGTCTTCTTTGCATACATCGGTTTTGACGCGGTGTCGACTGCGGCGGAAGAAGTGCGTAACCCGCAGCGGCATATGCCGATCGGAATCATTGTTTCACTGCTTGTTTGTACGTTATTATATATCGCGGTTTCATTAGTGTTGACTGGAATTGTTCCATATGAACAATTGGATGTGAAAAACCCTGTTGCGTTTGCGTTAAACTATATTCACCAAGATTGGGTTGCGGGTTTTATTTCATTAGGAGCGATTGCTGGGATCACAACGGTATTGCTTGTAATGATGTATGGGCAAACCCGTCTGTTTTACGCAATCAGCCGCGATGGCTTGTTGCCGAAGGTGTTCTCGAAAGTGAATCAGACTCGTCAAGTGCCGTTTGTAAATACTTGGATTACAGGCGCTATTGTTGCGGTATTTGCAGGAGTAATTCCTTTGAATAAACTTGCAGAACTTACTAATATCGGCACATTATTTGCTTTCATCACTGTTTCTATCGGTATTCTTGTTTTACGAAAAACACAGCCTCATTTAAAACGTGCGTTCCGCGTACCGTTCGTTCCGGTTGTTCCATTATTGGCTGTTGCCTTTTGCGGGTATTTAATTCTTCAGCTTCCGCGATTGACATGGATTGGCTTCGTATCATGGCTTGCAATCGGTCTTGTCATTTACTTTGTATACGGTCGCAAACACAGCACGCTCAACTATATAGAGAAATCGTCGGAGGAAAAAGCGGGATAATCGATCGGGCGACAAAGACCTTTGTCCTACAGCAAAGGTCTTTTTTCTTATACGCGGGGCTAAAAATGTAACAAATTTCCGATTGAATAACCATCAGATTTTCGTTAACATTTACGAATGATATTCTAGGGAGCGTTAGTTCGTCTCTTGGATAAATGGGGTGAAATCCATGTTTAGCATATTATTTTCGTTAAAAAAGGAGAGAACGATCGAACAGCAGGTATGTGAAATTCAAAAAGGTAATCAAACGCTGCATAATCAGCTTATTCAGCAATATAAACCATTTATTATAAAAACCGTTTCCAGCGTGTGCAAGCGGTTTATTCGTGAGGAAGATGATGAGCTGAGTATCGGATTGATTGCGTTTAATGAAGCGATTGAAAAATATTCGCCGCATAAAGGCGGCTCTTTCATTTCTTTCGCCGAGCTGCTTATTAAAAGACGTTTAATTGATTACATCCGCAAAGAAGCCAAGGTTAGGGAGGTTGTATTACATACGGATGAGGAAGATGAAAATGCTGTGCAAACATATTTAGATACAAAATTGTCGATAGACGAATTTTACAAACAAATCGAGCAGGAGCAACGCCGCGAGGAAATTATCCATTACCAGCAAGTGCTCAAGGAATTTGGCATTCATTTTCACGACCTTGTTGAGCAATCGCCGAAGCATAAAGATGCCCGCATTAACGCGATCAACGTCGCGAAGTTGTTGGTTGATAATGAGGAGCTGTTAAAGCAGCTTTTTCAAAAAAAGCAATTGCCCATTAAGCAATTGGAAAATATGGCCGAAGTGAGCCGCAAGACAATAGAGAGAAACAGAAAATACATTATTGCGGTGGCCATTATTTTAGCGGGAGATTACGTTTATTTAAAGGATTATATAAAAGGGGTGCTTCCATCGTGAAAAAAGGGATTGTATTAGAACTAGACGAAGAATTTGTAACATTATTGACGCCAGAGGGGGAATTTATTCAAGTAAAGAAAGAGGATGAGTATGAAATAGGAGAAGAAATCGAAGCGAAGATGGTGAAAAAACCCTATGTTCGTCACCGTTCATTTCGATATGCTGCGGTGAGTCTCATTGCGGCAGCGGTACTTTTAATTGCCACATTGTTTCGTTTTCCTTCCAATGAAGTATACGCTTATATGTCCATTGACATTAATCCAAGCATTGAGGTTGGAGTGGATGAACAGCTAAAGGTGCTAAAATTAAAGGCATATAACGAGGAAGGAGAGAAGATTGCTTCACAGCTTTCTCGTTGGAAGAATGAAGCGTTTGTTGTCATTACCAAGGAAATTATCGAATTAAGTATGAAAAAAGGATATTTGCAAAAAGGTGGACAAGTATTGATTACAACGGTGGAGAGAAAACACCGTGCTGCATCTTCACGGAAACTTTCTACAGAGTTAATGAAAATTCAACATTCGTATCAGCAGAAAAACATTATCGTAAAGACAGAAGAAAGCACGATGGAAGTACGAAATAAAGCGGTAGAAAAGGGAATGACAACGGGAAAACTGTTGCAAATGGAACAAAAAATGAAAGCAGTTTCACCAAAGCCGCCAAAAGCGAAAAAATTAGAAAAACCGCTGAAACAAAAAGATGGGAATAAAAAAAATGAACAGCAGACGAACCATTCTTCAAACAAAAAAGATGTGCAGGATCACAAAAATATTGGCCGTGAAAAGAATGAACAGCAGGCGAACGATCACTCATTAGATGAACAGAATGACAAAAAAAATAAAGATAGTGGCCATGAAAAAAATGAACAACAGGCGATCAACCATTCATTACAAAAGAAAGATAAAGATGAACAGAAATGGGAAGAAAATAATAGTAATGAAAAAAAAGTAACACGAAACCATCATTATCCATTTGAAGAAAAAGATGAACAAAAAAAAAGTAACGATGAGGAATTTGAAAAAAATAGCAAATTACCCACAAAAAACAGTCAATATCATCACTTTCATCGATCCTATGATGATCACTTGAAACATTATCAAAAAAAGAACAATAGCCGGAACGAACATTATGGAAAACGAAAGGATGATAAGAACTTCCAAAAATCATCCGAACGTGATCACTACGAAAAGAGAAATAACAAATCCATGTAATAAAGCCGAGTGAATCCACTCGGCTTTGAGTGCCACGTTATTCTGTTTTTTGGAAGCCAGATCCAGAAAGTTGGCTTTGTGCTTGAGCAACCAAGCGTTTTGTAATTTCGCCGCCAACAGATCCGTTTGCACGAGAAACTGTATTTGCTCCTAATTGCACACCAAATTCCTGAGCAATTTCATATTTGATTTGTTCTAATGCCTGTTCAATTCCTGGAACAAGAAGTTTATTGCTCGATCTTGCCATTGTTTTTAGCCTCCTAACATAATGTAATTTGTTTGGCAAGTTTAGTATATGTAGATTGCAAATCCTATATAGATGGGAATTGAAGTGGTTGCTGTGAGTTTTTGACATGAGTCGGCAAAAAAATATATTGCAAGCGCTTTCTGATGTGGGTTATAATTTAATCAGCAAAACAATCCAAAACGTTTTGGAGGAAGAGTTGTGACAACGATTAAAGATATTGCTAAAGTTGCCGGAGTTTCCATTACGACAGTTTCGCGTGCACTAAATGGATATTCGGACGTTAATGAAAAAACAAGACAAAAAATCATTGAAATTGCTAAACAGTTAAACTATAGTCCAAATACGCTTGCCCGCGGTCTTGTCATGAACAAGTCCAAAACGATTGGCTTGCTTGTTTCAGGATTAACAAGGGAAAGCGCGAAGGATAATTTCACATTTGAAGTGCTGGCTGGAGTTAACCAATATGTCAGCGAAGTTGATTATGATATGGTACTATTCAGTACCACTTCAACGAAACAGAGGGAAAAAACATACACACAGCTATGCCGGGAAAGGCGAGTAGATGGGGCGATTTTGCAAGGAATTCGCAGCGACGATCCATATTTGCAAGAAGTAGTAGAAAGTGATATTCCGTGTGTTTTAATTGATATTCCAATTGAGTCCGAAACAGTTGGATACGTGACAACTGACAACGTGCTTGGTGCAAAAAAGGCGGTAGAGCATTTAATATCATTGGGACATAAGAACATTGCAATGATCAATGGATACAGTTATGCATTTGTTAGCGAACAGCGGCTAAAAGGATTTAAAGAGGCATTGTTGGAAGCAGGATTGCCAATTCATGAAGAATGGATTGCAGATGGGGAATTTCGCGAGGATAATGCAGAACGGGAAGCGTTGCGTTTGTTAACAAACTATCCGCATATTACCGCGTTTTTTTGCGCCAGTGACTTAATGGCTCTGGGCGTGATAAAAGCGGCAAAACGGCTTGGAAAGCGGATTCCGAATGATGTTGCAATCATCGGATATGATGATATTATTCTTGCTTCGTATGCTACCCCGCCATTGTCAACGATTGCCCAAAATAAATTTGCCATGGGATATGAAGCGGCGAAGCTGCTTATTCATATGCTTGAGGGGAAAGCGACATCCCATGTGAAGATTTTAGAAACAGAATTAAAAATACGTGAGTCGACGGTGAAAAACTACGATTAATTTCATTGTGGTTTTTCACCGCGCATAATCGGAAACGTTTTGGATTCAGAATATATCCACTTTGTTTCGTTTCGCAGAGGAGTGCCAAAAATGAAAACGTTTTGGATTTACCTAAAATCCAAAACGTTTCGGATCAAATGGGGGATTGCTATGGACTATCGAGTGATTAAAGAAAACGACGTATTTTTTTTGACAGACGAAAAAGGGAATATTCCTAAATCCCATCCTTATGGGTTAGGTCTATATACAAAAGACACAAGATTTTTAAGTGAATTTTCGCTGTGTATCAATGGAGAAGAGCCAGTATTACTTTCCTCGGACGCTGCTGAAAATTATATGGCAACCATTTTGCTAACCAACCCGCCTATCGAAAAAGAAGGACAAACAGTTTTATGGCGGGAATCCGTACAGATTGAACGAAAACGCTTTATTTATAACGGTGTGTTATATGAAACGATCAAATTGAATAATTATTTTCCGAAACCAATTGCATTTGAAATGAGTGTTTCATTCGATGTCGACTTCGCGGATATGTTTATTGTCCGCGGCTTCCAAACGGGAAAAGTCGGCAATCGTACAGGCCAAACCATTGATGGAAATAAATTGACGTTTCATTACATAGGGGCGGATAACATTCATCGGGCAACGGTTATTACATGGGATCGTCCCGCCGTATCCGTTGATGATAGAGGAGAAGTAGTCTTTTCTTTTTCACTTCGCCATGGCGAAGAACAGGCGGTTACTTTCATGATTCAACCGCAAATCGGTGGGCAAACTGCACAAAAAATCATGATAGATAAAGACGATGCGCTGCGCCGGCTTAAGGCTTCCTACCATGAATGGCACCAAAAAATTACGAAAGTAACAACGGATTATAAACCGCTTCAACGCTTGATAGACCGTGGTATTGCTGATTTGCGGGTATTATTAACCGATTTGGGATATGGACCGTTTCCTGTCGCCGGACTCCCATGGTTTGGCGTTCCGTTTGGTCGTGATAGTCTCATCGCCGCGTTGCAAATGCTGCCATTTTATCCGCAAGTGGCAAAAGGAACTTTAATAACGATGGCACAGTATCAAGGAAAAAAATTGGATCCTTGGCGCGATGAACAGCCGGGAAAAATTATGCATGAGCTTCGTTTCGGTGAATTGGCAAACACCAATCAAATTCCGTTCACGCCGTATTATGGCACGATTGATGCGACTCCGTTATTTTTAGTTCTACTTACGGAATATGTCAAATGGACGGGAGATTATCATATGGTTCGCCAGTTGAAATCCCATATTGAGGCGGCACTTCAATGGATTGATAAATACGGAGACCGCGACGGAGACGGATTTGTCGAGTATCATCAAGAGTCAAGCAAAGGAATTGCCAACCAAGGATGGAAGGATTCCAGGGATTCGATTGTGCATCGAAATGGGGAGTATGCAAAACCTCCGATTGCGCTTGTAGAAGTCCAAGGATACGTGTATCAGGCAAAAATAGGATTAGCTGATATTTTTGAGAAGCTTGGTGAGCCGGATCGCGCGTCTCTGCTTCGCCGACAGGCAGCGGAATTAAAAGAAAAGTTTGATGAGGCATTTTGGATGGAAGAGGTGCAATTTTACGCAATTGCATTAGACGGAAAAAAACAACAAGTTGGCACGATCACTTCGAACCCAGGTCATGTATTGTTTGCTGGTATGTTAGATACGCAGCGACAAAATGCTGTTATTCAAATGCTTCTCTCACCGAACATGTTTTCCGGATATGGGATTCGGACGATGGCGGAAGGAGAAGCAGGATACAATCCGATGAGTTATCACAACGGCAGCGTCTGGCCACATGACAACAGCATTATTTTATTAGGACTAAGCAAACTGGGAAAATCAAAGGAAGCGCTGACGATAATGGAAGGGCTAATCGAAGCGGCGTCCCATTTCGAATATGATCGCCTTCCTGAATTATTTTGTGGATATAGTCGTTCGTTTGGAAAACCGATCCCGTATCCAGTTGCTTGTTCACCGCAAGCATGGGCGGCAGGAACGCCACTTGTTTTTATTCAGGCGATGCTAGGTCTGTTTCCAAATGGTCTGCGCAAGGAGATTCATCTTTCTCCAACCTTGCTTGACTCTATGAATGTTCTCAAAGTAGAAAATATGGCGATTGGAAATGGACGGCTGTCATTAACCGTTTTCCGTGAAGGAAAAGAGATAAAGGTAGACATTCATGAAAACACAACAGGATACGATGTGATTGTTTGATAGCAGGGGTGGGATTGCCGTCCCTGTCTATATAGAAAATCAATAATTTAAGGAAGGGAGTAGGAAGGCATGAAAGGGAAAAAGTGGTTAACCGCTCTAGGCATTACGTTCGTATTGATGGGAAGCGTATTGGCTGGCTGTGGTGGAGGAAATGAGAAAGCCGCAAATCAAGATGCGAGCGGGAACAGCGGGAAGAAAGTAGAGGTTACGCTTGCCGGATGGGGCGGCAATCCGAGTGAACAAAAACTATTGCAACAAACGCTAGACGAATTTGAAAAGAAACATCCGAACATCAAAGTGAAGCTGGAAGTCATTTCGGAACAGTATATGGATGTCATTAAAACCCGTTTAATCGGCGGCGAAGGTCCAGACGTTTTCTATCTTGACGCCTTTGAAGCACCTGCCTTAATTGAAACAGGAGCGTTAGAACCGCTTGATAAATATGTTACCGATGATTTTGACATTAATGATTTCGAAAAACCGTTACTTGATGCGTTTAAAGGAAAAGATGGACATATTTACGGATTCCCTAAAGATTATTCCACATTAGCATTATTTTATAACAAAAAAATGTTTAAAGAAGCAGGCGTAGATGTGCCAAAAACATGGGATGAATTGCGCGAGGTAGCCAAAAAATTAACAAAAGGAACAAAAGTATACGGTTTTGGCGTAGCGCCGGAGTTAGCGCGTCTTTACTATATCGCTGAATCAAAAGGCGGAAAAGTTGTTACAAATGACAAAGCAAGCTTTGCTGATCCGAAAGTAGTAGAGGCTTTACAGCCAATTATCGATATGCATTTAAAAGATAAATCAGCGGCACAGCCTAATGAAGTCGGCGCGACTTGGGGCGGAGAGATGTTTGGGCAAGGAAAGGCGGCAATGGTGATTGAAGGAAACTGGGCGATTCCGTTTTTACAAGATACATTCCCGAACTTAGAATTTGGAACGGCTGAAGTGCCAATGATTAACGGCAAAAAGGCGACGATGGCCTATACGGTGGCGTACGTCATGAATAAAGACTCGAAAAAGAAAAAGGCGGCTTGGGAACTCATCTCCTATTTGACAGGAAAAGAAGGTATGAAAACATGGACCAGCAAAGGATATGCGCTGCCGACACGCAAATCCGTTGCTGCAGAATTGGGATATGATAAAGATCCATTGCGTGCCCCATTGGTAGCGGGGGCTTCTTATGCAACGGTATGGCAAAAAGGAAAGAACTTGCCAATTATCGTCAACAACTTTAATAACCAATTTGTCAGTGCCTTTTTGGGAGAACGGCCGTTGGATAAGGCGCTAAAAGAAGCAGAAAAAACCGCAAATAAAGAAATCAAAAGTAAGTAATCAAAGTTAAGGTTCTGGTAGAAGGCATTTCTTCTACCAGAACCAATATACCTATTGGGCTGTTCCCTTCTTTCTAGTAACGATAAGTTTGCCATACTAGAAAGAGGGGAATAGCTTAATAGATTCTCTGCAAGGAGATGTGAGAGATGAAACGAACATTTTCAAAGAAAATGTGGAGAGAAACAGGAGCAGGCTATTTATTAATGTCACCAACGTTATTTGTTTTGCTTTTATTCATCGTTGGCCCTATTATTTTTGCGATTTTCCTTGCGTTTCATAAAGTGCAAATGCTTGGAACAACAACATTTGAGTTTGTCGGCCTGGATAATTTTCAGCGCATTGTACATGATACACGGGCAAAAATCGCGTTTTGGAATACACTTAAGTATGTTGTAATTGTAGTCCCGTGTCAGACCATATTGGCGCTTGTGTTAGCTGCAACATTAAACGCAGGATTGAAAGGACAAAAGTTTTTTCGAATCGTATACTTTTTGCCAACGCTTACCTCCTCTGCGGTATTAACCCTTATTTTTATGTGGATGTATAATCAAAACGGACTTATTAATCATGTCTTGAAAGTGTTGGGATTGCCAACTTATAACTGGATAGGTGATCCAGATGTAGCACTGAACGCAATTATGATCATGAACATTTGGTCTACTGCTCCATACTTCATGGTGATTTACTTGGCAGCACTACAAGATATCCCAGATTCGCTTTATGAAGCCGCGGAGCTGGATGGAGCCAATGTGTTGCAAAAATTTTGGTACGTAACTGTACCATATTTGCGGCCAGTGACATCATTTGTCGTCATCATGGGGCTTATCGGTACATTCCAATTATTCGACCAGTCATATATTTTTTCCGCTGGTTCAGGCGGGCCAAACAACTCTACCCTTACCGTTGTTCTTCTCATTTATCAATACGCTTTTAAAACGTTAGGAACGATGGGATATGCGGCGGCATTAGCGTTTGCTTTAGCGATTATTATTTTAATCGCGACGTTATTGCAGCGAAAATTTTCGAAGGAAGAGTCTCTTTATTAAGGAGGGGGAAGGGGAATGAAAAAGAAAATCGGAATTGGAAAAGCGTTTTTGTACGTAGTTCTTATTGCTTATGCTGTTATTACATTAATCCCATTTTTATGGGCGTTATCTTCTTCATTTAAAACGCTGGAGGAAATCGTTAGCGGAACGATTTCCTTTATTCCGAAACATTTTACGCTTGATAATTACAAACAAATTTTCATTGAACAAAAAATGTTTCCACGCTGGCTTTTGAACAGCGTCGTCATTGCAGTGACCGTAACCATACTGAATTTATTATTCAACTCGATGGCAGGTTATGCATTAGCGCGGTTGCAATTTCCTGGGAAGAAGTCGTTGTTTATCATTATTTTGGCGGTATTAATGATTCCAGCACAAGTAACGATGATTCCAAACTATTTAATTTTAAAACAGCTTGGCTGGCTGAATTCATATCAAGGAATGATTATACCAACGATGATTAACGCCACCTTTATTTTCATGATGCGGCAGTTCTTTATTAACTTCCCGAAAGAATTAGAAGAAGCGGCAGCATTAGATGGACTGAGCCGGCTCGGCATTTTTTTCCGCATTGTTTTGCCGCTTGCCCGTCCTGCCTTGGCGGCACAAGCGATTTTTGTCTTTATGGGCTCGTGGAATGATTTTATGCGGCCGCTGATTATTTTGTCGGATCCGCAACTTTTCACCTTGCCGCTCGGTTTAAACAGCTTTAAGGGCCAATACATCAGTTATTGGAACTATATTATGGCAGCCTCAATGGTATTTACATTACCAGTGTTAGTCATTTATGCGTTTTTCAATCGTTACTTTATCAAAGGTATTTCATTTACAGGTGGAAAATAATCTATATATCTTGTTTGCTAATGGAAAAGGCTTTCGTTCCATCTACAAAGTCGATAAGCTGTATAGTTATTTTGGTGCCTTTCATTCAGTGTTTCAACGGCAAAAGTAAGGGAGCATATGTTGAATGTAAAGTTCCTAGTGCGGAAGGGGAAAACGATGAAGCGGACATGGTGGAAAGAAGCGTTGTATATCAGGTATATTGACGCAGTTTTTACGACTCGAACGGAGATGGTGTTGGCGATTTGCAGGGAGTTATCGAAATTATGGCACATTCCACGACTATACGGAAAACGAGCCGTATATTTATGCATACATACGTGAACTAGATGACGTTCGCTGGTTTATCGTTCTTAACCATTGTGGCCATGCAAATGACTATAAGCTGCCTGTATCGCTCGCTGCATACAAGCGGGGAAATAGTGCTTGGTAATTATCCGGATATCCAAGAAAATAGCAGTTTGTTGCACATGCGGCCGCATGAGGCGCGTATTTATCGGCTTATATAAGCGACTTTCGATGAACCTCTCCCACCTTCATTGCATGAAGAGGTGGGAGTTTCTTACCATCTCCATCGAAGAAGCTTCTGCACAGAAGAAGGCGGTTTACTTCTATTCGATGAATTGTAGTTATCCTCTTTATAATCATGAATCAGCCATCATTGAATGGATTTTTCAGGGTTCTCAATAAGGGAAAGGTTTTTCCAATTTAAAAAAGCGCTTTGAAAGCTGATTTTTGCACTATTTATTTTTCATATCCTTGTCCAATACCGGGGGCAAGGCTTTTTTTATTTGCATGCTTCATGAAAAAACGGAAATGATAAGCATACAACATTAATGAAATAAGAGGCAGGAATGAACAATGGAGTGGATAGAGCAAGTGCCAAAACCAGCAAGAAAATCGTTAGGAAAAGGATGGATGATTGCATCGCTCGCATCGATACCGCTGGTAATGACGCTTGGAAATTCGATGTTAATACCAGTGTTACCGACCATCGAAAAGCAACTGCATATTACTTCATTCCAATCGAGTCTGCTCATTACGATGTATTCGGTTGTCGCAATTGTTTTTATCCCGATTGCTGGATATATAAGCGACCGGATTGGGAGAAAGAAAGTGATTATTCCAAGTTTATTGCTGGCGGCTATTGGAGGGCTTATTTCGGGATGGGCATCATGGAGAATGAATGAGCCGTACGGGATGATTGTGGCAGGAAGGATGTTGCAAGGGCTTGGGGCAGCGGGAGCATTCCCGATTGTACTGCCGCTTGTCGGCGATTTATTTCCCAATGATAGTGAGGCAAGCAGCTGTCTAGGAACCATTGAAACAGCAAATACGTTTGGAAAAGTATTAAGTCCGATCTTAGGGGCGATGTTTGCAAGCATCGTTTGGTTTTTGCCGTTTTTCGCCTTTCCGCTATTTTGTGCTCTTTCGCTTGCGATGATGCTTTTTTTTATAAAATCTTCTTCGAAACAGGATCATCCCCTTCCGTTTCGGCAATTTTTACGAAATGTAAAAATGATTTTTCAAAGAGAAGGGCGTTGGCTATATGCGATTTTTGCTATTGGAGGTCTGTCAATGCTCGTTTTATTTGCGTTTCTTTTTTTCTTATCCAGCCGTCTTGAAGATTACGGCATCGATGGAATAAAAAAAGGATGGGTGCTCGCCATTCCGCTTGGCGCGCTTTGTGCGGCATCGTTTATTACGGGAAAGAAAATCGGTGAAAATAAAACGTTAATGAAATGGGTAATTGCTGCTGGCGGTGTGCTTGCCGGAGCGGCGATCATGGCTGTCAAGTTTTTTCCGTCTCTTTGGTGGATGGTTGCTTTTTTTTCGCTTGCCGGCATTGGCATTGGCGTAATGCTGCCGTGTTTGGATGCGCTGATTACGGAAGGAATTGAAAAAAAAGAACGGGGAACGGTGACCTCGTTTTATAGTTCACTAAGATTTATCGGTGTCGCTGCGGGGCCGCCGCTTGCTGCACTGCTGATGAAAAGGGAGACGTCCACGCTGCTGTTTCTGTTAGTTGCATTATGTTTTCTTGCCGGTGCCATCACATTCATAGCGATTCAACCAGAAAATGAAGGAGAGAAAGCAACAGGAAAGCAGTAATATTTCCAGGGGCAAAGATGTAAAAGCAAAGCAATGACTTGATACGATTACTCATCGGCTTCCTTTCGATGACGCGAAACATGCATAGAACTTTTTAATGAAAAGAGCGATGTAAACCCGTAAACGGATTAAATATAGCAACACAAGCATAGAAAAAGGGATATCACAATAGTGAGGATATCCCTTTTTGGCTTTTTGAAAAACGTCAATAAATTTTGTCGCGAAACGAGAAAAGGAAAGCGAGGCTTTAGGCTAATCTTGCCCATAGCTTGTATCAAGGCTTGGGTGCATAAATGATGGAACCCCTTGTGACTGACGTTTTGCTTCGAGAAGCTCGCGATTTTCCTCGGCATTCCAGCCGATGTCGTTGGTTGGATGCACCCATTCCTCGCCTGCCATCATGCTTGGATCGATATCATCGCTCCAGTGATTCAGCGGCGAATTTGGCGAGTTATATTTGCTGTCGCCAATCACAACACCATATTTATTGACAAATGGAGCCTGCATGTTTATACCAGTTCCTTTGAATGATGGAGCATGGATTTGATGAGGCATGGTCTCATCAAGAATTGGCGATTCGGCTTTTTTATCTTTATCCATGTTGATCACCTCTATTGTAGTGTGAACGAAAATATATTTTTTATGAATAAACCATGCCGTGTTTAAGGGAAAATAAGAAAAATGGTAAAGGGGGATGCCCATGAAAAGCAGTTCATTTCCAGTTGCTCGCCTGCAAGAGCGGACATTAAAAAAAGTGCAAGAGCTGGAAAAACAGTTGCGTGAAGAAACAGGGGAAGAAATCGTTTTAATCGCTTATAAACATGAGAAAACTTCTCAGGAGGGAGATCAAGAATGAAGAGGAAAGTGAAATTTGATGCGGCGAAAAACAATAATAAGACACCGACAGAAAGCTTGCCGGATACGGAATTTGCCGCCCAGTATGCGGGAGAAGAAGACATGATCCGCGGGGCGAACCGCAATTCGAAAAAAGGGCGCCAAGGAGACGGACAATGAAGTCGGGAGAAGAAAAACGAGAGCGTCCATATAACGAAGCACGCGAGGAAATGGCGTTTGAATTTGGCGACTTTAACGCCCACCAACCGTTTCAGCTAATGGAAGAAATGAAACAACAGAAAAAGCAAAAGAAAAAGTAGGGAAGCGCCTCCCTACTTTTTTATTGCCACATTCGAAAAGGAAGATAGCGGTGCGGAAAAAATTTTCGTCTGCAATTGAACGGGATCAAAATAAGCAATCATCACCGTTGGAATAAGACGTATTTCTTTTGTTTTTTTATAATGGCCGATGTCAAATTCGATCATTTCCATGACCGTATGTTTAAATAATTCTTTTTCATTCAGTTCCAGTGATACGAATTCGTTCCCCAACTGTTCCGGATGTTCAAGCAGCTGGCGATAAAGGGAGGAACGTAGCGATTTGTCTGTTTTTTCTTCCCACCATGGTTTGCGCGGTTTATGTTTTTGGTTGCGTAAATAGTCATATTTCATTAACGCTTCAATGATTGGAAGTTCATCCAGTTTTTTGGTCTGCAAAAATTCATATAGACGGCGAAATAAGTCTTCGAGCTGATGTCCGATTTTCGCCCAGCCGCGTTCCTCCCAATATGTGCCGAATTCTTGGAAGAAATCAAACGGCGATGGGAATACGCTTGTTACCAAATATTCGATCGTCTCATCCATCCGATGCGCGTTCCAATATTTCTCTAACACATCTTCCACTTGTTTAATGCGGATGATGTCATCAAAAGAAAGCACATTATTTTGCAAGACTTCGTATGGGGCATGGTCCATAAATACGTAGCCGTAGTCTTTCGCGCGAAGGCGAAGACCGGTGCCGCGAAGCATTTTTAAAAAGCCGAGCTGCAATTCTTCGGGACGGAGAGCGAAAACGTCGTTAAACGTTTTGCGGAATGATGTATAGTCTTCTTCCGGAAGACCGGCAATTAAATCGAGGTGCTGCGCAATCTTTCCGCCTTCTTTAATCATCGTGACCGTGCGCGTTAGCTTGGCAAAATTTTGCTTGCGCATAATCAGCCGGTTGACTTCATCGTTTGTCGATTGTACACCGATCTCAAAGCGGAACAGCCCCGGCGGCGCTTCTTTATTTAAAAACTCAATGACCTCGGGGCGCATAATATCGGCGGTAATTTCAAATTGAAACACCGTCCCAGGAACATGTTCGTCAATAAGAAATTGAAACATATCCATCGCGTAGCTGCGGCTGATGTTGAAAGTGCGGTCGACGAATTTAATCGTGCGCGCGCCATGCTTCATTAAATAGCGGATATCTTCTTTAATTTTTTCACGGTCGAAATAGCGCACGCCGACCTCGATGGAAGATAGGCAAAACTGGCAGCTGAACGGGCAGCCGCGGCTTGTTTCGACATAGACGATGCGTTTCGGCAAATGTGGAATATCCTCCGGAAAGCGAAACGGCGAAGGCATGTTCGTTAAGCGAATCTTATTTCGCTGCGGGTTAATTACGATGTTTCCATTATCGCGGAACGCGAGTCCATGAATATGACGGAAATCACGGTTTCCTTGCATCTCCAGCAAGAACTGTTTAAACGTCTCTTCTCCTTCGCCGATGACAATAAAATCAAACTCCGGTACCGTCTTCATCCATTCGCTCACATCATAGGATACTTCCGGTCCGCCCACCACGATCGTAACATCGGGAGCGACTTTTTTTAGTATTTTCACCACTTTAATCGTTTCTTCAATGTTCCAAATATAACAGCTGAATCCGATAATATCCGGCTTTCTTCGATAAAGGTCGGTCACAATATTCATTGCCGGATCCTTAATGGTATATTCGACAAGCTCTATATCAAATTCCGGCTGGGCATACGCTTTTAAGTAACGAATCGCTAAGTTCATATGAATATATTTCGAGTTTAGCGTTGTACAAATAATTTTCATCGGAACAAACCCCTTTGCCAATGCATAAAAAAACAACACTTTAATATATCATATTTTAGACAAAAGAAAAAGGAAAAAAACTTGTCGAACATTGCAAAAATTTATTTGTGTGGAATTTTTAAAAAATAGGGAAGGAGTAAAATTTTCCATAGAGAATATATATTAATTTGATATGGTATGGAGAAGGAGAGATCAATATGAGCCGTAACCTTTCTCCCCGTGAAGAAAAAAACGTAGTAGTGGACGTAAGATTGTTAGAAGAAGAAAATAGACGGTTAAAGGAACGGTTAAACAGCTATTCAATCATTTTTGAACGTTCATTAGACGCGATTGTCATTTTTAATAAACACGGTGAGTTTGTTGATGTGAATGAAGCGGCTTGCAAACTGTTTGAAATGGATAAATGCGAGCTTATTGGCAAAAAATTGTCGATGTTTCTCGAGTTAGTCCCACCGGATATTTTAATGTTTCAGCAGTCGATGTTACATAAGTTTGGGGCATTCAGCGACGAGCTGTTGATCAAGCTGGCGAACGGAAAAGTGAAGCATATTGAGTTTTCCATGAAAAAAGATGCGTTTAACGAATACGATTTGGTGATTATGCGCGATATTTCCGCACATAAAGCGTTGGAGCGGGAACGGATTATGCATGAGTTTTTGTTTAAAGACGTGTTTAACCGGGCTGTGGACAGCATTGTTATTTTTGACGAATTCGGCCGGTTTATCGATGTGAATCCCGCTTTTTGCATGAGTTTAAATCTAGAGAAGGCGAAATTGTTGAATTTGTCGTTTCAGCAGTTCATCGCCAAAGAAGATGTCGATGATTTTGTCCGCCTGCTTGCCGAGCTGAAGGAAAAAGGAACGGCAAAAGGGGAGCTGTCGCTTGTCCGTTTGGACGGCACGGTCAAAATGTTTGAGCTGACAACGACATCCAATGTATATAGCGGTTTTTATATGGCAATTATGCGCGATGTGACTGATCGGAAAAACATGGAGATTAAACTGCAAAAAAGCGAAGAAAGGTTTCGCGCCATTTTCGAGCAGGCGCACGAGGCGATTTTAATATGGGATGACTATGGGTATATTTTGAATGCCAACCGTGCCGCAAGCCGGACGTTCGAACTGCCGCTGAATTTGCTTGTGCGGAAAAATCTGCTTGATTTCCTTGATCATAACGACGAAAAAGTAAAGCGCATTTTTGCAGAATTTCGCAAAAATGGAGAAATCCGCGATGAACTGACGTTTCATATGCCTAACGGAGAAGACAAGCAGCTGGAATTTACGATGAAAAAAGGGGCAATAGATGGATATCATTTGACGATTTTCCGCAACGTGACGGAACGAAGAAAAATAGAAAGGGAACTGCGCGAAAGCGAGCAAAAATTCCGCAGCATTTTTGACCATGCGATGGATGGAATATTGTTATGGGGCCAAGGGTATCGTATTTTGGACGTAAACCCGATTGCCTGCGAAATATTCCAAGCGGGGAAAGAACAACTGCTTCACCGGCCGATTACAGAATTTATACCGGAAAAGGCGCGCAAGCATTTCCGTAAGTTGATTCAACAAAGCGAGCGTGTTGGCGAAGCGTATGCCGAGGTCGACTTTTCCAATGATGGCAAGCAGAAAATTATCGAATTTGCACTCAAAAAAGAAATCATCCCTGGCGTCGGAATGATGATGCTCCGCGATATTACCGAAAGAAAGGAGATGGAGCTGCAGCTAAGAAAATCAGATACCTTGAATGTAGTGGGAGAACTGGCCGCAGGCATTGCTCATGAAATCCGCAATCCGATGACAGCGCTGAAAGGATTTATTCAGTTATTGCAAGGAAGCATTAAAGAAGATTATTCGATGTATTTTAACGTCATTATGTCTGAATTAAAACGGATTGAATCCATTATTACCGAATTTCTCGTTCTTGCCAAGCCACAGGCGATTCAATACCAGCAAAACGACATATGCAAAATCATGCAGGATACGATCGATTTAATCAACGTGCAAGCAATGATGCACAGCGTGCAGATTATCGCGGATTTCGTCCCGCAGCTCCCGCCTATTTATTGCGAGCCAAACCAACTAAAGCAAGTGTTTATCAATATATTAAAAAATGCGATTGAAGTGATGCCAAAAGGCGGAGATGTTACCGTTCGCATCCGGCAGAGCGACGACAACCACATTCGCATTTCCATTACTGACCAAGGTTGCGGCATCCCGCAAGATAAAATTAAAAAGCTCGGCGAGCCGTTTTATACCACAAAAGAGCGCGGTACTGGACTAGGATTGATGGTTAGCTATAAAATCATAGAGGAACACCAAGGAAAAATTGATGTAGAAAGCGAAGTTGGTGTCGGTACAACATTCCATATTACCCTCCCGATCAAAAGAGTAGAGAAAGAGGACGATCATGATGAAATTTGAATTCAGCATCTATCCATCTGATTTGCTCGGAAATATCTATGTCGTTTCCGACGGTGAAGCGATCGTCAGTGTCCAGCTGTTTGAGGAAGATTGGCGCGAGCTTTGCCAGCAATATGAAATGATAAAAAGCCGTTCTTCCTTATTAGAAAATGCTGTCTTACAGCTCGATGAATATTTTCGGGGCAGACGGAAAACGTTTAACCTGCCTTTGAAATGGAAAGGAACGGATTTTCAAGAACAAGTATGGCAGGCGCTTTGTGAAATTCCGTACGGAACGACGGTTAGCTACAGTGATATTGCGAGTAAAATCGGCCGCCCTAAAGCGGTGCGGGCGGTAGGACAAGCAAACCGCGCCAACGAGCTGGCCATTATCGTTCCTTGCCATCGTGTGATCGGAAAAAACCGTGCGCTGACGGGATACGCTGGCAGCCGCATCGATGTCAAGGCGAAGCTGCTCAAGCTCGAGCAACGGTATAGTATGACAGAAAAAAACTAGAAGCTGCGGTCCGCTTCTAGTTTTTTATGCGCATGAATGAAACATTCCTATTTTTTTTGTATATGCGATAAAGCGAGCGCTCCTACTAAAATAACCCCTTTAATAATATCCTGAGCGTAATATGGAACGTTCATCATCGTCAATCCGTTGAGCAAAACCCCCATTAGAATCGAGCCAAACAGCGTGCCGATGACATTCGGCTTTCCGGCGCCAAATACAGAAAAGCCGATATATGCGGCCGCTACGCCGTCCATTAAAAAGGAAGCTCCGGCCGATACTTGCCCGGTTCCGATGCGAGAGGCGAGAACAATGCCGCCAAGCGCCGCGAAAAAACCGCTGATGACATATGCATACGTGCGATAGCGGTTGACAGGAATACCCGAAAGCCGTGCTGCTTCAAGATTTTCCCCCGTCATATAAAACAATCTCCCTGGTTTGGTGTACGTCAAAAACAAATGGGAAGCAATGACAATGATTAACATAAGCAAAACGGAAAACGGAATGCCGAACACTTCCCCTTGACCGATAAATAAAAAGGAAGGAATAAATTTGCCCGGCGCCGTTCCTCCGTCTGGAAGCGGCATGTCGTTGTAAATGGAAAATCCTTTCGTATATGTCAGCTGCACACCGTTAATCGCGTACATCGTTGCCAGTGTAGCCAATAAATCCGGCAATTTTAATTTCACAATTAATAACGAGTTTAACAAGCCGACGGCAATTCCCAGTAAAAGCGGAACAAGCAAAGTAACGAGAATTTCCTGGCGGTATAATACGAGCGCCGCGGCGCTGGCGATGGTTGCCAGGCTGACGGTCGAGCCGACGGATAAATCAAATCCATCGACAATAAGGGAAAACGTAATGCCAATCGCAACGAGCGTGACGATGGAAATCGAGCGCAAAATATCGCTGAAATTTTCGTACGTAAAAAAGCGGTCTTGCGTGATGCCAAAATAGGCGATGACAACGAGAATGGCAAGCAATGTGCCATGTTTATATAAAAATTCAAGAAGAGATGGCGCTTGCTTTTTCTTGGCGACCGAAACGGCTGGCTGTGCCATCCATCTCACCTCCGCTGCAGTAATAAATGAGTTGTTCATAGGTGATGTCATGGGCGGGCACGCGTTTGATCAGCTTGCCGTCCACCATGATGTAAATCGTATCGGCAATATCAAGCAGTTCTTGAAATTCGCTTGTTAAATACAAAATCGCTTTCCCTTCGTCGGCAAGGGAACGGATGATTGAAAATACTTCTTGCTTGGCGTTGATGTCAATTCCTTTTGTCGGTTCGTCAAAAATGAATATGCGCGCATCGGTTTTTAACCATTTCCCGATCACGACTTTTTGCTGGTTGCCGCCGCTTAATTGCCGCACGCTCGTCGACAGGAAAGGAGGGTGAATTTGCAAGGAATCGACAAGCTGTTTGGCAACGGATGTTTCTTTTTTTTGCCGCACCCACAGCCATTTCGTTAATGAAGATAGTAGCCGGACAGTAAGATTGGTGCGAACTGGTTCCTGAAGAAAAAGTCCTTGTTTTCTCCGTTCTTCCGGAATTAAACAAATGCCGGCCGCAATCGCCTCTTTTGGGGAAGCAAATGCATAACGTTTTCCGTCGATCCACCATTCGCCGGTTGTTTTGCTGCTGGCAATTAAACTTTCCGCCAGCTCCGTTTTTCCCGCTCCGACAAGTCCGGCGATGCCAACAATTTCCCCTTTATGAACGTAAAGGTCGACCGTTGTATTTGTTTTAGCGATATGAAGCTGTTTCACTTCAAAAAGACGATCATCCCCGTATGTGCGGGTTTCCCTTTGCGCCGTTGTGTAAGAGCGTCCTACCATATAGCGGATCATTTCTTCTAGAGAAAGAGGGGCAACATCGCCATGGTGGACGACGTTCCCATCGCGCAAAATCGTGACGCGGTCGCAAATTTCTTTAATTTCCTTTAATTTGTGGGAAATATAGATAAAGGAAACGCCTTGCGCTTTAAGTTCATTGATAATCGTAAACAGCCGCTTTGTTTCCGTCTCGCTCAGCGCGGCGGTCGGCTCATCCAAAATGATGTAGCGTGCTGAAGAAGACAGGACTTTTGCCAGAACAATCAGCTGTTTTTCATGCAGGGAACATTCGCGAATGAGTTTGGCCGGCGAAATCGACAGGCCGACTCGGCGCAACAGCTCTGAAGCCCGTTCTTTTTGTTGTTTCCATGAAAGCAGTGGCTTTTGTTTTGTCTTTGCGATCTCATCGGCGGCAATATTTTCATAGACAGTCAAGGCGGGAAAGAGAGCCGTATCGACTTCCTGAACCACTAAACCAATGCCCGCCTTTTTGGCATCAGCAGGCGAGGAAAACTGATGCTCTTTCCCATCAATGGTAATCGTACCTTGATCAGGGGAAAGATCGCCTGCCAGAATTTTCATTAATGTGCTTTTGCCGGCGCCATTCATCCCTAAAAGGGCGTGAACTTCCCCAGGTCGAACATGGAGGCTCACGCCGTTTAAAACGTTGATAGTTCCAAACGATTTATAAATATGATTCATATAAAGACCGCTCATTTGTTCTTCACCTGTGCTTCCAGCGTTTTCATCCAAGGGGAAACCGCCACATTCGACTGTCCCCATCCGGCGATGTATTGGTGAAGGTCTTTCATCGATACTTGTTGGTTAGGCAAATCGGATCGTTTGACTAAATGTGGTTCTAGCGAATAAATGTTTGGCGTTCTTTCCCCGGCGATTTTTTGATAAGCAAAGCGGACTTGGGCGCGGCCGACTTCCGCCGGGTCTGTTGCGGTCGTAGCGACCCACGGGCTGTTTGGCTTTTGCATTATTTGCAAATCTTCATCGCTTAAATCGATGCCATATACTTTAATTTCATTGCGTCCTGCTTGTTCGATCGCTCGCGTTGCGCCTTTGGCAAATTCGTCCCAAGTCGCAAACACCGCATCAATATCGCCTTTATTCGGATATTTTTTCAAAATCGCTTCCATTTGCGTTTGCGTGTCCAAGGCGGTATTGGCGCTGGCTGTACCGAATTTCGCCACTTCTTTGATGTTCGGATAGCGTTTTTTAAACGCATCGTAAATCACATGGCGCCGCTCCATCGGTGTAAATCCGCCGACCCAAATCGTGACGATGTTTCCTTCGCCGTTTAAGTCTTCAGCCAACGTTTTTAACGTCTTCCAGGCGAGGCTGTAGTCGTCTTGGTCAATGACCGTTACGCCTGGGATGTTTAAATCGTTGTCAAACGCGACGACAGGAATGCCTTTCGCGACCGCCTTTTTCACCGGTCCTTCGAGCGCATCCGCCCGGCCATGGTCTAATAGAATCGCATCAACGTTTTGCGTAATCGCTGTTTCGACATAAGAAGCCATTTTCGTTAAATCGTTGTCCGCATTGTAAATTTGCACTTCGCCGCCAAATTTTTGCACTTGTTCTTTTACGCCGGCGATATATTGCGAAGAAAAGGTGCCAATCGACATTTGCATAATGGCGGCGATTTTAATCGGTTTCTTTAATTTATCAGGGATTTCTGCTTGTTCGGTTGCCGCCGTCGTTTCGGCTGCTTTCTCAGCCGTGCCGTTTTCTTGTTTGGCCGGTTTCGGACTGACGGCATCTTGTTCGTTCATGCAGCCGCTAAGGATGACGATAACGGAAAAAAGAAGTGCCAATAAATAGTTAAGTCTAAATCGCTTCATGCTGTTCCTCCTTTGCAAATAGTGCTGGAAGTTCCGTTTCATAATTGCCGCGAATGATGCCATGTTCGGTAATGATAGCCGTAATGAGATGGTGCGGCGTAACGTCAAAGGCCGGATTATAGACGTTTACTCCTTCCGGGGCGATCGGCGTTCCGGCGATATGTGTCACTTCCTCTGGTTTGCGTTCCTCGATTGGAATTTCTTCTCCTGTTTTTGTCGCTAAATCGATCGTTGACAGCGGCGCGGCTACATAAAACGGAATGCCGAATGCTTTAGCCAGCAAGGCAAGGCCAAACGTACCAATTTTATTGGCTGTATCGCCGTTGGCGGCAATGCGGTCAGCGCCGACGATGACGGCGGTAATGTTTTTCGCCTTGATCGTTTGTGCCGCCATATTATCGGTAATAAGCGTTACATCTACGCCAGCCTGCATTAATTCCCACGTCGTCAATCTTGCCCCTTGCAGGACAGGGCGTGTTTCCGACGCGTACACGTGCAGATTCATTCCTTTTTCTTTCGCCAAATAAAACGGGGCAAGCGCCGTGCCGTAACGGGCGGTGGCGATCGATCCGGCGTTGCAAATCGTTAAAATGCGGTCGCCGTTTTGAAACAAGGAAAGCGCATGTTCCCCGATTCGCCGGCAAACGTCCTCATCTTCAATTTGAATGCGAATCGCTTCATGGACGAGCGTTGTTTTTGCTTCATTGACAGAGGAAGCATGGGCGATGCTGGCAACAAGGCGGTCCAGCGCCCAAAACAGATTGACTGCTGTTGGCCGGGCGCTTGCTAAGTAGTCACGGTCTTTTTGCAGCTGTTTTTTAAAATGTTCCAGTGATTCTGTTTCATATTGCCGGGCGGCAAGCGCGAGGCCGTAAGCGGCAGCAATGCCGATTGCCGGGGCGCCGCGCACTTTCAGCGACGCAATCGCCTCCCAAACGTCCCTAATATTTTCCAATTGCAAATATTCCGTCACTAACGGCAGCTTTTGTTGATTTAAAATCGTAATATGCGTGTCGTTCCACTCTACAGAGCGTGGGATTGCAAATGGTTCTGTCATATGGTTCTTCCTTTCATTGTGTTAATTCGTTGGTGCTAGCGCTGTTTGTGCGAAAAGAGAACGAATTTCTTTGATGCTAGATAATGTTTCACGTCGCAAGATAAGGTTTCTGCCAAGGCGAAGCGCGTGGCGTTTTGCTTGCAAACGTTCCTCTTTATTTTCGATGCCGTCCAGGTCGGCGACATGTGCCAAGCCAATTGTGCGGCGGATCACTTCGCAGCCGGCAAAGCCGATCGCATCGACAAAGGTATGATGCAGCACCTCTTCTAATAACCCTTTCGTTTTCGCATACGGTTCGACATTGTGCGTATGCCAAAGTTCAGAAAAGACGGTTGTAAATACTTTCCATGTGTTGTCGATATGGGCAAATAACGGCTCTTGCTGCGATTCAGGGCGGGACAACGCATTTAACAGCAAGTTTGCGAAAAACTGGCCGATGTCAAATCCAAATGGGCCGTAAAACGCAAACTCTGGATCAATGATTTTCGTTTCTTTGTCGCTGGCGAAAATGCTGCCTGTGTGCAAGTCACCGTGAATGAGCGCATCCCCTTCGGTTAAAAACTTGCGCTTTAATTTGGCAACCTCTAAGTGAAGTTTGTCATCGTTCCAAAGCGATTCGACATCATCGCGCAGTTCTTCTTCAAAGTTGTTCGTTTCATGATTAAAAAACGGATCAGTAAATACAAGATCTTCCGTGATTTTGCACAGTTCCGGATTGACAAAGCTTTGCGCCAGCTGTTTTTTTTCTTGCTGATTCATGCCGAAATCCGACGTGTAAAATAACGTTTTTGCGATAAATTCGCCGATATGCTGGGATAGAAGCGGATATGTTTTCCCTTCAATCAAGCCTTTGCGGGCAATTTGCAAACGCGACAAGTCTTCCATCACGGTAATAGCTAAAGATTCATCGGAATAGTAAACTTTTGGTACATATTGCGGCGCATAGCCGGCAAATGTGCGTAGTGCATTGCTTTCGATTACCGCGCGTTTTAAGGTGAGCGGCCAGCTTTCTCCAACTACTTTTGCATATGGAAGGGCTTGTTTGATGATAATCCCTTTTTTCGCTTCTTTATCGACGATGCGGAAAACGAGATTAAGGTTGCCGTCCCCGATTTCCCTGCAGACAAGCGGCGCTCCTTCGCGGAAGAGGCCGAGGCGCACGGCTAAAGAAACGGCTCCTTGTTCTGTTAATGGTTCATAAACGGATGAATGTGAGATCGACATTGGAATAAAATCCCCCTTCAGCAAATAAATTAAAAAGCCTCTTTCTGCATAGATAGAAAGAGGCTTGAAGATTCCAAGTCTTCGCACCTCTTATCTTCCAGAAAGAACAAGTCTTTCTGTTGGACTTAGCACCGTGCCCTGCGGAAGATGAAACTTCCGGCGCCGAAAAAACGTGCGCCCTATCTCACGATAGTATTACGGTCGGTTGCTGGGCTTCATTGGGCCAATTCCCTCAGCCAACTCTTGATAAGAGTATTTTCAGTATATTCATTTTTCGAATTTTTGCTCATGTTAGAAAATATTTGTGCGTTTGATTCGAATCATACACGCTAACGAATTCATTTGTCAATACTTTTTTAAAAAATTTTTTTCTGCTGTCTGATAATATTCGGGACGGCGATCGGCAAAAATCGGGATGCGCGCCCGCACTTCCTGCACTTTTTGCAAATCGATTTGCGCGGTGAGTGCGCAAGGCTCCTCGCCCGCCTCGGCAATGATTTCTCCCCATGGATCGATGATCATGGAATGGCCGGCAAACACGTTGTTCGGGTCGCTGCCGGCGCGGTTGCAAGCGACGACGTAGCATTGGTTTTCAATGGCGCGCGCCACGAGCAGCGTGCGCCAATGGGAAAGGCGAGGAAGCGGCCACTGGGCAACGACAAACAACACTTCCGCCCCTTGGACCGCATGGACGCGGATCCATTCCGGAAAACGAATGTCATAGCAAATGACACCGGCGCATAAGGTGTTTTCGAGCGTAAATAAGCCGGTATCCTCCCCAGGCTGGAGGTAAAGATGCTCATCCATCAACTGAAAGAGGTGCAGTTTGCTGTATTCGCCAACGACCGTGCCGTTTCGGTCGACGATATACATCGTGTTTGTCACGCCTTTTGCCGTTTTTTTGGCGACTGAACCGGCGACAAGATGGACGCGGTACGATTTTGCCAGTTTTGTCATGAACGTTTTCGCGCGTTCGCCGTTTTCATCGGCGATTTCATCGAGGCGGGTTAAGTCATAACCGGTCGTCCATAGTTCAGGAAGAACGATGACATCCGGACGTTCTTTTGCAATTTTTTCTATTTCTCTTTCTACAACCTGTTCGTTTTCGTGCGGGTTGCCAAAGGCAATATCCAGCTGCAGGCAGGCAATTTTTAATGTCATTCGTATTCACCTCAAAAAATTTTACTTTACATTTTGATTTTTACGATATATGATGTTGCACTAGAATTTCAAGAAATTTTTGAGAAGGTGTTAAGCATGACAAAACAATTTCCGTTATCCGACCTGTTAGAAGGGCTTCCAAAGCAGTTTTTCGCCTCATTAGTCGCGAAAGTAGCCAAAAAAATCGCGGAAGGATACGATGTCATCAATTTAGGGCAAGGAAATCCGGATCAGCCGACACCGCCGCATATCGTCGAAGCGATGCAAAAGGCGGTGGCAAACCCGAAATATCACAAATATTCGCCGTTTCAAGGGTATTCTTTTTTGAAACAGGCAGTTGCCGAGTTTTACAAACGGGAATACGGCGTGACCGTTGACCCCAAAAAAGAAGTCGCCGTTTTGTTCGGCGGTAAAGCGGGGCTTGTCGAGATTCCGCAATGCCTCGTGAATCCTGGTGATATCGTGCTCGTTCCTGACCCGGGGTATCCTGACTATTGGTCGGGGATTGCGCTGGCGCGTGCAAAAATGGTGATGATGCCATTGCGTGCCGAACACGAATTTTTGCCTGATTATAGTGACATTCCTCGCCATATTGCAGAAAAAGCCAAACTTATGTTTTTAAATTACCCAAATAATCCAACCGGAGCGACTGCTTCGCAGGAATTTTTCGAGGAAACGGTGTCGTTTGCCGCCAAGCACGGGATTTGCGTCGTCCATGATTTTGCTTACGGTGCGATTGGCTTTGATGGAAGAAAACCGGTTAGCTTCCTTCAAGCAGAAGGGGCAAAAGACATCGGCGTGGAAATTTATACGTTTTCGAAAACGTATAATATGGCGGGCTGGCGTGTCGCATTTGCCGTCGGGAATGAAAGCGTGATTGCGGCGATTAATTTGCTTCAGGATCATTTATACGTCAGCCTGTTTGGTGCGATTCAGGAAGCGGCAGCAACCGCCCTTCTTTCCTCACAGCGCTGCGTTGAAGAGCTTGTCTCCTTGTATGAATCGCGGCGCAATACGTTTATAGCGGCATTGCGGCAAATCGGCTGGGATGTTGCGCCTCCAAAAGGCTCATTTTTCGCGTGGCTGCCGGTGCCACATGGGTGGACGTCGGAACGTTTTTCCGATTATTTGCTTGAAAAAGCGCATGTGGCTGTCGCGCCGGGAATCGGATTTGGCGAGCATGGGGAAGGCTACGTGCGCGTCGGCTTATTGACGAGCGAAGCCCGTCTGCAGGAAGCAGCGGAGCGGATTGGCAAGCTTTGTCTTTTCAAAAGCGAAAAAAGTGATTGACAACGTCAAAAAATACTGTCATAATTCAAATTAAATTTGCAAGCACGAATTGTTTGAAAAGCGAATACAATATTGTAAGCATTCTTACTATAAAATTTGTGAAAATTTGTGAGCACGAATTGTTTGAAAAGTGAATACAATATTGCAAAGCATTCTTATCAAGAGTAGGCGGAGGGACAAGCCCAATGAAGCCCGGCAACCGGCTTGGCGGTGATCGCGAAGCACGGTGCTAATTCTTGCAGCGGAAACGCTGAGAGATAAGAAGAGTGTCCATTTCAATGCCTCTTCTTATGAAGAGGCTTTTTTGATGAAGAGAAAGAGGGATGAACATGAGTCAAGTCATTGCCACCTATGTTATTCATGACGAGAAAGACATAAAGAAAAAAGCAGAAGGAATCGCTCTTGGCTTAACGGTCGGAACATGGACCGACCTGCCTCTGCTGGAACAAGAGCAGCTGCGCAAACACAAGGGGGAAGTCGTCCATATACAAGAGCTGGAAGAAAGCGAACGGGCAAATCAGTATTTTGGCAAACGGCTGAAGCGCGCGATCGTGCAAATCGCTTATCCGACAGTCAATTTCAGCGCTGACATTCCGGCGCTTTTGGCAACGGTGTTCGGCAAGCTGTCTTTAGACGGTGAGGTAAAATTGCTAGATGTAACGCTCCCTGACGCTTGGAAGAAACAATTTCCGGGACCGCGCTTTGGCATCGACGGGATTCGCCGAAAAGCCAATGTATATGACCGTCCACTTCTCATGAGCATTTTTAAAGGCATTATCGGCCGCGATTTAGCGTATTTAACCGAACAGCTGAAGCAGCAGGCTCTTGGCGGTGTCGATCTTGTCAAGGATGATGAAATTGTATTTGACAGCGATTTGCTGCCGTTTGAAAAACGGATTACAGCAGGCAAAGCGGTGCTCAACGAAGTGTACGAACAGACGGGGAAACGGACGTTATATGCCGTCAATTTAACCGGCAAAACGTTCGAATTGAAAGAAAAAGCAAAGCGTGCGGTGGAGCTAGGCGCCGATGTATTGCTGTTTAACGTCTTTACCTATGGTTTGGACGTATTGCAAGGATTGCGCGAGGATGAAGAGATCGCCATTCCGATTATGGCTCATCCGGCGTTCAGCGGCGCGCTTACCCCGTCGGAATTTTACGGTGTTAAAGCGTCCTTACTGCTTGGCAAGCTGCTTCGTCTTGCCGGGGCCGACTTTGTCCTTTTCCCATCGCCGTACGGAAGCGTCGCGCTCGACAAAGAAGAGGCGCTTGGCATCGCCAAAGAATTAACGGATGAGAAGGAGCCGTTGAAACAGGCGTTTCCGGTGCCGTCAGCGGGCATTCACCCAGGGCTGGTGCCGCTTCTGTTCCGCGATTTCGGCGTCAATAGCATCGTCAACGCCGGCGGCGGCATCCACGGCCATCCAGACGGAGCGGCAGGCGGCGGCAAAGCGTTCCGAGCTGCCATCGATGCGGCACTTGCCGGCAAATCTTTGCACGAGGCAGCCCGCGAAAATGAGGCGTTGCAAAAAGCGATCGACTTATGGGGTGCAGTAGAGGTGACATCATGACTAAACGAGTGATCTTTTGCGATTTTGACGGAACGATTACGGACAATGATAACATTATCGCGATTATGAAGCAGTTTGCGCCGCCCGAGTGGGAAACGTTAAAAGACGATATATTGGCGCAGCGCATCTCCGTGCAGGAAGGGGTGGGGAAAATGTTTTCCCTGCTCCCATCGAGTCGGAAGGAAGAAATTACGGATTTCATTTTGCAGACCGCCCGTCTTCGCGACGGGTTTCGCGAATTTGTCGCATTTACGAAGGAGCATGATATTCCGCTTTATGTCGTCAGCGGCGGCATCGACTTCTTTGTCTATCCGCTATTAAAAGGGCTGGTCGACAAAGAGCGCATCTTTTGCAACGGCTCTGATTTCAGCGGCGAGACGATCCGCATCACCTGGCCGCATGCGTGCGATGACCAGTGTCAAAACGGCTGCGGCTGCTGCAAGCCGTCTTTGTTGAGAAAACTGGCGGTGCCGGATGCATTTCATATCGTGATCGGCGATTCGATTACGGATTTGGAAGTAGCGAAGCGGGCTGACCACGTCTTTGCCCGCGATTTCCTGCTAGACAAGTGTCAGGAGCTCGATCTTCCGCACACGCCGTTTACAACGTTTTTCGATGTCATTCATTTTTTGCAGACGATGGAGGTAAACGTATGAGCATCGTTGTAAAAAAATGGAGGGAGCTGGCCGAAGTCAAGGCAGAGCTGGCAGAGCGCGATTGGTTTTTCGCTACGAGCGGCAACTTGTCCATCAAGGTGACGGATGAGCCGCTTACTTTCCTCGTCACCGCAAGCGGCAAAGACAAGCGCAAGCAGACCGACGAGGATTTTTTGCTTGTTGACGCATTTGGAAAGCCAGTCGAGAATACAAATTTAAAGCCGTCCGCAGAAACGCTGCTGCATGTGGAAATTTATAATCGGACCAATGCCGGCTGCATCCTCCACGTCCATACAGTTGACAATAATATTATTTCCGAGCTGTACGGAAATAAAGGGGAAGCCGCATTTTCCGGCCAAGAAATCATTAAAGCGTTCGGGCTGTGGGAAGAAGATGCGATGATCCGCATCCCGATTATTCCAAATTACGCACACATTCCGACGCTGGCTAAGGAATTCGCCAAGCATGTCAACGAGGATGCCGGCGCAGTGTTGATCCGCAATCACGGCATTACCGTCTGGGGGCGGGATGCGTTTGAGGCAAAGAAGTTTTTAGAAGCGTGGGAGTTTTTGTTCAGCTGGCACGTCAAGTGGCTGCTGCTGAAGCAGACCGCTGTGCTGCCGGTTGATTAAATCATAAAATTGATAGAGGGGGAAATTCCAATGGCAGTAATCAAAGTGAAAAAAACGGGAGAAGTGATTGAAGGGGATGAAAATGTCCGCAGCTTTTTAAATAAACAAGGCGTGTTGTATGAGCATTGGGACATTAACAAACTGCCGGAACATTTGCGCGACAAATATGTATTGACCGACGAAGAAAAAGAGGAAATTTTGGCGACGTTTAAAGAAGAAATTGAAGATTTGGCGGCGAGAAGAGGCTACAAAACGTGGGATATCGTCGCCTTATCGGATGCGACGCCGAATTTGGATGAACTGTTGAAAAAGTTTGAACAAGTGCACATTCATACGGAAGACGAAGTGCGCGCTATTACTGCTGGCCATGGCATTTTTATCATCAAAGGGGACAGTGAAACGGGTTATTTTGATGTCGAACTTGAAGCGGGTGATGTCATTTCCGTGCCGGAAGGAAACCCGCATTATTTCACCTTAATGGACGACCGCCAAGTCGTCGCCGTCCGCCTGTTTATCGATCCGTCCGGCTGGGTCGCCCATCCGTATGAAGAAAAAGAAGAGGTAGGCCAGTAATGGCGATCTCCCCCTGTCTTCTTTAGACAGGGGGGTGTTTCATCGTTTTAGCGCAGGAGACCCCACTTTAATGAATGAAATGAGTAAGTGGGGAAGGAATGCGCCTTCCTCCTTTCTTTTGAGTAAAGCATTGCACTTCTGGGGAGTTACAAGCCCCCTCTTCAAAAGCCTCTAGGCTTTAAGTGGAGGGGTAGTTGACTAAAACGATTCGACTAAAAAAATCATAAATAATATGCCGATGATAAACGAATAGGTGGATGTTCGCTCATGTCCGTCCCCGTGGCTTTCCGGAATCAATTCTTTATAAATAATAAACAGCATCGCCCCCGCGGCAAAGGCAAGTCCATACGGAACCAGCCCGTGAAAGATGGAGGTTAAATAAAAGCCGAGCAAAGAAGTGACAATTTCCACTGCACCGGTTAACGTGGCGATAATAAACGCTTTCCATTTTCCGATTTGCTGGTTAATCAAAAAAAGAGCGACTAAAAATCCTTCCGGCGCGTTTTGCAAGCCAATCGCCAGCGCAATTAAATTACCAGTCTCCGCTGCATTGGAGGCGTAGCTGACCCCGACCGACAATCCTTCGGGAAGGTTATGTAGCGTAATCGCCGCGATAATCAGCAACGCCTTTTCATCAAACTGGATTTCTTTTTGCGTATGCTCTAAATCGATATGCGGCACGGTCATTTCTAAAACTGTTAAAATAAGAACGCCAAGAAAAAGTCCAACCGTTAAGGCGGCAAAGCCTCCTGCCTGCAATGCTCCGGGGATTAAACTCATCATCGAAGCCGCTGTCATAATGCCTGCCGAAAACGCCAGCAATATATCGCGCCAGCGGTGGGTAATCGATTTCGCCAAAAATAAAATCGGTACTGCTCCCAGCCCAGTCGATAACGCCGACAATATACTGCCGATTAATACTTGTTTCATCGAATCACCCTTTCCGTGCCTCCTGTATTTTTACCATATGCGTTTTCCGCTCGAATGTGATAACCGCCCAAACCATAAACAGAACATATTCATACATTAATATAATAAACAAAAGTCACCAAGTTACGAGTATGATACCGCCCATGTTGCTTTAAAAAACATTTGCGCCGTATCAAATAGTTAAAGTATAATGCAAGTAAGAAAACGGTGTTTTGCGGAAAGCAACGGGACATGCCTTTATAAATATTTAGCGACAAAAGGATTTGATTGCAAATGGCGAGGGAGAAGGACATTAAACAATCATTAAAATTGTTTATCGTTTTATCAAGAGCCTATCGGTCTGTTAATGACCAAGTGAATAAATCGATTCAATCGTTCGGCGTCAATCCAACCGAGTTTGCCGTATTAGAGCTGCTTTACCATAAAGGGGATCAGCCGCTGCAGCAAATCGGGGAGAAAATTTTGCTCGCGAGCGGAAGCATTACCTATGTGGTCGATAAGCTCGAAAGCAAAGGGTTGATTGTACGAAGAGCATGCGAGAGAGACCGTCGCGTCACGTATGCTTCGATCACGGAAAAGGGAAGAGCGTTTATCGAAAAGGTTTTTCCGGAGCATGCGCAGACGATTCACGAAACCGTTTCCGGCTTAACTGCGGAAGAAAAGGAACAGGCGATTTCGTTATTGAAAAAGTTGGGATACGGAGCAAAAAGGGAATAATTTGCGATCGTTTAACATAAGTGGAAGTGGCTGCCATAAGCAGCCACTTATTTTCAAAAATCTGGGTAAAAGTAAAAACACAAGGGAAGCGAGCCTTAATTTTTGATGAAGTCATCGTCCGCGTCAGTGGAAACTTTGCGCTCGATATGCATATTGATACAGATGAAGCGAATGCGGCAGGGCTGAAGACAGGGGATTATGTCGAGTTAATTCCATAAATATTCATCGCCATAAAGAGTCCCAGTTACGGGACTCTTGTTTTATGTCAAATGTTGTTCAAACCACTCGACAATATGATTGAGCCGCTCAAGGCGAAGCGCCGGAGGGCCGCTGCGGGAAAGATCATGGTTTGCTTCCGGGAAGCGGACGAGCTTCGTTTCCCGCTTTAAATGTTTCAGCGCGATAAACAGCTGCTCAGCTTGTTCGATCGGGCAGCGGTAATCTTTTTCGCTATGGAGAATCAATAACGGAGTTTGAATGTTTTTTACGTATTTCAGCGGAGAATGATGCCAAAGCCGTTCCGGATCGTCCCACACATTGCAGCCGACTTCCCATTCTGTGAAGAAATAACCGATGTCGCTCACACCATAGAAGCTGAGCCAGTTTGAAATCGAGCGCTGCGTTACCGCTGCTTTAAAGCGGTCCGTATGTCCGACGATCCAGTTGGTCATAAATCCTCCATAGCTTCCGCCAGTGACGCCCAGGCGCGTTTCATCGATAAAATCAAAATGCTCAAGCACATAATCGACGCCGCTCATAATATCTGCATAGTCCATCCCGCCGTAATCGCCGCGCACCGCGTTGACAAACGTTTGCCCATAGCCATGGCTGCCGCGCGGATTCGTAAACAGCACCGCATATCCTTTGTCCGCAAGCACCTGCATTTCATGGAAAAAAGTAAAACCGTACATTGCGTGCGGACCGCCGTGAATTTCGACGATGAGCGGCACTTCTTGCCCTTGTTCGAGATGAGGGGGCTTCATCAGCCAGCCCTGAATGGTCCAGCCATCACGGGATGGATAGGTGAATGTCTCCGGTTTGGAAAGGATAATCTCTTCTTCCAACTCCTTATTCACATTTGTCAGCTTGTTTCGTTTCCCATCATGAAGAGAAATAGTATGTAAGTCACCAATATGTGTTGGATCGCTAATTGCCGCAATCGCTATATGTTGATGCGGGTGAATCGTTAATCCATACAGATGGAATTCGCCGACTACAGATGGTGTAATGGTTCCGTCCAACGCTACATGATAAAGGTTAACGCGCCCTCGTTCGGAAGCAAGAAAATACACACCGTTTCCTTCTTTATCCCAAATGAGTCCAGGACCTGGCGCATCGGAATGCATGTCACCTACCATCGCATCACCGACATGGACATCCCAATTGGCGGTAAGCGGCCGTTTTTTTCCACCAGCGAGATCGAAAATCCACACTCGATTTAGCGTAGCGCCTAAATATTCGAGTTCATGTCCAATCGCCGCGAGCGTTTTTCCGTCCGGAGACCAGGACAGCGAAGTGAAAAACCCGTTTCCATCTGTGATTTTTGTTGTTTTTCCGCTGTCGATGTCAAGAAGAAATATATCGCGCGCAAACGTAAAATCAGGTTCATCGCTCCGATTGGCGACAAATGCGACTGTTTTGCCGTCAGGAGAGATGGCGAATGAACTGATTTCGTCATCGCCGTCTGTCAGAGCTTGAATCTTGCCTGCTTCTACATCGATGCGGACAAGCAAATCCTGTTTATCATCGCGAAATCCTGCTGTATCGGATTTATATTGCAGCCGCTCTACGACAAGCGGTGTCAGCTCGTGTTTTTCTTTCTCTTTTTTGTTTTGCTCCTCGCGCTCTTCCGGCGTTTCTTCCTTGCCAAGCGAAATGAGTGCTACGAGAAACCGCCCATCCGGCGACCAGCAGTAGTGGCGCACTCCGTTTTTTAATGCGGTTAACTGGCGCGCTTCCCCGCCGTCTGTCGGAAGAATCCAAATTTGTGTTTTGCCGGAGCGGTTGGAAAGAAACGCGATTATTTTTCCATTTGGGGACCAACGCGGAAAAGAGTCTTTTACTTTTCCAAACGTCCATTGTCTCACTTTGCCATCCGCTAATGTCAGGAGAAAAAGGTGGGAGCGATATTCCCGTTCGTCATCAATCGTTTTTTGCACAAAGATGACTTTCTCGCCATCTGGGGAGAATTGTGGGTCTCTCACAAAGCGGATGCGAAACAAATCTTCTGAGGTGATGCCGCGATGTTTTTTCTTTGCGTCCCGTACAGTCATCGAAGACACTTCCTTTTTTAAAAATTTTCTCTATAGTATTTCGATAAACGAACTACTTTTCCTTCTAAAACATGGCAAAATAATGGTATGATAAGGTAACCACCTAACGGACGAATAATCTTTCCGCATTAGGCCGAGAGGATGTGTTTCCGGTCGATTGCTCCATAGAAGAGCGGCTGCAAACATTTGAAGCACAAATTTCATGCCGCGTGACAAGGCTGATAGATTCGGAGGTAATAGTGATTGATGGAGAAGAAAAGAGAAAAATATAAAAAGCGAACGCCCGCGGCTTTCGGACGTTCGCTTTCGTTATGCCGACATTTTTTGTTTTTCTTTTGTTTGCTGCGCCGCTTTTTTCACTTGCGGGTAGAAGATGATGCCGCTTAAAAGCAGGGCAACCCCAAGCATAAACGTTTTGATATCGGCGGTGCCGGCGATGATGACCCAGATGGAATAAATGGTTGCCAGAACGGCAACGATCCCATCGATCATGCGGCCCCGTGCCGCATCTTTGTACGTTTCGCCAGTCAGCGTCAGCTTTAATTGGAAGACAGAGGCGATAAAATACGGGACGAGATACGCTAATGTCGCGATGTAAATGACAAAGTCAAACGCCGCTGACATCGAGTTGGAAACTGTTGAAAAAATAAAGATTTGTGCTAATCCATTCGAAAGAACTAAAGAAAAGCTTGGCACTCTCTTTTTATTTTCCTTTAAAAATGCTGGAATAAACAAACCTTGCTTTGCCGCCTGGTATGGCACTTCAGCACTTAGCAGCACCCAGCCAAGCGTGGAGCCAAGCAAGCTGATTAAACCGAGCCCCGCAAGAATGTAGCCGCCGCTTGGGCCTAAAATCGTAACAATCGCGTCAACAAGCGGTTTTTCCGACTGAATGAGTTCTTTTTGCGGCAATACACCCATGACAAGCACACTAATGCCGATATAAATCGCAAGGGCAATCAACAAGCCAAGGATTGTCGCACGTTTGACGTCGGCTTGTTTGCGCGCACGCGATGCAAAAACAATCGCTGATTCGACGCCGATAAACGCCCATAATGTCGATACCGCCGCGTTATTAATTTGCCCTAACAAACCAATAGAATGGCCAGCTTCATCATAACGCGGAGCAACGAACGAGCCGATGTTGCTTTTTTCAAACGCAAATAAAGCAATGACGATAAATAGGGAAAATCCAAGCACTTTTGCCGCCGTAGCAAGAAAGTTCAGTTTTCCTGCATCTTCAATGCCGCGCAAAATGATGAAATGCATGCCCCAAAGCAGCGCCGTGCAAACGGCAAAGGTGAGCAAGTTTCCTAGTTTTACGTCAAGCGAACCGATGGCAAATAGCGTTTGTTTGCTTGTTAAAATGGGGAAAAACGTCGATAAATAGCTGGTGAATGTCGTAATAATCGCCACGTTGCCGGCGAAGTTGCCGATCCAATATCCCCATGAGGACATAAAGCCAGATAGAATCGAGATGTTCGATCCTTTTGGAAACAATTCTTTTGCATAAATTTGCGGCCCGCCGTTTAATTCCGGCTTGCGGATCGCTAAGTTGCCAAAGACAAGCGCCGTCATTAAGACGCCTGCGCCCGTTAACAGCCATGCGAAAATAACACCGAGCGGGCTTGCCGCTTCCGCAAGCGAGCGCGGCAGCATGAAAATGCCTGAACCAACCATATTGCCAACGACAAGCGCCGTTAATAACCATAGTCCGAGTTTTTGCTGTTGCACAGTTGATAGCTCCTTCCTGATGCTGATTTGCTTTAGTTTGTTTTTTTTCAAAAAAAATACACCCAAAAGTTTTAACGGGTGCATGAGACATCGTATCCAACTTCTTATCGTTTGTTACAACGATGACAGTCCTGTCCTTGTTCGGATACAGGCACGGCTTATGGCGTCAGAGTTCGCCACAAACTTTGGCCATGAGCCCTAACGTGGAAACTCGTCGATTCTATGTGTCTCGTTTCTACTACTCTTGTTCATTGCAACCTCTATCTCATCGATGTGGATGAGAAGAAAAAATATTCAATTGACGTTATTATTATACGTTTTTCGACAAAAACCGTCAACAGCCTTTCTCGATAGAAAAAAAGGATTTTCCGTGCTAAGATGGAATACAAACTAAGATAAGGAAATTGAAAGAAAAGGAAGGGATTTCATTGAAATTTTCCGAGTTTCGCTATGAACGGCCAGATGTGGAGAAGTTAAAAGCATCGTTTCAACAAGCGTTGCAATCGTTTCAGAAGGCAAACAGCGCGGAAAAACAGAATGAGGCGATGCAGGAAATCAATCGGCTTCGCAACCATTTCAGCACGATGGCAAACATTTGTTATATCCGCCATACGATTGATACGAACGATGAATTTTATAAACAAGAACAAGACTTTTTCGATGAAGTCGAGCCAATTGTCAAAGGGCTTGTGAACGATTATTACCGGGTGCTTGTTTCGTCCCCGTTCCGCTCACAGCTCGAGGAAAAATGGGGGAAACAATTGTTTGCGCTCGCCGAGACGGAATTAAAAACATATTCTCCGGACGTGGTGGAAGATCTGCAGCTGGAAAATAAGCTGACGAGCGAATATACGAAATTGGTCGCGTCGGCGAAAATTTTCTTTGAAGGAGAAGAGCGGACGTTAGCGCAGCTGCAGCCGTTTGTCGAATCACCGGACCGCGAGATGCGCAAACGGGCAAGCGAAGCGCGCTTTGCGTTTTTCCAAGAGCATGAAGAAAAGTTTGACGAGATTTACGATCAGCTTGTGAAAGTGCGCACCGCCATTGCGCAAAAGCTCGGATTTAAAAACTTCGTGGAACTTGGCTATGCCCGTTTAGGTAGAACGGATTATAACGCCAAGATGGTTGCGAAATTCCGCAAGCAAGTCGAAAAGCACATCGTTCCGATTGCTGTCAAGCTCCGCGAGCGGCAACGGGAGCGCATTGGCGTCGAGAAATTGAAATATTATGATGAAGCATTTGTTTTTCCAACAGGGAATCCAACGCCAAAAGGGGACGCAAGCTGGATTATTGAAAATGGGAAAAAGATGTATGAAGAACTGTCGCCGGAAACGGGCGAATTTTTCCGATATATGATCGAGCATGAACTAATGGACCTTATCGCGAAAAAAGGAAAAGCAAGCGGGGGCTATTGTACATATATCGAAAATTATAAAGCGCCGTTTATTTTCTCGAACTTTACCGGCACATCCGGAGACATCGATGTGCTTACCCATGAAGCGGGGCACGCGTTTCAAGTTTACGAAAGCCGCCATTACGAAATTCCGGAATATAACTGGCCGACCTTGGAGGCGTGCGAAATTCATTCGATGAGCATGGAGTTTTTCACATGGCCGTGGATGAAGTTATTCTTCCAAGAAGATGCGGAAAAATATAAATTTTATCATTTAAGCGATGCACTGTTATTTTTGCCGTATGGCGTAGCAGTGGATGAATTTCAGCACTTCGTATACGAAAATCCGAACGCGACGCCGGCGGAACGGAAGCAGGCATGGCGGTCAATCGAACGGAAATATATGCCGACAAGAGACTATGATGGCAACGCTTATTTGGAACGCGGCGGATTTTGGCAGCGGCAAAGCCATATTTACACGACGGCGTTTTATTATATTGACTACACATTAGCACAAATTTGCGCCTTCCAATTTTGGAAACGTTCGCGTGAAAACTATGAAGAGGCGTGGAACGATTATTTGACATTATGCCGTCAAGGCGGAAGCAAGCCATTTACCGAATTAGTCCGTGCCGCCAACCTTATTTCGCCGTTTGAAGACGGTTGCGTCCGATCGGTAGTCGGCGAGATTGAGCGGTGGCTGAATAGCGTCGATGACAAACAACTTTAACAACCAAAAGGAAGAAGTCAACGAAGGGCTTCTTCCTCTTTTGTTGAATAAAATAGCATTATCGTACGAATGAGGGGTGAAATGATGAATATTCGGAAAGCAACGATGAAGGATGCAAAAGCCATTGCGACCGTTCATGTGGAAAGCTGGAAGACAACGTATCAAGGCATTGTGCCTGCAGAGTATTTGGCACAATTAAGCGTAAGCGAAAAAGAACAGCTCTGGCAACGCGGATTAAATCAACCAAAACATTCGATTTTTGTCGTTGAAGAAGATGGAAAGGTATGCGGGTTTATTTCCGGGGGAAAAAACCGCGCCACACATGGAAAAGAAGCGAAGTATGAAGGGGAAATATACGCCATCTATTTATTAAAAGAAGTACAGGGAAAAGGATACGGAACAAAGCTCGTCAAAGCGCTGGTTGATGATTTTCAATGTGATGGAGTTCGTTCGATGGTCGTCTGGGTGCTTGCAGATAATCCGTCACGCCTGTTTTATGAGCGGCTAGGGGGCGAGAAAATTGCCGAGGGGATCATTGACATCGGCGGGAAAAAGCTGACGGAATGGTGCTATGGCTTTCAACTATGTATGTATAGATGAAATATAGGAAAAAGAAATTCCGGCTGTCCGCAGTGCAAAGGGGGACAGCTAAAAAAAGTGTAAAATGAGTGATTACTCACTTGAAACGGAAGGTTATTTCCGTATATAATTGATGTGAGTAATCACTCATATTTATAGATGACGATTTTTGTTCTCCTCGTTTTCTTTGGAGCACCATTATTCACAATGGTGCCAGAGCTTATGCTGCCATTTTGCCGCGATTGAATTGACTCTTGGCTACCGCGGCGTTTCATGGTTGCTGGGCTTCGAGAACTCTTTTTCTTTGATTTTGATAAAGGGAAAGGGATCAGTTGAAATTCTCCTGTCGCCACATGAACCGGCTCATGGTTCTATGATTGATTTCCGTGTTAAAAACAATGCGAAACAAGAAATAGGCAGCCTGCAAGAATAGAAGGTTCAGGGAAGCTAATGGAAACACCCTCTGGGAAATTTATGCAACTTAGTCCTTGGGGGTTAGATTTTTTATAAAAGTCAACATTGATAGAGGGGGGTTCCCATGGGTTCCATCATTGTCGCTAAGCGAGTAAGTAAATCGTTCGGGAAGAAAGAAGTATTGAGCAACATCAATCTAACGGTGAAGGAAGGAGAAATATACGGTTTAATAGGTCCTTCTGGTTCGGGAAAAACAACGTTAGTGAAAATCTTAGTAGGAATGGACAGCGATTTTCAAGGAGAAGTGGAAGTGTTGGGCGCTGCGATGCCAAATATGAGTGTTTTGTCAAAAATTGGATATATGGCGCAATCGGATGCTTTATATCCAGAATTAACGGGAGAAGAAAATTTACAATTTTTCGCTTCACTCTATAAGTTAAAAAAAGAAGAACGGAAACAGCGCATCGCTTATGCGGCAGACTTAGTGAAGCTTACTCCTCATCTTTCGAAAAAAGTGATGGCTTATTCAGGAGGAATGAAGCGCCGTTTATCCCTTGCGATCGCTCTCATTCACAATCCGCAAATACTCGTATTAGACGAGCCGACAGTAGGGATTGACCCAGAATTACGATTATCGATTTGGCACGAATTATCCCGATTAAAAAACGAGGGAAAAACGATTGTCGTAACAACCCATGTGATGGATGAAGCGGAAAAATGCGACCGCCTGTCTATGGTGAGGGATGGAAAAATAATTACAGGCGGATCGCCATTCGAACTGAAAAATCAATATGCTGTTAACCATTTAGAAGAAGTATTTGTCAAGGCGGGAGGAAAAAATATATGAGAACGATCGCTGTTGTCAGACGAATTTTTCAGCAAATGCTGCGCGACAAGCGGACACTTGCATTGATGTTCGTTGCTCCGTTATTGATCTTAACGTTGTTTTATTTTTTATTTACTAGCGACACAGCCGAGAATCCAAAACTAGGCGTTGTCAATGCCGATGATGCCTTAGTAAAGCAATTAAAAGACAAAGATATTACCGTTATAACATATGAACGAGTGGGAAATGTCAAAAAAACGATTGTGGATGATCAACTGGATGGATTTATGCAAATCAAAGGAGAAAACATCCAATTAACGTTTGAAAATTCAGATCCATCCAAAACAAAAGCATTACAAATGAAAATACAGCAAGTGATCGCAGCACAATCAGCAAAAAAGCAAGCATCCGTCATGAAAGAGTGGATTCAGCATTTGCAAAAGACGTTGAATGCTCCGAAAATAAAAATGGAACAAATATCATCGCCAAAAACGCACATCGCTTATGTATACGGTAATAAAGACACTTCCTTTTTTGATGTATTGAGCCCTGTATTAGTTGGATTTTTTGTCTTTTTCTTCGTCTTTCTTATCTCTGGAATTGCTTTATTGCGCGAACGCACAACAGGCACGCTCGAACGGTTAATGGCAACGCCTATACGACGAAGCGACATTGTTTTTGGATATTTGTTAGGGTATGGATTGTTTGCCGTGATTCAAACAGTGATTGTTGTCATTTTTGCCGTGAAAGTATTAGGTATTATGCTGGTAGGGTCTTTATGGCACGTGATTATCATTAATTTGCTGCTGGCGCTTGTTGCGTTATCTTTAGGAATTTTGTTATCCGCATTTGCAAATTCAGAGTTCCAAATGATGCAGTTTATTCCGATTGTCATCATCCCGCAAGTGTTTTTTGCAGGCATCCTTCCAGTTGAAGGAATGGCCAATTGGCTGCAGATGATTGCCAAAGCGATGCCAATGTATTATGGTGGAGATGCCCTTAAAAGTGTAATGTATAAAGGAGTGGGGCTTGGCGACATACGCATGGATTTGTTCGTCTTGTTCGGATTTGCCTTTCTTTTTATTACCCTAAACGTGTTTGCCTTGAAAAAATACCGAAAAATTTAGCAGTGAGTAAGGAGTTGTCACATGATGAATGAGGAACAGTGGCTGAAAGAACTGTTACAACTAAATGGGGAAGATGTGAAGCTTAGTGAAAAACAAATCAAAATTTTAGAAGCGGCGATTGAAATGTTTGCGGAAAAAGGATATGCCGCCACTTCGACAAGCGAAATCGCCAAGAAGGCTGGCGTAGCCGAAGGGACGATTTTCCGCCATTATAAAACGAAAAAAGATTTGCTGCTAGCGATTGTCACTCCGACGCTATTTAAGTCCGTCGCCCCATTTTTAGCGAAAGAGTTTGTCAAAGAAGTGTTCGAAAGCCAATATGAAAGCTATGAAGATTTCATTCGCGCTCTTTTGAAAAACCGTTATGAATTTGTGAAAAAATACCTGCCGGCAATTCGCGTTTTCTGGCAGGAGATCGCGTTTCATGCGGAAATTAAGGAGCAACTTCAGCGCATTTTCACAGCACACGTATATCAAAAATTTAAGCGAATCGTGGAGTATTTTCAAGAAAACGGGGAACTTGCCGCGATTCCCGCTGATTCGGTCATCCGTATGACGATTATAGCGATTGCCGGATTTTTGGCGGCACGGTTTATCGTGCTGCCGGATTATGAATGGGATGATGAAGCGGAAATGGAGCGGACGGTTCAATGTTTAATGCACGGATTAGCAAAAAAATAAAAAAGCACCGCCTATCCACTGACGGATTAGGCGGTTTTTTTGTGACGCACACGCCTAGTATATGTGTCGATGTAATCCGTCCGTGGTCCGAATTTTAGGCGTTTACGGAAGTAACCATTTTATCATGGAAAAAGTCCAACCTTCAATATAAAAATTTTTACGGGACCAGTCTATCCAAAATCGAGTGAAGTTCATCGATCAGCTATTTGGAAGAAGGCCTAAGGCCGGCTTTTATCGCAAATCTATATGCCTTTTTCAAACGAATACCATTTTTTCTCTAAAAACAGCTGCGTTTATACGATAGAAAAAATTCCCCTCAAGTTTTTGTTTGTAAAATTTGCATGAAGAAAATGTAACAAAACGAAGGAAAAAAGAACTATGATCATACGGGTAATTTGTCGAGGGGTTAAAAAAATAATCGGTAATATTCTGAAAATTACCTCTTCACTATTTCTTTAGATCTATTAACAAATGCTTATACTCTACGTTTATGCTATTTTTCCTCTTTACATATCTTTACAGTGAGTTAAAAATTTCCATTTATAATCACGCTCAGTGAAAGATTTTATTCAGGGAGGGAAAAAATCATGAGAAATGAGAGGCTTTTAGACGAATTAATCAAGAATTTTAATGAAGAAATCTTGAAAAAGAATATAGACCGCCGCAGCCTTCTTCATGGAGCCGGCAAGATTGCGGGGCTCTCGCTCGGTCTAGCCATCGCCCAATCCCTAGGAGGATTTAAAGTGGATGCCGCCCCAAAATTCAGCGATTATCCATTTAAACTCGGCGTTGCTTCCGGAGATCCTTTAGCAAACAGTGTTGTGTTATGGGCAAGATTGGCCCCGGATCCGCTAAATGGCGGCGGAATGCCTCCCCATATCGTTCCTGTCCATTGGGAGCTTGCAACAGATGAACATTTCCGCAATGTGATTCGGCGCGGTACCGAAATGGCTTCGCCTGACCTCGCGCATTCGGTCCATGTGGAAGTGAATGGCCTGAAACCGAACACCGTTTATTTTTATCGGTTTAAATGCGGAAATGAATTAAGCCCTGTTGGAAAAACAAAAACCATTCCGATAGCAGGCTCAAAGATATCTGGAATGGCGTTCGCTTTCGCCTCCTGTCAGCAGTTTGAGCACGGCTACTACACGGCGTATAAGCACATGGCGAAAGAGGATCTTGATCTAGTTTTCCACCTTGGCGATTACATATATGAATACGGACCGAACGAATATGTTTCATTCACTGGTAATGTCCGCACCCATAGCGGTCCGGAAACTGTCACACTTGAGGATTACCGAAACCGTTATGCCCAATACCGATCTGACGCAGATCTGAGAGCAGCTCATGCTGCCTTCCCGTGGGTTGTCACATGGGATGACCATGAAGTGGAAAACAATTATGCGGGCACTATTCCAGAAAACGGCCAATCGGTCGAAGCGTTTATCAAGCGCCGTGCCGCCGCGTACCAGGCTTACTACGAGCATATGCCGCTCCGCAGATCGTCGCTTCCGCACGAAGGCGGCATGCAATTATACCGGGCTTTCGCTTATGGAGATTTAGCCTCTTTCTTTGTTCTTGATACGCGCCAGTACCGCGATGACCAGGCGAACGGTGATGGAATCAAGCCGCATTCCCCGGCATCTTTGGATCCTAAGCGCACTCTTCTCGGTGCAGAACAGGAGAAATGGCTTCTTGACAGTCTTGGAAGCTCCAAAACGCAATGGAACGTGCTGGTACAGCAGATTTTCTTTTCCCAGCGGAACTTTGGGACAAGCCAAGCGCCAAAATACAGCATGGATGCCTGGGACGGATATCCGGCCGCGCGCCAACGCATTATGGATTTTGTTGCAGCCAAGAATATTAACAACTTGATTGTTCTAACCGGGGATGTCCATGCGAACTGGGCCTCTAACTTGACGACTGATTATAACGATCCTGATGCCCCGATTTTTGGCGCTGAGTTTGTCGGCACTTCGATTACTTCTGGGGGAAATGGTTCTGATTGGCGTGCAGACACGGAGAAAATTTTAGCGCAAAACCCGCACATCAAATTTTTTAACAATTACCGTGGCTATGTCCGTTGTCAAGTTACTCCGGAACAGTGGCGTGCGGATTACCGTGTCGTTCCGTATGTGACTCAGCCGGGAGCGGATATTTGGACGAGAGCATCATTGGTTTATGAAAAAGATCAGAAAGGACTAAAAGAAGTATCATCCACTATGGTGCCGATGGGTGTCCAAATGTCAAGGGAAGTGGAAGAAGACCGCCACCGTGCCCACAGACGCGCCCGTGAAAAACAAATGGAGAAAAAGAGAGGAAAGGTTACGAATTAATTCCGTCCACGCATGCTGAACGATATCAATGCCGCATTTGGCATCCGGGCATCTTTACCGGTCTGGATGCCAAATTTTCCGCAAAGGAGATGAACCTACAATGTTAAACAATATCGGTATACCAGGTTTAATTTTAATACTCGTCATTGCTCTGGTCATCTTTGGGCCTTCCAAGCTGCCGGAAATCGGCCGCGCATTTGGCCGCACGCTGTTTGAATTCAAAAGTGCCACGAAGGAACTGGTGTCTGATGATCATAATGAGGAAACGAAAAAACCTGCATTATCGGCTGTGAAAAAAGACAGCTGAATTGGCGGTTTAGTAAAAAAGAGAGCAGACGGGGCAGCCTGTCTGCTTCTTCTTATCGGCTTTATGGACCCACCGATCAACGAATTTTTTCAGAGGGGAATTCATAAAGTTTTTTGCTTCAAGTGGGTCAGAAACTTCTTTTTAACAGTTGTTCTGGCATTGCATAAGGTTTTTCGGGTTCTTTTTTTGGTAAAAAGATTCAACTTTCCATTCATGGACAAAAAATCTTCATTTTATGGACGACACGGCTCGGAAAGAAAAAGTCCCGCCTTGGTTAGCAGATGACCGCTTGAAATGATGTGGTATCGAAAAATTTTTTCGTGAAAAAGTTGATTTGTTAAATATAGCTTCTGTCCAATTTCCCAAAAGTTTAGTAACTACAAACTAACAGCATTTGTTTCCAAAAAAGGAGGCAGCCAGCATGAAAAACAAAGATTTGCGTCTGATAGATCATTTAGAAGAGCTTCGCAAACGGGTGATTATTACGTTATTAGCGTTTATTGCATTCTTCGTTGGGAGTTTCGTTTTTGTACAGGATATTTATAAATGGCTTGTCAAGGACTTCGATGGGAAACTTGCGATTCTCGGCCCGAGTGACATCCTTTGGGTATACATGATGATCGCAGCCGTGTTTGCGATCGCAGCAACGATACCTGTCGCTGCTTTCCAGACATGGCGGTTTGTCTCTCCGGCGCTGAATCCCGAAGAACGGAAAGTATCTTTGCGGTTTATCCCATGGTTGTTTCTATTATTTATAGCGGGGATTTCATTTGGTTTCTTTGTGCTTTTCCCGGCCGTGCTCAGTTTTTTAACAAACCTGTCAGTAGGGCAATTCGAAACAATATTCACAGCGGAAAAATATTTTCGGTTCATGATCCATCTGACACTTCCATTTGGCTTTCTCTTTGAAATGCCGCTTGCGGTCATGTTTCTAACGAGACTAGGAATCCTAAATCCGAAAAGACTGGCAAAGGCAAGGAAAATATCCTATTTTTTTCTGGTTGTCATCTCCGTCCTTATCACGCCTCCGGATTTGCTTTCGGATATTCTTGTTATCATTCCTTTGCTGGTGCTTTATGAAGTGAGCGTAGCACTGTCCGGCATGGTTTATAAGAAAAAGCTGGTAAGCGAAGGGACGCTGCATAACGCCAATCGGTTTGCGGAGAGCGGCTGAGCCGCAGGGACTGGATTGAACACCTGAAAAAATTTATTTCGCTTTGCGCCAAAAAAAACCGCCTTTCCCATTAAGGGATTAGGCGGTTTGTTTATGCAAAGGTTTTGCGACGATCGCATCGTTTTCGACATCGATGCGAATCGCTTGGACTTGTTCACTTGTGTCAAGCAAGACATCGGCGATTTTGTCTTCGACGTGTTCTTGGATGACGCGGCGGAGCGGACGAGCGCCGAACGCTGGATGGTAGCCGAGTTCCGCCAATTTTTCTTTCGCTGCCTGCGAAACGTCAAGGTCGATATGTTGTTCGCGCATTGCTGCTTTTACGTCGTTGAGCATGAGGTCAACAATTTGCAGCATATGTTCTTTTTTCAGCGATTTAAATTCGATAATCGCATCGAAACGGTTTAAAAACTCTGGCTTGAAGTAGGCGTTTAACGAATCAAGAATGCTTGTGTGCGTTGTCCCTTGTTTTTCAAAGCCGACCGTAATTTTTTTGTCCGTTACACCGGCGTTGCTTGTTGCGATAATAACGGTATCTTTAAAGCTTACGGTACGGCCTTGGCTGTCAGTGAGACGGCCGTCTTCTAAAATTTGCAGGAAAATATGTTGAACATCCGGGTGCGCTTTTTCAATCTCGTCAAGCAAGATAATGCTGTATGGATTGCGGCGCACTTTTTCTGTAAGCTGACCGGCTTCCTCGTGACCGACATAGCCAGGAGGCGAACCAATTAATTTCGATACCGAATGTTTTTCCATGTATTCGCTCATGTCGAGACGAATCATCGCGTCTTTTGAGCCGAACAATTCTTCCGCCAACGTTTTCGCCAGCTCCGTTTTCCCGACGCCAGTTGGACCGACGAATAAGAACGAACCGACTGGACGATGTTTTGCTTTTAAGCCTGCGCGGCTGCGGCGGATTGCTTTTGCGACTTTTTTGACTGCTTCATCCTGGCCGATCACTTTTTTCGCCAAGTTTTCTTCTAAATGTTTCATTTTCTCTTTTTCATCAGCTTGCAGTTTGCCGACAGGAATGCCTGTTTTTTCTTCGATGATGCGCTCGATATCGGCAACATCGACGACTGGGCGTTCTTGGTTTACGCCGTTTTGTAATTGTTTTTCCAATTTCAACTCTTCGTCACGTAATTTTGCCGCCAGTTCGTAATTTTCTTCTTGCGCTGCTTTTGCTTTTTCTTTGGCGATTTGCGCAAGGCGTTCTTGAATTTGTTTTTCATCTGTCGGACCGATGCGCAAGTTCGCTTTGGAGCCGGCTTCGTCTAACAAGTCGATCGCTTTGTCCGGCAAGAAGCGGTCTTGAATGTAACGGTGCGACAATTTAACGCACGCTTCAATCGCTTCGTCCGTATATTTGACGTGATGGAATTGTTCATATTTCGGTTGAATGCCTTTTAAAATCGTAATCGCTTCTTCGACTGTTGGTTCATGGACGATGACAGGTTGGAAACGGCGTTCAAGCGCGGCGTCTTTTTCAATTTGTCGATATTCTTTTAACGTTGTAGCACCGACAACTTGCAATTCCCCACGCGCAAGCGCTGGTTTTAAAATGTTGCCGGCGTCCATCGAGCCTTCTGCCGCACCAGCGCCGACGAGCAAGTGAATTTCGTCGATAAACAAAATGACGTTTTTCCGGCGCTGCAATTCAGAAATGAGCCGTTTCATGCGTTCTTCAAATTGGCCGCGAATGCCTGTATTGGCGACAAGTGAGGCGACATCAAGCAAATATACTTCTTTATTTAATAGTTTTTCTGGAACTTGCCCTTCCGCAATTTTTAAGGCAAGCCCTTCGACAATCGCTGTTTTCCCGACACCAGGTTCCCCGATTAATACCGGGTTGTTTTTATTGCGGCGGTTTAAAATTTCGATGACGCGTTCTATTTCTTTATCACGGCCGATGACCGGGTCGATGAGACCGGCTTTGGCAAGCTGTGTTAAGTTGCGGCCGAATTGATCTAAGAAACCGCCGCCTCTTTTACCTTTCCGATTCCATTTGGATGGTTGCGCCATATTTGTGGATGGCGTGTCCATTTCCGAAATTGGCGAAAATCCATCCATAAAGAAATCATCAAATGGGAATGGCGAAAAGCCTCCAAACCCGAAGTTTATTGGGATGGAAAGCTCTTGTTTTTGTTTTTCATAACATTCGTGGCAAAGATGCAATTGCTTTTTCTCATGATTGAATTGCAAATTGACAAATACCGTCGCTTTGTTTTGATGGCATACTTGACAAAGCATGAGGCATAACCTCCTTTTTGTCAATTGACTTTGACTAACTTTGACTTTCTGATTTTATTATACTTTGACCTTTTTTGACTTTCAAGTGTTTTTTATAAAAAATTGTTGTAACCGTGAAATGTTTTTGAAAGAATAGTGAATAATGCTATGGATAAGGTAAAGCTATGATATAGTTAAGTCTAGAAAAATAGAGTAAAGGGGAATAGAAAAATGAAAAAGCTTTCGCTGTTTTTGGCATTGATGTTAATATTGTTTTTATTTGCCGCCTGCAGCCAGGAAAAGCAAGAGGACAAACCTGCAATACTTGAAGTTCAACTTCAAACACCGGATCATATTGAATTAAATAAGGAAACGACACTTTCTTGTATCGTGACATACGGTGGGGAAAAAGTGGATGACGCGGACGAAGTAAAGTTTGAAGTGTGGAAACACGGAAGCGAGAAGCATGAGATGTTAACCGCCAAAAATGTTGGAGATGGCAAATATGCTGTGAAAAAAACGTTTACCGAGCCTGGGACGTATTCCGTCGTCAGCCACGTGACAGCGCGCAATATGCATAATATGCCGAAAAAAGATATCGTTGTTGGCACACCAAGCGATCAGTCGCAACATCATGCAGAGGAACATCACGGCGATGAACACCATCATGCCGACGTCATGATGATGCTTCATGAAAAACAATTTTCTGTCAATAAAGAGGCGCATTTAACGGTGCATATTACTCATGACGGCCGGCCGCTGACGAAAGCGACGGTTCGCTTCGAAATTTGGAAGGGGGACGGAAAGCACGAGCTTATCGAGGCAAGCGAAAAACAAGCAGGCCAATACGAAGCAGCAACATCGTTTCAAGAAAAAGGGACATATTCTGTAAAAATCCATGTGGAAACGGAACATCTGCACGAACATCAAGTAGAGCAAATTACGGTGCAATAAAGGGATGCCCATATAGCGGCATCCTTTTTTACTGTCATCCCGTCTTTATTGGATCATGCCGACATATATATGGGAGTGAATAGTGGACAAGGAGAGGGGAATGGCAGAAGTGGCTGGAAAATGGTCGGATGCTTGGCAAATCGCCGCTGTTTACGTCGGCACCGTCGTTGGCGCGGGATTTGCCACGGGAAAAGAGATTATTGAATTTTTTACGCAATACGGAACGTCCGGAACGATCGGCATTATCATTAGCGGCAGCTTGTTTACGTGGGGCGGCGCGCGCATGATGGTAATGGCGCGGAAAGTGAAGGCGGCTTCTTATCAACAGTTTAACCGCTATTTATTTGGCAAGGCAATGAGCCCTGTTATTTCTATCATGATGACGTTGATGATTATCGGAGTCACCGCCGTGATGATGGCCGGAGCAGGGGCGGTGTTTGAGGAGCAGCTTGGGCTGCCGCGGCAAATCGGAATTGTAACGACGTTATGTTTATCGCTGCTGGTCATGATGTACGATATAAAAGGGCTATTTGGCGTAAACGCCTTGATTGTTCCGATGATGGTGCTATTTAGCGCCATTGCGCTTGGAAAGCTGATCACCATGGGCGAATGGTACGGAAGGGGGCTGGAAGCGGCAGACTATTCATTAAAAGCATTTCTTTCCCCATTTTCGTATGCGGCGTTTAACTTGGCGATGGCGCAGCCTGTGCTCGTGCCGCTGGCTTGCGAGGTGGAAGACGAACGCACAGTGCGGCGTGGCGCGGTGCTTGGCGGGCTGCTGCTTACCGGCATTTTATTAAGTAGCCACCTTGTGCTCTTATCGTTTCCGTATGTAATAAATTACGATATTCCGATGGCGGAAGTGATCCGTTCGTTCTTTGCCGTTTTTTACTGGGTGTATATCGTTGTGATTTACGGGGAAATTTTTACGTCCATTATCGGCGGCATTTTTGGCCTGCAGCGGCAGGCGCGCACGCTCGTTTCTATTCCTAACACCTTGTTTCTTGCCGTGCTGTTTATCGTTCTATATATTGTCAGTTTGTTCCGCTACAGTGAGCTCTTATCGTTTTTGTATCCGCTATTTGGCTACATTAGTTTTGCGTTTCTTTTTCTATTATGGGCGCGCAAAGTGCCGCGTCCGTAACAGCAGCCGTTTTTCCGCACCAATCATGCGGGAAAACGGCTGTTTTGCCAAGGATTCATGAAAGCGATGTACGATTTTTTCTAGCCTTGTTTCGCCCGTCGTCGTTTTGTCAGCTGGCTCACCATTGCTCTCCTCCTAGTATCTGTTTCTTTCAATACATCCAGAATATTTAGATATATATGAAGCGAATAAAACACAAGTCCGATTGGAAGACTATCTCTTAAACGGCAAGTACGAGGGGATCGTTATGTCCATTTTTTCCTTTTTTAAAGAAACGAAGACAAACGGTGAGGAAAAAACACTGCAGCAATTATTGAATAAGCTGCGGCAATCTAGTGATTTCGTAACAGTCGAGTTTGACGTAAACGGACATTTGCTTGCCATTTACTATTTTGATTCGCTAGTGGATCCGAAGGTGCTGCAGCAACACATTCTCTGCCATCTGCAAAATGACGTGCCGAAGCATCCAACTATTACGCTCGAGGATTTGCAAAAAATCATTCCAATTCAGCGAATTGAAGTAACGAACGATGTGCAGATGATCGAAGAAAAAATATTAAAAGGGTTTGTGGCTGTTCAGTTTCAAAAGACAGATAACCGTGTCGCACTCATTAATGTAGCGAATGAAAATTTAGGGTTGCGGCCGAACAATGATTCAGAAAATGAATTTAGTGTCGTCGGCCCGAAAGTTGGATTTGTCGAAAACGTTGGGACTAACTTGCATTTAATCAGAAGGCAAATTGCAACCCCAAATTTAGTGTTTCGGGAAATGCTGCTTGGTACGATGTCAAAAACGAAAGTTGTCGTCGCGTATATCGATGGCATTACGAATAAGCAGACGATTGAAACCGTGATCCAGCGGCTCGAAAATATCAATTTTGACATCATTTTTGACAATTCCCTTATTGATCAAATACTTTCCGATAACTCGAATTCTCCGTTTCCGCTTTTTATCTCAACGGAACGGGTTGACCGTGCCATTTATGCGCTCGCATCTGGTCAAGTTGTTATTCTTTGCGACGGCTCGCCGTATGTTGTCATCGGCCCGTCGACTTTTTTCGATTTTTTTACCTCGCCGGAAGATTATTATTTGCCGTGGGTGCTTGGCTCCTTTTTCCGGCTGATCCGTTTTTTTGGCGTTATGTTTTCTGTGCTGGCCTCGCCGGTTTATATTGCGGTATTAACGTATCACTATGAAATGATTCCGAAAGATTTGCTTGGGCCGATTATCTTTTCCCGTTCTAACGTGCCGTTTCCGCCGATATTGGAAGTATTATTTTTAGAAATCACCATCGAGCTGCTTCGTGAAGCAGGGGCGCGTCTGCCGACAAAAGTAGCGCAAACGCTCGGGATTGTCGGCGGTATTGTTATCGGACAAGCTTCAGTGGAAGCGGGGTTGACAAGCACCATCATGCTTATTATCGTTTCACTCGCCGCTTTAGCTTCCTTTACGACGCCGATTTTTAAAATGTCTAATACAATCCGCTTCATCCGCTTTCCAATTATTTTATTTGCGGCGCTTTGGGGTGGAGTCGGGATTATTTTCGCCGTTTGTTTCTTATTAATTCATTTAGGAAGGCTTCAATCATTTGGCAATCCATATTTAGTTCCGTTTTATCCGCTGCGCGTTCGCAATTTCAAAGATAGTATTATTCGTTCCTCATACAGCCAAACAGCAGAGCGACCGACGTTTCTTCGCCCGCTTGCTTTGTTCCGTTATAATCCGTTGAAAGCGAAACAAAAGGACGATATCGATGAGTAAGAAAGGGGTCAAATATGAGGCTGCCTTTGGTCATTGCCGCATCGCTGCTCTTGCTTGCCGGCTGCAAAAGCTCGCGCGTTATTGATGAAGTTCAAATTATTCAAGAAATGGGCTATGACTTTCATGACGGAAAATATGTGGGAACGGCGGTATACCCGACGTTTAAACAAGGGCCGATGACGAAGCCAAATTTATTAACGACGTCTTCGCCAACCGTTTATGATTTAATTCCCCGCCTTTCTTCCAAGTCGGCATTGCCGATTGAGGAAGGGCAGCTTCGCCTAATTTTGTTTGGCAAAGAATTTGCGAAACGGGGAATTACGCAAATCGCCCATAGTTTGGCCCGCAACAATAAGGTAGGAAGCCATTTGCTGTTAGGCGTATCAGCAGGAAGCGCACGTGAGCTATTGGATATTACGACGAACACTACTTTAAGCGATACTCTCTACTTGCCTAATCTAGTCGAACAAAATGCCAGTTCGATGAATTTGCCAAAAACGAATTTACATTTGTTTTTATACAACTATTTTTCAAAAGGAAGCGATCCGTTTTTGCCTTATTTTGAGAAAAAGGGGAATTTTGTAAAACTAGAAGGGCTTGCGTTGTTTAAAGATGGGAAATATGTGGGAAAAGTGAGTTTGCGTGATTCTTTTTTGGTAAAAATTTTATTAAATGAAACAAAAAATGGAGTATATCAGTTAAAAGTAGGGAATCGGGGAAAACAAGGCGAAGACCGGGTGATGCTGCAAAATTTATTTGCGACATCCAAATATGAGTGGAAAAGGAAAGGCCACCGCCATGTTCTGCATATTTTTGTCCATATTCACGCTTCTGTCAGAGATTATCCATCTTGGCTAGATGTACCGCATAAAAGGATTTTTTCTATGGTGAAAAAGAAGATGGAAGACGAAATGGAGCACGATATTCGCCGCCTGCTCCGTTATTTTCAAGAAAAAGAGATTGATCCGCTTGGCATTGGCGAATTTGTTCGCAGCGAAACAAGAAATTGGAATGCAGTCGAGTTTTATCGTGAATATAAAGATTTAGAAATCAAACCACATGTAACTGTCGACATTATACAAACAGGGATCGGTGAGTGACACGAGCGGATAGGGAGGTATTTATATGAGCCAGGCGACGAAAGAACGATTTCTTGTCTCGCCCTTTTTGGTGTTTTTTCTCATCAGTGGCACTCAAGTAGGAATTGGAATGCTCAGTTTTCAACGCTTGGTGATGAAAGAGGCGGGACACGATGCATGGATAGCTGTTATCCTAACAGGAATCATTGCCCATTTATTAATTTGGGTCATGTATAAACTTTTCGCTCATTCCCCTAACGCTGAAGATATCGTTTCTATACACCAACGCTATTTCGGCAAATGGGCCGGCTTTGTCTTTAGTTTCGCTTTGCTTGTTTATTTTTCTTTATTGGCGTTTACGGTATTGCAAACCTATATTGAGATTATCAAAATTTGGATGTTTCCCCTGATGGGGGCATGGCAGTTCAGCCTTATTTTTTTAGTGCTGACTTATTACGCCGTATTAGGAGGATTTCGCGTTGTCACGGGGTTATGTTTTTGGAGCGTTGTGATTCCGTTGCTCACCATTTTCCCAATGTTGTTTTTCCCGCTTGAATACGCCCATTATCGCAATTTGCTGCCGATATTTGATCATTCTATCAGTGAAATTTTTTCGGGCGCGAAAGCAATGTCACTGCAATATTTGGGAATGGAAATGCTGCTTGTATATTACCCGTTTATCAAACAGCCGGAAAAGTCGCGTAAATGGGCGCAATGGGGCAATGCGTTTACGACTCTTCTCTATTTAAGTGTGATGCTGATCGCGATTACTTTTTATAATGAGGAACAAATCCAGCATATCACTTGGCCTACATTAACACTGGCGAAAATTCCGGAAGTACCGTTTATTGAAAGGATGGAATACATTATCATTTCCGTTTATGTGTTGGTGGTATTTCCGATTATTTGCATCGCGGTATGGTCGGCTTCGCGCATTGCGAAAAAATTGTTTTCCATCAAGCAGCGCCGTTTTGTTCCTATGGTTTTGTTATTATTATTTATTGGGACGCTGTGGTTCGAAGAAAAAGAACAAATCGAACGGTTAAACAAATGGATCTCTACGATCGGCCTGTATATCGTCGTTTTCTATATTCCTGCTTTATATATATATGTGACGGCAGCCAATAAAATAAAAAAATAATGCAACCAAAAAGCTAAATGTGGTATAGTTAAGAGGGAAAACAGAAGAAAAAATCCGTACGAACGTACGGGAGAGGTTTCTAGAACAACCCTCTATAAAAAACTAGGGATGGCTATATCCTTGGGGGTATAGTCTTTTTGTTTTAGAATGCCTCTTCTTCTGGAAAAAGCGGAAGGGAGTGCAAAGAAAAATGAAAATGGAAAAAGCGGTAGTCGTCTTTAGCGGCGGCCAGGATAGCACGACATGTTTATTTTGGGCGCTAAAGCAATTTGCGGAAGTTGAAGCGGTGACGTTTGATTACGGACAGCGCCATCGCTTGGAGATTGAAGTGGCGTCTGCGATTGCCAAGGAGCTTCATGTTCCTCACACGGTGCTCGATATGTCGCTATTGAATCAATTAGCGCCAAACGCCTTGACAAGAAGCGAGATCGCCATTGAACAAAAGGAGGGGCAATTGCCGTCGACGTTCGTCGATGGGCGAAATTTATTGTTTTTGTCGTTTGCCGCGGTGCTCGCAAAGCAAAAAGATGCGCGCCATCTTGTCACAGGCGTATGTGAAACGGATTTCAGCGGCTATCCAGATTGCCGCGATATATTTATTAAATCATTAAACGTAACATTGAATTTAGCGATGGATTACCAATTTGTCATCCATACGCCATTAATGTGGCTGACGAAAGCGCAGACGTGGAAGCTCGCCGATGAGCTTGGCGCGTTTGAATTTGTGCGAACAAAAACGTTAACTTGTTATAACGGGATCATCGCTGACGGCTGCGGGGAATGTCCAGCTTGCGTGTTGCGAAGACGAGGGCTTGAAGAGTATATGAAAGAAAAGGAAGGGATAACTCAATTATGATACATCAACTTTATCCGCAAGTATTTCACAATTACCGATACGAATTGAATAAAGATATGCATATTGCTGCCGCTCATTTTATTCCTCATGAGAAAGCGGGAAAATGCGCAAACATGCATGGCCATATATACACCGTGAACATTACGGTGGCAGGCGACGAACTCGATGATGCGGGGTTTTTAGTAAATTTTCAAGAGTTGAAAAAGCTTATTCATGGGAAACTGGATCATTCGTTAATGAATGAACACCAAGATTGGTTCAATGATAAAAACAGCAACGATTTTCCGACAAGCGAGGTCATCGCCCGCAAAATATATGAAACGGTGCAAGCGTATCTTGATACACTGCCGAATAAACCAACGTGTTTGCAAGTGTTCGTGAGGGAAACGCCGACAAGCTATGTTGTGTATCGGCCAAAAGCGGGGGAACAATAATGGCGAAAACGATTCCCGTGCTTGAAATTTTTGGACCGACGATCCAAGGCGAAGGGATGGTGATCGGGCAAAAAACGATGTTCGTCCGCACCGCCGGCTGCGATTACCGCTGCCGCTGGTGCGATTCCGCTTTTACATGGGACGGGTCGGCAAAAGAGGAAATTCGGCCAATGACGGCGGAGCAAATTTGGGAACGGCTGTATGAACTTGGCGGTGACCGCTTCAGCCATGTGACCATCTCGGGAGGAAATCCTGTTCTTATTTCAGCGCTAGAAGAACTCGTTTTGCTTTTAAAAAAGAAAGGGATTCGTCTTGCCGTCGAAACGCAAGGAAGCCGTTGGCAGGACTGGCTGTACCATATCGATGAGGTAACCATTTCGCCAAAACCGCCAAGTTCAGGCATGGATACTGATTTTGCCATGCTCGATCACATCGTGAAAAAGTTGGCGGACGCGGGACGGGCGTCTCATATGAGCTTAAAGGTCGTCGTGTTCGATGACATCGATTTCGACTATGCGAAAAGGGTGCACCGGCGCTATCCGGGCATCCCGTTTTATTTGCAAGTCGGAAATGCCGATACAGCAGAAGCGGACGATGCCGCGCTACGCACACAGCTTTTGGCAAGGCTGGAGTGGCTCGTGGAAAAAGTGGCGCAGTCGAACGAACTGAATGACGTGCGCGTCTTGCCGCAGTTGCACACCCTCCTGTGGGGAAACAAACGTGGCGTGTAAATTCAAAGAACGATGAGGAAAGGGGAAAAACGATGTCAGGCAGAAAAGAGGAAGAATTAAAGGATCTTACGCTATTAGGCAACCAAGGCACGAAATATTTATTCGAATACAGCCCAGAGGTGTTAGAAGTATTCGAAAATAAACACCCTGACCGTGATTATTTCGTGAAGTTCAATTGTCCGGAGTTCACATCTCTATGTCCAAAAACCGGACAACCGGACTTCGCGACGATTTACATTAGCTATATTCCCGATAAAAAATGCGTCGAAAGCAAATCTTTGAAACTGTATTTATTCAGCTTCCGCAATCATGGCGATTTCCATGAAGACTGCGTCAATATTATTATGAACGATTTAATTAAAGTGATGGAGCCGCGCTATATTGAAGTGTGGGGGAAATTCACGCCGCGCGGCGGCATTTCGATCGATCCGTATTGCAACTGGGGCCGTCCTGGAACAAAGTATGAGAAAATGGCAGAATATCGCTTAATGAACCACGATTTGTATCCGGAAAAAGTCGATAACCGTTGATCGGCATTTTCCATTCATAAAGCGTTATGCCAATTTGTGCAAGAAAAAAATAGTAGTCTTTTTGGCCAAAGTTATATATAATGAACATTGAAGTTTTTGGTTAGAGGTATTGGCTTTGGAGCGCAGGACGGCTTTAATTGCTTGGGGCAAGCCCGGGAAATGGAAAAAATATAAGCAGGTCAATGCCAAACGGCTTGCTCTCGCGATGTTTTACAGCGCGATTTCTTGCCAAGCCGGTACGCATATATATGAATCAGATCAGTTAGCTTGTATTTTTTAACTAAAAGCGAAAAGAGGCTGTTTTAGAAAGCAGCCTCTTCAATAATTTTGTAATTCTTATGATTGACGACAGTTCGTTCTTGCAAATCTAATTCCCGATAATTTTTCATGTACGTTAGATCCACGATGACAGAGTTTTCATTTACCTTTTCCACAATCCCGCGCAATCCGTTTTTAAACTCGATAATATCGCCAATTTTCGCTTTTTTCATCATCCATATTCTCCTTTTCATATTTTTTCTTTTGTTATAGTTTGCCTTATTTTCTTGTTTAAGTAAAGTTTTTTATGAAAAAAGAAAGGAGCTCGCAAAAAAGCTCCTTTCTTATTTGGCAAATACGTGGTTTCCAATTACAACAGTGACTTGTCTTGAGCTTACCCATTTGCTTTTCGCCGTTTTTGGATTATAAAAGTACAAGGAACCATTTCCTAAACCGCGAAAAGCAAGGGCTTCTTCAACGGCGCGATATGATTCACGGTCGGCTGGTTCATTAATCGTTCCATTTTGGACCGGCGTGAATGCATAATGGCCGCCAGAGCGCTCATAAATGACAGCACGAATCGTATCCGGAAAATCCGGATGGTCGACACGGTTTAACACAACGGTTGCTACAGCAACCTTTCCTGCATACGGCTCTCCTTTCGCCTCAGCGTGAACAAGGCGGGCCAATAAATCTTTTTCACTCGTAGAAATGGTGGAATTCGGAATAACTAGCTTTTCGCCAGGGAATAGCAAATCAGTATACTTATTATTCTGCTTTTGCAACTGTTTTAGTGGAACCCCATGTTGTTTGGCAATCTTCCAGAGCGTTTCCCCTGGTTTTACTGTATGTGTAGTCGCTGCATCCGCATGGCCTCCAAATAGAAAGGCGCCGCAGAGAACAGGAGCTAATATCCATTTCCTTATCTTTTTCATAAAATTCCCTCCTTCTTGTGAGTTCGTTACTAGAGTAACAAGGATTTTTGATTCTATCATTATCTAAATGTTGGAAAATCGCGTCATCCATTGATATTACTAGTTTGATAGACATGCTGGAAATTTCTCCGTCACGAAAAAAAGCCGATTTCCACATAAGGAAATCGGCATTCATTGGAAATGGATGAACAGTTAGCTTCGTGGGGTTTGAAGATAGTGATAAATAACGTCTCCCCCCCGCTGGGCAATGCCGCGGAAATGTTTAAAGTCGCTTTGCCTTACAAGAACGTTGCGAAAGGTAAGAAAATCTTCTTTTTTTACTAGCAGCTCCGAAATCTTCCCGTGACGCAATTCATCAAGAAGCTTAGCTGCTAATGCTTCATCCATCGTTTGCCCACCTCAATCGATGAATGTGATGACAGACATTATCATAGCGCAATAACGATTTAGGATAAATACCCATTTTTGTTTAGGTAAACACCCTTTGTTTGTTCTCACATACAATATGGATGGGTATGTATCATAGGCATACCTGAAGAAAAATGAAGGGGAGAGGAATATGAATAACTGGGATTCGTATATGAATGATCCATTTTTTTCTGAACAAGGCTATGATGGAGAACAAAAAATAGATGATGAAATGGAGAGAGTAGACAACAATTTCCCACCGCCGGAACAAATGCCGATTGCTTCCAACAATATCCCGCCGATGGCACCGATGCCGGTTGCTTCCAACATCGCCCCACCACCGACACCGATGCCAACCGCCTTTTATCCAGTGATGCCGATGTATTGCTGTCCGCCGATCCATTGGTGCCATCCAGTCGCAGGAGGCATTCCGCACGTTATGCATGGCGATATCGATAGTTCTGACATGAGTTCTGACATGGCTCCTCAAGCGATGCCAAATATGGCTGCTGCACCGATCAGCGATGACCATATTTCCGCACCGATGCAGGATGGAGAAATGGCTGTCCCGTATACAGGACAAATGCCGGGAACAGTTAGTGGGATGGCAAGCCCTGCTGCTCCAGCGCCGGCACCAATGTTTCCGACAACAGGAATGGCTCCGGCTGCTTCGTTTCCTATGTACGGTCCAATGGTGCCGTATGGGGCAATGCCGTATTATGGCCCGACTTCCTACTATGGAGGGATGGCGCCGTACAGTCCGTTTTTCCCAGTTTCATATATGCCGTACCGCTAACCTTTATAAAAAGACCGCACTGCTGCGGTCTTTTTTGTGAAATGAATTTTTACCGTACAGATGATATACTAATTGTTTGAGGATGGAATAGCGCATTCATGCAGCAGTCCTTGACTAGTTAAAATAAAGAAAGAAGAGGTTGAGGAGCAGTGAATTTTTCCGGAAAAGTTGCCATCGTAACCGGTGGGGCGAATGGAATTGGAAAAGCGATCGCCATTATGTTTGCCGAAAAAGGAGCGAAGGTTGTCATCGCTGATATTGCGGAAGAAAAAGGAGAACAGCTTGCGTTAGCGCTGCGGGAAAAAGGGCGGGAAGCCCTTTTTGTTCCAACAGATGTTCGAAAAGTGAACGAAATTGAACGTCTTATGAAAGTAGCGTTTGAAACGTATGGATGCTTGCATTATTTAATTAATAATGCCGGTGTATCAAGATGGAAATCTCCATATGAGCTGACGGTGGAAGAATGGGAGGATGTGCTTCACACTAATTTGCGCAGCGTCTTTTTTGCCTCGCGTGAGGCGGCAAAATATATGCGAAAAAACGCAAACGGCGGAGCGATTGTTAACATTGCGTCTACAAGGGCGCTCATGTCTGAACCGAATTCGGAAGCATATGCTGCTTCGAAAGGCGGAATTTTATCGCTAACCCATGCTTTAGCCGTTTCGTTTGCCGGCGATTATATCCGCGTAAATGCGATCAGTCCAGGATGGATTGAAACAGGGGATTATGGGAAGTTGCGAGAAATAGATCATGCGCAGCATCCGGCCGGGCGTGTCGGCAAGCCGGAAGATATTGCACGCGCTTGTCTTTATTTATGCCATGATGAAAACGATTTTATTACTGGGACAAATATCGTCATTGACGGCGGGATGACGCGGAAAATGATATATGTTGAGTAGGCGGCATTCATTTGTTAAAATATAGAAAATATAAGATGCTGCAAAGGATGGGGGATCACAATGAAAATTCGAAAAGCAATCATATCGGACGAGCAAACACCGGCTAAAGTTTACATTTATGAAAATAAAAAAGAAGAATACATGGTGGTGGCGATCCCTGATCTGGAATGGTCCTTTTTCCTTCGTTACGAAGAAGAACCGGAAACATTAAGAGAGCGTTTAGCTTCTTCATTAAAAAGGGTAGTTGCACAAGAACAGCTCGAGATGCTTGTCAATAAATTGCTATATTGGGTGCATGAAATGTAAACACAGCAAAAGACGCGAGAGATGGACAAGCAGTGGGGCGATTTTTAGCTTCGCTGCTTTTTCCCTATTCTAACATTGATTACCATTTTGCAAGTAGGAGTTCGATGATACGGTGTCCGCAAAATCAAAAGTTATTACAGGTTATTCACTATTTAGCATTTGCTGGTTGATTGTAACGGATGGAATTCTTCATTTCTCCCATATTAGTCATGATTTGTATGTCATCATTGGCATGGCTAAAGGAGCTGTTTTTGTTCTCCTTTCTATTATTTTTCTTTATCATATGCTAAAAAAGAGTGAACAGCTAGAAAAAGTGGTGGAAAATGAACAGCAGCTTTCCACGTTGATTAACTCGATGCCTGACTTTGTTTGTTTTAAAGATAGCGAAGGGCGATGGCTGCGCGTCAACGATTTTGGGCGGCGGCTTTACTGCCTAGAAAACGTGGAGTATGAAGGAAAAACGGACCGGGAACTTGGCGAGATGGTGCCGTTCTTTAAAGAGGCGTTTGAACAATGCATCGAATCAGATCAAGAAGCGTGGGAAAAAGGAAAGCTGACCCGCTGTGAGGAGTCGTTCCAAACCGTTGACTGTGAGATCAAAACATTCGATGTCATCAAAGTGCCGCTTTTTGAAGAAAACGGAGCCAGAAAAGGACTGTTGACGATCGGCCGTGATATTACGCAGCAAAAGTTAGCAGAATCGTTGTTATTAAAAAAAGAAAAGCTGTCTGTATTAGGAGAACTTGCCGCGGGAATCGCCCATGAAATCCGCAACCCGTTGACCTCGATGAAAGGATTCATTCAAGTGATGCGAGAAACTCGGAAAGTAAACGACGTCTACATGGATATTATATCGAGCGAGCTGGAACGGATTAATCAAATTGTCAGCGAGCTGCTAGTGTTAGCCAAGCCGCAAAGCCATGACTATAAGCCGTTTTTTCTTAGCGATGTGATTGGATATGTCATTAATTTAATCGGGTACGAGGCTACATTGAACAACGTTTCTATTTCCGTGCATAACAATGCGCCAAAAGCGTGCATGTATGGTGATCAGAATCAAATTATCCAAGTGTTTATCAATATCATAAAAAATGCGATTGAAGCGATGCCAAATGGAGGAGATATTCGTTTACGCGTATGGGAGGAAGAGGAAGTCATTCATATCACCGTTTCTGATACTGGTGTCGGCATTTCGAAAGAGCGGCTGGAAAAAATTGGCGAACCGTTTTTTACGCTAAAAGAAAAAGGGGTAGGGCTTGGACTCACCACCAGCATGAAAATTGCCCAGGAACATAAAGGGAAATTGGAAATCAAAAGTGAAATCGGCAAAGGCACAACGGTTCATTTAGCTTTTCCAGCTTATCAAAAAAGATGACCCGCAAAGCGGGTCATCTTTTTTGATAGATGATCCGGTTATACCGTTACTGCTCCACCCATGTCGTAATGGCCTCAACTGGCAGCCGTGTTGTATGGTGGGCAGGGGCAATGCTTTTGCCAATAGTAATAAGTATAGTTGGAATATAGCGGTCGGAAATATGAAAAGCCTGCTTAAATTGGTTGACATCAAAACCGCCGATCGGGCATGTTGCCCATCCTTTTGCCGTCGCTGCCAGCATCAGCTGCATGGCGGCAAGCGCAGCGTTTTGGAATGCCGCGTCGCGAACATACTGTTTATTGGTATATGCCATTTCAATTTGTTGAGCAATCCGTTCCTTCGTCTCCTTTGATATTTGTCCTTGTTGCACTAATGGATCATATACTGCGTCTGTGTTTCGATTCGCTTCTAAATCGCCCAACACCGCAATCACGGCAGAGGCATCAAGAATTTGCTGCTGATGATACGCGATCGGATATAGGCGCTGTTGCGCTGTTTTTCCGTGAATAACGACAAAATGCCAATGTTGCAAATTCCATGCTGACGGTGCCTTTCCCGCCGTTTCAATGATATCGCGCAGCTCCTCTTTGCTAATGGAAACGTTAGGATCATATTTCCGCACAGATTTCCGTTCGTTAATAACGGTAAAAAAATCTTTTTTAGATGTAGTATCCGTGCTGGTCATTTTTACTGCCTCCATTCGCTATCTGGTTGAAATAACAATTTGGTAACAAAAAGGATTTGTTATCAACATATATCTAACTTTTCCTATTGTCAATTTTTTTACTCGATACGACATAAATGTGGATATAGTGCGGAGCATAAGGAACATGTTATTTCGAAACAGGCGTTTTCCAGTTTTTCATTAAGATGAAACCATTATACATGCTAACCGTATTTTATTTCATTGAGACAAAAATAATAAAAAGGAGAGTGAGCAATGTTAATTGCCCAGTTAGCAGCGATTTTATTTGCCTCGAAATTTGCGGGGGATGTAGCCGTACGGTGCGGACAGCCAGCTGTGCTTGGAAAATTGTTGATTGGTATCGTACTTGGGCCAAGCGTATTAGGGGTTGTGGAGGATACGGGAGTTTTAAAGGAAATCAGTCAAATCGGTGTTATTTTGTTAATGTTTATTGCTGGATTAGAAACAGATGTAGAACAATTTAAGCGGACAGGAAAAGCTGCGACATATGTCGGTGTCCTTGGCATCATTGTTCCGCTTGTCCTGGGATATGCAGCCGGAGCGGGAATGGGGTTATCGGCTGAAAAGGCAGTATTCCTTGGCCTGTTGCTATCAGCGACAAGCGTCAGCATCTCCGTGCAGGCATTGAAGGAAATGGATCAGCTGAAATCGAAGGAAGGCTCGGCAATTTTAGGGGCGGCGGTCATTGACGATATTCTCGTCATCATTGCGCTTGCATTTTTAATGAGTTTGACCGGCAGCGATGTCCATCTTGGTGCGATCATTTTGAAAAAGGTTGCGTTCTTTGTCGTTGCCATTTTATTGGCATGGAGAGTCGTTCCGCTTGTGTTGTGGCTGTTTGCCCCGTTGCGTGTGACGGAATCGGTTGTTTCTGCTGGCTTGATTGTCTGCTTTGCTTTTGCCTGTTTTGCGGAAGTCACGGGAGTGGCGGCGATTATCGGGGCATATATCGCTGGATTAGCTGTCAGTTTTACGAATTATAGGAAAGAAGTGTTTGAAAAGACCGAAACGATTGGTTATGCCATTTTTGTACCAGTCTTTTTTACTTCCATCGGGGTGGCCGTCGAATTTTCCGGCGTGTTTGAGCATATTTGGCTTCTGCTCGGATTAAGCGTATTAGCCGTATTGACGAAACTGGTCGGCGCTGCGTTGGGAGCAAAACTGGCTGGATTTTCCTGGAATAGCGCGCTTGCTGTTGGGGCCGGAATGGTTTCCCGTGGTGAAGTGGCGTTAATTATTGCCGGAATCGGATTGGAGACAAAGCTGTTGCCGCCTGATTTGTTTGCTGTTCTTGTCGTGGTAGTGCTTGTAACAACCATTGTTACCCCTCCGTTATTAAAGGCGATTTTCAAGCGAAAGCAAGTTTCCACACGGGCGGCGTAGCAAAAACGAAGGAGGCGAATGGGAATCACGCCTCCTTTGTTTTTTCACGAACGATTTTTTTTCGCCTGTTTGGCTGTGTCAACGCTATCTTTTTCCATTTCTGCTTCTGCTTTAGAAACGGTCGGATTGGCTACTTCCTGGCTTATTTTATTTTGCCGCCCTTTTTTAGACATAGTGTTTCCTCCTTTTTTCCATATTACGTTATACAGTATGTCTTTAAAATTCCATTTAATTCGCAATGGTGTTTGATCGGAATTTGGTGGCGCGCCTTGTCAATGTAGACTACCTTTGCATGGGGAACGGTTTTTTTGAAAATTTTCGCATATGGGTGCATATAGTAGTCGCTGGCGCCGTAAATAAGAAGGAGCGGCATGCACAGCGATGAAAGTCGCTTCGTGCAGCGATATATTAACCCTTTTTCATACATGTCTACTAAATCGCGTTTGTTGACTAACTGTACATATTGTTTAATTTCCCGTTTTTCCTTTTTATTGCTTCCATGCGCTTTTGCCAGTATGTTAGCAAGTAAAGATATAGCACCGAGTTTTACTGTATAGATGCCAAGCAGAAATTCGTAACGAAGCAGTGGAGTACACACTTCAGGAAATCCTCCGATTAAAGCGAGCATTTTTACTTTATCAGAGTAGCGCAGCGCAAATTCTAATGCGATCGAACCACCGTTTGAATAGCCACAAATCACCGCCTGTTTTATATGGAGCGCATCAAGCAAAACACGTAAATCATCGGCCAATAGCGGAATGGTAATAGGGCGATTCGATGAGCTGCTTTTTCCATTGCCGCGCATATCGTACATAATGACGCGAAAATGATGGGCTAAAGATTGCTGGCGACAGAAAACGACATGACCCATTCCGGGTGGATGTATAAATATAAGAGGCGTTCCGCTCCCTGTTTCCTCGTAGTAAAGATGAACGTTTCCCTCTACGGTGATGTAAGGCATTCCAATCCCCCCTGTTCTTAATCTCTCATAGTATGAATAGATGCATCGAATACTATTCAAAAAGCGCATCCTTTCCCGTTAACATTTTTTTCATTTGAGCGCATGTTCATTGACAATTTATAATAGTCGAGTAAGATGATAATATTGCAGACGTTTCATTTTAAAGGAGTGGACTTTTGTGACGGAGTCGTTTTGTGTCGAAAAAGTGCTGAATAATAACGTATTGATCGCTTCACATCCAGCGTATGATGAAGTGGTATTGCTAGGAAAAGGCATTGGATTTGGAAAGAAAAAAGGTGACTATATTGAACAAAACGCGGTGGAAAAATGTTTCATTTTAAAAAATGAGCGGGAACAAGAACAATATAAAAAATTGCTCCCGGAACTAGATGAAGAATTTATTGGGCTGATGAATGAAGTGATCCAGCACATTAAACAGCGACTAAACGCTCCGTTAAACGAGCATATTCATGTTGCGCTGACCGATCACATTTCATTCACACTAAAGCGCTTGAAACAAGAGCTCGATTTAAAAAATCCTTTTTTAGTGGAAACGAAAAGTTTATATCCGTTGGAGTACGAAATTGCCTGTGAAGTAGTTGAGATGATTAACAAAAAATTAGGGACAAAGCTACCGGAAGGGGAAGCTGGATTTATCGCACTCCATATTCATAGCGCTATTTCCAAGCAAAGCCTTTCTGAAGTCAACCAACATTCCCAATTGATTGCCAAGCTTGTCCAAATTGTCGAACAACAATTAGATATTACGATCGATCACAACAGCATTCATTATTTGAGGTTTGTCCGTCATTTGCGCTATGCGATTGAACGGATCAAAAAAGGGGAAAAAGTCGAAGAACCAAAAAAATTGTCGAAAATCTTGAAAGAAGCGTATCCACTATGCTATAATACGGCGTGGAAATTAATAAAAGTGATGCAACAAACGTTGCAAATGCCAGTAGACGACGCAGAAGCCGTATATTTAACGATGCATTTGCAAAGATTGTCGAAAAAGGAAGCGGAAACAATCGAATAAAATTGTCTCGCTTTACGTGTTACTGATTCGATCAGGCATGAGTAAAGAAGACAAAGTAGGGCGGCAACAAGAGAGGTTATTTATTTCTCTTGTTGTAAGCGTTCTATTTTTGTCGTTCTTTGCTTATGCCTTTGTTTTTTATGAAAGCGGATTATATTCGCTGTGAAAAACAGTCTACGAAATGCAATTGCGGTACATGAACGTAACGTTTGTTGCAAAACTTATATAAAAGAAAAGGAGGTTATCGAGATGAAAAAAGTGTTTGGCACGCTGCAAAAAGTCGGTAAAGCGCTGATGTTGCCGGTAGCGATTTTGCCAGCGGCCGGGATTTTGCTGGCGTTTGGTAACGCGCTGAAAAACCCGGCATTAACCGATAAAATTCCTGCCTTAAAAGCGGATTGGATCGTACTTGTTTCCAATGTCATGGAACAGGCAGGCGGCATTGTGTTTTCGAACCTTTCGCTCCTCTTTGCCGTTGGGGTAGCGATTGGACTAGCCGGTGGTGACGGTGTTGCCGGGCTTGCGGCAATTATTGGTTATTTAATTATGAATATCACCATGAGCGTGATATTAGGCGTCACGCCAGATATGATTGGTGACAATCCTGCATTTGCAAATATATTAGGAATTCCGACATTACAAACTGGTGTATTCGGCGGGATTATTGTCGGGATATTGGCTGCTTACATGTATAATAAATATTTCAACATTGAATTGCCGCAATACCTAGGCTTTTTTGCCGGAAAACGTTTTGTGCCAATTATTACAGCAGCATCTGCGGTATTGCTTGGAATTATTATGACATGGGTATGGCCGCCGATTCAACACGGTTTAAATGCGTTTTCGCATAATATGATTGATGCTAATAAGACATTAGCTGCATTTATTTTCGGAGTTATTGAGCGGGCGCTAATTCCGTTTGGATTGCATCATATTTTCTACGCGCCATTCTGGTTTGAATTTGGCGAATATGTCAATAAGGCCGGACAAGTAGTGCATGGCGACCAAAAAATCTTTTTCGAACAATTAAAAGATGGAGTGCCATTAACAGCAGGAACGTTTATGACAGGAAAATTCCCGTTCATGATGTTTGGTCTTCCAGCGGCGGCGCTTGCGATTTATCATGAAGCGCGTCCGGAAAACAAAAAAGTGGTTGCCGGCATTATGGGTTCAGCGGCGCTTACTTCGTTCTTGACCGGGATTACGGAACCGATTGAGTTCTCGTTCCTGTTCGTTGCACCAGCATTGTTTGCGATCCATACGATTTTTGCTGGACTGTCGTTTATGATTATGCACATATTAAATGTCAAAATCGGCATGACTTTCTCCGGCGGGGTTATTGACTTCCTGCTATTTGGCGTACTGCCAAATCGGACGGCATGGTGGCTTGTCATTCCGGTCGGATTAGTGTTTGCCGTTATCTACTACTTCGGATTCCGTTTTGCGATCCGTAAATGGGATTTAGCAACACCAGGGCGTGAAAAAGTGGCAGAAGAAGCGCCAACGGTGAAAGCAGAAGCGGGTGATCTTCCGTACGAAGTGCTGGCGGCGCTTGGCGGCAAAGAAAACATTGCCCATTTAGACGCATGCATCACCCGTTTACGGGTTTCTGTCAACGATATTCAACGAGTCGATAAAGAACGCTTAAAAGCGTTAGGCGCAGCGGGTGTTTTGGAAGTTGGAAACAATGTACAGGCGATCTTCGGACCAAAATCCGATATGTTAAAAGGGCAGATCAAAGACATTATGGAAGGAAAAGCTCCAGCACGGACAAAAGAAGAGCCGGCGGCAGCGGAGAAGACAAAAGACGACGTAAAAGACGTAAAAGCGGAAGCGATCGCCTCGCCAATGACAGGGGAAATCGTTCCGCTGGAGGAAGTGCCGGATCAAGTCTTTTCCCAAAAAATGATGGGGGACGGCTTTGCTATTATGCCGACAGACGGAACCGCCGTGTCTCCGGTTGACGGAAAAATTATCAACGTATTCCCGACAAAACACGCGATCGGCATCGAATCGGCGGCAGGTCATGAAATTTTAATCCACGTTGGCATCGATACAGTTAAGTTGAACGGTCAAGGCTTCGAAGCGCTGGTGAAACAAGGCGATGAAGTGAAAAAAGGCCAGCCTATTTTACAGGTGGATTTAGAATACGTGAAAAACAACGCTCCTTCTATAGTAACACCAGTCATTTTCACGAATTTGCAGGCGCAAGAAGCGATTCGTGTAACAAAACAAGGAGCGGTTACAAAAGGAGAAGACCGCATCGCTGAAATCGGTTAACGGTGTGAATTTTCTTCGGCGAATTTCATTAGTTCTTCATTGAAGAAAGACAATATTATTTGGTATGATGACAAAGAAAAATATAAGGAAAAGGGGAATGACGACAATGGCTGAAAAAGTGTTTAAAGTAACTTCAGAATCTGGAATCCATGCTCGCCCGGCAACGATTCTTGTTCAAACAGCGAGCAAATTCAACAGCGACATTCATTTAGAGTATAACGGCAAAACGGTAAACTTAAAATCGATTATGGGCGTTATGTCTTTAGGCATTCCAAAAGGAGCTGAAATCAAAATTACGGTCGAGGGGGCAGATGCAGCAGAAGCGATGGCAGCATTGACAGAAACTTTATCTAAGGAAGGCCTTGCACAATAATGACAAAGACGATCCAAGGGATTGCTGCATCGAGCGGTATCGCCATTGCGAAGGCGTACCGCTTAGAAACCCCTAACCTTGTTGTAGAGAAAAAAGAAATTGCGGATCCACAAACAGAAGTGGCGCGTTTCGAAACAGCGGTAGCACAAGCCAAGGAAGAGCTCGAAGCCATTAAACGGCATGCGTTAGAGCAATTAGGCGAAGACAAAGCAGCGATTTTTGCCGCTCATCTGCTTGTATTAGATGATCCGGAATTACTAAATCCGGTAAAAGAAAAAATCCAAACTGAAAAGGTAAACGCCGAATATGCATTGCATGAAACCGCATCGATGTTCATTTCCATGTTTGAAGCGATGGATAACGAATATATGAAGGAACGCGCTGCTGACATCCGCGATGTCACCAAACGCGTACTTGCCCATCTTCTTGGAGTGGCGATTTCGAATCCGAGCTTGATTGCCGAAGAAGTCATCATTGTCGCGGAAGATTTAACCCCGTCTGATACGGCTCAGTTAAACCGTCAATATGTCAAAGGGTTTGCTACAGATGTCGGAGGGCGTACATCCCATTCTGCCATTATGGCAAGATCAATGGAAATCCCGGCAGTTGTCGGCACAAAACAAGTGACAGCGGAAGTGCAAAATGGTGATATCGTTATTATCGATGGACTAGATGGACAAGTTGTTGTCAATCCGACGCCGGACGTGCTTGCCCACTACGAGGAAAAACGCGCGCGCTATGAAGCGCAAAGAGAGGAATGGGCGAAGCTCGTTAATGAAAAAACGGTAACAAGCGACGGCTATCATGTCGAACTTGCTGCAAATATCGGTACGCCGGATGATGTCAAAGGGGTATTGGAAAACGGGGCGGAAGGAATCGGGCTGTACCGTACGGAATTTTTATACATGGGCCGTTCCGAGCTGCCGACAGAGGAAGAACAATTTGAAGCCTATAAAACGGTGCTGGAGCGAATGGAAGGAAAACCAGTTGTCGTGCGCACGCTGGACATCGGCGGCGATAAGGAATTGCCATATTTAGATCTGCCAAAAGAAATGAACCCGTTTTTAGGATTCCGCGCCATCCGCCTTTGCTTAGAAATGCAAGATATGTTCCGCACGCAGCTTCGCGCCTTGCTGCGGGCAAGCGTGTACGGGAATTTGAAAATTATGTTCCCGATGATTGCGACGCTTGATGAGTTTCGCCAAGCGAAGTCGATTCTTTTAGAAGAAAAAGAAAAACTGGAGCGTGAAGGCGTACCAGTGGCTGACGATATTGAAGTCGGCATGATGGTGGAAATTCCGGCGGCTGCGGTGCTTGCCGATCAATTTGCCAAAGAAGTCGATTTCTTTAGCATCGGCACCAATGACTTAATTCAGTATACGATGGCGGCCGACCGTATGAACGAACGTGTTTCCTACCTTTACCAACCGTATAATCCAGCGATTTTGCGCCTTATTAGCAACGTCATTGATGCGGCGCATAAAGAAGGAAAATGGGCCGGAATGTGCGGAGAAATGGCGGGCGATGCGATTGCCATTCCGATTTTGCTTGGGTTAGGATTGGACGAATTTAGCATGAGTGCGACTTCCATTTTGCGGGCGCGCGCGCAAATGAAAAAATTATCGAAAGAAGAAGCAGCGCGCTTTAAAGAAACCGTCCTCTCGATGAACACGGCCGAAGAGGTTGTGGCGTTTGTAAAACAAACATTTCATATTGAATAAAAAACTAGCGGTGAAGTGGCTTCTTCACCGCTAGTTTTTTCTTAAGCAAGAATAGAAGAGGCCGGTTCGTAGCCAAACCGCTGCCGTACGGTAAGGGAAATTCCTAGAGCGATGGCTTTTGCCATTTGATACACAACATGTAAGTTTGTATATGGAAGCGCCGCAGCGTCTTTATCATCTTCCATCATTACCCCCATAATGCTCATATCGCCGACAGCAGGAAGTTTTTTGCCAAGGGCAGAGCCTGGGGCAAGCGATCCAGCGCGGATGACAATCGTATGGATATAGTCGGAAACGCCGACAACGCTATCAATCGCGATCGTATATGTTGATGGGGTTGTACGGATTTGTTTTATCATTTCTTTTATGTTCATCGCATCGACCGGTTGTTTCAAGTTCCCGATGACAGTCATGTGTTTCGAATAAAGATTGGCCAACAGGGTCCCGACAAACGGCCCTAAACTGTCCCCGTTAATGCGGTTGCTGCCGATGCATAACACAATGAGGTGATCAACATACGGCGGAATTAATGAAAAAAGATGATTGCGAATAAGCAAAGGAGCTAATGGATTGTCATAGGAAATGGGCTTCATCGCCAGTCGTTCCCTTCTATTATCCTTTCCCTTCTTATTCGCGGCGTCTGCAATAAAATCCTTCTCTCATAAACTGCTAAATTTTTATACACAGCGCTTAAACGGGTTGCGCCACTCCATGAGCACAGCATAATTGAGAGACTCTTCGTCTTCTAAATAATTTTCGATGACTTGAATCGGGGTGCGGCCGCACCGCAATAAAAAGGTGATAACAGGATCCTTCAGCTCTCCTTTTAATACTTTTTCGAGATATTGCGCTGCCGATAGTCGCTCAGCATGGCGGTGATAGCCAGGCATTCTCCCGCCGCCAAGGAGGCGGGAGACATTTAAGCGGATGACTACTTCATACATCGATTGCATTAGCCATTTTCCAAGCCCCAGTTTACGGTAAGGAGGGGAAACGCAAATATCGACAACATATAATGTGTTTCCATCAGGCTGGTGATTGCGGATATAGCCGCCATCTGTTATTTCTTTCCACGTATGCGCCGGGTGGCTCGGGTCGAAATCGACAAGCAGACCGGTCATCGATCCGACAATGCGTCCGTCTACTTCCACGCAAAGTGCTCCTTCAGGGAAAAGAGAAACATGATTAGTAAGCTGTTCTTCATTCCACCACAGTTCGGACGGAAACGGCGGCGGAAAACTTTCTTGCTGAACGCGGATTAATTGCGGGAAATCCTTTTCTGTATAGTTGCGAATAATAGCTTTATGTGGGACATCGCCATCAAACACATACAATTCTTTCCAATACATCTTCATCCCCCTGTCTATCAATCTATCGTTGTTTCCATCATATAAGAATAATGGCAAAATCAGCAAGAAAAAACTGCTGTTTGTACAGCAGTTTAGTCGCTACGCTGATCGATATAATGATTGATTAATGATTCGATTTGCTGTTCGTTCGGCTTTTTTCCAGTGAAATGGAACGTTACTTCATCAATCAGCATCCCGTCACGGTATACATGCAGTGCCCCTTTTTGCTGGATGACGCTATATTCGACATCAAAAATATATCCATCCCGTTCGATAGCCCCATATCGTCTCTCACCTGCCTGTCCGTTAAGATTTCTTTCTTATTGTCTCGTTTTTGCCCGTGCTTCATGCACTGAATAAGAATCTGATCCTATAGACGCATGACGATAGTCCTTTGTATAATGAAGGCAAATTTCGACAAAAAAAGGGGAGAAACAAAGTGGTGTTTAAAACATTGCGGATCAAGTTGATCATTCTAATGGCATTGCTAATGATTGTTTCCCTGGCCGCTACCCAGATTGTCGGAGTGGTCGAAACAAAAAAAATGATCCGCCAGGACGTTGAAAAACGCGCACAATCCATTTTAAACGGGGTGCTAGGCGATATTCGCGACAGTTTTCAAAGCGAGGAAAATAGCTTGCTTCAGTTTAGCGAATCGCCTATCGTTGAGGAAATGATCAAAAAAGAAGATGCCTGGCCGCTGCTTGACCGGCAGTTTCGCACATTTTTAAAAATCCACGAAAACGTTCAACTTGCCTACATTGGAACGGCCGCGAAAAAAATGTATACGACGCCGGCAGCGCCATTGCCTGACGGCTATGACCCGACTTCGCGTCCATGGTATAAAACAGCGGCGGAAAACCAGGATCGAGTCGTTTGGACCGAGCCATACATCGATGCGATAACAGGAAAAAATATCGTGACATTGGCAAAAGCGGTAACAGAAAACGGCCGCGTCATCGCTGTGATCGGGATCGATATGACGCTGGATGCAGTGGCGAGAATTGTCAACAATAGCGAGGTTGGCTACCATGGGTACCCTGTGCTGTTTGACAGCAAGGGAGTCGCGATCGTTCATCCGCAATATAAGGGAAAAAATATGGCGAAAAACGCGGAAGTCCAATATATGTTAAAGAATAAAAGCGGCTTTTATACATATACATCCGGGAACGAAAAGCGGGTCGTGTATTTTACGACGATTCCTGAACTCGGATGGAAAGTCGGCACCGTATATAAAGAAAGAGATTTATTGGCGATGAGCAATTCCCTTGCCATGAAAATGTTTATCATCACCGTGGCCGCATTATTGCTTGCCATTGTTGTTATTTATTTCCTCGCCCGTTCGATTTCGAAACCGGTCATTGCGCTTCAGCACCAAGCTGAAAAAGTCGCAGAAGGGGATTTAACGGTGCATGTGCGCGTAAAATCAAAAGACGAAATAGGGCAGCTGGCCGATCACTTCAATCATATGATTGCGCAAATGCGGGCCCTCATTCAGCAAGTCAATGAATCGGTAGAGGAGCTCGCCGCCTCCGCTGACCACCTTAGTTCTGTTTCCGAGGAAACGATGGCGACAAGCGAACAAGTGGCCAGCGCCATTAATGATATTGCCAAAGGAACGACGGAGCAAGCGGGTGATTTAGATACGATCAATGAACGGACAGCGGCGTTGTCTGCACAAATCGAAACGGTAACACAGTCGACGGCAAACATGCAAACGCTGTCGAATGAAACGAAAGCGGCTAGTTATGACGGCCTAGAAAATTTAAATATACTGCAGCTAAAATCCGATGAGGCGAAAAAAGAACTATTTGCGGTAGAAAAAGTAATGAAAGATTTAGTAAGAAAGATGGGAGAAATTGATGGGGTGATCCAAACAATTACAGCCATTTCCGGGCAGACGAATTTGCTTGCCTTAAATGCGAGCATTGAAGCGGCACGGGCGGGAGAACATGGAAAAGGATTTGCCGTCGTCGCGGATGAGGTGCGCAAATTAGCGGAGCAGTCGGCAAGAGCAACCGAGCTGATCCACCAAACGATTGCCGTGATTCAGCAGCAAGTGAGTCTGGCGATGCAGGCGGTGAATCACTCGAAAGACATGTACGAACAGCAGCAGCAAGCTGTACACACAACAGGCGATTCATTTGTCAAGATCGTCACGATGATGGAAGAGTTAACAACAGCAATTGCCGAAATTACAGAGGAAGCAAAGCGAATGAATGAAAGCAAAGAGGATGTCATTGGAGCGATGCAAAATATTTCCGCCGTCGCTCAGCAGTCCGCGGCAGCGGCGGAAGAAGTAGCGGCATCCGCCGATGATCAGCTGCAGGCGTTAGGAACGGTGACAGAATCGGCAGAAAAATTAAGCGAGATGAGCTGTCAGCTGCAAAAACTAGTAGAAAAATTTAAAATATCATGATTATGGATTGTTGTGTGCGTTCTATCGCTGCCGCGTTTTTTTCTCTTTTTTCAAAAAAAAAATAAATTATTGGAGATTTTCATGTTTAATCGTCGATTTTAATGAATGATAGTGCTACAATATATATTGAAAACGTTTATAAAGTTATTTCCTTGTTTATTTGGGAACAATGAGAAGAAAGCAAGCGGGCCCTGTTCGCAATTTTTCTTCATGCGTATGGGGCGCCAAAAGATCCCAAATAAGCGAAAACTGGTTGGAGGTTTTCATAATGGCAAAGCAGACGATCAACGATGCACAACCATGGAGTCAATTTTATGGGCCAAACCTCGGGTACGTGATGGAAATGTATGAGCAGTATCTTGAGGATCCAGACAGGGTTGACCCTGAGTTGAGGCAATTATTCGAACAGTGGGGGGCCCCGACAACGGAAACAGAACCGTTTGTGCCAAGCGAGGAGATCGCCAAAACGCATCAGACGTTCCGTCTCCCGGAAAATCCAACGATATTCAGCAAGCTTGTTGCTGCTGTAAAACTAGCGGACAATATCCGCCGTTACGGTCATCTGGCAGCCGATATTAACCCATTAAACAAACAAAATAAAGACACGCGCCGCATCGAATTAAGTGAATATGATTTGACGGAGGAAGATTTAAAGCAAATTCCTGTCGCGTTTCTTTGTCCGCATGCACCGGCGCATGTCAAAAATGGATTGGATGCCATTAATCATTTACGGAAAGTATATACAGATAAAATTGCGTTTGAATTTTCACAAGTACATAATTTGGAGGAAAAAAACTGGCTCATCCAACAAATTGAGTCAGGAGCATATTATCCGAGTTTAACAAGCGATGAGAGAGTGGCATTGCTCCGCCGCCTTACGGAAGTGGAAGGATTTGAAAAATTTATTCATCGTACATTTGTCGGACAAAAGCGGTTTTCGATTGAAGGTTTAGATGCCATGGTGCCGCTATTAGACGAACTTGTTCGCCAGTCGATTGAAAAGGAAATCAATGCGGTAAATATTGGCATGGCGCACCGCGGCCGTTTGAATGTGCTTGCCCACGTCCTTGGCAAACCATATGAAATGATTTTTGCCGAATTCCAGCACGCGGAAAGCAAAGATTTTATTCCTTCGGAAGGATCGGTAGCCATTACCTACGGCTGGACGGGGGATGTGAAATACCATTTAGGGGCGGCCCGCCGTCTGCGCAATGAAAATGAACATACAATAAGAATTACGCTGGCAAACAATCCAAGCCATCTGGAAGTCGTGAATCCGGTTGTGTTAGGCTTTACGCGCGCCGCTCAGGAAAATCGCAAAAACGCCGGAAAACCACTGCAAAATACGGATTCGTCGTTTGCGATTATGATTCACGGAGACGCGGCATTCCCTGGGCAAGGAATTGTGGCCGAAACATTGAATTTGAGCCAATTGCAAGGGTATCGGACGGGTGGATCAATTCATATTATTGCTAATAATATGATCGGTTTCACGACAGAAAGCTATGATTCTCGTTCGACAAAATATGCGTCCGATATTGCCAAAGGATTTGAAGTGCCGATTGTGCATGTGAACGCCGATGATCCGGAAGCATGCTTGGCGGCGGCCAATCTTGCTTTTGCCTACCGTCAGCGCTTCAAAAAAGATTTTGTCATCGACTTAATCGGGTATCGCCGTTTTGGCCATAACGAAATGGATGAGCCGATGGCGACAAATCCGACGATGTACAGCATCATTCAGCAACATCCGACCGTTCGCCAGCTTTACGCGCAAAAGCTGATCGAAAAAGGCATTATTACAAAAGAAGCAGTAGAAGAAATGGAACGGGAAGTAGCGGAAAGACTGAAAATTGCGTATGAAAAAGTTCCGAAAGATGTGTCGAAGCTCGATTTTATTATGGATCCGCCGAAAACGGTTGCATGCAAATTGCCGGTTGTCAAAACGTCCGTGGAAAAAGATATATTGCAGCGGTTAAACAAAGAATTGCTGCAGTTCCCTGCCGATTTTCACGTGTTTAATAAGCTAGAGCGCATCTTAAAACGGCGTGAAGGAGTGTTTGACGGCAAAGGGAAAGTGGACTGGGCGCATGCGGAAATTCTTGCTTTTGCAACAATTTTACGCGATGGCGTGCCGATCCGCCTCACTGGACAGGATTCGCAGCGCGGTACGTTCGCTCAGCGCCATCTCGTGCTTCATGATATGAAAACGGGCAAGGAGTTTGTTCCGCTGCACCACATCAGCGATGCGAAAGCTTCTTTTGTCGTCTACAACAGCCCGTTGACAGAAGCAGCTGTGCTCGGTTATGAATATGGCTATAACGTCTTTGCTCCGGAAACGCTTGTGCTGTGGGAAGCGCAATTTGGCGATTTTGCCAACATGGCGCAAGTGATGTTCGACCAGTTTATTTCATCTGGACGTGCGAAATGGGGGCAAAAATCCGGTCTCGTCATGCTGCTGCCGCATGGTTATGAAGGGCAAGGGCCGGAACATTCGAGCGGCCGTTTAGAACGGTTTTTGCAACTGGCGGCGGAAAACAACTGGACAGTAGCAAACTTGTCTACCGCTGCGCAGTACTTCCATATTTTGCGCCGGCAAGCAAGCATTTTGCAAAGGGAAGAAGTCCGTCCGTTAGTGCTGATGACGCCAAAAAGCTTGCTGCGTCACCCGTTGGCGGCGTCAGAGGTAGAAGAATTTACCAACGGTCAGTTCCATCCAGTCCTTGAACAAACAGGACTTGGCAAAGATCATGAAAAAGTCGAGAGAATTATTTTAGGTACTGGAAAACTGATGATTGATTTAGCGGAGCAAATCAATAAAGTGGAAGGACTCGATTGGCTCCACGTCGTACGCGTCGAAGAATTATATCCATTCCCGAAAGAAGAGCTGCAGGCGATTTTCGTGCGTTATCCAAATGTCAAAGAAATCGTCTGGTTGCAAGAAGAACCGCAAAACATGGGAAGCTGGGGTTATATGGAGCCAAGACTGCGCGAAATCGCACCGGATGGAGTAGATGTCAGCTACATCGGCCGACGCAGACGGGCAAGCCCGGCAGAAGGCGATCCTGTTGTTCACCGGAAGGAACAAGAACGCATTATTCGATGTGCATTAACGAAAAAAGAACAATAACGCAAGATTTTGAGGAGGGCATCAACGTGGCTGAAGTCAAAGTTCCAGAATTAGCAGAGTCTATCACAGAAGGAACCATTGCGCAATGGTTGAAAAAACCTGGCGACTACGTCGAAAAAGGCGAATCGGTCTGCGAGTTGGAAACAGATAAAGTGAACGTCGAAATTATGGCAGAAGAATCCGGAGTATTGCAGCAAATTTTAGCGAATGAAGGGGATACGGTTGCCGTAGGGCAAGCGATCGCTGTCATTGGCGAAGGACAGGCTGCTCAGCCGGCTGCACAAGAAGCAGCAGCCAAAGCAACGCCGGAAGCAGTGCAAGAAACAAAAGAAACAGTGGTCAAAACGGAAGAAAAACAAGAACAACCAGTCATGGCTGGCAATCATCCGGCACAGCGCCCGATTGCTTCGCCGGCGGCGCGGAAAATCGCACGTGAAAAAGGCATCGATTTAACGCAAGTTCCTACGGTCGATCCGCTAGGACGCGTTCGCAAACAAGATGTCGAGTCCTTTGTCCAGCAGCAAGTTCAGCCGCAAGCGCAGCCGGCCGCATTGACCCCGCCGGTTCAGCAGCCGGCCCCAGCTGCCTTCAAACAAGATGACGGTAAACCGGTTGTCCGCGAGAAAATGTCGCGCCGCCGTCAGACGATTGCGAAGCGCTTGTTAGAAGTAACACAGTCTACGGCGATGTTGACAACGTTCAACGAAATCGATATGTCTGCCGTCATCGAACTGCGCAAACGGAAAAAAGATAAATTTTTCGAAGAACACGACGTCCGTCTCGGATTTATGTCATTCTTCGTCAAAGCGACGGTAGCAGCGCTGAAAAAATACCCTTATGTGAATGCGGAAATTCAAGGCGACGAAATTATTTTGAAAAAATACTATGATATTGGTGTCGCCGTTTCTACCGACGAGGGCTTAGTCGTTCCGGTGGTGCGCGATTGCGACCGGAAAAACTTTGCCGAAATCGAACGCGATATCGCCGAGTTGGCAGCGAAAGCGCGCAACAACAAATTATCGCTGAGCGATTTGCAGGGTGGAACGTTTACGATCACCAACGGTGGAGTGTTCGGGTCGCTCTTCTCTACGCCGCTGCTGAACGGTCCGCAAGTTGGGATTTTAGGGATGCATGCTATCAAACTTCGTCCGGTTGCGATTGACGAAGAACGAATCGAAAACCGTCCGATGATGTATGTGGCGTTATCGTATGACCATCGAATTATTGACGGGAAAGAAGCGGTCGGCTTCTTAAAAACGGTAAAAGACTTGATCGAAAATCCAGAAGACCTTTTATTAGAAAGCTGATAAAAAGGAGGCAGACTCCAAAAGTCGTTTTTGGGGTCGCCTCTTTTTTCGTATTATGGAAAACAACGCGCCACTGTAAAAAGAATGATTTGTTCGATTGGAAGGAAAAATAAACAGAAAAGGAGGTATCAGCATGCCAGAGCGCGGAAGAAACGATCACCCTCATGATTTTCATTTCGATGGGGAAAGAGAGGGAATTCTAAACGATGCACTTGCGACAGAAGGAGATACATTAGGAGTGCGAAGCGATATAGGCCCGTTGCAACTTGCCAATCAAGAAAATCCATTTCATGTAGCGAAAGTGAATGTAGATGAAGAAATGAAACAATTTCGTTCCATAATGGATGGAGAAAAAAGAGGCTGATTCGAAAGTGGTATGATCCCCCACAGGTAGACAGCGAAAAAAAAGAACATCTGATATGATATTCTTAGGAGTCTGCTTGGGAGGGGATTTTTTGTGGCGAAGAAAGGACAAACTTTCGCGCCTCTATTTTCATTTAAAGAAGGAAAAGCAATAAAATGCAGCGAATAACTTTAAATAAAAACATGTATGACGAGGGGGAAATACTATGGAGTTGGGCTTGTCGGGAAAAACTGCACTTGTCGTCGCATCCAGTCAAGGCCTTGGGAAAGCCATTGCCCGCCAGCTTGTGCTCGAAGGGGCAAATGTCATGATTACGAGCCGAAATGAAGAGAAGCTGCAAGAAGTGGAAAAAGAATTACGAGATTTACATAAAGGACAAGTTGCCCACGTTCAAGCAGATATTACGAAGGTAGAAGATATTCGTCGTCTTGTGCAAAAAACGGTAGACACTTATGGAACTATTGATTTATTAGTGAACAACGCCGGTGGTCCTCCGGCGGGAACGTTTGAAACGATTAGCGACGAAGATTGGTATCATGCGTTTGAATTGAATTTACTTAGCTATATCCGCATGATTCGAGAAGCGCTCCCATACTTGAAGAAAAAGGGCGGCAAAATTGTCAACATCGCTTCTTCTTCCATTAAGGAGCCGATTCCAGGCTTGCTTTTATCCAATACGTTCCGCACTGGCATCGTCGGTTTAACTAAAACATTGGCTATGGAATTCGCGCCGTACAATATTTTAATTAATACAGTAGCGCCGGGGCGCATCGCGACGGAGAGGGTTGCCTTTTTAGACAAAATCAATGCTGAGAAATTGGGAATTTCGAAAGAAGAAATGGAAGCGCGGATGAAAAGCGCGATTCCCCTCGGCCGTTATGGCAAACCGGAAGAATTTGCTAATGTGGTTACTTTCCTTCTTTCCGAAGCGAATTCGTATATTACCGGCCAATCGTTGATCGTTGACGGAGGAATGGTAAAAGCGATTTAAGCACATGGTTTCTGTTTGAATGGACAAAAGAAGAATGATGCCCTATTTTTTCCAAGGGCATTTTTGTGAACGAGCAGGGAGGGGAAAGCAAAATGAAAGCGATCGGTTTTATTGGTCTTGGCGTAATGGGAAAAAGCATGGCCCGCAATTTATTAAAAGCGGGATATCCGCTACTTGTTTACACACGGACGAAAGAGAAAGCCAATGATCTTATCGAAGAAGGGGCAGTATGGAAAGAAACAGTTGCGGAGCTTGCCAAAGAAGCGGATGTAGTGATTACGATGGTTGGGTATCCGCAAGATGTGGAAGAAGTATATTTTGGCGACGAAGGCATTTTGGCGAATGCGAAAGAAGGAACCTATGTCATCGATATGACCACTTCTACCCCGACGCTTGCGAAAAAAATTTATCAAGAAGCAAAAAAAAGAAATATTTATGCGCTTGACGCCCCGGTTTCCGGCGGCGATATTGGTGCGAGACAAGGAACATTGACGATTATGGTTGGCGGGGATGAAGAAGTGTTTTCGGCGTGCAAGCCGATTTTAGAAAGACTGGGAACGAACATTATTCTTCAAGGGAAAGCAGGAGCCGGTCAGCACACAAAAATGTGTAACCAAATTGCGATCGCCTCCAACATGATCGGTGTTTGCGAAGCGCTTGCCTATGCGAAGCGTTCAGGATTGGATCCATTTAAAGTACTAGAAAGCATCTCCCAGGGAGCGGCAGGGAGCTGGTCGCTGAGCAATTTAGCTCCCCGCATGCTTTCCGGCGATTTCAAGCCAGGTTTTTATGTGAAGCATTTTATTAAAGATATGAAAATTGCGTTAGAAGAAGCAGAAAAAATGAATTTGCAACTGCCAGGGCTGGAGTTGGCAAAATCAATGTATGAGGAGCTGGCAAAAGCAGGGGAAGAAAACAGCGGCACGCAAGCTTTATACAAACGCTATATCCAAGAATAAAGCGGCATCATCCTAATGATGCTGCTTTATTGCTATTTATCGAAAAATATTGAATATTTTTTTAAATAGGGTTATAGTAAAAATAAGGTTACATACTAACCGGTTAGTATAAAAGGGAGGGGAAGCGATGGATTTTTCTTATTCGCCGAAAGTCAAAGAGTTGATCAAAAAATTAAGCGCTTTCATGGAAGACTATATTTATCCGAATGAAAAGGTATATGAGGAACAGCTGAATGCACAAGAATCCAGATGGTCCGGCGTTCCGCCGATTATGGAGGAATTAAAAGCAAAAGCGAAAAAAGAAGGGCTTTGGAATTTATTTTTGCCGGATAGTGAATACGGGGCAGGGCTGACGAACCTGGAGTATGCGCCGCTTTGCGAGATCATGGGCCGTTCGCTGATTGCGCCGGAAGTATTTAATTGCAGCGCTCCGGATACGGGAAATATGGAAGTGCTCGTCCGCTACGGCACGGAAGAGCAGAAGCAAAAATGGTTGATTCCGTTATTAAACGGGGAAATCCGTTCCTGTTTTTCCATGACAGAGCCAGACGTTGCCTCCAGTGATGCGACGAACATTTCTGCAAGCATTGTCCGCGATGGAGACGAATATGTTATTACCGGACGGAAATGGTGGTCGTCAGGAGCTGGCGATCCGCGCTGCAAAATTGCCATCGTCATGGGAAAAACAAATCCGGATGCTCCAAAATATGAGCAGCAATCTATGATTCTAGTACCGCTTGATACGCCAGGCGTGAAAATTGAGAGGATGCTTCCGGTGTTTGGCTATGACCATGCTCCGCACGGCCATGCAGAAATTACGTATGACCATGTCCGCGTCCCAAAAGAAAATATTATTTGGGGAGAGGGAAAAGGATTTGCCATTGCCCAAGGGCGGCTTGGTCCGGGGAGAATTCACCATTGCATGCGGCTGATCGGTGCGGCCGAACGGGCGCTTGAGTTGATGTGCCAGCGCGTGCAAAAAAGAGTTGCGTTTGGAAAGCCGCTTGCAGAACAAGGAGTCATTCGCGATTGGATTGCCCAGTCACGGATCGAAATCGAACAAGCACGGCTGCTTACATTGAAAGCGGCATACATGATGGATACGGTCGGCAATAAAGAGGCGAGAAAAGAAATTGCCATGATTAAAGTTGTCGCGCCAAACGTTGCCTTAAAAGTGATCGACCGGGCCATTCAAGCATTTGGCGCCGCTGGAGTCAGCAATGACTTCCCGCTCGCAGCGCTATGGGCGAACTCCCGTACGCTTCGCCTCGCCGACGGGCCGGATGAAGTGCATAAAAATCAAATCGCTAAATTAGAGTTACGACAATATCAATAAAAAGGAGAGAGGAGTCATGCATGTACTAGACTTATTTAAAATACCAGGAAAGACGGCCATCGTTACCGGAGGGGGACGCGGGCTTGGCGAACAGATTGCCACCGGCCTGGCAGAGGCAGGTGCCAACGTCGTTGTATGTTCGCGAAAACTGGAAGCGTGCGAACAAGTGAGAGAAAAGTTAGAACAGCTTGGCGTAAAAGCGCTTGCATTAAAATGCGATGTCACGAATCCAGAGGATGTGCAGCGCGTCGTCCAAACAACGGTGGATGAATTTGGGCAAATTGATATTTTAGTCAATAACAGCGGCGCGACATGGGGAGCACCAGTGGAAGAAATGCCGCTGGAGGCATGGCAAAAAGTCATCAACGTCAATGTGACCGGAACATTTCTCATGAGCCAAGCGGTCGGCAAAGTAATGATCAAGCAGCGGAACGGCAAAATCATCAATATTGCTTCTGTTGCAGGACTTGGCGGAACGAATCCGGAAATATTAAATACCATTGGTTATAACACAAGCAAAGGGGCCGTCATTACGTTTACGAAAGATTTGGCCGTAAAATGGGGAAGATACGGAATTCATGTCAATGCGGTCGCGCCGGGGTTTTTTCCAACGAAAATGTCAAAAGTCGTCCTTGAGCAAGTCGGGCAGAAAGTGTTGCAAAATACGCCGTTAGGACGATTTGGCGGCGAAGATGATTTAAAAGGAGCGGTATTATTTTTGGCGTCTCCGGCCTCTGATTTTGTGACAGGAGCGTTAATTGTTGTCGATGGTGGCAGCCACGCCTCAGGCGCTTAAAAGGAGGAAAGGAAAAGTGAATGAAAAGAAAGCGGCGGCATTATATCCAGAACATGTATCATTTCGGTTCGATATTCCCAACATCACATTATGCGATATTTTGCAAGAACGGGCCAAGCAATATCGCGACAATCCAGCCTTGACTTTCTATGATAAAGTGATTACGTACGGCGAGCTTGCCCATGCTGTGGAGAAGTTTGCATCGAGCTTGCAGCAGCAAGGCGTCCAAAAAGGCGACCGTGTTGCCATTATGCTGCCAAACTGTCCTCAGTATGTGATCGCTTACTATGCGATTTTGCGCATCGGCGCGATTGTGACACAAGTAAATCCGATGCTTGTGGAACGCGAGTTAATCCACTTGCTGACGGATTCAGGAGCAGAAACGATCGTGATTTATGATGCCGTTTACCCACGGCTGCAGGCGGTGCGTGATCATACGCCAATGAAGCGGGCCATCGTCGTCAGCTTTCAGCCATCCTCCTCTCATTCGCTAGATGAAAACGATGTGACATTTGAACAGTTTCTTGCTCAAGGAAGCGGGAACGTGCAGCCTGTTCCGATCGAGCCGGAGCATGATGTTGCAGTGCTGCAATATACGGGCGGAACGACGGGACGTTCGAAAGGAGCGATGCTCACCCATCGCAATATTTTAGCGAACGTCATGCAATGTGCCGAATTTTTCAAAGGCACCTATGAGTTGGGAAAAGAACGGTATTTTACGGTAATTCCGCTTTTCCACGTGTTTGCGATGACATCGTGCATGAATATGGCGATTTATGTTGGTGCCAACAATATTTTATTGCCGCGTTTTGAACTGAAGGAAGTGTTAGAGATGATTAAAGAGAAGCAACCGACTGTTTTCCCTGGAGTGCCGACAATGTATGTCGCAATTACGAATACACCAGGGGTAGAGCAATACGGCATCAACAGCATTAAAACGTGCAACAGCGGCAGCGCGCCGATGCCCCTAGAGCTGATGCGGGAGTTTGAAGCGAAAACCGGAGCTGCTGTGTTAGAGGGATACGGTTTATCGGAGGCATCGCCGGTAACGCACTGCAATCCGCCGTTTGCTGAAAGGAAACCGGGAACGGTCGGCATCGGCATGCCGATGACAGAATACAAAATTGTCGATGTTGCTACCGGAACAGAAGAACTTAAGCCAGGCGAGGTAGGAGAGTTAATTATTCGCGGCCCGCAGGTGATGAAAGGATATTGGAACATGCCGGAAGAAACAGCGGTGGCACTTCGGGATGGATGGCTATATACGGGTGACTTGGCAACCGTGGATGAAGAAGGATATGTAACCATCGTTGATCGGAAAAAAGATATGATTATTGCCGGCGGTTACAATATTTATCCTCGCGAAATTGAAGAAGTGCTGTATGAACATCCAGCAGTAAAAGAAGCGGTAGCAATCGGCGTGCCGGATGCATACCGCGGCGAAACAGTAAAAGCGATTATTGTCTTAAAAGACGGCAAGCAGGCAAGCGAAGAGGAGATTATCGCGCATTGCCGCCAAAATTTAGCCGCCTACAAAGTGCCGCGCATGATCGAGTTTCGCTCCGAATTGCCAAAAACAAACGTTGGCAAGATTTTGCGCCGCACTCTCCGCGAAGAGGCGCTCCGTTCGAAATAAGAAAAAATCCGCTCTTCCCGAACGGGCAAGCTCCATTGCCTGTTGCCAGACGGGCTTGACCGTTTTATGATAGAATGGCGATAACGAACATGATAGAGGGAAAGGTGGAAGAGCGTGAAAGAAAAAATTATGGCGGCAAGCATCGCTCTATTTGAACAAAAAGGGTTTAGCGAGACTTCCATTCAAGATATTATGGATATGCTTGGCGTGACAAAAGGAACGTTTTACTACTATTTTAAAAGCAAAGAAGAATTATTAATGGATATCCATCTTCGCTATATTGAAGGACTGCTCGAAAAGCAAAAAAACATTATGGAAGATGCTGCGAAGACGGTTAAGGAAAAAGTGTTTGAAATCGTCTATATGCTCATCCATAGCATTGAGAAACAAGGAAGGCAGGCGCGTATTTTTTTCCGCGAAATGAAGCATTTAAATGCAGAACATTTAAAGAAAATTGTAGAAAAGCGGGACTTGTTTCGTTACAACTTGCAATCGTTAATAGAAGAAGGAATGAGAAACGGCGAGCTCCGTGACGATTTGCCACCTTCCATTGCAACGCTGACCGTTTTAGGAGCGGCAAACTGGAGCTACCAATGGTTTCGGCCTGATGGGGAATTGAGCGATTTCGAGGTAGCGGAACATATGGTTGCGATTTTGCTGGAAGGAATGGAGAAAAAGTGAAATAAGACTACTTGGCATAAACGTGCCAAATAGTCTGCGCTTTCCATACTGACTGGTCAGTTAAAAAGAGGAAGAAAAAATGCCTATTCAACGTGTTGCTGTGACCAGTGCCGGTTCAATGGGACACCAAATCGCTATGCTTTGTGCTTTAGGCGGATATAAAACAACATTGCAAGACATATTGAGGAGAAAGTGAAACAGGGACATCTCGGCTGAAAAAAGGGGAAGAGGACGGCATGTATATGACCAACAAACCGTCAAATGCCTGTAATCGAAAGGAGGTATAGCCATGACGGCGATCATCCCTGTACGTAAAGGAGAAGAGCTGCCCGTTGAAAAACTAGGCGACTTTTTAAGAAAAACACTGCCGGATTTTCCGGAAGGAACGCTGCAAGTCAGACAGTTTTCTGCCGGACGTTCCAATTTAACGTATTTGCTGTCATGCGGAGAGTGGGAAGCCGTTTTGCGGCGTCCGCCGTTTGGCCCCGTTCCGCCGAAAGCGCATGATATGAAGCGGGAAAGCACATGGCTGAAGGAAATTCATCCGCTTTTTCCGCTGGCTCCGAAACCGTTATTATTTTGCGAGGATGAATCGATTATTGGCAGTCCATTTTTTGTGATGGAACGGCGCCGCGGCATCGTGCTAGATACGGAGTTTCCGGCGCACATCGCCCCGACAGAAGAACGATGCCGGAAAATCTCGGAAACGATGGTCGATACGCTCGTACAAGTACATCAGCTTGATTATACAAAAACGCGTCTTGTCGAGATGGTAAAGCCGGAAGGATTTATGGAACGGCAAGTACATGGCTGGATTCAACGCTATGAGCGGGCGAAAACGGATGAGATTAAAGAAGTGGAAGCGCTGACGAAATGGCTTGTGAGTCACATTCCGGAAAACAGCGAAGCGACGATTATCCACTATGATTATAAATTAAACAATGCGCTGTTTGCCGAAGATGATGTCACACAAATGGTCGGCTTGTTTGACTGGGAAATGTCGACCGTCGGCGACCCGCTTGCTGATCTGGCCGTGGCGATGAGCTACTGGATTGAAAAGGACGATCCGCCGCTGTTGAAAAACGGATTTGGCAGAACGCCGGTGACCGTTTATCCCGGCTTTTATACACGCGGGGAATTTATTCGGGCATACGCTGAAAAAAGCGGGCGGGATATTTCGAATATGCACTTTTATTTAACGTTTGCTTATTTTAAACTCGCTGTCATCTGTCAGCAAATTTATTATCGCTACCGCCGCGGACAGACGAATGACGAACGCTTCCACGATTTGGGGAAGTTTGTTCAGTCACTCGTCCAACATGCATGGCAATTAGCAATGAGCTGAGGTGAATCCATGGCGAAAGTACATGTCGTCTTTCGTAAAGAAGATATTGATGAAACAGCTTTAACAGACGGGAAAATAGCGGTTGTGTTCGACATTTTGCTTGCTACTTCCACGATTACCGCAGCGCTTTCGTTTGGCGCTGTTTCCGTCATCCCAGTGCGAAATGCCGAGGAAGCACGGGAAAAATCCCGTCTCCTTCCAAACGGAAGCTATGAGCTTGTCGGCGAGTACGAAGGCCGGACGATTGACGGCTTTCATTCTCCAGCGCCGCTTTTTTTGCAAAAGTTCTGCCCGGGAAAAACGATTATTTTATCAACGACAAATGGCACGGTAGCGATCCGCAAGGCGATGCATGCCAATCATCTTTACGTCGGGAGCCTGCTGAACGGACCGGCGCTTAGCGAGCATATTTGCCAACGGCATGCGTCAGAAACGATTGTCGCGATCTGCTCCGGTTCATCAGGGCGATTTTGTCTAGAAGATTTTTACGGGGCGGGCTATTTTATTTCCTGCCTGCTGCAAAACGGTGTTTCTGCCCTAGACTTGTCCGATAGCGCCATGGCGGCATGGCTTTTTTACGAAAAATACAAGACGGAAAACGCGGGGAAAACGGTGCTTGCCTCTTCGCGGGTCGGACAATGGATGACTGCGCACGGCTTGGAGCGGGATATCGATTATATTAATCAGCATGGCGCACTTTCCGTTGTTCCCGTATTTGAAAAAACAGGATTGGGAGGAGAAATTCACGATGTAACGAGGCGGTCATTTTCTGTATGAAGAGGCTTTTGCCCATTTAAGCAAAGACCGGCATCGATTGCTTGCTTGTCGAACCGCTTTAACGAACTAATTGATCATGGGGCAATGGAACGCAACCGCCGCATTGCTGACTTACAGAACAAAACGCAACTGGCTATATAAGTTTAATCCCGAAAAAGTTTTTATTTCTTTCGCGAAAAGACTAGAAGAGGCAACAGAAAGGAGAAGGAGAAGCAAAGATGAAAATGGTGCAATTTACGGAGTACGGCGGCCCGGAAGTATTGCAGGTGATCGAGGTGGACCGCCCCGTGCCAACGGGGCGGCGCGTATTGATCAAAGTGGAGGCGATTGGCGTCAACTATGCCGATACGGCGCGCCGCGAAGGCCATTACGTCGTCCCGACTCCGCTTCCGTTTGTTCCGGGAACAGAGGTAGCCGGTGTTGTCTGTGAAGTTGGCGAAGAAACAAGTACGGTACGTGTGGGACAGCGCGTCGTTGCCTTAATCGAATCGGGAGGATATGCGGAATATGCCAGCGTTGATGAGCGCGCTGTCATTCCGCTTCCCGATGGGTTGGATGTGCAACAGGCCGTCGCCCTTCCCGTCCAAGGATTGAGTGCTTACCATATTTTAAAAACGATGGGGCGCTTAGAACAGGGGGAAACGGTGCTTGTTCATGCGGCGGCAGGCGGCGTTGGCACGCTTGCGGTTCAGCTTGCAAAACTTTTTGGTGCCGGCAAAGTGATCGCCACCGCCAGTACCGAGGAAAAACGAGAAATGGCAATGCAACTTGGCGCTGATGTCGCTGTCGACTATACAAAAGAAAGTTGGAAGGACGAAGTGATGAGGGCGACAGACGGAAAAGGCGTCGATGTGGCGCTCGAGATGGCCGGCGGCGACATTTTCCATCAGACACTGGAGTGTCTGGCGCCGTTTGGCCGGCTTGTCGTCTACGGCGTGGCGAGCGGACAGTTTACGCGCATGAACCCGGCGCGGCTGATGGGGAAAAATTTAGCGGTCATCGGCTTCTTTTTGCCGCAAATCATGAGAAAGCAAACGTTATATCAGCAAAGTTTGCATGAATTATTGACATATGTGCAAGCCGGAAAGCTGACATTGACGATTGGCGGCGTCTACCCACTTGAACAAGCCGCGGATGTGCATCGACTGCTTCAATCACGAAAAACGCATGGAAAGCTCATTCTTGTTCCATAGCTTGTCAAACAAAAACAGTGGGCGCTTTTGTTTATCGCGCCCACTGTTTTTCCTTTATGTATCGCTCTAAACGGTTGAGAGCTTCTTTCAGCACATCAAAGGAATACGCGTACGAAAGGCGCACATATCCTTCGCCATATTTGGAAAAAGCACTGCCGGGAACGAGTGCGACGCCGGCTTTATGGACCACATCAAGGGCAAAATCAAAAGAGGATAGACCGAACGGAGCGATCGATGGAAACAAGTAAAAGGCGCCGTCGGGCTTTTCCACTTGAAGCCCCATGCGGACAAGGCGGTCGTACGTATATTCCATCCGCTGTTTATATTGGTTGCGCATCGCCACTGCATCATTTTTTCCTGCCGTTAAAGCGGCCAGCGCCGCCTTTTGCGACACCGAAGAGGTACAGGAAACGCTATATTGGTGCACTTTAATCATATGTTTCATCACAAAGGAGGGTGCGAATGCGAACCCGATGCGCCAGCCTGTCATCGAGTGCGATTTGCTCAACCCATTGATCACAATCGTTTGGTCGTGCAGCCATTTAGCGATGGAATGATGTCTGCCATCATAAACAAGCTCACTATAAATTTCATCGGAAACAATCCAAATCGGCCGCCCCTTTACTAGTTCGGCAATTTCTCGCAGGGCTTGTTCTGATAAAGTGACTCCCGTCGGGTTTGAAGGGTATGGAAGTATGATGCAGCGCGTCCGCTCGTTCAAGTAAGGAGCGATTAACTCCGCTGATAAGCGAAATCCATTGGCACGTGTATCAACATATACGGGTTTTGCCCCGCACAGTTGAATGAGCGGTTCGTACCCCGGATAGACGGGTCCGGGCAAAATCACTTCCGTACCTGCTTCCAAAATCGTACGGAAGGTAATGTCAAGCGCTTGGCTTGCTCCGACGGTGGCAATCACCTCATCAGGTTCATACGATAATCCGTACTTTTCAGCAACGAAACGGCATGCTGCTTCCCGCAGGTCAAGAAAACCGGCATTATGGGTGTAAGTGGTAAAATTGGCGACAATCGCTTCTTTCCCTGCTTCTTTGACATGCTCCGGCGTTGGAAAATCTGGCTGTCCGATCGTTAATGAAATTAAATCAGGACGGTCTGCCACCATGTTGAAAAATTTACGAATCCCTGATATTTCTATATTTTTTACGCGAGAATGAATCAAATGTTCCACTCATCGTCATCCTTCCATTGTGATCGTCTGTCCACATTTTATCATGTTTGCCGCTGAAAATGGAAAAATAAAAGTGAGTCCCCTTCGTTTCTTGTCAGAACATTTGACGAGAAAGGGACTCACCTTATTTGACAATACGACTCTGACGTTTCACACTCCAACATATTTCTCTCCTTTAATTACGCACCGTATTTTTTTAGAAGCTCATTATATTGGGCGGAAAGTTCGAGAAAGAGGGCCTTGTTTCGTGCGATAAGAGCTTCATCAATTTTTTCCATCAACTTTTGTTTTTGAAACTGAAAGATTGCTTGTGCTAACACTTTCTCGGCAAGCGGACCATAGCTGTTTTTTTCTTCCGGTTGGTTAAATAAAATAGCGCCTTCGTGAGGATACTGTTTTTCATACATATGTGATTCCTCCCTGTTTGGGAATCGATAAATTCCCTTTTTTATATTATCATCATTTTTGATTAAAAAGTAAAGAAAATTTAGATAAATATTTTTTGTCATTTTTTTCTTTACACCATACATATACCCTTTTTTAGTTGGGATATAACAGCTTTTCGGTTATGATAAAGTAAAGAAAGCAAATTTTGGGCACAGGGTGGTTTTTATGATCCGAACGTGCGTCATTACAAAAGATTTTGAGGTTATATATGATGTTTCGCTTCCGTATGTAAACAGTGACGATGTTTCCTGGTATTGGGTGGATTTTCATGAACCAACAGAAGACGAGGCAAAGCTGCTTGCCGAGTTCTTTCACTTCCACCCGCTGGCGATTGAGGACTGTTTAGAGTATGTGCAGCGGCCAAAGCTCGATTTTTATGATCGGTATTTGTTTGTTGTGTTGCATGCCATTGATGGAAACTCTCTTGAAGCAGAGGAAGTGGATTTGTTTGTCGGACAAAATTTTATCGTTTCATTTCATAAGCAATCGATTCACGCTGTAAACGAAGTATGGATGAGAATTCAACACGAGGAAGACTTTCAGCAGGGCCCTTTTCATGTCATGTACCGCATTATCGATAAACTTGTCGATGACTATTTTCCACCTATTTACCATATTGAAGATGTATTGAATGAATTAGAGGAGAACACGAATGATGAGACGATTCAAGAAATTATTGAAAAAGTGTTTGATATTCGCAGCGACTTATCGAAGCTGCGTAGAACGATTGTACCGATGCGCGATTTATTGTATCGAATTATCCATTCCGACCGCCTGCAGCGGATGAAAGAGCGGCAATTGTATTTTCACGATATTCACGATCATTTATTGAAACTGTCGGAAATGATTGAGACGAACCGCGAGATTACGTCGGATATTCGCGATAGCTATTTGTCGTTAAACTCAAACAGAATGAATACGATTATGATGACATTAACCGTCATTACGACTATTTTTATGCCGTTAACGTTTATTGTCGGCATTTATGGAATGAATTTTGATTATATGCCAGAACTACATTGGAAATACGGCTATTTTACCGTTCTCGGGGTAATGGCCTTCATTGCACTTTCGATGTTTTTCTGGTTTAAACGGAACGGCTGGTTCCGGTTTCATAAGGGAAACGATATGAAAGATAGGCGGTAATGGAAGCGTCTGATGACAGTGCTTCTTGCGTATATATAAAGGAAAAGTACATAAAGGAGAGGGAAAATGAAACGGATTGCGGTTATTGGGCAGTCAGGGGATATTCCCGACGAGGTGCGACATATTGCAGAGGAAGTGGGAGCAGAAATTGCCAAGCGCAACGCTGTTTTATTAACAGGCGGCGGAAGTGGCGTCATGGAGGCGGCATCGAAAGGAGCGAAAGAAGCAGGAGGGCTTGTCGTCGGCATTTTAGTGGGAGACCGTGTTGATGTCGCGAACGATTATATCGACATTCCCATTACAACAGGCCTTTATTTTGACTTCCGCAGCTTGATCCTTGTTCATTCCGCCGATGCGCTTATTATGATTCGCGGCGGAAACGGAACGTTGGGCGAGTTATCGGCAGCATATATGAATAAAAAACCAGTAGTGATTATCGAAACGACCGGGGGATGGGCGACCAAAATAAAAGAGGTTGTCTATGAAGGCGGCTATCTAGACGAGCGTCGTACGGTGGAAATCGCCTTTTGTCGCTCGGCAAAGGAAGCGGTAGAACTGGCGTTTCAGCGAATGGAAGAGCCAATCGATGTGATGAAAAATACGGGGCGAATCGGAGATTAATCAACGGGAACCGCTGTATGAGACAGGCCGTCAGTTTCATATATATGTATGGTAGAAAGAATGTCAGAAAGGGGGAAGCTGATGGCTAAAGGTATTTGGGGAGTAGATTCGGCACAAGCCGTAACGGAACAGCTGTTTCAATGTGCCAGAAGCGAGCTTGGCTACCCAAAATTTTGGGGGCGTTATTTATCGGATGTCCCGAACGTTTCCGATGGCTTGACGAAAGAAGAAATTACACGCCTCCGAAATTACGGAGTCAAAGTGCTGCCGATTTATAATGCGTTCCGTGAAGCGGTTGGATATGCAAACGGACAAGTGGCAGCGCGCAACGCAGTATTCCATGCGCGGCGCCTTGGCATTCCAAAAAATAAGGTGATATTTGCGAACATTGAAGATTTTTTTGCTGTTGATGCATCATGGATTGTCGCTTGGGTGGAAACGCTGCATCCGACAGGGTATCGGCCAGGGCTTTATGCCGATCCGACGAAAGGGGATTTCGCGGCTGCTTATTGTGAGGCGGTACAAAGAAACAATCAAGTGGCCGTGCAGGCGATTATTTGGAGCGCAGCGCCAAGACCGGGGACGACAACAGAGCAGAAAGCGCCACGCTATCAGCCGGCTTCCCTAAATTGCAGTGCGAACATCTGGGCTTGGCAATACGGCCGTGATGCCGAGTCGTGTCCGGTGGATACCAATTTGGTGGACCGCCGCCTCCTTGATTTTTTATATTGATTTCCAGAATAGTTGTGGCTGTTTCGCTGCAACTATTTTTTCATGCTATTTCTGACTGCCGCAGGGAAGAAAATATTTCTTATTTTATGCCTCCAACGCTATAATGATTATAGGTTGTATTGACTATATCAAAAATAGGGAGGAAGTATGATTCAGTGCCGGAAAAATCACCTGTTTTGTTGGAAAGCGGGACGAATGAATTAGAAATTATTGAGTTTTTGCTTGGTGATCAGCGTTTCGCCATCAATGTGATGAAAGTAAAGGAAATTGTGACTCCTCTTCCAATTACGAAAATTCCTCATTCCCACCCTTATATGGAAGGGATTATTGAGCTTCGCGGGGAAGTGCTGCCGGTCTTCGATTTGGCCAAAGCGCTTTGTTTTCCTGCTTCCGCCCATCCTGAGCATGACAAATTTATCGTTGCCGAATTCAATAAACAAAAGATTGTATTTCGTGTGCATAACGTCATGCGCATTTACCGCATTTCCTGGACGCAAATCGAAAAACCTTCGCAAATGCACCAAGGTTTAGAAGGGCAAGTGATCGGCATTGTCAAACTGGAAGGGCGAATGCTCTTGCTTTTGGATTTTGAAAAAATCATAGCGGATGTGAACCCGAATTTAGGTGTCAATGTACAGCAAGTCAAAAAATTGGGGAAACGGGAGCGTTCAGAAAAAAGGATCATCGTTGCCGAAGATTCTCCATTATTGCGGAAGCTGCTTCATGATACATTGTCGGAAGCTGGCTATGGACGCGTCGAGTTTTTTGAAAACGGAGCAGAAGCGCTTCGCTATTTGCAATCGGTTGTTGCAGACGGAAAAGATATTGCCGAAGAAGTGCAACTTGTCATTACTGATATTGAAATGCCGCAAATGGATGGCCATCATTTTACAAAACGGATTCGAGAAGATGAAAGGTTAAGGAAACTCCCCGTTATCATTTTCTCTTCCCTTATTACAGAAGGTCTTCGCCATAAGGGAATGAAAGTCGGCGCAACAGCTCAAGTAAGCAAGCCGGAAATTGGCGAGCTGATCGAGATGATGGACAGCTATGTTTTATAATGCCGCTAAGAGAGACAAGAACCGTTATTCCTTACAGATTACCAAGTTCCGAAGCGCTGTCTGGCAGAAAAATAAGGGGGAGAGCGAATGAATGAGTATGTGGTGCAATTTATAAACAGGATTCGGGAACAGATAAAGCGGTGGAAAGCAGAAAAATTGTTGCCCGCGAGGAGTTGCTCCGCTTCCTCCGTTCCGCGGCAAGAACAGCAACTATTATTGGACGGGATGATATCGAGGCAAAAGCACATCAACTTTTCAATGAATTGGAAGGGCAGCTGCAACAAAAGTGGACGGTAAAAAAAGCATATGAAAGTTTGAGGAGCGGTTTCACGAACTAAGTTGCATAGCGATGCTCGATTTAGATCATTTTAAAAAAGTGAATGACCGTTTTGGCCATCTTGGTGGCGATATTGTGCTGCAGGAATTTGCCCGTTTTCTCTGTCGGAAGACGCGGACAGGGGACACCGTTGTCCGCTTTGGCGGCGAAGAGTTTATCGTTTTATTGACAAAAACAACGGCCAGAGATGCTTTACGCGTGATCGAGCGATTGCGGAACGATTTAAGCGCGCATTTGATTCAAACAGACGAACAGCAAATTTCCTGCACGTCCTCGGGCGGGATTGTTGGAATCAATGATCCTTCCAAACCGCTTGAATATTGGCTGGAGATGGCAGATCAAGCGCTATATGCCGCAAAGCAGCAAGGCGGAAACTGCATAACGGTCGCTAAGCCTGTAGATGAACGCTGCTAAATTTCAAAACGGGAAAACGGCTTCCAAAAGTCGGAAGCCGTTTTTAGTAGCTTTCTCCAAGCCGTTTAAATACCGGCCTTGGCTGCGGCTGTTTTCGTTTCGGAGGAGTTTCGCTGATCCCGGTATAGGCTTGCAGCAGCGCCTTCGCCTGGGACAGGGGCATTCTTGTGACAGGATTTCGGTAAGAATCGTTTAATGTTCCAAGATGCGGAAGGGTGGCGAAGTCTTTTTTTGTTGGGGGAATATGAAAATAGTAGTCGCCGACGGAAACAAGAACGTCGGACTGCTGTTGGCTATATTTTGGGTTGCGGGAAAAATGAAGGCCGATTTTTTTCGCTTTTCCTTCCTGCAGCAGCTTTTCAATCGCTTTTTTCTTCAAAAGGTAAAGAAAAGAAGGATTTAATGCCGTTTTGGCATGACGATTGACGATAAAAATCGCTTTTGCAATGTTGTCCACCGTCAGTTCCAACGGTCTCATCAGCATATCTCCTTTTTTAATTATTTTATTTTTTATTATACAAAATGAACATATGTTTGCAAAACGGCTTTTTTGGATGTCAAAAAGAAGGAGAATACGTCTGCTGAACCTAATGAAAAAGTTCCCTAATGATGCCATATTTTGCCTTTATGCACGATGCTGCAATGTAAAAACAGTCAGTTCCGGCGGCGACAAAAAGCGGAGCGGCACCCTTGTCGTTCCGAGCCCGCGGTTTACATATAGCGTTAAATGGCGAATACGGTAAAATCCTTCATAATATTTTTCCGACAGCGGCGGCGTAATTAGCGGACCAATAAACGGAAGCTGGACTTGCCCGCCGTGGCTGTGCCCGGATAGTTGCAAATGAACGGGATAGTGGTTTGTCTGTATGGCGCCGTCCGGCTCGTGCAGCAGCAAAATCGTATAAGTGGAATCAGGAATCGACTCAACCATCTTCGCGAAGTTTGGCCTACCAAGCATCATATCATCACTGCCGGCGATGGCGATGAACCGCCCATGCTGCCGCCGAATGAGAACGTGCTCATTGACAAGCATGCGAAATCCAGCTTTCTCCATAATATGGCGATATATATCGGTTCCATATCCACCGTGGTCATGGTTTCCGTAAATGCTAAATTTCCCAAGTGGAGCGCGAATGTGGGAAAGTGCGTCGGCAACCGCATCAATGTGCGGATACTTGTTTGGTTCATGCAGCAAATCGCCGGTAAACAATACGATATCGGGCTGTAATTCGTTTATTTTTGCGATCGTATGGCGAAAGCGTTGTAATCCGTAATAATGGCCTAAATGAACATCGCTAAATTGCAACAGTTTTGTCCCGGTAAACTCTTTTGGGATCAGCGGGTGGGAAATAATATGATGGGTAACGGTTAATTGAGCTGGCTCAATGAAACGGGCGTAACCGTAGCCGAATGATGATGTCAATATTCCGCCAAGGCCGGTAAGAACCATTTTTTTTAAAAATGTGCGCCGGTTCATTTTTGCAGTTTCCAAATGTTCCATTATCATGCCGTCCTTTCACAATTAGTTTTATTATAGCGGAAAATTAAAGAAAAGAACAATAGGATAAAAATAATGTTAGAAAATTCTTTATTCTCGTAGTAAGATAGAAATGAATGAATCATCAGTCATTTGTGAAGGAGGAGAAATATGAACGGAAAAGTCATTATTGTAACCGGCGGTTCGAGCGGGATGGGGAAGTATATGGCAAAGCGATTTGCGGCGGACGGCGCCAACGTCGTCATTACCGGAAGACGGCTGGAAGCGCTTGAGGAAGCGAAAAAAGAGATTGAATCGTCCAACGGAAAAGTGTTGCCGATACAAATGGATGTGCGCGACCCGGAATTAGTGGCGGAAATGGTTAAACGGACGGATGCGGAATTTGGCAAAATTGATGCACTCATTAACAACGCGGCGGGCAATTTTATTTGTCCGGCGGAAAAGCTATCGATTAATGGCTGGAATAGCGTCATCAATATCGTATTAAACGGTACATTTTATTGCAGCCGCGAGGTCGGGAACTATTGGATTCAACGCGGCCAAAAAGGTTCGATCATCAACATTGTTGCTACATATGCCTGGCACGCCGGCGCAGGGGTGATTCATTCTGCAAGTGCGAAAGCGGGAGTATTGGCGATGACAAGAACGCTCGCTGTCGAATGGGGAAAAAAATACGGATTCCGCGTCAATGCGATTGCCCCTGGGCCGATTGAGCGGACGGGAGGAGCAGAGAAGCTGTGGGAATCAGAGGAAGCGGAAAGGTTGACGATTGAAAGCGTTCCGTTAGGACGACTTGGCACACCGGAAGAAGTCGCTGCTCTCGCCGCTTTTCTGCTCTCGGATGACGCGGCTTATATCAATGGGGAATGTATTACGATGGACGGAGGACAATGGCTCAATCGGCGCCCGTTTTAACATATCACGAAAGAAGTCTCCCACTTTTAAACGTGAAGGTGCGATAACACCAGTGAAAGTGAAGCGTAAAGGATTCTTGTATGTTGCTTATCGTTCGGCGATAACATACAAGCCTCTTGAACCCCCCCCCTCTAAGCGAAGCGCAGGTGGCGGGTAGTTCACATGGATAAGCGGTTTCCTAACGGCAGGGAACCGCTTTTTGTTTCGACAGCATGGACGAATGTTTATTTCATGCAAACATTTTTTAGACAGGACAGCCTTAACGATGCAGTTATGGGGGGTGGACGTATGATATAATTAAAACAAAGAGGGTGTATGCAAAAGAGGTGAGCAGGGTGGATGCGTTAGACGTAATGGCAAATTTGCAGCAAGTTTTTCCATACTATCAGGCTATTTTTAGCGCCGATGAACATTGTGTCATTGGCTATGAAGTATTAGGAAGATATCAGTCTGAAACAGGGGTTGTCAGTTTAGGTCCGTTTTTCCACGATGATACAATACCGGAAGAATTCCGTTTAGAAGTAGATGAAGTGGTAACCAAAAAAGCGCTCGATTATTTTCTTTCCCTCGACGATTATACACCGCTCATTTTTTTAAACCGCGATGCGAATTTATTGATGCTTGACCGCGCCGATTCGTTTTTGCAGCTGCTTCTTCAATATGAAACAAGAGGATTGTCGTTAGAACGCATTGTACTCGAAATTAATGAGCAGCATTTTAAGGGTGATTTAGATCAGTTAAGCCATTTATTGACCTATATCCGTACGTATGGAGTAAAAATCGCGGTAGACAACATCGGAGAACATAGCAGCAACTTAGAAAGAATCGGCGTGCTGTCGCCAGATATTTTGAAAATTGATTTGCGTCAATTGCGGAAGACTTCCGTTCATCAAGCATATCAAGACGTTCTATATTCTATTTCGCTGCTAGCCCGCAAAATCGGCGCCACACTTTTATACGAAGATATCGAAACATCTTTTCAATTGCAATACGCGTGGCGAAACGGCGGACGTTATTACCAAGGGTACTATTTGGCGAAACCTTCTCCAGAGTTAGTGCCGCGCGATATGTTAAAGGAACGTCTGCGTCAGGAATGCCATCATTTTATTCAACAGGAAAAGAAAAAGCTAGAAACGCTTTATCATATTTCCGAACAGTTTCAGCAGCGGCTGACGGCGCTTTTGGCCAAATATAAGAAAGTCACGGATTTTAATGAGCTGATTTCGCTTTTAGCGAATGAGCTGAATGATGTTTGTTTCCGCATTTATGTTTGCGACGAGGATGGCTTCCAACAGTCTGCCAATATGTTTAAGCGTAACGGCCGCTGGGAGCTTGAGCCGCAATATTATATGAAAAATTGGAGCTGGCGTCCGTATTTTTTAGAAAATATTATTCGCATGCGCTCGCGCAAACGCGGAATTTTATCCGATCTGTACGCCGACATCGAAACCGGGGAAACGATCCGCACGTATTCGTACCCGATTGACGGTGAGCACTACTTGTTTATTGATTTATCGTATAATTATTTATTCGAACATGACGCCCATTATTAAAGATGGTATAAAATCTTTTCCTCGTGGCAAAGTAAGCATGAGGTGAAGAAACAATGGCACAGCTGATATTTGTATTGTCCATCCTTGTCGTTCTTATTGCCGTTATTGCATTTGTCTTCACGTATCGTCTTGGTCGCCAGCAAAAATGGCAGGAAGAACTCGATGCTCCGATCCCAAAGGCGGTGCAGGAGCATGCCTATTTGCGCAACCCTATTTTCTTAGCGTATTTGCTGGCGGCTTTGCTGGCCGCGGTTGTTATTTTTTATTTGGCGTTGCGCTACTGGTAAGCAATAAGCAATGGAGCAGTCCTATTAAGGAGTGCTCTTTTTTTTGCTTTATCGTCATATAAACAGCCATGTGTGGTCCGAGTTCGACAATTTGAGGACCGTTTTAGGCAAATAAAAAGTTCAGAAATCCCGTTATATCAAGGATTTTGGGGTTGTCAACCTGGGAAAAACACTGAATTCCATAGGCACACGTTTTTCTCTTTACCCTTTTTAAAATAAAGGAATATTTATTATATATAGGCATGTACATACGGAGAGTCACACGCAAAAACAAAGATGGAACAACGGTCGCTTATCTCCAGCTTGCTCACAACGAATGGGATCCGAAGGCCAAATATGCAAAAGCGAAGGTGATTTATTCGTTTGGGCGTGAAGACGAAGCGGATCGCGCCGTCTGGAGCGTCTGGCCAAAGCATCTCGCGGTTCCTTTCTCCTGAGCAGGTTTGGGAAGCGCGGGAGTTGGCAGGAGAAGCTTCCGAATTTCGATTTCAATCATGCAAACGCCTTGGCGGCGTTTGACTTCTTGACCAGCTATGGAGACAGTTAGGACTCGATGACATTCTGAAAACCTTGTTCGCTTCCCGTCATCACCAAATTCCGTTGGAACGGCTCATTTTCGCGATGGTCGCGAATCGAGCCCTTCATCCGTCGAGTAAATTGGCGATGGAGGATTGGGTCGAGAAAGAAGTGCACATCCCGAACCTTCCTCAGGTGGCCAGCCACCAGCTTTATCGGGCGATGGATGAATTATTGACCGTGCAATCGGAATTGGAGCGTCAAGTATTCCACGCCGTTGCCGATTTATTGAATCTAGAAGTCGATCTGCTTTATTTTGATACGACCTCTTCCTATTTCGAAGTCGACCCGTCCGAAGCGCCGGAAGAGGAGAGCTTTCGAAAGCAGGGATTTTCAAGGGATAAGCGCCCGGATCTTTTGCAAATTGTCATCGGACTCGCCATGACACGGGAAGGAATCCCGATTCGGGCTTGGGTATGGCCAGGGAATATGATGGACATGACGGTCATCAAACAAGTGAAAAACGATTTAATTGGCCGGAAGCTCGGGCGTGTGATCAGCGTCATGGACCGGGGATTTTCGTCTGAAGAAAATTTGCGGATCTTACAACAAGCCGGTGGGCATTATATCGTGGGGGAAAAAATCCGGTCCGGAAAGGCTGCCGCCAAAGAGGTGATGAGCCGGCGCGGGCGGCTATCATCAAGTTCGGGAGAATTTGCACATCAAGGAAATTATCGTGGGGGGCGGAGAAGCGCGTCAGCGCTATGTCATCGCGTACAATCCCAGCGAAGCCGAGCGTCAACGGAAGGAACGGAAGAAGCTGCTCGAGTCATTGAAAGAGGAGCTGGAACAGGCGGTCCGTGAAGCCGAAAAGTATGATAGCAAATTTCTTCGAAATACGGGGACCTTTATCGGCGGACAGAACTGATCGCCAAACAAGGGCAAACCTTTGTGGCTCTAGGGCTGGAGCCTCCCCCGAAGATCCTAGGCATTCATCCTTGCTCCTAGATACACGCCACAAGTATGCTAATCGCCTCTCAGCCCTTCTGCATCAAGGACTGGGAGGCGATTTATTTGCCTAGTCACTGTCGAACTCGGGGAATGGCTTGAAGGACAATTTCATCGAAGATCTCTTGGTAAATCTCAGACTGTTGAAACCGCCGCCGGCGGTTTTGGCTGAAGATGGAGTGATGAGGCACCGGATCAGTCAGAGAAAGTCCAACAAATCAACGATAGGCGATGTTCACCCGGATTTCCTCAATGAGGCGTCTTTCCGAGCGAATTCCGTATAAATAACAATTAGTAATATCTTGAACAACATGACTGGGTCGATGCAAGGACGACCATTGTCTTCGCAATACAATGGACGGCACTTTTCCGCGATAAACGAAAAATCGATGGTTTCATTTATTTTTCTAAACAAGTGATCTTGGGAACAAGGTCTTCTATGTTAACCACTTCTGGTTGGAATTTTCTAGATGTATTTGTTCTAAACATAGAAACCTTCCTCCGCTAATATTTTTTATTTTCTTATCTTATGCATACGAATTTAAACTCAGCTATGCATTATAATATAACCTGCTCCTCCAAGTTTCTCCATAAGTGATGCGCTTCCCTGGCAATATGTTCTAATAAATCTGGCGGTGAAGTTGTAACAGCAGCACATTGTTTGATTAGATCGTCTAATTCCAATTTAAATGCTTCGAGAGCTTTAGCTTCTTTAATAACCATTTGGTTAAAGCTGTGTAAAACCGGTAATACCTCATTACGTGGACGGCGTATCATTGTTGTTAGTGCATTTGCTTGGAGAAAAAGGTTATCAAATTTTTTTGTCATTTCTCTTACTCTATCATGAAGTTCATAATTTGATGGATCTAAATAGTGGCTTATAAAGCGAAGATGATCAGCCATCTGCCTCAACCAAAAATAGTTTTCATGCAGGGTTGCGTCCGCAGGTGAAACTTGTTTACCACTTTGTATTAATTTAAAGACTGATATAGTTTCTTCTGCTTCCCGTATCATGTGGTCGAGAAGTGATTGCGGTGTTGAAATAATGACTTCACAGCGTAAAGCTTTATCCATTGTATAGGTGAGTAAACTGTGAAATTCACGTGTGGCATGTTTAGCTTCATCAATCAAAATTCCAACATCTGTTTTTTTTGATTTTGCTTTTTCCCATATTGAACCCAAACGCTGAATTATATACTGGTTCGTACGGGCTAGTTCCAGTTCATAATGGCTTATTTCTCTATCGAAAAATCGACCGTGATCAAAATTGTTTTGTACCCAGAAAGCTATTATCCCATAGATGTCTCTTTCATAATGATCAGTATAGGACATTGTCTCACCTCATTCTTGTTAATAACTAATCTAATGATATGTAAGACATTTGCCGCTTATACTCATGTTATCTTACAATGGTACACCCTCGTTGCCAAAAAAAATTGGGGTGTTGGGTAAGGCAAGATCCTTTCGGAGCCGTTCCTTTCCTAAGAACCATGCGTATGAGTTTCCTTGTACACGGCTCAAGTCTCTAATATCCAAACTCGAACTCGGGTGTGGGTAAATAGAATAAAATGCGCTTGGACGGTAGGCAATAAAAGCTTTTATGGGCAGGCAAGGAAGGGTTTTTTTCATAAATTTTTTCCGTTTGTGCTGAATATATATAGTTTGCAAAGGAGGAATGAAAAATGGGGAAGCTGGGGCTTGAAACATTATCGCATGAAGAGCAGCGCTTGCTTTTGGATCTTTTGTTTACCCAACAATATGCATTAGAGCTTGTTCGCTGTGAGATTGCTGACATTGAAAATGGGGATAAGCAAGTGGATGTAAAGCGATATCAACAGCTTTTGCGTTTATATGACCGTCTTCTGCAGGAAACATAGAATTTTAAATAATACTATCGTTCCGTTGGCAAGCGATAGTATTTTTTTATGGAAGGCAATAAAATATGATAAACTGAAGAGGGGAAACGCTAAAAAGAGAAAGGCGGAAGACAGGTATGACAGTTTTGGAAAACAAAGAATTTGCCAAGATGACGGTGGCGCAGTTTCTTATTCCTTCGGATAAAGTAGCGCACGTCCAACTTGGGAACTATTTAGACCACGCGTTATTAGTATTAACCAAAACCGGTTACTCCGCTATTCCTGTATTGGACACTTCCTATAAACTTCATGGATTAATCAGCATGACAATGATCATGGATGCGATTTTAGGATTGGAACGCATTGAATTTGAGAGGCTGGAAACAATGAAAGTCGAGGAAGTGATGAATAAGGATATTCCGCGTCTTTTATTGGATGATGACATCGTTAAAGGAATTGGACTGATTGTCAACCATCCGTTTGTTTGTGTAGAAAATAAAGACGGCTATTTTGAAGGGATTTTTACAAGGCGAGAAATACTTAAACGATTGAATAAACAGCTGCGAAAGCTTAATGATTACCATAAATCATATTAAAAATAAGCTGAACGATAAGCAGAAAGGTAATGGTGTGCAATAAAAATTGCAGCTGTTTTTGCTTCAGTTTTTGCGCCACTCGTACCGATAATTGTGCACCGATGAATGATCCAATCGCTAAGAAGGGAGCGATATGCCAGTTGATATGACCGTTGTATAAGTAGGATGTCAGTGCTCCAAAGCAGCTAATAAAAGTTTGAAATCTTGTAAACGCGATGGCAGATAGGTAATCCATGCCGGTGCGCAAATAAGCATACATGAGCATTGTTGCTTGGCCTGGGCCGAACATTCCGTCATAGACGCTAATGCCGTAAAGAATAGGATATAAGGTTTTAGGGAGAGAAGGAGCCGCTGCCGCATGCTCAGGCTGTTTTTTGAAAACTTGCAGGCATGGTGCAAACATTAACAAAATAATGGCGATGATGGTCATCGTTCGTTCAGACAACAACGAGGCGATGACTCCTCCTGTTGCTCCTCCACCAAGGCTAATAGGGATGATCAGCAACAACTGTTTCCAACGAATGCTTTGCTGGCGAAATAGGACGAAGAAGCTGGAAAACGAACTGATTGTATTGGAAAACTTGGCGGCGGCAATGGCCTGATGGATAGGGACACCAATCATAAGCAAAACAGGCATGCCAATAAGGCCACCGCCGCCAGCTAATGTACCAACGAACGAAGTCGCAAATCCAACAAGGACAAACAGTACCCAGTCCATGCAGGGCACCCCCTTTCTCCAAACGTTCTACAGCTATTGTATTCATTTTATAACAATAAGAAAATTTTAAAAAAATGGACGGAAATGATAAGGAAAACTTATCAAAAGGGTGATAGCTTGAATATTTCGGAGTATGAAATGCTTACCGTTTTGGCGGAAGAATTAAATATGAGGAAAGCGGCAGCCCGGCTCTATGTTACTCAATCCGCATTGTCCCAGCGACTACAGGCGATAGAAGCCAGCTGGAATGTGAAAATATTTATCCGGTCTCAGAGAGGTTTACTGTTAACACCAGAGGGAGAAAAAATTGTCCAGCTTGCAAAAGAAATAGTGCAGAAAACGAACAAAGTAAAAGAAGAGATCGAACAACTGGCCGGACAAATAAGTGGAACATTAACATTAGCGGTTGTTTCCATTGTTGCGCAGCATTGGCTTCCCACAGTTTTAAAAACGTTTATGATGTTATACCCAAATGTAAATGTGTCGTTGACAACGGGATGGACAAGCGAAGTCTTAAGCGGCATGTATGAAAATCGGTTTCAACTCGGAATTGTTCGCGGAAAACCAAATTGGAGCGGGATTGCGACACGTTTATTTACGGATCAGTTATATTTAGTAGACCAAGAAATTCAATCTCTAGAGCAGTTGCCCCATACCGACCGGCCGTTTATTCAATTTAAAAGCGACTCGACGTATTCGCTGCACATTCAACAATGGTGGCATGAGCAATTTCAAGCCCTTCCGCCGCGAACGGTCATCGTCGATCAAATCGAAACATGCAAACAGCTTGCTTATCATGGAGTTGGCTATGCCATTTTACCGGAAATTGCTTTAGATGACCGAGAGCAACATCTTGTTCATATGATTGCGCTAAAAGATAAGCATGGCGAATGGATGACGAGAGATACATGGCTTATAAGCTCGGAAGCAGCATGGCAGCTTCCGCAAGTACAAGCCTTCCAGAAGGTGCTGCAAAATTTTGTTTCATGAATTTATGCTTGTCACCATTATCTCTGTTTTGCTAAAGTAAAAAAGAATACAGATGTAAAGGAGGATGTGGCCCATGAAGATGATGGATGCAAATGAAATCATTTCGTTTATTCAAAACAGCAAAAAATCCACCCCTGTTAAAGTATACATAAAAGGGAACCTGGAAGGAATCGATTTTGGCGCAAGCGCGAAAACGTTTATTACAGGGAATACTGGCGTTGTTTTTGGGGAATGGCAAGAAATTCAAGCGGCGTTGGAAGCCAATAAAGACAAGATCGAGGATTATGTCATTGAAAACGACCGCCGCAATTCCGCGATTCCGCTTCTTGATTTGAAAGGAGTAAAAGCGCGCATCGAGCCGGGCGCAATTATCCGTGATCAAGTCGAAATTGGCGATAATGCGGTTATTATGATGGGGGCGGTCATTAACATCGGCGCCGTCGTCGGTGAGGGGACGATGATTGATATGAACGCAGTGCTCGGCGGCCGCGCAACGGTCGGAAAGAACTGCCATGTTGGCGCCGGCGCTGTCTTAGCAGGCGTGATTGAGCCGCCTTCCGCTAAACCAGTGATCGTTGAAGATGATGTAGTGATTGGAGCGAACGCCGTTATTTTAGAGGGGGTTACGGTCGGCAAGGGCGCCGTTGTTGCAGCAGGTGCTGTTGTAGTGGAAGATGTGCCTCCGTATACGGTGGTGGCTGGTGTGCCGGCGCGCGTGATTAAGCAAATTGATGAAAAAACAAGAGCAAAAACAGAAATTAAACAAGAACTTCGCCAGTTATAAACATAGCCAAACACGAAAGCTGTCCCATCTTTGGGCAGCTCTTTTTGCAAATGGAGGGGATAGTATGTCATTGATTAGTCCTTTTGTTGCGATTCGCCGCGATCTGCATAAAATTCCGGAGCTGGGGTTTCAAGAATTTAAGACGCAGCAATATTTATTGCGCTATATTCATACGTTGCCGCAGGAACGGTTGGAAATTCAAACGTGGAAAACCGGGATTTTTGTGAAAGTAAAAGGAACAGCGCCGCGAAAAATGATCGGCTACCGCACCGATATCGACGGCCTGCCGATTAAAGAAGAAACGGGGTTGCCATACAGTTCGGAGCACGAAGGAAATATGCATGCGTGCGGACATGATATGCATATGAGCATCGCCCTCGGAGTGCTCACCTATTTCGCAAACCACCCAATCAAAGACGACCTATTATTTATTTTCCAGCCGGCAGAGGAAGGGCCGGGCGGGGCAAAACCGATGCTAGAAAGCGACATCATGCAAGCGTGGAAGCCGGATATGATTATCGCGCTGCATATCGCTCCGGAATATCCGGTCGGCACGGTTGCGACGAAAGAAGGTTTGCTGTTTGCTAATACATCGGAACTATTTATTGATTTAAAAGGGAAAGGCGGACATGCCGCGTTTCCGCACCTAGCGAACGATATGGTTGTTGCTGCCTGCGCTCTTGTCATGCAGCTTCAGTCTATCGTTGCCCGCAATGTCGATCCGCTTGACAGCGCGGTGATTACCATCGGCAAAATTTCCGGCGGGACGGTGCAAAATGCGATTGCCGGGCAGGCTCGTTTAGAAGGAACGATCCGCACCTTGTCGGCCGCCGCGATGAAAAAAGTGAAAGAGCGGATCGAAGCGATGGTAAGCGGCATCCAACTTGCGTATCAATGCGAAGCGGAAATTGACTATGGTGCGATGTACCATCAAGTATATAACGATCCGCAGTTAACGAGCGAGTTTATCCGGTTTGCCGAAAGTTATCCGGAAATGCAGATAGTCCGCTGCAAAGAAGCAATGACGGGCGAAGATTTTGGCTATATGCTTGCTGAAATTCCGGGGTTTATGTTTTGGCTTGGTGTCGATTGCCCTTATGGGCTTCATCATGCCAAAATGGCGCCAAATGAAGCGGCGATCGATCGGGCCATTGACTTTTTGACATCGTATATTTCGTGGAAAGGAAACAACGGTTAATGGTATAGTTCCACCTTCATTAAGGCACATTATGTATATGAGGAGGTGGAGTGCGATGGCGAAAATTGGGGTAGAACACTCGCTGACGGATGTGCAAGAAGCGTTAAAAGCGAGAGGACATGAAATCATTCCGCTTCGCGGGGAAAATGATGCCAAAGGCTGCGACTGTTGCGTGATTACAGGCCAAGATGCCAATGTAATGGGGATTCAAAATGCGATGACTGCCGGTCCTGTTATCGAAGCAAGCGGTCTGACAGCAGAAGAAATTTGCCAAAAAGTTGAAGAAAAATTGCGTTAATCGTTGACGGGCTGTCCGCATCAACAGCCCGTTTTTTGTGAATAATGAGAATGCAGCCCGTTCCAACGAGCAAATGATTTTGTTTTACCAGTTGAGGATACTATACTAAAAGTAAAGCGGTTGAGGGAAAGAGGGATATAAGCATCGCAAAAATGGAATCCATATACAAAGCATGGAGCATAAGGTAATAAAAAATAACTTTCTTTTTAAATTAATTATCATTTAATATTGACTAAAATTATCAATATCATTATAATAGTATTTGTCAATATAATGAGTGGTATTAACGAAAACACCATCAAATAAAGAAAATGGAGGGGTACATATGGCAGAACGCATGGTAGGAAAACAAGCACCTCGTTTCGAGATGCAAGCAGTATTGCCAAACGGCGAATTCGGACGTGTCAGCCTTGAAGAAAACATGAAAAACGGCAAATGGACTGTGCTCTTCTTCTATCCAATGGATTTCACGTTCGTATGCCCGACAGAAATCACCGCGATTTCTGACCGCTTCGATGAATTTGAAGATTTAGATGCCGTTGTGATCGGCGTTTCGACAGACTCTGTATATTCGCATAAAGCATGGATGAAAGTGCCTCGCGAAGAAAACGGCATCGGCGAAATTAAATATCCGTTAGCAGCAGACCCTACTCATCAAGTTGCCCGCGATTATGGTGTTCTTATTGAAGAAGAAGGCGTTGCGCTTCGCGGCTTATTTATCATCGATCCGGAAGGCGAATTAAAATACGCTGTCGTTCATCATAATAACATCGGCCGCGATGTCGATGAAGTATTGCGCGTGCTTCAAGCGCTACAAACCGGAGGCCTTTGCCCAGCAAACTGGAAACCAGGCCAAGCAACATTGAAAGTGGAATAAGGAAAAAGAAGAAAGGTCTAACATGACGTTAGACCTTTCTTTACAAAAGTATATAGCCATGAGCCTTTGACTAGAGTTTTGGGATGAAATGGAAAAGGGTTTTTGAACCGAGTCGACAGGGCGCTAAACACCAGTGAGGTGTTTGCCTATGAAAGTTTGGCCGAACAAGAGTGAGTGCTTGCAAGCAGGTGTAGGAAAAACTCTTTAGTACGTCAGAGCCCACCGGCTTAGTCGTGTGGAGGTTCTGAAGGGAGGGATGAACATGAAACTGCGTGAACCAATGCCGGAATTAACAGGTGCTACGGCAACGCTCAACGGCGAAGTAACAAGAGAACAATTGATTGGAGAAAAACCAACATTAATCCACTTTTGGTCGGTAAGCTGCCATCTTTGCAAAGAAGCGATGCCGCAAGTAAACGAGTTCCGCGACCGCTATAAAGATAAGCTGAACGTCGTCGCCGTTCACATGCCGCGTTCAGAGAAAGACTTAGATATCGAATTGGTCAAAAAAGTTGCTGAAGAACATGGCATTACGCAGCCGATTTTAGTGGATAACGAACATAAAATTACCGATGCCTTTGGAAACCAATATGTGCCTGCTTACTACGTATTTGATGCGGAAGGCAAACTGCGTCATTTTCAAGCAGGCGGAAGCGGCATGAAAATGCTGGAAAAAAGAGTAAACCGTGTATTGGAAGAAACAGAAAAGGCACAGTAGCAATAAAGAAAGGCGAGAGGAACGAAAAAACGATGTTTTCGTTCCTCTTTTGTTTTTGCTAAAATAAATAGGGAAAATATAGAAACAGCGACAGTGGATAGTGGAGGAATGAGTGTGAAAAAAAAACAATTTGCTGTCATTGGCCTCGGCCGTTTTGGCGGAAGCATTTGCCGCACGTTAAGCGAGCAAGGAATGGAAGTGCTGGCCATCGATGTTGACGAAGATCGCGTCAATGAGTTTGCTTCGATTGTTTCTCATGCAGTAGTAGGAGATTCGACCGATGAAAACGTGTTGAAAAGTTTAGGCATCCGCAATTTCGATCATGTTATTGTGGCAATTGGCGATAATATTCAAGCGAGCATTTTAACGACATTGATTTTAAAAGAGTTAGGCGTGCAGCATATTACCGTAAAAGCGACAAATGACTACCATGAAAAAGTGCTGAAGAAGATTGGCGCCGATCAAATTGTCCATCCAGAGCGGGACATGGGAGAGAGAATTGCCTATAACTTGATTTCCAACAATGTTCTTGACTATCTGGAGCTCTCGGATAAGCATAGCATTGTGGAAATCGTCGCCAGTGAGCGCTTAGATGGACATTCGCTGCTAGAACTCGATATTCGCGCACGCTATGGAATCAACATTGTTGCGATCCGGCGCGGTACAAATGTGATCGTGTCGCCGTTAGCATCCGAAATTATCCGCAAAGGCGATGTTTTAGTGGTCATCGGCGCCGATGAAGACATCGACCGTTTTGAAGAAAAAGTAGTAAGCAAATAAAACAGCTGTTCCGGTTTAGGAACAGCTGTTTTATTTATATTTCCATAATAATTGGTAAAATCATCGGTCTCCGTTTTGTTTTTTCATATAGGAATGGCGCAAGGGTTTCCGTAATTTCGTTTTTAATTTCCGACCATTGATTCGTTTTGCGCTCAAGCACTTTTTCAAGATGTTTCGTAATGAGGGACTGCGCTTCATTAATTAAATCGCTCGATTCGCGCATATACACGAATCCACGCGAAATAATATCCGGACCGGCTGCGATTTTGAACTCTTTCATGTTAATGCTGACAACGACGATGACAAGGCCTTCTTCCGATAGAATGCGGCGGTCGCGCAAGACGATATTCCCGATATCGCCGACTCCGCTGCCATCAATGTAAACGGAGCCGGATGGAATTTTGCCGACGATGCGTGCGTCATTTTTGCTTAGCCCAAGCACTTCGCCGTTATCCATAATGAAGCAGTTTTCTTCCGGCACTCCGCAATCGACTGCAAGCTTGGCATGCATTTTTTGCATGCGATATTCGCCGTGAATCGGCATAAAATATTTCGGTTTCATTAAACGGATCATTAACTTTTGCTCTTCTTGCCCGCCGTGTCCGGAGGTATGAATATCGTTCAGCGGCCCATGGATGACTTCGGCCCCGGCGCGGTACAGCATGTTAATCGTTCGATTGACGCTTACCGTATTGCCCGGAATTGGCGAAGAAGAGAAGACAACTGTATCGCCAGGCATAATTTGGATTTGGCGATGGGTGCCATTGGCGATGCGAGACAGTGCGGCCATTGGTTCTCCTTGGCTGCCGGTACACAAAATCGTCACACGATTGGCAGGAAGGCGATTAATTTCGTTTGCGTCGACAAAAGTATCTTTAGGACATCTAATGTAACCGAGTTCTTGTCCGATTTCAATCGCAGCCTCCATGCTTCTTCCGAATACAGCAATTTTGCGATTATTCATTACGGCTGCTTCCGTTACTTGCTGCAACCGATGAATGTTAGAGGCAAAGGTAGCAAAAATAATGCGTCCTTGCACTTTCCGGAAAATATCATGAATGCTTTCCCCAACGCGGCGTTCCGACATGGTAAAATGCGGAATTTCACTATTGGTGCTGTCAGAAAGCAGACAAAGGACCCCTTCTTTCCCTATTTCCGCCATCTTCGTTAAGTTGGCCGGTTCGCCGACCGGGGTAAAGTCAAACTTAAAGTCTCCTGTATGAACAATTTGGCCAACCGGAGTTTTGACGACAATTCCATAGCTGTCAGGAATGCTGTGCGTCGTCCGGAAAAATGTCACCGCTGTTTTATGAAAGCGAATGATATCATCTTCGCGAACTTCAATAAGTTTCGCTTGTCTGAGGAGCCCGTGTTCTTCAAGTTTGTTGCGGATTAGCCCGAGCGCTAATTTTCCGCCGTAAATTGGAATATTCACTTGTTTAAGCAAGTATGGAATTCCGCCAATATGGTCTTCATGCCCGTGAGTAATAAACAGTCCCTTTACTTTCTCTGCGTTTTTTACTAAATACGTGTAATCAGGAATGACGTAGTCAATTCCGAGCAGTTCATCTTCAGGAAATTTAATTCCCGCGTCAATGACAATAATTTCATCTTGAAATTGTACGCCATATGTATTTTTCCCGATTTCACCTAATCCGCCGAGGGCAAATACACCGACTTGTTGATCATTTAAAAATTTCATATTCAAATCTCCAATACTTTAAAATCAGGATTTTTCTTTTCATATTCTAGGTGGGCTCCCTCCAACGGCTGAATATATTCGATATTCATCGTACGACCGCGCAGTTTTTGGCGTACTTCCCGTTCCGACTCCGCTTCAATATAGAGCGTTTTTGTTTTTTCTCTCACAGGCACTTCATCAGGGTTTTCTTGGTAAAACACTTTAAAAATCATTCTAAAATCTCTCCTTATTGAACGATTATTCCTTTAACCTTTTTATTATATATAAAGTAAGGATGGTTTTCATGTTTTTTTTCACTATATTATATAGGATAAAGAAAATGGGAAAAAGAAAGGATAGGGGAAAAATATGATATGTAACATCTTTGACGAATTTTTATGTTTTCATTCGCTTTTTAGAAAGAAGCCCTTCTTAGGGGAAGGGCTGTTATCATAAAGGTTAGGCGATCGATTTTTTCCGGAGCAGATCTTTCCATTGTTGAAGCAGCTTCTTTTTCAGCTTTTTCAACATTTTTCATCACTCCTTACTTCCTATTGTACTCATTTCTTGGTGAAAGTAAATGTCCTTCTTCTATATTATATTATATGTGAACAAAGGCTTGTTTTTCATGGATAAAAGTGGAACGAGGCTTTTGCCTGCTGTTTGACATTTTCAGCTTTTTTCAGTACGGTAAAGAATGAAGAAATTAAGCGTTAAGGGGAGAGATTGTGAAGCGAAAAATTGTATTTTTTGACATTGATGGCACGCTGCTTGATGATGAAAAACAGCTCCCGCCGTCGACAGTAAGGGCCATTCAGGAATTAAAAAAGGCGAATGTGTATGTAGCGATTGCCACAGGCAGAGCGCCGTTTATGTTTGCTAACTTGCGAAAGCAGCTAGGAATTGATTCTTTCGTCAGTTTCAACGGGCAATATGTAGTATTCGAAGGGGATGTTATTTATAAGCATCCGCTTGAACGGCAAAAATTGCATGAATTAAAAGAAGACGCGCATCAAAACGGCCATCCGCTCGTTTTTATGAATGCGAATGAGATGAGAGCGAGCATGGAAAATCATCCGTATATCCATGTCAGCATGGGGAGCTTGAAATTTTCCCACCCTCCGTTTGATCCGCTTTATTATGAAAATGAAGACATTTATCAAGCGCTTTTATTTTGCAAGGCAGAAGAAGAACAAACATATATAAAAGCATATCCGCAGTTTCGCTTTGTCCGTTGGCATAATGTATCTACTGACGTATTGCCGGTAGGAGGATCGAAAGCGGAGGGAATCCGGAGAATGATTGAGAAACTCGGCATTGCCAAGGAGGATGTGTACGCGTTCGGCGACGGGTTGAATGACATTGAAATGTTAAAGTTCGTGGGAACTGGCGTTGCGATGGGCAACGCACAGGAGGAAGTGAAAAAAGCGGCCGATTTCATTACGAAGCCGGTTGGAGAAGAAGGGATATTATACGGATTAAAGCAGCTTGAGTTAATTCCGTAAAAAAGGGCATATATCCAGTGCAGGATATAGCCCTTTTTACGTTTAACGTTCGATGGGAATAGCATTGTCCGGCACTTTAAAAGGATTTTGTGGATCGATATGGTCATAAAACATAATGCCGTTTAAATGATCGATCTCATGTTGAAAGACAATGGCGGGCAACCCTTTTAAGCGCAGGGTTACTTCTTCGCCGTCGATTGTCGTTCCGGTCACAGTAATGCGGGCATAGCGCGGCACATATCCCGGAACGTCGCGGTCGACCGATAAACATCCTTCACCGCTCGTTAAGTAACATTGTTGAACAGAATGGCTGACGATTTTCGGATTAAATAGCGCATAGCTATATAACGTGCCTTTCTCGTCGGTAACATGAACGGCAATCATTCGCTTCGATACATTGATTTGCGGAGCGGCCAGTCCAATTCCGGGACGCAATCCATACTTTTCAGCAAGTTCCGGGTTTTGACTCATTTTTACATAATCAAGCAGGCTTTGCAAAATTCGTTTATCTTCTTCCGATGGAGGAAGAGGAACAGGTTCGGCTACTTTCCGCAGCGTCGGGTGTCCTTCTTTAATAATATCTTTCATCGTAATCATCATGTCTTCACTCCCTGTATGACGTTGATGTCTGAATTAAGTCTAACAAAAATATATTTTGGACGTAAACTAAAATGAAACAGATACATGGGAAAGGAAGAGAAAACGTTGCAAAAGATGATGCAAAGGTGGATGGGATTTATTGCCGCATTACTGCTGCTTGCCGGCTGCAGTCATCTTATTGGCAAGCAAGAGGTTCTTTCGGCTGTTCAGAAAATGGCTACCTATGAAAAGGGCGCAATAGAAGAGCAGAAAAAACTAACGGAATTGGAACAAAAACAAAATGCATTATATGCCCGCATGATGTCGTACGGCTTCAAACATTTTACAAAAGTGGCGCAGTTAGCGAAAGAAGCATTAACGATCATAGAGGAGCGGAGAAAATATCTTGCCGGAGAATATAAGGCAATGCATTCAGGAAAACGGCAGTTAAATGTGATCAAAAGAGAAATGAGCGGGCTTCACGATGAACATGCAAAACAACGGATCAACCAATTCGTTGAAATCGCGGAACAACGCTATGAAACGTATGATAAGCTGTATGTCCAGTATAAAGAGATGCTGACATTAGAAAAAGAACTTTATATTTTATTGCAAAATAAAGATGTAACGGCCAAACGGCTTCAGCAGCAAATCGACCGAATTAATGAACGTTATCGGAACATAATGGATATAAACGGACAATTTAATGCCTATACAAAAAAGTATAATAAGGAAAAAAAGCAATTATATCATATGTGGAAATAAACATAATTTAGGAAAGCGGGGGCTGTATTTTTCCCCCTTTTATATTTTGCAAAAATATAAAACAGGATTAATACAGATTTTTGTGTTGTACTATAACACATTCTAAATAGATATCTTTTCATTCCAATAAAAAGCAGTTAAATTATAAAAAATAATGGTAAATCAAAGTGATTGACGATTGGTAAAATAAAGTGTAAACTTAAAAGCGCGGACGAAATTGTACTAATCACAATAATTAAAATGATTAATACAGGTATTTTTCAGCAGTGTTCGCCCGTTTACGCCGTGGAACAAAAACAGCTGTTTTTTATTTATTTATGATTTTGGGTAAATTAATGCTATATGAATCAACGTTGTCGTTGCAATGAACCCTTATTTTTAAATTTACGAAAGGTAGAGGTGAACAGAATGGGTGTAAAAAAAGCATCCCGATTCAATTTTACGGAGCAGCTTGAAAAGATTGCTGAACAATTTCCGACATTTCAAATCTTAAACGAAGAAGGGGAAGTAGTAAACGAAGCGGCAATGCCGGATTTAAGCGACGACCAGCTTAAAGAATTAATGCGCCGCATGGTGTACACCCGCATTCTTGACCAGCGCTCGATTTCGTTAAACCGCCAAGGCCGTTTAGGTTTCTATGCGCCGACAGCGGGACAAGAAGCGAGCCAAATCGCGAGCCATTTTGCATTGGAAAAAGAGGATTTTATTTTGCCTGGATACCGTGATGTTCCGCAAATTATTTGGCACGGTCTTCCGCTTTATCAAGCGTTTCTGTTCTCACGCGGTCACTTCCACGGCAATCAAATTCCGGAAGGAGTAAACGTACTGCCGCCGCAAATTATCATCGGAGCGCAATATATTCAAGCAGCAGGCGTAGCGCTAGGACTGAAAAAACGCGGCAAAAAAGCAGTAGCGATTACATATACAGGTGACGGCGGTACATCGCAAGGGGATTTCTATGAAGGGATCAACTTTGCGGGAGCATTTAAAGCGCCAGCCATTTTCGTGGTGCAAAACAACCGTTTTGCCATTTCCACTCCAGTAGAAAAACAAACGATAGCCAAAACGCTTGCGCAAAAAGCGGTAGCAGCGGGGATTCCTGGAATTCAAGTCGACGGCATGGACCCATTGGCTGTATATGTGGCTGTGCGTACTGCTCGCGAGCGCGCGATCAATGGCGAAGGCCCGACGCTTATCGAAACATTGTGCTTCCGTTATGGGCCGCATACGATGTCAGGAGACGACCCAACTCGCTATCGTACAAAAGAATTGGAAAACGAATGGGAGAAAAAAGATCCGCTTGTCCGCTTCCGCAAGTTTTTGGAAAACAAAGGCTTATGGAGCGAAGAAGAAGAAAACAAAGTAATTGAACAAGCGAAAGAAGAAATTAAAGAAGCGATTAAAAAGGCGGACGAAACGCCGAAGCAAAAAGTAACGGATTTAATTAGCATTATGTACGAAGAACTGCCATTTAACCTAAAAGAGCAGTATGAAATTTATAAAGAGAAGGAGTCGAAGTAAGCCATGGCGCAAATGACAATGATTCAAGCGATCACGGATGCGTTGCGCATCGAGTTGAAAAACGATCCGAACGTGCTAATATTCGGGGAAGACGTTGGGGTCAACGGCGGCGTATTCCGGGCGACGGAAGGATTGCAGGCGGAGTTTGGCGAAGACCGGGTATTTGATACACCTCTTGCTGAATCGGGAATTGGCGGGCTTGCGATCGGACTGGCTCTGCAAGGATTCCGCCCGGTTCCGGAAATTCAATTTTTCGGGTTTGTTTATGAGGCAATGGATGCGATTTGCGGACAAATGGCGCGCATCCGCTATCGTTCCGGCGGCCGCTACAACGTGCCGATTACGATTCGTTCTCCGTTTGGCGGCGGCGTTCATACACCGGAACTGCACTCTGACAGTTTGGAAGGATTGGTTGCACAACAGCCTGGATTAAAAGTCGTCATTCCGTCTACTCCATACGACGCGAAGGGATTGCTGATTTCAGCCATCCGCGACAACGACCCGGTTATTTTCTTAGAACACTTAAAATTGTATCGTTCGTTCCGCCAAGAAGTGCCGGAAGGAGAATATACAATTCCAATCGGCAAAGCGGACATTAAGCGGGAAGGAAAAGATATCACGATCATCGCTTATGGCGCAATGGTGCATGAATCGTTAAAAGCGGCGGCAGAATTAGAAAAAGAAGGCATTTCTGCCGAAGTGGTTGACTTGCGCACCGTTCAGCCGTTAGATATTGAAACGATTATCGGTTCTGTCGAAAAAACCGGACGGGCGATCGTAGTGCAAGAGGCGCAAAGACAAGCCGGAATTGCCGCAAACGTTGTAGCAGAAATTAATGAACGGGCGATTTTAAGCCTTGAGGCTCCTGTGTTGCGAGTCACCGCACCGGATACGGTCTACCCGTTCGCGCAAGCAGAATCCGTATGGCTGCCTAACTTCAAAGATGTGATTGAAACGGCGAAAAAAGTCATTAACTTCTAAGAGTGACAATTAGGAAGAAGCGCATTGCTTCTTCCCCCCTCATACTTTTTGGAAAATAATAGGAGGTCGACAAACAGTGGCATTTGAATTTAAGCTGCCGGATATCGGCGAAGGCATTCATGAAGGGGAAATCGTCAAATGGTTTGTCAAACCTGGCGATGAAGTCAATGAAGACGATGTTTTGTGCGAAGTGCAAAACGATAAAGCGGTTGTGGAAATTCCGTCTCCGGTAAAAGGGAAAGTATTGGAAATTTTAGTCGAAGAAGGAACGGTAGCAACCGTTGGCCAAACGTTAATTACGTTTGATGCGCCTGGATATGAAAACGTGACGTTTAAAGGCCAGGAACAAGATGAGACGAAACAGCAGGAAAAACCGCAAGAAGTGTCGAAAGAAGAAAAGAGCGAAGCGGCAGCTCCGCAAACAGAACCAGCTGGACAGCCGGAAGTCGATCCAAACCGTCGTGTCATTGCGATGCCTTCTGTGCGTAAATACGCCCGTGAAAAAGGTGTCGATATTCGCCTTGTGCAAGGAACCGGGAAAAATGGTCGCGTGTTAAAAAGCGATATTGACGCATTCCTTGCCGGCGGTGCGGCAGCGGCGCAAAAACAAGAAGCACCAACCGCAAAAGAAGAAAAAACAGCGGCTGCAGCAGCTCAACAACCTGTTGTGCTAGAAGGCGAGTTCCCAGAAACTCGCGAGAAAATGAGCGGCATCCGCCGTGCGATTGCCAAAGCGATGGTCAATTCGAAACATACGGCGCCACATGTCACTTTAATGGACGAGGTGGATGTGACAAAACTGGTGGCACATCGCAAAAAATTCAAAGAGATTGCAGCGGAAAAAGGCATCAAGCTTACATTCTTGCCATATGTGGTAAAAGCATTGACATCAGCGCTGCGTGAATTCCCAGTTTTAAATACATCCATTGACGACGCAACGGAAGAAATCATTCATAAACATTATTACAACATCGGTATTGCCGCTGATACGGACCGCGGTTTGCTCGTTCCGGTTATCAAACACGCGGATCGCAAGCCGATTTTTGCACTTGCAAAAGAAATTAATGAACTTGCGACAAAAGCACGCGAAGGAAAACTAATGCCAAACGAAATGAAAGGTGCGTCTTGCACGATCACCAATATCGGTTCTGCCGGCGGTCAATGGTTTACTCCGGTCATTAACCATCCGGAAGTAGCTATCCTTGGCATTGGACGCATTGCCGAAAAACCGATTGTCCGTGACGGCGAAATTGTAGTCGCTCCGGTATTAGCGCTGTCGTTAAGCTTTGACCATCGCATGATTGACGGTGCTACAGCGCAAAAAGCGTTGAATCACATTAAACGTCTATTAAATGACCCTGAATTATTATTAATGGAGGCGTAAAAACATGGTAGTTGGCGATTTTGCAATTGAAACAGAAACGCTTGTTGTCGGTGCAGGCCCTGGCGGTTATGTGGCTGCAATTCGCGCAGCCCAGCTGGGGCAAAAAGTAACCATTGTGGAAAAAGGCAACCTTGGCGGAGTATGCTTAAACGTCGGATGTATCCCGTCTAAAGCGCTTATTTCCGCAAGCCATCGTTATGAAGAAGCGAAACATTCGGAAGATATTGGCATTAAAGCGGAAAATGTTACCGTTGATTTTTCGAAAGTGCAACAATGGAAAGCAAGCGTCGTGAAAAAGTTAACTGGCGGCGTCGAAGGTTTGTTGAAAGGAAATAAAGTGGAAATTGTGCGCGGCGAAGCATATTTTGTCGATGCCAATACGGTGCGTGTCGTAAACGGGGATAGCGCGCAAACATATACATTCAAAAACGCTATTATCGCAACGGGCTCCCGTCCGATCGAACTTCCGAACTTTAAGTTTTCCGCTCGTGTGCTTGATTCCACCGGTGCACTTAACTTACAGGAAATTCCAAAATCGCTTGTCGTTATTGGCGGCGGCTATATCGGCGTGGAATTAGGCACTGCGTATGCGAACTTTGGCACTAAAGTAACGATTATTGAAGGTGCAGACGAAATTCTATCCGGCTTTGAAAAACAAATGACGGCCATTGTGAAACGCCGCTTAAAGAAAAAAGGCGTCGAAATCTTCACCAATGCGCTTGCTAAAGGTGTGGAAGAACGGGAAGACGGCGTGACGGTTACCTTTGAAGTAAAAGGGGAAGCGAAAACGATTGACGCAGACTATGTGCTCGTAACGGTAGGACGCCGTCCGAATACTGATGAGATCGGTTTAGAACAAATCGGCATCAAAATGACGGACCGCGGCTTAATTGAAGTGGATAAACAATGCCGGACAAGCGTTCCGAATATTTTCGCCATCGGCGATATCGTTCCGGGACCAGCGCTTGCCCATAAGGCGTCTTATGAAGGAAAAATCGCTGCCGAAGCGATCGCCGGAAAACCGTCTGAAGTGGATTACATCGCAATTCCAGCTGTTGTGTTCTCCGATCCGGAATGCGCTTCTGTCGGCTATTTTGAACAACAAGCAAAAGACGAAGGAATCAATGTGGTAACGGCAAAATTCCCGTTTGCCGCAAACGGCCGTGCGCTTTCTTTGAACGATACAGACGGATTTGTGAAGCTCGTCGCTCGCAAAGAAGACGGTGTCATCATCGGCGCGCAAATTGTCGGTCCGAATGCTTCCGATATGATCGCGGAACTTGGGCTTGCCATCGAAGCGGGAATGACGGCGGAAGATATCGCGTTAACGATTCACGCTCACCCAACGTTAGGCGAAATTGCAATGGAAGCAGCAGAAGCTGTTCTTGGCACTCCAATCCATATTATCACTAAGTAAGTGGACAAATAGGTTTCAGACATTTGTCTGAAACCTATTTTTGTTTTATAAATGACCTTTCTTGTCCACTGATCAATAATATTTTCCCTTGCTCGTTCATATCGTTATGGTAGAGGAGATGCGGGGGATGATCGATGAAAGAATATGTGGCATTTTTACTGCACATGATGATTTGGAGCAGTTTTTCCCTGATCGAATGGCTGTCAGGGCGCGACCGGCCATTTTTTAAAGGGATGATGCTTTGCGTGTTTTTATATATGGCCTTTTTATTAGCGCGAAAACTTGGCTTACGCACCCGGAAAGCGTTTTGGACAACGGCATTGACGGCTGTTACGTACTTTACTTGTCAGCATTTTGTCTGGGAAGCGTTTCGATAAGAAAAAATAAAAAAACGATAGCGGGAACCACTATCGCTTGCAAAAGTACATCACCTTTCCGTTAAACAGATGAAGCTCGCCTTCTAGTTTTTTGGCGAGAAACTTGCAGAATTCGTTCGCTTTCCCCTTATCACCGTATGTCGCCTCGTTTGGCAACGTAATTTGAATCAGTGATGATTCTGCTTCCGAGTCTGTTTCCGTATGCGGCCCGACACCGATGATTATTGCTCGATACCGGTGGCCGTCCCCTTTTAAGTAAAACCATTTTCCCTTTCCTTCGTCCGTTTCCACCAGCTGATAAGGAAAGGCGGCCTGTTCGTACCTCCAACCAAGCTGCTCCCCCGTTTTACTTAAGATATCTCGGTAATAGTGAAACAATTGTTTTACTTCTTCTAATGTAATCGTTTTCTGTTTCGACGCAGGAACGAGCTTTATGTAAGCATGTGTCGCCATATTCTCTCCCCCTATCGTGAATATCCTGATTTTTATTGTACCATGTTTACGCAAAGGCGGGTTATTGATTTTTATTTGTTTTTAGAATGGTGAAAAAACACTCCTATTTTGCTTAATAAAAAATAAATGTGACATACAAATATACTATTGACATCATAAATGTGATATATTATTATGAAGTTAACGAACGAATATATCATCACAAAGGAGTTTTGGGGATGGGCACAATCGTATGTCAAACATGTGATGCGACCATTGCGCATTTTGAAGACGAAAAAGTGACAACGCTTTACGGAAAATGTTGCAAATGCAATAGCGACGAGACTGCAGAAGAGGAAGAATAAAGAAACGGTCAAACGGTGGGGGAAGGTTTACACATAGCGCGCATGTGAAAGGGGCACATGCGCGCCTTTTACTTTTATAAAGAACAAGAAAAGCGCAAGCCAGTATTTGGCCTGCGCTTTTTTCAGGAGAGGTTCATCGGATTGGCTTATGCTCTTTAATCACCCGCAATGTTTGTAGCGTGTCGTCTTCGGGCCCTTGCACCGGCAGACCGACTTCTAAATTCTTTTTGATATAATTTAAATTTTCTTGGGTAATAATTTCCCCAGGAATAAAAATCGGGATTCCCGGCGGATATACCATGACAAATTCCGCGATAATTCGTCCTGCCGATTCGTCAAATGGCACGACTTCCGTCTCCGCGTAAAACGCGTCGCGCGGAGTTAAAGCAAGAGCAGGGATGTCCGGCAATAATACTTTCGGCTTTACTCCCTCCGCCGCCTGATGGCGGAATTGCTCCGACAAATGGCGAAGCGCACGAACAAGCATGTCCGTTTCCTGTTCGGTGTCTCCAGGAGTAATAATACATAAAATGTTATACAAATCGGACAGCTCTACTTCAATGTTATACGCTTCTCTTAACCATTTTTCGACGTCATATCCCGTTAATCCCAACTCTTTAACGGAAATAATCAGTTTGGTCGGGTCGTAATGATATGTTGCTTCCGTTCCTAAAATTTCTTTTCCTACACAATAAAGATAAGGAATTTCGTTTATTTGTTTCCGGGTTTTTTCAGCAAGCTGAATAGCTCTTTCGATAAGCTCCCGCCCTCGTGTAGCAAGCTGTTTGCGTGCAACATCCAAAGAGGCTAGCAATAAATAAGAAGTAGATGTAGTCATTAACATGCTTAAAACAGCTTGTACGTGTTTGGCAGATACAAGCCCTTCACGTACGTTTAAAATAGAGCTTTGTGTCAAAGAACCGCCTAGTTTATGAACGCTTGTTGCCGCCATATCCGCTCCAGCTTGCATTGCAGAAAGCGGAAGAGCTTCATGAAAATGAATATGGGCACCGTGTGCTTCATCAACAAGAACAGGAACATGATAGGAATGAGCGATTTCAACAATTTTCTTTAAATCACCGGCGATGCCAAAATAAGTCGGATTAATAACGAGAACTCCTTTTGCTTCGGGATGTTGCTTAAGTGCTTTTTCTACCGCTTCAGGTGTAATTCCATGAGAAATCCCGAGCTCCTTATCAATTTCCGGATGAATGAAAACTGGTGTTGCACCAGAAAAGACAATGGCAGACATGACCGATTTATGCACGTTACGCGGAACGATAATTTTATCGCCGGGACCCGCAACTGACATCACCATTGCCATAATGGCACCGCTTGTTCCTTGGACGGAAAAAAATGTATAATCAGCCCCGAATGCTTCAGCGGCTAGTTCTTGAGCGCGCTTGATAATGCCTTTTGGATGATGGAGGTCATCAAGTGGACCGATATTAATCAAATCCATCGATAACGCATTTTCTCCAATAAAGTCTCGAAACTCAGGGTCCATCCCTGCTCCTTTTTTATGACCAGGAATATGAAATTGAGTAGGATTTTTCTTAATATGCTCCAATAGTCCAGTAAATAATGGTGTTTCAAACTGTGACAATGTTTTTTCACACCTCTTTTTGCATAAAAATAAAACAAATGCATTATAGCATGTATTTTTTTATTTGCAAAGCATGAATCGATTGTAAAATTTCTATTTACATAGATTGAGAATAAAAGAGGAAAATAGCCATGTCAACAAGAAAAATAGTATACTTAGTGAGAAGGAGGGATAAGCATGATTTGGAAAACGAGAGTAACAGAGTTGCTTGGCATTACATATCCAATTATTCAAGGAGGGCTTGCCTATTTAGCATACGCCGATTTGGCGGCCGCGGTCTCTAACGCCGGAGGCTTAGGACAAATTACGGCGATGTCGTTGGAAAGTCCGGAGCGATTGCGCGAGGAAATTCGCAAGGTAAAAGAAAAAACCGATCGTCCATTTGGCGTCAATTTTGCGATCGGGCAGCACGGCCGTCCGTTTCAGCATATGCTCGAAGCCGCATTGGAGGAAGGTGTGCCCGTTGTTTCCGTCACGGGAGGAAATCCGGCCCCGTTTTTTGAACAACTAAAGGGGACAAACGTGAAAAAGTTGGTGTTGGTTGCCGCTGTTCGCCAAGCGGTCAAAGCAGAAGAGCTTGGCGCCGATGCAGTGATGGTGGTCGGCCAGGAAGGGGGCGGCCATTTAGGAAAATACGATACAGGGACGTTTGTTCTGATTCCGAAAGTAGTCGATTCGGTGTCGATTCCGGTTATCGCTTCAGGTGGCATCGGCGACGGGCGCGGTTTGATGGCGGCGTTGGCGCTTGGGGCAGAAGGTATTGAGATGGGAACGAGATTTATTGCGACAAAGGAATGCGTCCATGCTCATCCGATCTATAAAGAAATGCTGGTGAAAGGATCGGAGCATGATACTGTTGTCATTAAACGGACGTTAGGAGCGCCAGGCCGTGCGATTGCCAATGAGTGGACGCAAAAAATATTAGAGATCGAGGACAAGGGAGGCACCTACGAGCAGCTGAAAGAATATATCAGCGGCGAAGCGAACCGGCGCTTTATTTACGAAGGAAAAATAAACGAAGGGTTTGCCTGGGCCGGGCAAGTAATGGGATTAATTAAAGATGTTCCAACAGTAGCGGAATTATTTGCGCGCATGATTGGCGAAGCGGAACAAATCCGGCGCAGGTGGGCAAACTAACGTTGGAGGTGTGGGCGATGAATTATTCCTACCCGTTTTCCTATGACTGGTCGACGCAAGAAATTATTGATGTCATCAAATTTTTTGAAGCGATTGAAACCGTCTATGAAAAAGGAATGGAACGAGAAAAACTAATGAACACATACCGCCGCTTTAAAGAAATTGTTCCAAGCAAAAGCGAAGAAAAAAAGTTATGCGATGAATTTGAACAGGCAAGCGGCTATTCATCTTATCAAGTAATGAAAAAAGCGAAAGCAGCAAAAAACGGCGATTGGATTCACATGGAATGAATGCACCGCATAGAGATGGTACAGCGCGAAAAGTAGGTGAATACACAAATTTGTTGCATACCCCCTTTTTTTCACATAATATATATAAAACAAAATAGCTATCAGAAAACTCCGTTATTTATACAAAAGGATTTTCGGGATCATAGCGAAAGGGGTGCTATGCACATGAAAAAAACAATGAATTCGGTGAAGCGTACGGATGGAGAGAAGCGCATGGCGGTATTGCGGTTGGAACTAGATTATGAGTTAGCGACGCTGTATGAAGCGATGATGGAAAACGATGAAGAAAAGAAAAAAGAATGCAAACGAAGATTGGAAAAACTGCGTCAAGAATTAATGCGCCTTCAAGTATGACAACACATTTTAAGGCGAACCACCTCAGCGGTTCGTTTTTTTCTTGAATTGTGCCAGCATCCCTTTCGTTGATGACGGAAATATTTTTGATGCGTACATATTTCGTAAAAGCAGGAGGACTGGATATGCAAGTGAAATGGGAAGAAATTGATCACTATGCCCGACAATGGATAAGGGAAGCAGGTGCGAGGATCCACGCTACATTTGCAGAAAAGCTGACGGTGGAAACGAAATCGCACCGCAACGATCTCGTCACCAATGTCGACCGTGAAATAGAGCGCTTTTTTATTGAAAATATAAGAAAAACATTTCCTGATCATCGTGTTTTAGGGGAAGAGGGATTCGGCGATAATATCACCACCCTCGAAGGCATTGTTTGGATTATTGATCCGATCGATGGGACGATGAATTTTGTTCACCAGCAGCGAAACTTTGCGATTTCGATCGGTGTGTTTGAAAAGGGAGTCGGAATGTTGGGATATGTGTACGATGTCGTGCAGGATGAGCTGTATGCCGCGCGCAAAGGCGAAGGGGCGTTTTTGAACGATAAGCCGCTTTCCCCTTTGGAACCGGTATCTGTTTCTGAAGCGCTCATCTCGTTAAATGCTACATGGGTGACCGAAAATAAACGAATCGATCCGAGCGTATTGGCTCCGCTTGTCAAAGATGCGAGAGGAACGCGTTCATACGGATCGGCGGCGCTCGAAATGGCATATGTTGCCGCAGGCCGCTTGGACGCCTATATTACGATGCGCCTGTCGCCGTGGGATTTCGCCGGTGGGCTTGTACTTGTGCAGGAAGTCGGCGGCATTGTGACAAATTTATATGGTGAGCCGCTTCGTCTCCTGGAAAGAAACTCCGTATTTGTGTCAAAACCGGGATTGCATGAGGAAATTTTAAAAAAATATATTCATCATTAGAATGGGACAAACTGAAAAGTTGTCCCATTTTCTATAGCATTCCTTTTTCGCGCATTCGTTTTTTGCGGGCAAATCCGATGCCGACAATCACAAATAAAGCGACGACAGATAAAATAACACCGATGATGCTTTGTTCCGCGATAAAAATGCCGACGGCCATAATGGCGATGACCGCGAATATCGCTAATAAAAGCGGAATCGGTTGGATTTGCTTCATTGTCTATTCTCCTTTCGTGTGCTTACGGTAAAATTTTGCGTTTTCTTTAGTGTACAGGAAAATATGCCGCTTTTCTATCTTTATGATATAATAAACGAGCAGTTTACACATAGGAGTGACACACCTTGACAAAAAGAAGAGAAGATCTTCGCAATATTGCAATTATCGCACACGTAGACCATGGCAAAACAACGTTGGTGGATCAATTATTGCGGCAATCGGGAACGTTCCGTGAAAACGAACACGTAGAAGAGCGTGCTTTGGACCGGAACGATTTAGAAAGAGAACGTGGGATTACCATTTTAGCCAAAAATACTGCCGTTCAGTATAAAGGGACGCGCATTAATATTTTAGACACGCCGGGACATGCTGATTTCGGCGGTGAAGTAGAGCGGATTATGCGGCTTGTCGATGGTGTTTTATTGGTAGTCGACGCTTATGAAGGCTGCATGCCGCAGACGCGCTTTGTGCTGAAAAAGGCGCTTGAGCAGCAGCTCGTCCCGATTGTCGTCGTCAATAAAATTGACCGTGAGTTTGCGCGGCCAGAGGAAGTCGTTGATGAAGTGATTGACTTATTTATTGAATTAGGAGCATCGGAAGACCAGCTTGAGTTTCCGGTTGTCTATACTTCGGCGCTGCACGGAACAGCCAGCTTGGATCCTCACAAACAAGAGAAAGATATGAGTGTATTATTTGAAACGATTATCGATCATATTCCAGCGCCGGTGGACAATCGGGAGGAACCGCTGCAATTTCAAGTGGCGCTGCTTGATTACAACGAGTACGTTGGGCGCATCGGCATCGGCCGTATCTTTCGCGGGACGATGAAAGTCGGACAGCAAGTAGCGCTAATGAAATTGGATGGTTCCGTGAAAACATTCCGTGTCACCAAATTGTTTGGGTTTATTGGCTTAAAACGGATAGAAATTACCGAGGCAGAAGCAGGAGATATTGTCGCGGTGGCGGGAATGGAAGATATTAACGTCGGGGAAACGGTATGCCCGCTTGATCATCAAGAAGCATTGCCGCCGCTTCGCATTGATGAACCGACTTTGAAAATGACGTTTTTAGTGAACAATAGCCCGTTTGCCGGACGAGAAGGCAAATATGTAACGGCAAGAAAGCTGGAAGAGCGCCTACGCACCCAGCTCGAGACGGATGTCAGCCTGCGCGTGGAAAACACCGATTCCCCTGATGCGTGGATCGTTTCCGGGCGCGGTGAGCTCCATTTATCGATTTTGATCGAAAACATGCGCCGCGAGGGATATGAATTGCAAGTATCCAAGCCGGAAGTAATTATGAAAGAAATTGATGGCGTGCTTTGCGAGCCGGTGGAACGGGTTATTATTGATATTCCTGAAGAATACACCGGTGCAATTATGGAATCGATCGGGGCCCGCAAAGGCGAGCTGGTGGATATGGTCCATAATGAAAATGGGCAAGTGCGCCTCGTCTTTATGGTGCCTTCGCGTGGATTGATTGGTTATCGAACGGAATTTATGTCATTAACGCGCGGATATGGAATTTTAAATCATTCATTTGACCATTATGCGCCGGCGCAAAGAGGGCAAGTGGGCGGCCGCCGCCAAGGAGTGCTCATTTCCATGGAAACCGGCAAAGCAACGGCGTATGGCATTATGCAGCTAGAAGACCGCGGAACGATTTTTGTCGAGCCGGGGACGGAGGTATATGAGGGAATGATTGTTGGCGAGCACAATCGCGAAAACGATTTGGTCGTCAATATTTGCAGGGAAAAACATATGACGAACATCCGCTCGTCGACAAAAGAGCAAACGGTTACGATGAAAAAGCCGCGCTTAATGACGCTTGAAGAAGCGCTTGAATATTTAAATGACGACGAATATTGCGAAGTAACGCCAAAATCGATTCGCCTGCGCAAAAAAATATTAAATAAAAGCGAGCGCGAAAAGGTGGAGAAGAAAAAGAAAGCAGCGCAGCAGGCGAAATAAGGGGGGGAATTTGGTGGATGTTTTAGAACGCCTGACGTTTTTTGCATCGCTATATAAAGTGGACGCAAATCCGGAGAAAGGGATGTGGCTTCTTTACATTACGATTTTTGTTTTGGCTGCCGTTGTGTACCGTCTCGGTTTTGCCAAGAAGCTTCCCTTGCTTAAAAACGTCATTATCTATGTGTTGTTGGCGTTAGGCTGCACGATTTTAACCTTTTTTGCCGTATTTTTGCCGATTGCGGAAGGATTGGTGGTTGCCGCTCTCGTATTAATTATTTATAAAGTCCGCCTATACCAATCCAAAGGACACGAGATGAAAGAAGAAAAATAAGGCGGTGAAGCGATGAAATCGTTGCAAGATGCTCTTTATAATTGGCTGACGATTTATGTGGTGGCACAGGCGCGTCCGGACGATATGGCGGCCCAAGAGACAGCTTCCTTTTTTTACGAAATACTAAGGCACGATTTTCAAATTACCGAACTGCAAGTAAACAAAGATGGAGCCGGGGAAATGTATATCGTTCACTACGAGCGAAACGGGGAAAAACAAATGGCGCGGTTTCCGGTGGAACTGATTGATGTGATGTTGGAGCAAATAGAAAAGAATCCAGAAAAATATCGCAACTATCTTTCCTAAAAAAGCCGGGTTTTTTGTCCCCGGCTTTTTTGATGCAAAATTCAGGATGCTGCTGGTAAGCGGGAAAGAAGGCCGGCTACACCGATATTTACCATTCATCGTCGGACAATGTGGAACGATATATGCGAAATTTTCCAGTTGCTAGCCGCGCCTTCGTTTTTTCGGCGATGCGATCGTAGCACTCTTTACACATATAGGTGTGAATAGGGCGGTTTCGTAGCCGTTTTGCCAGCAGCGATTCATCATCAATCGTATCGATTCGGTCGCAAAGAACACATTTAACTCTCATTGTCCACCTCGTTGACTCATACAAATTTGTATCAGAAAAATAAGAAGACTTCCCTTTAATTGATGGGTAAGCCGAAGAAGAGTTGTCTTAATTTTATTATATCATGAATCCGAACATGGATGATACATATGCGGCAATGCAACGCCATCCATCAATAAAGAGCTTAGCTTTGAGCTAAGCTCTTTATTGATTTAAATATTCATTCGATTGTTTTTCCTGACGGCGATGAAGCTGCTGCTCTTCTTTCTTGTTTAGTTGCGAATCATTTTCGTCGGTTGGCTCCGGTGGTGTCGTTTCCAATAAATCGCTAGGCACTTCCGGCATGACCCGTCCGACGATGTCGGCAATTTCGTTCATAAAGGCTTGAACAGGCCGACCGTTATCCACCTGTCTGGCGATGTTTTTCAAGCGGGCATACAGGTCAGGATCAGCGATGATAATGGCGTTAGCTCCATAAGGATCTTTTTGCAGCGCTTCAGCAACGGAATATTTAATCGTTCCGACCCGCGAAGCATCCATATTTGCATCGATATCGATGCCAACAATGGCGTATTTTCCGACCACAAGCACGGTCGCATCGTTTACGTTTGGCACGCGCTTGGCTAAGTCAGCGAGGCGGTGGGCAATGTCTTGGCCTGCCTTGTTCGTTATTTTTTCATCTGTCGTGTTTTTGACACGAACAAGCGAGCGTTCTGTGTCATTAGCACGCTCATCATTTCCTATATTACATCCACCCAATAAGCAAATGCATAAGGCAACCAACAAATACCGGATCCAGTTCATCGTTTGCACACCTCTATCTCATTTTTTTACTTTATTTTGCAAACATTCTTCTATCTTTATGCATTTTTTCATATCTTATATAACAACCATTCCTGTCCAATAGTGGAAAGTAAAAAATGAAAAATGGGGAGAGTGGTAATTTGGGAAAAAAAATATATGTATTAGATACAAATGTGCTGCTGCAAGATCCATATTCCATCTTTTCGTTTGAAGACAATGAAGTGGTCATTCCGGCGGTCGTGCTCGAGGAAGTTGACTCGAAAAAAAGATACATGGACGAAATCGGTAGAAACGCTCGGCAAGTATCGAAGCTGATCGACCGTCTGCGCGAAAACGGAAAGCTGCATGAAAAAATTCCGCTCGAAAACGGCGGAGTGCTGCGCATTGAATTAAATCATCGCTCTTTTCAGCAACTGCAGGAAATTTTTGTGGAAAAAACAAATGACAATCGCATTTTAGCGGTAGCAAAAAACTTATCTCTCGAGGAACAGGCAAAAGAAAATGGACGTTCTGTTATTTTAGTCAGCAAGGACGCGCTTGTGCGCGTGAAGGCAGATGCAATCGGCTTGCAAGCAGAAGATTTTTTAAGCGACCGCGTTGTCGATGTGGACCATATTTATACTGGGTTTCTCGAGCTATACATAGGGACAGAGCACTTGCAACGATTTTATGAAAAAGGAGAACTCGTTTTGGCCGACATTGCCAATCATCCTTTTTACCCAAACCAATTTATCATTATGAAAGATGCGTTTGGCGGTTCCACCTCTGCCATAGGCATTGTCGATCACAGCGGAAAAAAAGTGAAAAAGCTTGTGTTTCATCATGAACATATATGGGGGATTCGCCCGCGCAACGTGCAACAAATGATGGCGTTTGAACTGCTTACGCGCGATGACATCCAGCTTGTCACCTTGATTGGCAAAGCGGGAACGGGAAAAACGCTGCTTGCCCTTGCGGCGGGATTGATGCAGACGGAAGATTTACGCACGTATAAAAAGCTGCTTGTCGCCAGACCAATCGTCCCCATGGGAAAAGATATCGGCTTTTTGCCGGGGGAAAAGGAAGAAAAGTTGCGTCCGTGGATGCAGCCGATTTTCGATAATTTAGAATACTTGTTTAACACAAAAAAAACAGGGGAATTAGATGCGATTTTAGCGGGAATGAGTTCGATTGAAGTAGAAGCGCTCACCTATATACGCGGCCGCAGCCTGCCAGAGCAGTTTATTATCATTGATGAGGCACAAAATTTAACGAAACACGAAGTAAAAACGATTTTAACGCGTGTCGGCGAGAAAAGCAAAATCATTTTGATGGGCGATCCGGAGCAAATCGATCACCCATATTTGGACGAATATAACAACGGCCTCACGTACGTCGTAGAGAAATTTAAAGACCAGAAGATTGCCGGGCACGTCCGCCTGATCAAAGGAGAGCGCTCTGCATTGGCGCAGCTTGCTGCGGATATACTGTAAAAAAAGCTGGGTGCCCCAGGCGCTGGGGCATTCAGCTTTAGCGGACAACAAAGCGGCGAACATGGGTAATCGGCGTTTCGCGGTTGGAACCGTCGCCAAAATAAAAATGTACGGGCCCGTCTTCCCTTAATGGTTTTCCATCTTTGGAAAAGCCGAGAATCGCTTCATATGCTTGTTGAAGCGAAATCGTTATTTCATCATGCTCGGTTACGATTGTCAGCTCCTTTGCATCCGGCAGCGGCTCCGCATTGCGCAAAAAGGGAGCGAGCGGCATTGCAAACGTCCCCGTAATGATTTTTTCCTTCAAAAAACGTTTTTCTGTCTTTAACGTAGGCGGAGAAACGGCACCTTCCTGAATTTCCCGATCCCAAAAAGCAGATAACTTTTTGATTTCCTCTTCTTCTTCCTGTTGCTCATGCTGCTGCCCATGGGAAGGGTTTAAAAAGTATGTGTGTAAATCTATTTTACGATCATCAAAAATCCATACTCCCGGGTCCAGCGTAATGGTAAACTTTACATTTCCCGTTATCAGAATAATATCGTTCATTTTTGATCCTCTCCTCTACATCAGCTGCTGTTTTTAGTATAATGGTAAATGGATAGTTTGTCATGTGTAATGTGCGTTCATATCTTTTTCCTATTATATGAGGAGAATGTTTACGGCTGATGCTCAAAGCTGTTCATTCGCTTCTATCATTCCAATTGACAAGTGTTTCAACTTGCAAAATTGCATGTTTCACGTTAAGATTTAAAGAAGGATTAGGGGAGAACGGAGGGATGGATGTGACTGGCGATGCAATTAACTATCGCGAAAAAGCGTACGCGCTTCTGCAAGCGGATGCCGATAAAATTGTAAAGCTAATTCAAGTGCAAATGGATAATTTGACGATGCCGCAATGTCCACTCTATGAGGAAGTGCTTGATACGCAAATGTTCGGTCTATCACGGGAAATTGATTTTGCCGTGCGTCTCGGTCTGGTGAATGAGAAGGAAGGCAAAGCGCTGCTCGACCGACTCGAGCGCGAGCTTTCCGCATTGCATGAGGCGGTAACAAAAAAGCGCGTACGATAAAAATAAATCGTTAACTCAAACGGTTGGTAAGTTGCAATCGTTTGAGTTTTTCTGTTTTTAAGAAGGAAAACAAAGGGCAATTACGAATGATTTTAATGTACATACTAGCAAATAAGGAAGAGGAATGATGGATAAGGAACTCATGAAAAAGGTGCTAAAGTGTTATGACTATCCGTTGATTATCGCAGTGGTGATGCTTTCATTGTTCGGCTTGATTATGGTCTATAGTTCGAGCATGATCACCGCCGTCATTCGCTTCGAGGTGCCGAGCGACTATTTTTATCAGCGGCAAAAGCTATGGCTTGTTATAGCATTTATTGGATTTTTCATCACACTGATTATTCCTTATAAAGTATGGGCGAAGGAAAAGATAGTTAAATTAATCTTTTTTGTCTCCCCGCTTCTGTTAATCGCGGTGGCGTTTCTTGGACATACAGCGAACAACGCAACAAGCTGGTTTCGGGTCGGCGCGTTAAGCTTACAGCCAGCCGAGCTGGCAAAGTTCGGACTGATCGTTTACTTAGCGGCGGCATTTGCCAATAAACAAAAAAGATTATCACAGCCTGTAAAAAGCAATTTATTTCCGATTTACTATACGTTGTTTATTTGCTTTTTAATTGCGATTCAGCCCGACTTTGGCACAGCGATGATTGTGTTGGCGATTGCTTCGTGTTTAATTTTGTCATCAGGGCTGCGGCTCCGTTTGTTGTTTAAGCAGCTGCTGTTCTTTATGCTTATGTTCATTATCGTGTCCCCGATTATTATCCCTATCCTTGGCGATAAAATTTTTTCCAAGGAGCGGATGTCACGGATTTATAGCTTTTTAGATCCGTTTAAATATGCTAATGACGAAGGGTTTCAACTCGTTAATTCCTATTTGGCAATTGGATTAGGAGGAATAAAAGGATTAGGATTAGGAAAAAGCATTCAAAAATATGGCTATTTACCTGAGTCGCACACCGATTTTATTATAGCAATTATTGCTGAAGAACTAGGACTTTTTGGGGTAGTATTTACATTAGGCCTTTTAGCTTTCATTGTGTTAAGAGGATTATGGATTGCGAGAAAATGCAATGACGCGTTTGGCAGTCTTCTTGCGATTGGAATTTCTGTCATGATTGGCATTCAAACGTTTATTAATGTGGGAGGCGTAACAGGAGTGATTCCACTTACTGGAGTTCCATTGCCGCTTGTTAGTTATGGAGGATCCTCGCTTATGCTGTTTATGACCTCTCTTGGAGTGCTTGTCAACATATCGATGTTTACGAAATACGAAGAAAACTATAAACGAAAGGTAAAAACTGTTAAAAAAGTGCAAAAAAAAGGTCTGACTTTTTAGAGAACGTATTTACAAAAAGCGAAAACCGTTATAGTTTTATTAGAAAGGAGGAGAGGAGAAACATATGAAAACACGTCGAATTAACAAAGTACTTGTCGCAAACCGTGGAGAAATCGCCATTCGTGTCTTCCGTGCCTGCACGGAACTTGGCATCCGTACGGTCGCTATTTATTCGAAGGAAGACACTGGTTCTTATCATCGCTATAAAGCGGATGAAGCGTATTTAGTCGGCGAAGGAAAAAAGCCGATTGAAGCGTATTTAGATATTGAAGGAATTATTGAAATTGCCAAAGCCCACGATGTCGATGCGATTCATCCAGGATACGGTTTTCTTTCGGAAAATATTCAATTCGCTAAACGTTGCCGTGAAGAGGGAATTATTTTTATCGGTCCGAACGAAGAGCATTTAGATATGTTCGGCGATAAAGTAAAAGCCCGCCATCAGGCGGAATTGGCAGGGATTCCCGTCATTCCGGGAAGCGACGGGCCGGTGCGTAGTTTGGAAGAGGTCGTGCGCTTTGCGGAAACGTATGGTTATCCGATCATTATTAAAGCGGCGTTGGGCGGCGGCGGCCGCGGCATGCGTATCGTCCGGTCGAAATCGGAAGTAAAAGAAGCGTTCGAGCGCGCCAAATCCGAAGCGAAAGCGGCGTTTGGCAGCGATGATGTGTACGTGGAAAAACTGATTGAAAAACCGAAACATATTGAAGTGCAAATTTTGGGGGATTACGAAGGGAATATCGTCCACCTTTATGAACGGGACTGCTCCGTACAGCGCCGGCATCAAAAAGTGGTAGAGGTGGCGCCTAGCGTCTCGCTATCAGATGAATTGCGGCAAAGAATATGTGAAGCTGCGGTCAAACTCATGAAAAATGTAGGCTATGTGAACGCGGGGACGGTAGAGTTTCTTGTATCCGGCAACGATTTTTATTTCATTGAAGTCAATCCGCGCATTCAAGTGGAACATACGATTACGGAAATGATCACAGGAATCGATATCGTCCAATCGCAAATTTTGATTGCCGACGGCTATTCGCTTCATAGCAAAGAGGTCGGCATTCCAAAGCAAGAAGATATTCGCATCAACGGGTATGCGATTCAGTCGCGCGTAACGACGGAAGACCCGCTCAACAATTTTATGCCGGATACCGGAAAAATTATGGCATACCGTTCTGGCGGCGGATTTGGCGTTCGTTTGGACGCGGGCAACGGTTTCCAAGGGGCAGTGATTACGCCATATTATGATTCTTTGCTTGTGAAATTGTCCACATGGGCGCTTACGTTTGAGCAAGCAGCAAGAAAAATGTTGCGAAACTTGCGGGAGTTCCGAATCCGTGGAATTAAAACAAATATTCCATTTTTAGAAAATGTCGTGCAACATCCAAAGTTTTTATCGGGAGAATATGATACGTCGTTTATTGATACGACGCCGGAACTGTTCGTCTTCCCACGCCGGAAAGACCGCGGGACGAAGATGTTGACCTATATTGGAACGGTTACGGTAAACGGCTTTCCTGGAATCGGGAAAAAGAAAAAACCGGTATTTGATAAACCACGCATCCCGAAAGTAAGTTATGCTGAACCGGTTCCGGGCGGGACGAAGCAAATTTTAGATGAAAAAGGGCCGGAAGGGCTCGTTCAATGGATAAAAGAGCAAGACCGCGTATTGCTGACGGATACGACATTCCGCGACGCCCATCAATCATTGCTGGCGACGCGTGTGCGCACGGTCGATTTAGTTCGTATCGCCGAACCGACGGCGCGCCTGCTGCCAAATTTGTTCTCGCTTGAAATGTGGGGCGGGGCGACGTTTGACGTTGCGTACCGCTTCTTAAAAGAAGATCCGTGGGACCGTTTGTTAAAATTGCGAGAACGAATTCCAAATATTTTGTTCCAAATGCTGCTGCGCTCTGCCAACGCTGTCGGCTACAAAAACTATCCAGATAATGTCATTCGTGAATTTGTCGAAAAATCAGCACAAGCCGGCATTGATGTATTCCGCATTTTTGATAGCTTAAACTGGGTAAAAGGAATGACGGTGGCCATTGACGCCGTTCGGCAAACAGGCAAAATTGCTGAAGCGGCCGTTTGCTATACAGGAGATATTTTAGATCCAAGCCGTCCGAAGTATAATCTCGATTATTATAAAACAATCGCCAAAGAGCTGGAGCAAGCGGGAGCGCATATTTTGGCAATTAAAGATATGGCTGGCTTATTAAAGCCGGAGGCGGCTTATGTGCTTATTTCCGCGTTGAAAGAAACGGTGGATATTCCAATTCATCTTCATACGCACGATACGAGCGGAAATGGCATTTATATGTATGCGAAGGCGATTGAAGCAGGAGTAGATATCGTTGACGTTGCTGTTAGCTCCATGGCGGGCTTAACGTCGCAGCCGAGCGCCAATACGCTTTATTACGCGTTAGAAGGAACGAAGCGCGCGCCGGAGATCAATATACATGGACTCGAGCAGCTTTCCCGCTATTGGGAAGACGTTCGGAAGTTTTACCAAGAGTTTGAAAGCGGCATGAATTCTCCGCATACGGAAGTGTATATGCATGAAATGCCGGGCGGACAATACAGCAACCTGCAGCAGCAGGCTAAAGCGGTTGGGCTTGGTGACCGCTGGGATGAAGTGAAAGAAATGTACCGCCGCGTCAATGACTTGTTTGGCGATATCGTCAAAGTAACGCCGTCATCCAAAGTCGTCGGCGATATGGCGCTTTATATGGTGCAAAACAATTTGACGGAACAAGATATTTTCGAGCGCGGTGAAACGCTTGACTTCCCGGATTCGGTTGTGGAGTTTTTTGAAGGATATTTAGGACAGCCGCACGGCGGATTCCCGAAAGAATTGCAGCGCATTATTTTAAAAGGGCGCGAGCCGATTACCGTTCGGCCTGGGGAATTGCTAGAGCCGGTAGATTTTGATCGATTAAGAGAAGAATTATACCATGCTCTTGACCGTGAAGTGACCGATTTTGATGTGCTAGCCTACGCTCTTTACCCGAAAGTATTTTTAGAATATGCGGAAACGGTCAAAAAATATGGCGATATTTCGGTGTTGGACACGCCGACTTTCCTATATGGAATGCGTCTTGGCGAAGAAATCGAAGTGGAAATCGAAAAAGGAAAAACGCTCATTGTCAAGCTCGTTTCGATCGGGCAGCCGCAGGCGGACGGAACGCGCGTCGTCTACTTCGAATTAAACGGACAGCCGCGCGAAGTGATTATCCGCGATGAAAGCATTAAATCGGCAGTCGTCGAACGTATTAAAGCAGATCGCGCCAATCCGAATCATATTGCGGCGACAATGCCAGGAACGGTCGTGAAAGTGCTCGTCGAAAAAGGGGAAAAAGTGAATAAAGGCGACCATTTAATGATTACGGAAGCGATGAAGATGGAAACGACAGTGCAGGCGCCGTTCTCGGGTATTGTCAAAGACATTTATGTAAAAAATGGCGACGCCATTCAGGCTGGTGACCTGTTAATCGAATTGACGAAATAAAATAAAGCGCTTGGGTTTGCCCCAAGCGCTTTATTTTAGCAATATTGATGGAACTGATTTAGTCGGCTCATTGGTTTCCTTCACTTGCTGCTGATGGTGATTGCTGCGCAGTGCGAGCATCATCAAATAGCTGAGCACGCCGAATAAACAAGAAATAAAGAACGCATGCGCTAAAGCGATATATAAATTTAATTGAGTCAATACGATCAGCGCGCCCGTTATCATTTGTAACAAAACAAGGACGAGAGAAATAATCCATCCCCAGTAGACAACGCGCTGCTGCTTATAATATTTCACTGCCTGGATCGTTGCTACCGAAATCCAAACAATAATAAGCGCTGCAGCAAGGCGATGCCCCATTTGCACCCATTCATGAAGCTGTATAGGCATGATGCGTGCTTTCGCGCAAATTGGCCAGCTTGGACATGCTAAACTTGCCTGCATGTGGCGGACCAATGCGCCAGTATAAACAACGATATAGGAATAAGTGATGACGCCGTAAATGTGAAATTTCATTTTTCGATCCAATACGAGCGACTCGGCGTCAAATTTTTTGTCGATTTCAAAAATAAGAAGCGTTAGCAAAAAAACGGCTGCGAACGAAATGAGGGAGATGCCGAAATGCAGCGCAAGGACAAAATCAGATTGCCCCCAGACGACGGCAGCGGCGCCGATTAATCCTTGCAACACGAGAAAGACAAAGGAAACGATCGCTAAAAACTTTGTTTCGCGAATATGCCCGATTGCTCGCCATGCCCAGACAGATAGGACAAGCACCATTATTCCAGCTAAACCGGATACGAGCCGGTGGCTTAATTCAATGACGAGTTCAGGGGTAATTTGCGAAGGAATGAATTGACCGTGGCAAAGCGGCCATGATCGTCCACACCCCATGCCGGATCCGGTTTTTGTTACGAGTGCCCCGCCGATAAGGACAAATAGCATTGCCAATGTCGTAGCCGATGCAAACCATTTTAAAGACCGTTGCAAAATCTTCACCTTCTTGTAATGAGAAATCATTATTTTGTCAATAATTTTAGTAAAGTATACATTTATCTTACAAAAAAGAAATAAAAACGGCAATTTAGCCAAATACAATTTTACATGATGATACGCAGAAAACAAAATGACGTTTACATATTGAATAAGTTGAATAAGTTTGTTAGAAATATTAATGGGATAAGTAGTAAAAGCGTTTTCTGCTGATAGAGAGAATAAATGTGTTTTTTAATTCGAAAATTTGACACAAATTATTCAAAAAAAGTTCACATTATGCCGTGAAAATGTGATTTAATATAAAGAGAAAATAGGTTTATTTGTTCTAATGCTAAGAAATATTTTTCATTTTTCTGCAAAGATGATTGCTAATGCATTATGATATGATGGACATGAAGAAAATTTTTTTATATGGCACCGTTCATTGAGCGTATAAAAGTGGGCGGTGTGATGAGGAGGAACAGGAGAATGTCAAATTTAAAAACAAATACTGCCCATGCGGGAGATCGCCCGCGTGTAAATATAGGGACCATTTGGAAAGAGCTTTCCTCCGTCATAAAAATAGGGATCGTCAACTCGAATTTAATCACCACTTTTACCGGACTATGGTTGGCTCTCTATTTTACGGGGGAAGGTTTTTTGGAAAACCTCCATATTGTATTCTTTACGTTGTTTGGTGCTGCGCTTGTTATAGCAGGTTCATGCAGCATTAATAACTTTATCGACCGCGATATCGACCAGTTTATGGAACGGACAAAAACACGGCCGACCGTAACGGGAACGATAGAACCAAAGCGGGTGCTTTGGCTTGGAGTCGCCCTCGTAACGGTAGGAACGATTAGCTTGCTAATGACGACGGCCACCGCTGCTGTCGTTGGGCTGATCGGAATGGTAACTTACGTATTTTTGTACACGATGTGGTCAAAGCGGAATTATACGCTTAATACTGTTATCGGCAGCATTTCTGGTGCAGTGCCGCCGGTAATTGGATGGACAGCGGTAGATCCAGGCTTCCATGTTGTTCCGCTCATTCTATTTTTAATCATGTTCATATGGCAGCCGCCACACTTTTTGGCACTAGCAATGAAGCGGTGCGAAGAATACCGTGCTGCAGGCATCCCAATGCTTCCTGTTGTTCATGGTTTTGCGATGGCGAAACGGCAAATCATTGTATGGGTTGCGTGCTTATTGCCGCTACCGTTTTATTTGTTTTCATTAGGCGTGCCGTTTTTAACTGTTGCTACGTTATTAAACGTGGGGTGGCTTGCACTGGGGCTTTATGGATTTAAAATGAAAGATGATTTGAAGTGGGCAAAATGGATGTTTATTTATTCACTTAACTATTTGACGATTTTATTTGTGGCGATGGTCATCGCCACCCTGTGGTAAACAAAGGCGGTTTAAAATTCTTTCCATAAGAGAAAGAATTCATATAAATTTATTTTTATTTCATCAAGTAGAAAGAGGGGTTTGATTAGGCTATGAAGAAATGGCTACGTAACTGGCGCTTGTTTTCTCTTTTCAGTGTGATGGCGCTTCTGTTAGCCGGCTGTGGAAAGCCGTTTTTATCGACGCTTCAGCCGGCAGGCGAAGTAGCAGACATGCAATATTCGCTGATGCTGCTTAGCACGGCCATTATGGTTCTCGTTATTGTTGTTGTAACGATTATCTTTGTATACGTTGTCATTCGATTCCGGCAACGTAAGGGCGAGGAAAACAAAATTCCTAAACAAGTGGAAGGAAGCCATAAACTTGAAATCATTTGGACTGTCATTCCAATTATTCTATTGCTTATCTTGGCAGTTCCAACGGTTTCCGCAACGTTTAAGCTGGCGGATGTCAAGCCGATGAATAAAGAAAAGCGCGATAAAGATACGCTTGTTGTCAATGTTCGTGCAAACCTTTATTGGTGGGAATTTGAATATCCAGACTATGGGGTTATCACAAGTCAAGATTTAGTCGTTCCAACCAACGAACGGGTATATTTTAATCTAAAAGCATCCGATGTAAAACACTCGTTCTGGATTCCAGCCGTTGGTGGAAAAATGGATACAAATACAGAGAACAAAAACCAATTCTGGCTTGAGTTTGACCAAAAAGCGGCTGACAAAGCAGGCGGCGTTTTCTACGGTAAATGTGCGGAGCTTTGCGGTCCTTCCCATGCATTGATGGACTTCAAAGTAAAAGCAGTTCCTAGAAAAGAATTCGATCAATGGATTGAAAAAATGAAAAATGCGAAACCGGTTGTTACGGATCCGGTTGCTAAGCAAGGAGAAGCAATTTTCAATAAAAGCTGTATTGGCTGTCACGCTGTTACTCCAGTTGACAAACGTCCGGAACAAGCGCGTACAGCGCCAAACTTGGCCAACTTTGGCGATCGCGAGCGCATTGCTGGCATTTTAGATCACAATGAAGAAAACTTAAAGAAATGGTTGAGAGATCCTGAAAGTGTAAAACCTGGAAACAAAATGACAGGTACATATGGTAAATTAACAGAAGAGCAAATTAATGCTCTTGCGAAATATTTAATGAGCTTAAAAGTAGAGTAAAAGAGATTGAACAAAGGGAGGTTTCACTGTGAGTACCTTAGCACGTAAAAAGGGTGTCGGTGCCGTTATTTGGGATTATCTGACAACGGTAGACCATAAAAAAATCGCCCATCTTTATTTGATTGCTGGTGGTCTTTTCTTCATAATGGGCGGTATTGAGGCACTGCTCATCCGCATTCAGCTGGCAAAGCCGAACAATGATTTTCTAGTCGGTGGTTTATATAACCAAGTATTAACCATGCACGGTACGACAATGATTTTCTTGGCAGCGATGCCTCTTGTTTTCGCAATGATGAACGCAGTTGTTCCGATTCAGATTGGTGCGCGTGACGTCGCGTTCCCATTCTTAAACGCGTTAGGTTTTTGGTTGTTCTTCTTCGGCGGTCTTTTCTTGAACTGTTCTTGGTTTTTAGGTGGAGCGCCAGACGCTGGCTGGACATCATACGCGTCATTATCTCTTGAATCAGCAACCCATGGCATTGATTTTTACGTGCTCGGTTTGCAAATTTCCGGTTTTGGTACAATAATGGGAGGGATCAACTTCCTTGTCACGATTATTAACATGCGTGCTCCGGGCATGACGTACATGCGCATGCCGATGTTCGTATGGGCGACGTTTGTTACTTCTGCGCTTATTCTGTTTGCCTTCCCGCCGCTTACCGTTGGTTTCATTTTTATGATGATGGATCGTTTGTTTGGCGGTAATTTCTTTAACCCGGCTGCGGGCGGAAATACGATCATTTGGGAGCATTTATTCTGGATTTTCGGGCATCCGGAAGTGTATATTCTTGTACTGCCGGCGTTCGGTATTTTCTCGGAAATTTTTGCGACGTTCTCCAAAAAGCGTCTATTCGGTTATTCTTCCATGGTGTTTGCGACTGTGTTAATCGGATTTTTAGGATTCATGGTATGGGCACACCATATGTTTACAACCGGTATGGGGCCAGTTGCGAACGCAATTTTTGCGGTTGCGACGATGGCAATTGCTGTTCCTACAGGTATTAAAATCTTTAACTGGCTCTTTACGATGTGGGGCGGAAATATCCGATTTACAACACCGATGCATTATGCGGTCGCGTTCATTCCGTCTTTCGTCATGGGCGGTGTAACAGGAGTAATGAACGCAGCAGCAGCAGCGGATTATCAATATCATGACAGTTATTTCGTTGTAGCGCACTTCCACTATGTTATCGTCGGTGGGGTTGTGTTTGCTCTATTAGCAGGCTCCCATTATTGGTGGCCAAAAATGTTCGGTAAAATGTTAAATGAAACACTTGGTAAAATTACATTCTGGCTATTCTTTATCGGTTTCCATTTAACATTCTTCATTCAGCATTTCCTTGGATTAATGGGAATGCCGCGCCGCGTCTTTACGTACTTGCCGAACCAAGGTTGGGAAACAGGCAACCTTATCAGTACGATTGGTGCATTCTTTATGGCAGCAGCAACGGTAATTCTTTTAATTAATATTGTCATTACAACGGTAAAAGGCGAAAAAGCGGAAGCGGATGCTTGGGGAGACGGCCGTACGCTCGAATGGGCGGTTTCATCGCCACCTCCGGTATATAATTTTGCGCAAACTCCGCTTGTACGTGGGCTGGATGCATATTGGATTGAAAAAATGGAAGGAAAGAAAGAGCTGACACCAGCCGAACCGCTTGGGGACATTCATATGCCAAACTCTTCCTTCCTGCCGTTTATCATTTCATTTGGTTTGTTTGTTGCTGCATTCGGTTTTACGTACCACAACGATTATTCTTGGGGATTGCCAGTCGGCATTATCGGATTGCTGATTACATTTGGTTCGATGTTCTTGCGTTCGGTAATTGATGATCACGGATTCCATATTCATAAAGAAGAAGTTCTTGAATTGGAGAAAAAGGGGGCTAAAGCATAATGCAAGTGGAAGAAAAATTAACAGCGGAAACGTTCCCGTCTTCACCAGAAAGAGCCACCCTCGAAGGAAAAAATAAATTTATTGGTTTTTGGTTATTCTTAGGGGGAGAGACGGTTCTTTTCGCCTCCCTCTTTGCTACCTACTTGGCGCTGAAAGATAAGACCGCCGGTGGGCCTTCCGCGGAAGAATTGTTTCAAATGCCGCTTGTGTTTGTGGCAACGATGCTTCTTTTAACGAGCAGTTTAACAAGCGTCTATGCGATTTATCATATGAAAAATTTCGATTTTAAGAAAATGATGCTTTGGTTTGGCATCACCGTCTTGTTAGGGGCAGGATTTTTGGGGTTGGAAATTTACGAGTTTAATGAATACGTTCATGAAGGCCACGTATTCACGAAAAGTGCATTTGCTTCTGCATTTTATACGTTAGTCGGAACGCATGGAAGCCACGTTGCGTTCGGGCTGTCCTGGATTTTGACATTAATGATTCGCAATGCCAAACGCGGGTTAAACTTGTATAACGCGCCAAAATTTTATGTGGCAAGTTTATATTGGCACTTTATCGACGTTGTATGGGTATTCATTTTTACCGTCGTATACCTAATGGGAATGGTGGGGTGAATATATGGTGAATCAAACAAACTCCGGAAACGAGCGTGTTGATTTAGCATATCGCCGCAGAAAAAACGCGGAGGAAATGAAACATCAAGTTATTTCCTTTGTATTAATGATTTTGCTAACATTAATTTCGTTTGCTGCGGTCGGTTATGATGAATTTTCTCATTGGTTTTCAATTCCATTTATTCTTCTTCTTGCAGTAGTGCAAGTAGCATTCCAATTGTACTATTTCATGCATATGAGCCATAAAGGACACGAACTTCCAGCGCTGTTTATTTACGCAGGTGTATTTGTTGCGTTTCTTACCGTTTGGGCGTTTGTGACGGTGGTTTGGTGGTAAAAAAAAGGGGAAATCAGCGTATTGCTGATTCCCCTTTTCAACATGGAATAAGAAATGACTACATGGAATAAGAAATGACTATAATAGTATAATGTTGCTTGAAAAGAATTGAGGTGAACATAATGATTGCATCGTTGCAAATGTTCGGATTCCGTGCATTGTGGAGCCCGTTTTTTCTTTTGTTTCTCTTATGCATCGCGGTTATGTATATGCTTATTGTTGGCCCATGGCATCATAAATTTACAAAAGAAGGGCCAGCTACACCGAAACAAAAAGTTTATTTTTTAACAGGGATTGTTCTTCTTTACCTTTGTAAAGGATCGCCGCTTGATTTGCTTAGCCATTTGATGTTTAGCGCACATATGATCCAAATGGCTATATTATATCTGATGATTCCACAGTGTTTTATTTTAGGAATTCCAAACTGGTTATATGAACGCATGTTCGAAGTGAGAGCGGTGAAAGGAATTTTTTTGTTCTTTACCAAACCATTTGTTGCCCTCCTATTGTTTAATGGATTGTTTTCGTTTTACCACGTTCCATTGATTTTTGATTTTCTTAACACCAATGCCTTATATCATGCGGTCGTCACGACTGCCATTTTTATCGTAGCGTTTTTTATGTGGTGGCCGCTAGTAAACAAATTGCCGCAATGGCAAACACTTTCAGGCCTAAGAAAGGTTGGATTTATTTTCGCTGATGGGGTATTGTTGACGCCGGCATGCGCATTAATTATTTTTGCGAATTCGCCGTTGTACCAAACGTTTACAGACCCACAAACATGGCTTACTTCCTTACAATTATGTGTTCCGAAAGGAACATTAGCGTCGTTGAATTTAACTGGTCCGCAAATGTTTTTATCGATGCCACCGCTGTATGATCAGCAGCTTGGCGGCGTGCTAATGAAAATTATTCAAGAGATTGTGTACGGCACAATGTTATTTTTCATTTTTATTGACTGGTATCGAAAAGAGCGGGAAAAAGAGTCGGTGGAAACCATTATCTCTCCACAGCCAGGCAAGTAATAATGAATAGAGAAAAAAGCGGATAACGTGAAAGGGGAAACAGAATGCCGATTTTACCGACGATCAGCACGGGCTGTATTGTCATTAGTGCAGCATTAGTAGCGTATGGATGGTATTTAATACGGAGGAGAAACATTGATGCCCATAAAAAGGTAATGTTAACTGCAGCGATGTTCGCTTTATTGTTTTTTATTATTTATTTATCGCGAACGATTTTTATTGGGAACACGAGTTTTGGCGGTCCTGACAATGTGAAAGTGTATTATACGATCTTTCTTGTGTTTCATATTATTTTGGCTATGGCTGGAGCAATTTTTGGCATTGTCACACTTTGGACGGGCTTAAAAGATGTACGGGCCCGTCATAGACGGCTTGGGCCGGTTACCAGTGTCATATGGTTTTTTACAGCTATAACCGGTGTTGTTGTTTATTTGCTTCTTTACGTATTTTATAAAGGCGGGGAAACGACGTCGATGATTAAGGCGATTTTAGGTTTTTAAACCCTGCGGCCGTTTTGTCGGGTTTTTTCTTCATAGTGGCAGCTTGAGGAAAAACGGCATATATTTTATTTATAAAACATCCGATGATTGGTGTGAGGCGAGAAAGCAGGAGGGAGATAGGGATGAAAACGGTTGCCGCCCGCCTCCGCAAATGGAGTGCCGCACAAGCTACGCTGCACACGATTGTGATGATGTGTCTGCAAGGCCGAAATGAAATCATCGCTGATGATTGTGAAGTTCATGTCGTTGTTACCGATGATGGCCGCTGTACGGTTACAGTATCATTAGTGATGAAGCAAGAAGGACCGCTTCTTTTATTGTGCCAGCAAATACAAAAGCATATTGCAGAGGAAATCGCATTTATGACTCCTTTTACCGTGAATGCAGTACATGTAGTGGTGAAACGCTTGGCGATATAAAAACGCATGAGAAATTGCTCATGCGTTTTTATATTGATATGGGCTAATTTCGCGGCAACAGTTTTTCTTCCTGGAAACTAGCCATTTAGTCTTGAATTTTGTCAAGCTCTTCTTTCACTTGCACTAAAATCGCTTGACATTGATTGACAAGGGAAGAAGGGAAATGTTCATCCTCCCCGTATTCGACGCCGTGCGGATAATAATATTTGCCTAAAATAGGAGTAAGCAATTTGATCAAGGCATAGCGGGAATCGACGTCTCCCTCGACCGCATATCCTTGCACGCGCAGATAAAAAATATCTCCCTTGATTTGGAATTTGCGGTCGTATGTAACTCTTTCATAGTCCCATTGGGCGGCTCTAACGAATCCAAATCGTTCCATTACGTCATCTAAGCGAGAAAGCTCGACGGTTTGATTTTCAATTCCAGTATTTTCAAATTTCATCTCTATTCCTCCTAACAACACGATATGCTAGTACGCGAAAAAGAAGATATTCCTTCATTTATAATAGTATGAAAGTGGTTGGATTTTCAATGAATTGTTTACTATTTTGCGGCATTTTTCCATTTGAAATAAATTTTAATTGTTATTTTTTTAAAATTTGGTGAAACTAAAAGCGAAAAGGTGGAGGCATAAGCCATGAAAAACTTATGCTTGTTTTATTATTCATTGCAGGAAATGGGGAGCCGGCACGCCAAGTATGGATTGTCATTTACGATGATGAAAAATTTTGGAATGCGTTACCGTACAGCTGGAGAAAATATTGCTGCAGGTCAGCGCACTCCGCAAGAAGTAGTCAACGCATGGATGAATAGCCAGGCCATCGTGCCAATATTTTAAACAAAAATTTTACTCATATTGGAGTCGGTTATGCAAAAGGCAGTTCATAAGGCCATTATTGGACACAAATGTTCATTGGGAAATAGCTAACTAAATATTTAAGGAGAGAAGGATCATGCAAACAGTGCGTGATGTGATGACAACCAATGTGGAATATTGCACACCTGTCGATAACGTATACGAAGTAGCAGTAAAAATGCGTGATTTAAACGTTGGGGCGATTCCGGTCGTTGATCATGGACGATTGATCGGAATGATTACAGACCGTGATTTAGTCGTGCGCGGAATCGCCGAAAAGCGACCAGGTTCTACCCAAGTGACGGAAGTAATGAGCGATCAATTAATTACAGTAACTCCTGATGCTTCTGTACAAGAAGCGGCAGAGCAAATGGCGCGTCATCAAATCCGCCGTCTTCCGGTGGTGGAAAACGGCCAGCTTGTAGGGATCGTTTCCCTTGGCGACCTTGCCACAAACCGTTATTCCGATGAAAGCGCGGGTCGGGCATTAACCGAAATTTCGGAACGGGATTTTCTTCATTAAAACGCAATTAGTTCGTATAGGCGAATTCCCCTGAAAGAGCGGGGGATTCGTTTTCTTTTTGCGTTTTTTTGCGGTGGGAAAAAGGCTATAATGACAATAGGATATCTTTTTCGGAAAGCGAGAGTTGCCATGTGAAATGGTTTTTCCTTGTTTTGTTATTATTAATTGGATTTTATTATTTTGCACCAAGTCCCTCTCCACTTAGCCCGCCGCAAGAAGAATCGAACAAACATATTGTAAAGGAACCGAAGGTCGAAAGCGGCATTGTTTCGCTGATTGGAAAAACAGAAAAAGATGTAAAAAAGAAGTTTGGCACGCCAACCAGAATCGACGCTTCTGCCTATGACTATGAATGGTGGATTTATAATCGAAAGGCGAGCGAATACTTCCAAATAGGGATGATGGACGGAAAGGTTGTTACGGCATTTGTATGCGGAGAACATGTAAATGCAAAACCGTTTTACATTGGTCAACCACTTTCGGAATTATTTAAAATGATGCCTGTTTTGTCCAATGTGGAAATAAAATTAAGCACGGGAACATACCGCTTCGAGTTATCGGAACAAGATTATGCCTCTCGACCGATTGTCAAAATCGGTGATGTCTATGCGCAATTATATGTCGATCGTTTTACGGGAAAGGTTTCAAGCATTCGTCTAATGACAAAGGAAACATTTGTAAAAATACGGCCGTATGAGCTTGTATACCGCGGCATCTTGCCTAATCCCGCTCCTTTATCCGCAAAAAAGCAGCGGGAAGTCGAATTGGCGAACGCAAGGCAAATTTTTGATATTACGAATGTCATCCGGCACCGCCATCGCGTAGATCCGGTCCGCTGGCATGAGAAAGCGGCAATCGCCGCTTACATGCATAGCAAAGATATGCAAGACCATCATTTTTTCTCTCATGAATCGCCAAAGCACGGAGATCTGCAAGATCGACTATTGAAGGCAAATATAAAATTTCAAATGGCTGGGGAAAATATTGCCGCGCATCAGGTGGACGGCATTGAAGCAGTAGAGGAGTGGCTGAACAGCAAAAGTCATCGCGAAACATTATTAAACGAGCAATTTACTGATCTTGGCGTTGGCGTTTCCGGTGATTATTATACGCAAGACTTTTTAAAGACGTGGGAACAAAAGGAATGATGACTTTTCCATTATGGTGGAAAAAATGGGCGCACGTCAATCCAATATATGCGATAGTATATGGTAGATAGGCATGAGTGGATAAAGGGGGAGTAGGTATTCGATGGCCAAACATCTACATCCTTCGGTGGAAAAGTTTAAGCAGTTTGTAAAAAAACATCCGAAAATTATTCAGGAAGTACGCAGCGGAAAAAAGACGTGGAAAGAGTTTTACGAAGATTGGTATTTATTTGGCGAGGACGATGAAATGTGGGAATCGTATAAACAAGAGCAGTCACCGGCGAAGCAAAAAGAGAAAGGAGGCAGCAAATGGCTTGAGAAAATTTCTAATATATTGCAAAATATGGACTCAGATGAGGTACAGAAACATTTGGAGAGCGTTCAGCAAGCGATTGCTGCCATCCAAAATATTATTACTCAATTTCAAGGGCCGGAAAAGCAGCATATAAGTGCGGCAAAAGATGAACATCCATTTTCGTTTCGCAAAGATTAAGGGGGGCGCCAATGAGGAAAGAAGTAATGCAATATATTCGCCAGAAAAAAATGCTGCAATCGTTTATTCGCGAACAGCCGCGTTGGTATCGCCTTCTCTCCCGCTACCCGCACAAGCTGCCTTCGTTTGAGTTAGAAGCGCTGCATTACTATAAGCAGACGATTCCGCATAAAGTAGAGAAAATCGCTAATTCTTTGCAGATGGCTTCCTTAATGCTGCATATGTTTCAGGCGATGCGTGACTAATTTTTTGCAAAAAGGCAAAGACTATTTCTCAAAGGAGTGATGTCTTTGCCGCAAAGAATAATGATGTTATGTTTATTTTTCGTAGTTTTGTTAGGCGCGTGCGGGAATGATAAACCGACGCCGCAAACAAATATGCCTAACGTCGTACACGCGATGACAGGAGTCAGCAAATCGTTCCAGGTTAAACATCGTGTAAAAGGGAAAGACGTATTGATTGAGTGCGTCGCTGCCAATTTTCCGTTCCAAAAAGGGAAAAATGGCGGGCATATTAACGTCTATTTAAACGGCCAGAAAATCAATGAGGTATATACAGCAGCATTTATGTTGCGCGGATTACCGGCCGGAAAACATGTCGTCCGGCTTGAACTCGTTTATAATGATGGAAAAGTCACTGGAATGTTGCATGAATTTTCCGTAACGATTCCATAAGAGAGGTCTGACGGGGAGGTCAGACTTTTTTTTATGTTAACCGCCTGTTCAACTGATCCTCCTCACTTCTCATTTTCCTTCTTCTCATGGTATCATTACAGTGGAGGTGCTAATTACGTGATTATTGCAACTCTCGAGCGCATCGAGATTTTAGATAAAGCAGAAGCATTAGCGAAAATGGTTGTACAATCGGAAGTGGCGGAAGAATACCGCCGCTGCTTGCAACGGCTGAAGCAAGACCGCGTTGCCCAAGATATTATCGCTCGTTTTGCGAAAGCGAAGGAGCGATATGAAGAGGTGCAGCGCTTTGGAAAGTATCATCCTGATTATTATCAAGTGATGAAAGAAGTACGTGAAGCAAAGCGCGAGCTTGATTTTCACGAGACGATTGCCGCTTTTAAAAAAGCGGAAAACGCGGTTCAGGAGCTGCTGGACGAGATTAGTGTCTTAATTGGCAAGGCGGTATCCGAGCAAATTAAAGTCCCAACGGGAAACCCGTACTTTTTGTCCGCAAGCTGTTCTGGCGGCTGCGGAGCGGGAGGAAGCTGCGGTTGCCGCATATAGCATAAAAAGGGGAATGGTGATATGTTTCCAAAACGACAAGGAATTATCGTTTGGCTTCATTCATTGAAGCATAGTAGACATTTGCGGAAATTCGGCAACATTCATTATATTTCGAAACGGTTAAAATATGTCGTTTTATATTGCGATATGGAGCAAGTCGATGAAATGATGAAAAAGCTTGCTTCCTTACCGTTTGTCAAACGGGTAGAACCATCTTACCGCCCATTTTTAAAGTTGGAGTTTGAATCCAAAGAGGAAAAGGAAAAAGACTCCTCTTATCCGTTAGGATATTCGACCGACTAAGAGAGGCTGACCCGGTAGGCGGCTAATCCGGCCTTTAAGTCAGCCTCTCTTCTTTTTCCTATTGAAGGGGAGGGATAAAGCGGTTCATTCGCATAATGCCGATTAAATGCTGGTAATATAGATCCAATTCTGCGAAAAGGGTGGAAGGTTTTACTTCCAAATGAATAATCTCCGTTCCCAGCTCTTTCGCCAGCTGGGCAAATAGCTCATAGCGCTTGTTTGGTTTTACAGATGGATTAGGAATCCCTTCGCGGCAGATGTAAAGCGGCTGGAAATCCCCTGGATCGGTCGGATGCAGGACGACGACGCAGGACGTTACCGGTTTTCCGTTTTTCACTGTATGAAAAGCAAAAAGCCCGGATAAACGATGGCGATTTGCTCGGGCCAGCTCTATTAATTCATATATATCCGAATAGCCTTCACCTAGCTCGATAAAACGCTGAATCATGGATATCCCCCTTATGATATGGTTCATACATAACTTTAATCATTGTTTAGCAAAATTTCAAATAAAAATTTCGCGTTTGTTTCCAAAACAAAAAAAAGCCCTGCAGCACTTTGTCTGCAGGGATCCTTTACATTTGCTTTCCTCCGCGCATCGGAGGAACAAGCAAACGAAAGGAAAAGAAAAGGGAGAGGAGAAACCGGAGGAAGAACTTATGGGGAAACGTAAGTCTTCTCCGTGGTTGGCAACAACATCCGCGTGGATGTTGTCATTACTCATTATGGACAGTCTGTTGATTTCTATACATGCCACTATGAAAAATTCGCCTGTTTTACTATAATAAAGTTTATGATAGGATTAACGTTGAATAGCATCAAAGTTAAAACGTGGTGAAAAGCGATGAGAGTCATTTCCGGAAAATGTAAAGGCAGACATCTGCAAGCGGTTCCAGGAATGTCGACGAGACCAACAACGGATAAAGTGAAGGAAGCAATATTTAATATGATCGGTCCGTATTTTTCCGGCGGTGTTGGCCTTGACTTATTCGGCGGTAGCGGTGGTCTTGGAATTGAAGCATTAAGCCGTGGGCTCGATCTGGTCATTTTTGTCGACTATGACGCCAAGGCGGTGAAAACGATCAAAAAAAACGTAGCGGCATGCGGACTGCAAGATCAGGCCGAAATATATCGAAATGATGCCGAACGGGCGTTAAAGGCGATTGTCAAACGCGGGCTTTGCTTTCATGTGATTTTTCTTGATCCGCCATACAAAGAGCAAAAGTTGCCATCGCTTCTTTCCTTTATTGATGCGCATCATCTTCTGGAAAAAGACGGTGTTGTCGTTGCCGAACATGCTGCGGAAATACGCCTTCCTGAACAGATAGGAGGCCTGTACAAATGGAAACAGGAGACGTATGGGATTACCGCGGTTTCGATTTACCGGTATACGGATGAGGAGAAAGGGGAATAGGAAAATGGCGAGCATTGCAGTTTGTCCAGGAAGCTTTGACCCAGTTACATATGGCCATTTAGATATTATTAAAAGGGGCGCAAAGGTGTTTGATCGAGTGTATGTGGCGGTTTTGAACAACTCTTCCAAGAAACCGCTGTTTTCCGTAGAAGAGCGGATAGAGCTATTGCGGGAGGTCACGCGTCCGTTTCCTAATGTATATGTAGAGTCGTTCCACGGCCTGCTTGTCGACTATGCGCGCAGCAAAAACGCCAATGCCATTTTACGTGGGCTGCGAGCTGTTTCTGACTTTGAATACGAAATGCAAATCACGTCGATGAACCGTGTCCTTGATGAAAACATCGAAACGTTTTTTATGATGACAAACAGCCAGTACGCTTTTTTAAGTTCGAGCATTGTGAAAGAAGTAGCAAAATATAACGGCGATATTTCCGATTTAGTGCCGCCTGTCGTCGAAGAAGCGCTGAAAAGGAAATTTGCTGCTATTGCTTCCAACGGGGATGGCAATTAACAGCTGACTTAAAAGAGCGTTTCTTTTAAGTCAGCCTCGTCTTATTTGGCGCTATTGCTTTTTTTTGGGCATAGCCGCAGCAGTAAGCCATATATAAAGGCATAAAAAGGAGATAGTCACAATCGGTCCGAACTGCTGCATCAGCTTCCAGTAATTGTTCCATCCGCTGGCGGAATGAACCGCGAAAAACGCTGGGATGGCCCCTGCGTTGTTGCCAACGGTTTGCAAATAAAGAGGCTTCCACAATATATATGTAAAGCAAGCGGCAAAGCATCCGTGCATCATCCGCGCAATAAAAAACGGTTTGAAGCGGATATTCGCTTCGGCGAGAATGCTTGCGACTTGCGCCTGTACGGAAAATCCGCCAAAGGCAAGAACAAAGCTTGTTGCGATTGCTTTTTGCAGCAGTTCGGCTTCATCGGTTTGGCTGATCATTTGACTGCCGAGCGTAATTTCGAATAGGCCGGAAATCATTGGAATGCTAAGTTCTTCGGGCATTTGTAACAAGTGAAGGACATACTGAAAAATAAGAGCGATATGTTCTGTAATATGCATCATGTAAAGCAGTTTATTAACGACAGAAAAAAGAATGATAAATCCGCCGATCATTAATAATGTTTGGACGGAGGATCGTACGGCGTCTCCTAACAATTTTCCAAGGGGCTGTTCGTTTTTTAGGCGCGTTTCATGAAGAACACGGAAAGCGTAAGGAAGGGAAAACGCGCGACGCGGCCGTTTTGGTCTTTCTTTTTCTTCTGCTTTGCCGTGAAACCTCATGATCATGCCTACACAGATGTTTCCCATATAGTGGGAAGCGGCTAAAATAAGACCAAGATTCGGATTATGAAAAAATCCGACCGACACCGCACCGAAAATAAATAATGGGTTGGACGAATTGGTGAATGAAGCGAGCCGTTCTGCTTCGATCGCAGAAATTTGTTTTTCCTGATAGAGACGAGCAGTTAATTTTGCCCCTGATGGATATCCCGATGCCATTCCCATCGCCCAGGCGAAGCCACCGACGCCGGGAACGCGAAAAAGAGGGCGCATGAGCGGCTCTAGTAAAACGCCAAGCAAATTCACCACGCCAAAGCTGATTAATAATTCGGAGACAATAAAAAAGGGTAATAGTGATGGAAATACCACTTCCCACCACATATTTAAACCGCGAATCGACGCTTCTAATGATTGCTGTGGGTAACAAATTAAGGAAAAGGCGAATAAAGTGACAGCTGAAGCGAGAAAGATGGTTTTTGCTTTTTGCTTCATATTTGTTCTGCCTCCGGCCGAAGACAATTTCTCTCCCCCCTTTGAACGTCTTATTGCGATGTACAACCTCATATAATCTAATATACGAGTATAGGGGGAAGTTTTAGACCATAAGATAGGACCATGAACGCCATACGGAAGGGGGAGGCAGAGTGTTTCCGAAAATTGGATTGGCGTTAGGTTCAGGAGGAGCAAGAGGATTTGCCCATCTTGGTGTGCTGAAGGTATTGGAAGAGGAGGGCATTCCAATTTCTTATATAGCAGGAAGCAGCATCGGAGCGCTTGTCGCTGCCTTGTATGCGAGCGGCCTCGGCCTTGATCGTTTATATAAGCTCGCAAAATCGTTTCGCCGCAATGATTTTATCGACTTGACGATCCCGAAAATGGGATTAATTTCTGGAAAACGAATTACCGAGTTTATCCGGCTTCTCACTAAAGGAAAACAAATAGAGGAACTAGCGATTCCGGTAGCAATTGTCGCTACCGACTTGAAGACAGGAAAAAAGGTGGTGTTTCGTCAAGGTGAGGTAGCCCGCGCGGTACGGGCCAGCATTTCCATTCCCGGTATTTTTGTTCCTGCAGAGATCGGCGGGCGACTGCTTGTAGATGGAGGGGTAGTCGACCGTGTCCCCGTTTCCGTTGTCCGTGAAATGGGCGCGGATATGGTCATTGCTGTTGATGTGTCACCACTGAATGTAAATGGGGAAATTACTTCCATATTCGATGTTATTTTACAAAGTCTTGATATTTTGCAGGACGAAATCGTCTCTCATCGGCGGCTTTCCTCGGATGTGATGATTCGTCCGCGTTTGGAGCAATATAGTTCCCGTGCATTCACTCATGTCGAAGAGATTATCGCGGCCGGAGAACAGGAGGCAAAAAAAGATCTAGCAAAAATTCGCCAAGCAATTGAAAAGTGGAAGGAGCATTCGTGCTGATGAAGAAACGAACATATGCGATGGCGTTTTTCTTTGGCGTCATCATAGCATTACTAGCTATTTTTATTAAGCTTCCCTACTATGTGACGATGCCCGGAAGCGCACAAGATTTAAAACCGCTCGTTCATGTGGAGCACGGCGATGATGATGCGGGGACGTTCATGTTAACGACCGTGAGAATGGGAAGAGCGAATGCCATCTCCTATCTTCTTGCCCATGCTCGTCCGTTTTATGAACTTTATCCGCTTGAGGAAATTAAACAAGAAGGGGAAACAGATGAAGAATACACGATGCGCCAGCTTCAGCTGATGGAGCAGTCAAAGGAAGCGGCGATTGCTGTTGCCTATAAAAAAGCCGGCAAGCCTGTTTCCTATAAAACAAAAGGGGTATATGTGATGAGCGTGTTGCCGCATATGCCGGCGGAAGGACAGTTAAAAGTCGGCGACCGCATTGTGGCAATCAACGGAAAAAAGATGACTACATCGGACCAGATGGTAAAATATATCCGCGCAAAGAAAAAAGGCGATAAAATTCATGTTACATTTGTTCGCGGCAAAAAACAAAGAGAAGCGACGCTGGCGTTAATGCCATTCCCGCATGAGCCGAAACAAATCGGCATTGGGATTTCACTCGCAACTGATTATGACATCGTTACAAATCCGCCTGTCCGCGTTGACTCTGAACAAATCGGCGGACCATCGGCCGGGTTAATGTTTTCTCTGGAAATTTATAACCAATTAGTGAAGGAAGATATTACGAAAGGACATAAAATTGCCGGCACTGGCACGATTAATATGGAAGGAGAAGTCGGTCCAATTGGCGGCATCTCACAAAAAATTGTCGCCGCTGACCGCGAAGGAGCGGAAATTTTCTTTGCTCCTAATGAACATGGCGCGGCTGATTCAAACTATCGCGAAGCAGTGAAAACAGCGAAAAAAATTGGGACAAAGATGAAAATTGTCCCGGTCGATACGTTTGATGATGCCATCCGCTATTTAAAACAGATGCAATAGTTTCGCTGTTTGTCGGTGGTTGCTACAGTTGAATCGGAGCGGTTGCGTATTCTTCCTTCAGCACCTGTGTGCGAAGCGGTTCGGGGAATATAGCGGCATAAGCAGAAGCCGCTTTTTTTTCCTGCCGGTAAATCGGGTCATTCTTTAATTTTGCCACTTTCGTGACGAGCGGCAATAATAAATGTTTTTTCACATGCTGCAAGTAGCGGCGCCCGTTTTCCGTCATGCCAAGCAAACGAATGTATGTCGGCGCTTCCGCCTGGTTTTGTTGTTCTTTTGTAAAATTCGTCAAAATATGGGTGCATGTTCGCTGCAACCGCGTCCATGTATATCTCTTTGTTTTCACCTTATCGATCAACGCAGAAAACGTTGAAGCGGTGGCGATTGCTTGCTTTAGGCGGTATTCAATTCCTTCTTCGACGCCGGCGATTTCGCGAAGTTCTGCTTCTTCTGCCGTCATGATGCGGTATTTTAAAAACGGGAAATAGACTTCCCATTCATGAAGGGTGCCGTATGTTTCCGTATATTGCCTTAATACTTGTTTCGTCGCAGCCGGTATATACGGAGCGATCATTTCCAGCCTGCCAGCCGATCCTTGCAGCGTCTTCCGCAGGCTGGTTGCACTGGCGATGGATGGATGCGAAAAGGTTTCATCATGGTAGTTGGAAGCGATGCGGCGAATCGTACGCGGTACGATTGGAAGTTGGTTTTGTAAAATCGATTTCACATAAGCGAAGCCGAGCATATTGTTTGGTTTTGCTAAGTCAAGCGAAGCAAGGCCGAATCGTTTCCAGGCTTCCGCGTTGGCCTGTGGGTAGCTGAGTCCTTTTTGCAGCGCTTCCTGTACATAACGGTCATGTTCCTCTTTTTGCTTCAAAAATGTTTTGGCTGCGTCAAGAAATGCCGTTATATCTCCATTTTCGCTTCCAAAACAAATTTCCGCGCAATGTAACGCATAAAGGAGCATCACCGCGCCGTTAGCGAACCGCTCCGCCGCTTGCACGGCAAACGCATATGGCAGTTCGATCACGATATCGACACCAGCTGCGAGCGCCATTTTCGTACGCGCCCATTTCGATACGAGCGCCGGCTCCCCACGCTGCAGAAAATTTCCGCTCATCACGGCAATGACACAATCGGCCCCAGTTTGTTTTTTTGTTTCCTGCAGGTGGTACCAATGTCCGTTATGGAACGGATTATACTCGACAATAATTCCAGCCGCTTTCATTTGCCTTCTCCCTAATCATTATTTTATCGAGCAAGGTGATAAATTGTACGGAAACTGACAACAATTATACTGTAAAGAAAAAATATTGACAAATAAAGAAATGAAACGTATAATTTTCTTTGTTGTCTTGAGGTGATTTTTTATGAAATGGACTGTTCATCAACTGCAGCAGTTTCAACATAGGGAAATGCCGATTGACGAATATGTCGATGTTTCCGATTTAAAGCAAATTGATACATTGATCCGAGATATTTCACCCGTGCATGTACAAGGAAAGGCGGATATTGGCCCGACTAAATTCACTTTTCATCTGTCCGTGTCGGGGACGATGGTGCTACCTTGTTCGCGGACGTTGGTCGACGTTTCGTACCCATTTTCCATTGAAACGACGGAAACGTTTTTTACAAATGATTATGATATCGTATCGACAGATGAAGATACACATTTAGTAAAAAATGAAACAGTAGATTTGATGCCGATTATTAAAGAACTTATTCTTTTGGAAATTCCGCTGCAAGTGTTTGCGGAAGAAGGAACGGCACAAGGCGGGGCTCCTCAGTCCGGAGAAGGATGGGAAGTCATTCAGGAAGATCGCTGGGAAGAGATGGCGGCAGAACAGGCAAAACAGAAAATCGACCCTCGTCTGGCCGGCCTAGCGAAGTTTTTTGATAAGGATAATAAGGAATAAGCAAAGCACCCGGGTTGAATCCGGATTTTTGCTGATACTTCGACATGCTGATAAGGAGGTGGGAAGCATGGCAGTACCTTTTAGAAGAACATCAAAAACAAGAAAAAGACTGCGCCGCACTCACTTTAAATTGCAAGTGCCAGGCATGGTAGAATGCCCAAATTGCGGTGAAATGAAATTGGCTCACCGCGTCTGCAAATCTTGCGGAACTTACAAAGGAAGAGAAGTTGTCAACAAATAATCTTTCATTAGCAACAAGCACAAGAAAGCAAAAACTTGTGCTTGTTGTTTTTTTATACAGACAATGCAGGAAAATGCGTCCTTAACGCCCAATTGTTTTTTAAAAGGGGGAAAAAGAATATGACAGTAGCGAACATAGAACATGACCGAGATGGGGTTGTTTGGTTTACGATTTGCCGTCCGGAAAAACGCAATGCTATTAACTTCGAAGTAATGGACAAATTAAAAGAAACGATAAAGCTGGTGGAAAATGATAGGCAGGCAAAAATGCTCGTCATCACCGGGACGGGCGAGGAAGCGTTTTGTTCTGGCGGCGATTTAAGCCAATTTCAACATTTACAAGCTGAAAGCGCGAAACAAATGTTAAAAAGGATGGGCGAACTTTTATATTCGTTGCTTACGCTGTCTAAACCAACGGTTGCCTTGATCAATGGCGCTGCGATGGGCGGCGGCTGTGAGTTGGCGTCGGCCTGCGACTTTCGCTACGCGAAATCGGGAAGCAAAATCGGCTTTATTCAAGGAAAGCTAGGAATAACAACCGGGTGGGGCGGAGCAACGATGCTTTTTGAAAAGCTCCCTTACGCGCAAGCGCTGAATATACTGCTGCGCGCCGAAAGAATTCAGGCGGAGACAATGCAAGCATATGGATGGATCGATGCGGTGCTGACCGGCAATGATCTGCGTGAAGAATGTCGACAACTGCTCGCCCCGTACGTATCGCAATCAGTTGCTGTCTTGCGCGCCTATAAGCTGGCGGCGGTAGAAAAATGGAAAAGTGATGAATTCCGCATGAGGTTTTTTGCCGAAATCAGCCGGTGCGCCGAATTATGGGGCTCGGAAGAACATGCCAAAGCAGTGCAGGCTTTTTTGCAGAAATCATAATTTTCCCCTTCTATCTTTTCTATTAGCCGCATACCATATAGTGAAAAAAGTGGCTGTTAGGGAGGGGGAAGGAGATGACAAGTGTACGTCAGGATGCATGGACGCAAGAGGAAGATTTGCTGTTAGCGGAAGTGGTTTTGCGCTATATTCGTGAAGGCGGCACGCAGCTTCAAGCTTTTGAGGAAGTAGGGCGGCGTTTGTCGCGCACGGCAGCTGCGTGCGGTTTTCGCTGGAATTCCTATGTGCGAAAACAGTATAAAGAGGAAATTGAGCTGGCAAAGAGACAGCGGAAGGAGCGCAAAAAAGAAATAGCGGCATCGAATGAAGAAGGGGGGCAAAAGAGGGCGGAAGCAAGATTGGAGAAAAACTTAACATGGTCTGATGTAATCGCGTTTTTGCAAACATACGGGCAAAAAGCGCGCGACTCGCAACGAATAGCAGATGAAAACCGGGCTTTAAAGAAAGATATGGAGCAATTGCAGCAAATGATCACGAAATTACAAGCGGAGAAAGAAGCGTTGCAAAAAGAACTATCAACTATTCAAGCAGAGTATAAAACATTGCTTGCCATTATGGAACGGGCGCGAAAAATGATCGCACTGGAAGAAGAGCAGGGGCAAAACGAAAAAGATGCCCACGAACAAAACCTCGTTCCGGAAAACGCAGAGAAGCCATAAAAGCTGACGACAACGTCAGCTTTTTTTCTTAACGTATAAAGCGCTTGTTTGCTAAAATAGGACTAACTAACATGAATTAGTTGGAAGGCAGGGGGATGTTGTGAAAATTGGCATTGTCGGCGGCGGAGCGATCGGTTTGCTAGTCGCCGCATATCTAGGTAAAGAATATAAAGTCACTGTGTACACAAGGCGCTCGCCGCAAGCAAAGCGATTACAGAATGAGGGATTGCGGCTTGAAAAAAAAGGAGAAACCATGTGCATTTCCATACAGGCGGCGCCATTTGCTGAAGCAGCCATTGATGATGATATTGTATTTATCACGGTGAAGCAATATGATATGTCGTCTGTCCTTGACAACACAGAACGGTTTCGCCACGTTCAAACCATTGTTTTTTTGCAAAATGGAATGGGACATGTGGAAAAGTTAGCTGCTTTTGCCGAAAAAAATGTTGTTGTCGGTGTGGTGGAGCATGGTGCGATAAAACGGGACGATCGTACGGTAGAACATACCGGAATTGGCAAAATCGTGCTAGCCAGCTTATATGGCACATTGCAAGACGTCATGCCTCTAGCAGCAAGATGTATTTCTGATTTTTCGTTTGAAATTGCCGACGACTGGGAGCAAGTACTAGTAAAGAAACTGATCGTCAATGCCGTCATTAATCCATTGACAGCGCTTTTGCGCGTTCCAAACGGAAAGTTGCTGCAAGTAGCGCCATATTACGAAATGATGAAGCTATTGTTTTCCGAATTGCAGCAAGTATTGCCGATTAAAGATGGAGCGGCGGCATGGAAGCATATTGTGAACATTTGTCAAAAAACAGCAGAAAACTATTCATCGATGTACATGGACATCGCGCGACATCGGAAAACGGAAGTAGATGCTATTTTAGGATATGTGTTAAAAAAAGGGGACGAACTTGGCATAGAGTTGCCGCTCTCGCAATTTTTATTTTATGCGATCAAGGGGATGGAAGAAGGGGGAGAAAAACATGGATGAGCTGTTGGCATGGCTGCTCGCGACGTTTGTCACCATGCCGCTATTAGCCTTTTTTCTTGTCTATTTCTTTGCGCGCAAGCTATGGAAAAGAAAACGGAAATCGTTTTATGCGGCAGTAAACGTATCCACGCTGTTTTTTATTGTCGCTGTTCACTTCTTGCTTATGATTCTTTCGGGGAAGTCGTATTTATGGTACATTGTTCTTTTTTTGCTACTGATGCATATGCTGATTGCTATCGGGTATTGGCGGAAAAAGGAGGATTTTCACTTTGCCGTGATTTTCCGCCTGTTTTGGCGGGCCAGCTTCCTATTGTTTTTCATGCTTTACGCCGGCCTTCTCGTTTATGGAATGGTCATAAGAGTGTCTGGCAACTTATAAAAAAACATGCGGCCATCATGAGCAACTGTTTTTTTATTTGCGAAAAAGAAGTGCTATACTCATGAAAGAATATTATATACATAAGACCATAAGAAAGGGAGTTTTTACATGGAGGTTCGCGAGATTTCTTTGGGGGCTACTACATTGTTGGCAACCGATTACATAAACGGCGTTTTTCCAACAGAAAAAGGTTTTTCTTATTCACTCAAAGCCGAGGATGTGTTTTGGAGGCGGCTTTCTGATATAAAAAATAGAGCCTATTTACGCCGCGAACTCGTTGAATATTTGCGCTCCTATCATAAACGGTTTCAGGCAGGCTCCAAAACAATGGAGAATATCGAGAAGCTGCTTGACCGAGAAAGCGTAGTAGTTGTCGGGGGGCAGCAAGCAGGACTATTGACCGGGCCGCTTTATACTATTTACAAGATTATTACGATCATCACGCTTGCGAAAGAACAAGAGAGACAGCTAGGCGTGCCGGTCGTCCCGATTTTTTGGATTGCCGGCGAAGATCATGATATCGCCGAAGTCAATCATGTGTACGTTGTCGAAGGCGGAAAAATGAAAAAAGTGGTTTATCCCCATGCCCCACAGGAAAAACGCATGGTAGCGGACGTACCGCTGGACCGTCAAATTGGTTATGAATGGGTCACTAGTGTCGTCAAAACGTATGGCGAAACAGAAACGACGAATAAGCTGCTCGATTTTCTATTCCGATGTTTAGAAGAATCGCAAACGTTTGTTGACTTTTTCGCTTCGATTGTTTTGCGTCTGTTCGCTTCAGAAGGCTTGGTGGTGCTGAACGCGGCCGATGCCGGGCTGCGTACGCTAGAGAGCGGCTTTTTTACGGTTTTGATCGAGCGCCATCGCGAGATAACGGCTGCGGTATTGCAAAAGCAAGAAGAACTTCGCCGGCTCGGCTATAAACAGATGCTTGATATTCATGCGCATTCTGCGAATTTATTTTATTACGACGGACGAGAGCGCTGGCTGCTCGAATATGACCCGCAGAAAGAAATGTTTCGCAGCAAAAAAGGGAACATAATGTTGGCGAAAGAAGAGTTAATGCAATTGGCCAAAACAAAGCCCGCCTGTTTAAGCAATAATGTCGTGACCCGCCCGCTTATGCAAGAGTTTTTGCTGCCGACGCTGGCGTTTGTGGCCGGTCCCGGGGAAATCGCTTATTGGGCCGAGCTCAAAGAAGCATTTTCCGTCTTTGGTCTGCAAATGCCGCCAGTCGTTCCGCGCGTCCAGATGACGATTGTCGAGCGCTCCATTCAAACGGATTTAGCCGACATTGGCATCGATATTATGGATGTGCTTGAAGGGCGTATCGAAGCGGTAAAACAACAATGGCTGGCTAAAAAGGCCCGCTATCCGCTCGAAGACCTATTCGCCAAAGCGAAGGAGGAAATCGAAAAGATTCACCGTCCGCTTCGGGAAATCGGCATGGAAATTGACCGCGGATTAGCGGGGGTGCTGACGAAAAATGCCGCCTTCGTGCAGGCACAAATCGATTTTCTTCAGCAAACGTTGCAGAAGGCGTTAATACGTAAATATGAGGCGGAGTTGCAAAAATTTTTGCGCGTGGAAATGTCATTAAGACCGGACGGAGCGCCACAGGAGCGGATTTGGAATATTTTCTATTACATTAACAAATACGGATTTGATTTTGTAGAAAAACTTTTACAATTAAACGGCCATTGGAATGGGATGCATAAAATTGTATATATATAATTGTTTTTCAAAGAAAAAGTCGAAAAGAAAAATCCTGTTTGCTGCAGGATTTTTTTTTATGAAAATGAATAGTTAAACAATACAAAAAGAGAGTGGAAATAAAAATAAAAAACATTTGTTCGCAATCTTCAGTGCAGTGTTGAAATGCGACAAAAACAAACAGAAGAAGACGTGTTTTTACAAAAAAAGCTAAAATTTTGTTGTGTTTTGCGGTATAATAAATAAACGATCGACCTGTTAAAAATAAATTTAGCAAGCTAGACTGCGATGGTGCGAATTCTTTTCAAAGAGATAAAGGTGGTGAACATGTGTTTCAACATACAACCGTACTATTAAAAGAAGCAGTAGATGGGCTTCGCATTAAACCAGATGGAACTTATGTCGACTGCACGCTTGGTGGCGGAGGACATAGCGAGTATTTGCTTTCGCAATTGTCGGAAAAAGGCCGGTTGTTTGCTTTCGATCAAGATGATATGGCCATCGAGCATGCGAAGAAGCGATTAGCGCGTTACGAAAAACAAGTAACGTTTATTCATAGAAACTTTCGTTTTCTGCAAGAAGAACTGGCGGCGCGCGGGGTCGAAGAAGTAGACGGGATTTTATTTGATTTAGGAGTGTCCTCGCCGCAGCTCGATATGCCGGAACGCGGCTTTAGCTATCACTATGATGCGCCATTGGATATGCGGATGAACCGCGAGCAATCGTTAACGGCGTATGACATCGTTAACCAATGGCCGTATGAGAGGCTCGTTCATATCTTTTTTCATTACGGCGAGGAAAAGTTTTCAAAACAAGTGGCGCGAAAAATTGAAGAAGTGCGCAAAGAAAAGCGAATTGAAACGACGGGGGAGCTAGTCGACATCATTAAAGCGGCGATTCCGGCGCCAGCGAGACGGAGCGGGGGGCATCCTGCGAAACGAATTTTTCAGGCAATCCGCATTGCCGTCAACGATGAGCTGCAAGCATTTAAAGATGCGATTACACAGGCAATTGATTTATTAAAATGCGGTGGAAGAATTAGTGTGATTACGTTTCACTCGCTAGAAGACCGTATTTGTAAAGCGGCTTTTAAAGAAGCAAGCCAAGGTCCGCAGCTTCCTCCCGGACTTCCGCTTATTCCCGATCAGCACCGCCCCGTACTAAAAATCATTACGAAAAAGCCGATCGTTCCTTCTGAAGAAGAAGTAGAACAAAACCATCGCGCGCGTTCCGCAAAGTTGCGCATTGCCGAGAAACTATAAGAGCGATTCTATTCGCTATCAAGAAATGGAAGATTCGATAAAACCGTATCAGTTATAGGAGGGTGAAAGAAAATGAACAATACCGCAGTAAAAGTTCACGAACAGCACCGTCCGTCGCCGCGCTCCCATACAAGAAAGCAACGAAAGCTGCGCATTCGCTTTACATTAGGGGAAAAGCTTTTATTTGTTTCGTTCTGCGTGTTTGTCATGTATGCAGCCGTACATATAGTGTCCAATCAAGTGAAAATTTATCAAATGAACAAAGATATCCAAAAACTAGAAGAGACGATTCAAGAACAGCAAAAACAAAACAATGATTTATATGTGGAAGTGCAACAGTTAAGCACGTATGAACGAATTTTGCAAAAGGCGAAAGAGCTCGGCCTCTCGTTAAACGAAAACAATGTGAAAGTCGTACAGGAATGATGGCCGATGGATATGAAAAAGCATAAAAATACACATAAAGGAGCAGCTATATTATTTTTTATATTCAGTCTGCTCTTTTTTGTGTTATTTGCCCGTTTTGTTCAGCTGCAAGTAACGGGAGTCGCCGACGGCCAAGTGCTGGCGGTGAAGGCGGAAGAAAAATACAGACAGCAACGGAAGATCGAAGCAAAACGTGGAACCATTTTTGACCGCAACGGCGAAGTGCTGGCTCAGGATGTGCCGTCGTATACTGTTGTTGCTGTCCTAGATCCAAAGATGACGACCGATCCTGACCATCCAAGACATGTTGTTCATCCGCACAAAACCGCCAAAAAGCTGGCCCCGTTGTTAGACATGGATGTCGATGAAGTGGAGCGGATTTTAAAGAAAGATGCAAAGCAAGTGGAATTTGGCCCCCATGGGCGAAATATTAGTTATGAGCTAAAGCAAAAAATCGAGGCGCTCCATCTCCCGGGAATCGGATTTATTCGCGATACGAAACGATTTTATCCAAACGGGAATTTCGCTTCGTATGTCATTGGCTATGCGCAAAAAAGTGAGAACAATGAAACAGTCGGAAAAATGGGGCTTGAGAAAAAGCTGGATAAGTATTTACATGAAAAAGATGGCTACGTTTCCTTTGCCGGAGATATAAACGGATTCCGGCTGCCAAATACAAAGGAAAAGATCGTTCCGCCCGATAACGGAGCCAATGTATATTTAACGATTGATGGAAAAATTCAGACGTTTTTGGAAGATGCGATAAATGAGGTCGAAAAACAATATAAGCCGAAAAAAATCATTGCCATTGTCGCCGATCCGAAAACGGGGAAAATTTTGGCGATGGCGACAAGACCGAGCTTTGACCCGAATAAACGCAATATCACTAACTATTTTAATGATGCGATTTCCTACCCGTATGAGCCGGGATCGACGATGAAAATTTTTACACTTGCTGCCGCGATTAATGAAGGAGTGTATAACGGCAATGAGCGATACCGCTCCGGATCCTATAAAGTAGGACCGAATATTATTCGCGACCATAATAAAGTAGGCTGGGGAACGATTACATTTAACGAGGGTGTCCAGCGCTCTTCCAACGTCGCTTTTTCGATTTTAGTCAAAGAAAAGCTTGGAGAAGACCGCTTTTTGCAATATTTACATCGTTTTCATTTTGACCAAAAAACTGGCATTGATCTTCCGGGCGAAGCGGTAGGACAAATTCATTATCGCTATCCGATCGAACGGATTACGACCGGGTTCGGACAAGGGACGTCGGTAACGCCAATTCAGCAAATTCAGGCGGCTACCGCGATCGCTAACGACGGAAAAATGATGAAGCCGTATGTGGTCGACCGTGTTGTCGATCCAGATACAGGAAAAGTTATCATGAAACACGAACCGGAAGTCGTCGGTCAGCCGATTACGGAAGATACGGCGCATAAAGTTTTGGATATATTGGAAACGGTCGTTACTTCCGAACATGGAACGGGACGTCCATATCAAATTGAAGGCTACCGGGTGGCCGGAAAAACGGGAACGGCGCAAATTCCATCACTGAATGGGGGCTATTTAACAGGCCGGGAAAATTATATTTTTTCTTTTTTAGGAATGGCTCCGAAAGAAAATCCTCGCCTCCTTATGTATGTGGCCGTCCAGCAGCCGAAATTATCGTACACGGAAACAGGCGCTGCTCCGGTTTCTCATATTTTTACGAGCGTGATGAAAAGCAGTCTGCAATATTTGCACATTCAGCCTTCGGCGGAAAGAAAGGCCGCGAAAAAGCCATCAACAGGGATTGAAATTGGCTCCTATGCCGGTTTTTCGACCGAAGAGGCCGTGCAGAAATTAAAAGAAAAAGGACTTGTCCCGGTCGTCATTGGAAAAGGACAACAAATTGAAAAGCATGTACCGCGTGCGGGAGAGCGTATCATTGCCGGGGAACGGGTGATGTTAAAAACGGAAGGTGAGGCAGTGATGCCGAATATCCGCGGCTGGTCGCTGCGCGATGTCATGAAGGCAGCGGAACTTCTTGGGCTTCGCACTAGCACGAAAGGAAACGGGTATGTGGTGAGCCAAAATATTCGCCCGGGGGCAATCGTTAAAAAAGGAGATTACTTAATTGTCGAACTGGCAGAGCCGCGCGAATGGGATGAAGCGGTAATACAAAAGCAAACAGAAGCAGCAGAGAAAAAAAGCGACGGTCCACAGGAGTGATTTTCGAACGTTCTATAATAAGGAGTACAAGCATATAGTGGAACGAGCCCATTATAAAGGAGGTTCTGCTATATGCGCGTTTCCCATGTCACTGTCCGTAAACGGCTGATGATTGTTTTCCTCGTTGGGGTGCTCATTTTTTCTATTATCGATATTCGTCTTGGATATGTGCAGTTTGTATTAGGAGATATGCTGACCGAGCGTGCGAAAGATTCATGGAGCCGAAACATTCCGTTCGAACCGAAGCGCGGAGAAATTTTGGATCGCAATGGTGTTCCGCTTGCCACGAATATGAGCGCTCCGACGGTATACGTCATTCCGCGGCAGATTGAAAATCCGGCCGATACGGCGGAAAAATTAGCGAAAGTGTTAAATGCGCCTGTAGAAAAAATATATAAGCGTATTACGAAAAAAACGTCGATCGAACGCATTCCGGAAGGGAGAAAAATCTCGAACGAAAAAGCAAAGGAAATTCGTGCCCTCGGCTTGAAAGGGGTATATATTGCCGAGGATACGAAACGATATTATCCATTTGGCAGTTATTTATCCCATGTATTAGGGTTTACCGGCATCGATAATCAAGGATTGATGGGTCTGGAGCTTTATTATGACAAAGAACTGAGCGGCCAGCGCGGGTCAGTGCAATTTTATTCCGATGCGAAAGGAAATAGAATGCCAAATATAGCTGACGAATATACACCGCCAACGGATGGTTTGAATTTAATGCTAACGATTGATTCTCGCATCCAAACGATTGTGGAGCGGGAACTCGATATTGCCGAAGCGAAGTATAATCCAGACGGCATTATTGCGATTGCCATGAATCCGAACACGGGGGAAATTTTGGCGATGGCGAGCCGGCCGACCTTTGATCCGGCCAACTACCGAAACGTCCCGCCGGAAATTTACAACCGCAACTTGCCGATCTGGAGTACATATGAACCAGGTTCGACATTTAAAATTATTACGCTTGCCGCTGCGTTAGAAGAGAAAAAAGTAAATTTGCTGAAAGACCATTTTTATGACCCTGGATACGTCAAAGTGGCGGGTGCGACGTTACGCTGCTGGAAAAAAGGCGGGCATGGCAGCGAAACGTTTTTGGAGGTAGTGCAAAACTCGTGCAACCCAGGTTTTGTCGAACTGGGACAACGGCTTGGAAAAGAAAAATTGTTTTATTATATTAAACAATTTGGATTTGGCGAAAAAACAGGGATTGACCTGCAAGGGGAAGGAACTGGCATTTTGTTTGATTTGAAACGCGTAGGCCCCGTGGAACTGGCGACGACGGCATTCGGCCAAGGGGTCTCGGTGACGCCGATCCAGCAGGTAGCGGCCGTTTCCGCAGCTGTCAATGGTGGAATTTTGTATACTCCGTATATTGCTAAACAATGGGTCGATCCAGAAACCGGAGAAGTTATCAGCCGCCGTACACCAAAAGCGAAGCGCCGTGTTATTTCCGAGGAAACGTCAAAGCAAGTCCGCTATGCTTTAGAAAGCGTGGTCGCCCAAGGGACAGGAAAAGGCGCCTATGTCGAAGGATATCGTGTCGGCGGAAAAACGGGAACGGCGCAAAAAGCAAAAGGCGGCCGTTATTTAAAAGACAACCATATCGTTTCCTTTATCGGCTTTGCACCGGCAGACGACCCGCAGCTTGTCGTGTATGTTGCCGTTGACAACCCGAAAGGAACGGTCCAGTTTGGGGGCGTTGTTTCCGCTCCGATTGTTGGAAAAATTATGGAAGACAGCTTGCGCGTGCTTGGTGTAAAACCGCGGAAAGAGCAGATGGAAAAAGAACGGGCATGGAATGATCCAAAAATGATTAAAGTCCCGAATTTAATCGGTTTAACAAAAAAAGACTTGCAACAGCAGCTTTTTAACTTAAAATTAGATGTTAGTGGAGAAGGCGACGTTGTCGTCGAACAGGCTCCGGAACCGGGAGCAAAAGTAAAAGAAGGAGCAACGATCCGCATTTATTTGGCGAAGAAGACGCCAGTTTCTGAAGAAAAAACACAATAAAGCATGCGATATAAAGGGGCGGCTGATGCAAAACACCATCGATTCTGTCTCGCCCCTTTTTCCGCTGCTCGTTTATTTTCCTCCAGGAACCATGAAACGAAAGGGATGAACAATAGTGAGGTTGCAGACATTACTCTCATATTTGCACGACTTTACAGCGTATGTCGGGGAGAATCCTGACATTACTTCGATTGAAATGGATTCACGGCAAGTAAAAAAAGGTGCGTTGTTTATTTGCATCAAGGGATTTACCGTCGATGGGCACGACTTTGCCAGACAGGCGGTTGAAAATGGGGCGGCAGCGATCATTGCCGAACGGCCGCTTGACGTCGATGTGCCTGTTGTGGTTGTACGGAACAGCCGGCGGGCAATGGCGGTGCTCGCCGACGCTTTTTACGGGCAGCCGACCCATAAACTGCATTTAATCGGTGTTACGGGCACAAACGGAAAAACGACAACGACACATATAATAGAGCACATCGCCAGAAAAGCGAAGAAAAAAACGGGATTAATCGGGACGGTAAACGTGAAAATTGGCGACCATACGTATCCGACGCAAAATACAACACCAGAATCGCTACTATTGCAACGTATATTTAAGCAAATGGTCGATGAAGGTGTTGAGATAGCGGCTATGGAAGTATCTTCCCACGCTCTTCATATGGGGCGGGTGCACGGCTGTGATTATGATGTGGCCGTATTTACGAATTTGACTCAAGACCATCTTGACTACCATGGAACGATGGAAGAATATCGCAATGCAAAAGGATTGCTATTTGCTCAGCTTGGCAACCGCTATGACCATAAGCGGCCAAAGTTTGCTGTATTAAATAATGATGACCCTGCTTCGCAATATTATAAGCATATGACGGCGGCAACCGTCATTACATACGGCGTGGAAACAGACAGCGATATTATGGCAAAACAAATTGAGATGACGCCAAACGGGATGGCGTTTGACCTTGTCACGCCATATGGTACGGTGCGGGTGCAGACAAAGTTAATCGGCTTGTTTAATGTATATAATTTGCTGGCCGCTGTAGCTGCCTGCCTTGTATCAGGCTTTTCTCTCCCGGCAATTGTCGAGGCGATCGATGACATGACGGGGGTAGCAGGACGGTTTGAAACGGTTGATGAAGGGCAAAACTTTATAGTAATCGTTGATTACGCACATACTCCAGATAGCCTTAAAAACGCCCTGCAAACGATTCGGCAATTTGCCAAGAAAAAAGTGTATGTCGTTGTCGGCTGCGGTGGCGACCGCGACCGTACAAAACGGCCGCTGATGGCACAAACAGCGGTCAAGTACGCGGATGTAGCGATTTTTACTTCCGACAATCCGCGCTCCGAACCGCCGGAACAAATCTTGCGCGATATGGAAGCAGGAGTTGTTCAAGGGCATTATGTCACGATTGTCGACCGCAAAGAAGCGATTCACTATGCTATCGAACAGGCGCAAGAAGGAGATATTATTTTAATCGCTGGCAAAGGACACGAAACGTATCAAATTATTGGCGACCGCATCATGGAATTTGATGACCGTGCCGTTGCCCGCAAAGCGATTAAGGAGAGAAGAGGAACATGTTAACGTACGGGATGGTAAAGCGGATGTGCAAACAAGCCCGTGGTATTGTTGATGATACGATTTCATTTCGCCATGTTTTTGTCGACCCTTACCAACACGCGCCAAAAGGCTTGTTTGTTCCGCTTGGGCGCGGGGCAGAAACATTAAACATTGCCATTGAGCATGGTGCGATTGCGGCATTTTGGCGGGAAGAGGAAGAATTGCCGCGCTACATTCCGAATCAGTTTCCGCTCTTTTTTGTCGCCTCGCCGCTTCAGGCGTTAGAAAAACTTCTAGATTCATATCGGCAGTGGGAAAGCGATACAGTTGAAAAAACGATATTTCACTTAACGATTTCTGCTCATAATGGACGAATCGATTCATATGATATAGCGGTACTTGATGCGTTAAAACAGCTGCAGCAGAAATGGACGGATGCCCAAGGAAAAGAAGGGTGTGACCAATCATGCTAGAGCAAGTCATTGTTTTTGCGATTGTGCTTTCCTTTATTATTACAGTGATATTATCGCCCATTTTCATTCCATTTTTACGGCGGTTAAAATTTGGGCAAAGCATCCGGGAAGAGGGGCCGAAATCGCATCAAAAAAAATCGGGCACCCCAACGATGGGAGGCATTATGATCTTGCTTTCTATCATTGTCACCACTCTATGGATGACAAAAAAGTTTGCCTCTCTTTCCGTGGAAACGTATTTGCTCCTGTTTGTTACCATTTGTTACGGAGTGCTTGGTTTTTTAGATGATATGATTAAAGTAGTGATGAAACGAAACCTTGGTTTGACAAGCAAACAAAAGCTAATCGGACAGTTAGTGATCGCTCTTGTCTTTTTCTTTGTATATGAGCGCAGCGGCTTTTCTACCGCCTTGCATATTCCGGGAACCGATCTCTCCATTAACCTTGGCTGGGGATATGTGCTGATGCTTATTTTCATGCTTGTCGGTGGCTCGAATGCTGTTAATTTAACAGACGGGCTGGACGGATTGCTGGCCGGTACAGCGGCAATCGCTTTTGGCGCCTATGCCGTTCTTGCCTGGAACCAAGGTCAATACGATGTTGCGATTTTTTGTGTTTCCGTTGTCGGAGCGGTGCTAGGCTTTTTAGTGTTTAACGCCCATCCGGCAAAAGTGTTCATGGGAGATACGGGATCGCTTGCGTTAGGCGGCGCCATCGCTGCTGTCGCTATTTTAACGAAGCTGGAAATTTTGCTCGTCATTATTGGTGGCGTTTTTGTCATTGAAACGTTATCGGTAATCATTCAAGTAATTTCCTTTAAAACAACGGGAAAACGCGTATTCCGCATGAGTCCGTTGCATCATCATTATGAACTCATTGGCTGGTCGGAGTGGCGCGTCGTCGTCACCTTCTGGGCAGTCGGCTTACTATTTGCAATGCTAGGAATTTATATCGAGGTGTGGATCTAATTGAGACAGACAACTTTTTTTCAACAACGTCGGGTGTTAGTCATCGGTTTAGCGAAAAGTGGATTTGCGGCGGCAAAGCTCCTTCATGAGCTAGGTGCCATGGTCACCATCAATGATCGAAAACCGTTTGAGGAAAATCAAGAAGCGCAGCAGCTGGAACAATGGGGAATCCGGGTTATTTGCGGTGGCCATCCGCTTGAGCTGTTGGATGAGCCGTTTGATTTCGTTGTGAAAAACCCAGGGATTTCATATACAAATCCGATGGTAAAAAAGGCGATAGAAAAAGGATTGCCGGTGGTGACCGAAGTAGAGTTGGCTTACCATATTTCTGAAGCACCTTTCATTGGCATTACCGGCTCCAATGGGAAAACAACGACAACGACATTAATTTATGAAATACTGCAGGCAGGGGGAAAACAGCCGCTGCTCGCCGGCAATATCGGACTGGTCGCCTGTGAAGTTGCGAAGGGAGCAAGGGCGGATCAATGGCTTGTCACAGAGCTTTCTTCGTTTCAGCTCGCGGGGATTCGTGAGTTCCGTCCGCGCATTTCCGTTTTATTAAACATTTTCGATGCCCACTTAGACTATCACGGTACCAAAGAGGCTTATGCACAGGCAAAAGCCAATATTTTTAAAAACCAAACAAAGGAAGATTATGCGGTTGTCAACGCGGATGACGAGCTGGTAATGCGGCTTGCCGAAAACATTCAGGCGCAAAAAGTTCTTTTTTCCGCGACAAAAGTGCTAGGACAAGGCGCTTATATAAAAGACAATGTGGTTTATTGGAATGATGAAAAAGTTATTGCTGTTTCCGATATTGTCCTCCCTGGAAAACATAATTTGGAAAATATATTGGCGGCGGTTTCCGCAGCTAAATTAACAGGCGCAGACAACGAAGCGATTCGGCAAGTGTTGACGACGTTTACCGGAGTGAAGCACCGGCTGCAATATGTGGCCACGGTGGATGGAAGACGATTTTTCAATGACTCGAAAGCAACGAATATTTTGGCTACACAAAAGGCGCTGGCTGCTTTCGAAAATGATGCTGTTATTTTGTTAGCAGGGGGACTAGACCGCGGCAATGAGTTTGACGCCCTCCTTCCTTATTTGCGTAATGTCAAAGCGATCATCTTGTTTGGGCAAACGGCGCCAAAAATTGCCCGCATCGCCAAACAAGCGGGAATAGAAACGATTGAATATGTCGATAATGTGGAAAAAGCCGTGCCGGTTGCCTACCAATTATCGAAACCGGGTGATGTCATTTTGCTATCGCCGGCGTGTGCAAGCTGGGATCAATATAAAACTTTTGAACAAAGAGGGGACATTTTTATCAACGCCGTGCATAAGTTGAAATAGAAGGGGAAGGACAGCCTTTCCCCTTAGTTTAAAAAAGCAGAGGTGTTGGGCATTGCCGCGGAAAAAGTCTACGCCTGATTTTTTATTAATTATCCTTACGTTTTCTTTATTAGCCATCGGATTGATAATGGTGTACAGCGCCAGTGCCGTTTGGGCGGAATATAAGTTTCATGACTCTTTTTTCTTTGCCAAGCGGCAGCTTTTGTTTGCTGGCGTGGGAGTCATCGCGATGTTCTTCATTATGAATATTGATTATTGGACATGGCGCGATTGGTCGAAAGCATTGCTGATTATTTGTTTTGTGTTGCTCGTTCTTGTATTAATTCCGGGAATTGGAATGGTCCGCAACGGGTCGCGCAGCTGGATCGGCGTCGGAGCGTTTTCCATTCAGCCGTCCGAATTTACGAAGCTTGCCATGATTGCTTTTTTGGCGAAATATTTATCGGAAAATCAAAAAAACATCACTTCGTTTAAACGAGGGTTGCTGCCTGCGCTAACATTGGTATTTGCAGCGTTTGGCATGATTATGCTTCAGCCGGATTTAGGAACGGGTACTGTCATGGTCGGGACGTGTATCGCGATGATTTTTGTCGCCGGCGCGCGCATCAGCCATTTTATCGGGCTAGGGGTGCTCGGACTGGCAGGCTTTGCTGCGCTTATTTTGTCAGCGCCATACCGCATTAAGCGAATTACGTCGTTTTTGAATCCGTGGGAAGATCCGCTTGGCAGCGGGTTTCAAATCATTCAATCGCTCTATGCGATCGGTCCTGGCGGCTTATTCGGTTTAGGATTAGGGCAAAGCCGGCAAAAGTTTTTTTATTTGCCGGAGCCGCAAACAGATTTTATTTTTGCAATTTTAGCGGAAGAGCTTGGCTTTATCGGCGGATCGCTTGTATTACTGCTGTTTAGCCTGTTGCTTTGGCGCGGAGTCCGCATTGCGCTTGGAGCTCCGGATTTATACGGAAGCTTTTTGGCGATCGGCATTATTTCCATGGTGGCGATTCAAGTAATGATTAACATTGGCGTCGTTACAGGCTTGATGCCGGTAACGGGGATTACGCTGCCGTTTTTAAGCTACGGCGGTTCATCTCTGACGCTGATGCTAATGGCGATTGGCGTGTTATTAAACATTAGCAAACACGCAAGGTATTGACAGGGAAAAAGGGTATCTCTCTAATGCAGGGAGGCACCCTCTCATTTTGTTTATATGCAGAAACGGGCGCTTTTGTTATATGCCGCGCATACGTATATACATAGGCGGTTAGGAAAGGAGATGGCAGTGATGAAGGCGATGGTAAAAGAGCTGTTAAGCGCGCACATTGGAAAAGTAAAGGAGATGGAACCGTTAGCGAACCATACGACGATGAAAGTCGGCGGCCCGGCCGACGTATTTATAGAGCCGGACAGCGTAGAAAGCCTTAAGAAAGCGATGGCGATTATTCAACAGCATGAAGTGCCGTGGCGCGCGATCGGCCGCGGTTCGAATTTGCTCGTTTCCGATGCAGGAGTCGAAGGGGCAGTCATTAAAATAGGCGAAGGGTTCGATGAATTGCATGTCGATGGGGAAACGGTGACGGTCGGCGGAGGATATTCATTAGTGCGCCTCGCTACGCTCATGAGTAAACAAGGATTATCCGGTTTGGAATTTGCCGGCGGCATTCCCGGTTCCGTCGGAGGAGCTGTTTATATGAACGCGGGGGCGCACGGTTCGGATATGTCGCAGATTGTAAAGAGAGCGCTCATTTTATTTTCGGATGGAACAATTGAATGGCTAACCAAGGAGGAAATGGAATTTGCCTACCGCACTTCTGTGCTGCAGACAAAAAGGCGTGGGATTTGTCTTGCCGTCGAGCTTCAGCTTACATCTGGAAATCGCGAAGAAATTATGGAGAAAATGCGGAAAAATAAAGATTACCGCCGAGAAACACAGCCTTGGGATAAGCCGTGTGCCGGCAGCATTTTCCGCAACCCGCTGCCGCAGTATGCTGGAAAACTGATCGAGGAAGCCGGCTTAAAAGGATATGCAATCGGCGGAGCGAAAATTTCCGAGCAGCATGCCAACTTTATTGTCAATACAGGGGCAGCAACAGCAAAAGATGTGCTCGACTTAATTCAATTTGTGAAAACAGTCGTTTATGAACGATATGGGATTCATTTGCAAACAGAGGTGGAGATTATTGGACGAAAATTGTAAAAATCTAGCTCTCTATTTTAAGATATTATGATATAATGAAAGCGAGTTTTTCCTTTGTGTGCAAAAACGGCATCCGTGTATGCCGTTTGTTTTTATAACAACTGTGCTTTCAAGCTTATGTCGGAAAGCGGTGAATCATTTTGGAAAAAGGGAAAGTGGTTGTTCTTGAGGAACGGGTACCGAAGCTAAAAGAGCGGCGGCGGCAAAAAGCTAATCGCCGTTTAATCATGTATATCTCTTTCTTTTTTCTTTTCATCTTATGCGTGCTTTATTTCCAGTCTCCATTAAGCAATGTCCAGCATATTGAAGTAAAGGGAAACGATCATCTCCCGGCGGAGCAAATCATTGCCTTAAGCGGTATAACGAAGCGGACAAGCTTTTGGAAAGTAAAAGAGGACGAAATAAAACAAAACGTTGAGAAGCACCCGGAAGTGAAGAACGCCTCGTTGGAAAAACGTTTTCCGAATACCATCATCATTCGCGTGAATGAACGACGGAGAGTCGCTTATATTTATGATAGGCAAAAATTTTTCCCTATTTTAGAAAATGGTTACATCTTAAAAAAACACACATCGAAAACTGCGCCAAGTGATGCGCCAATTTTAGTGAACTGGAGAAAAGGAGAAGATATACAAGAAATGACAGGGCAATTGGCGCAACTTTCCCCATCAGTATTAAACGCCATTTCGGAAATTCATTATACGCCAAATGACGATCATCGTGATCATGTTACCGTTTATATGAACGACGGTTATGAAGTGAGCGCGAGCATCCACAATTTTGCCAAGAAAATGTCGTTATACCCAGCTATCGTGCAACAATTGGATCCTAAAGTAAAAGGGGTTATCCATCTAGAAGTAAGCAATTATTTTACCCCTTATGAACCACCGAAAAAGGAGGATGACAATGAAGAAACCGAAAAATAATCGTGTCATCCTTTCTTTTATCTGTTTTATATTTGGGATGATGCTCGCGTTTTCGTATCAGTATGCAAAAAAGGAAGCGGCGAAGCGAAACGTCACGGACCGACAATGGCAAAAAGAATATGAGTATCGTCAGCAGCTGATCCAAATTCAAAAGGAAAACCGAAAACTAAAAAACGAGTTAGTGCAAAAACAAAACGAAGTTACCGAAATGGAAAATGCGTTGGCCAATCAACAAAAAGCGCATACGAATTTGGCCAAACAGGCGGAAAAGCTGCGCATGTATGTTGGAGAGTCGAAAGTAAAAGGAAAGGGAATTGAAGTCACACTATCGGATGCATCCTATATCCCTTCGGAGCAAAGTGCGACTGACTACATCGTTCATGAACAGCATGTTTTTAAAGTGATTCACGAGCTTCTTATTTCTGGGGCAGAAGCCATCGCCATTAATGGGCAGCGGATTTCCCATCGTTCGTATATTGTTTGCAACGGTCCTGTCATTGAAGTGGACGGCACGCAGCATGCAGCGCCTTTTATTATTTCGGCGATCGGCAATCCAGACGTCCTTATTTCCGCTTTGAATATTGCCGGTGGGATAACAGACCAGCTTGTGCAAGATAACATCACGGTGAAGATTGATAGGAAAGAAGAAATTGTACTTGATCCTATTTTTCCGGTTCATCGTCCATAAATTGCCTGTATAGAAAGAATGGTGAAGGTGATTGGAGCGCAAGAAAACGATCTATTTCACTTGTATTACGACGATTTTTGGCTTGATGCTCGCTGCTGGGCTGCAGACAACATCGCATCCGAAAGTTCGCGATACGCGCGATATTTGGGAATTGCGCGCCGATTTAAAAAAAGAACAACAGCTGCAACAGCAGCTTCTGCTTGAGTTGGAAGACTATGAGAACAAATTACGGGACTATAAGCAAAAGCAACGCTCAAATCGAGAAGCGGTTTTGCATGAAACGGTAAGGGAATTGGAACAGGAAGCCGGTTTGACGGAAGCGAAAGGGCCAGGCGTCGTGCTGACGATTGAATCGTTTTATCCCGACCATTATGTCGGCCCAATTACGGAAATGGTATCGCCCGAACTGTTACAGCGGCTGATAAATGAACTAAATAAGTACGGTGCGAAAGAAATTGCCATTGCCGACGAGCGGATTACCAACACAACGGCGGTTCGCGATGTCAACGGCGTGACGCAAATCGGAGACCGCAAAATTTCTTCGCTTCCCATTGAAGTAAAGGTGATCGCCGATGATGCCGACATGTTGTACAACCGTCTAACCGTATCGACCATCCGCGACGATTTTATTGTGGAAAATTTGCAGCTTACGATCTCGAAGCCATTGACATCGGTCGTCATCCCGCCGTCTGATGAAAAATGGAATGCGAAATATATGGAAACGGTAAAAGCCGAAAAGGAGGAGAAATAGCATGTGGCTTCCGCTCATCGGCTTATTGGTTGGTTTCACCGTTGGATTTTTAGCGGATTTGCGTGTTCCCGACGAATATTCCAATTATTTGTCCATTGCAATTTTGGCTGCATTTGATACATTAATTGGTGGGCTTCGCGCCCATTTACAGCAAACATATGACGAAATAGTATTTATAACAGGGTTCTTTTTTAATATTATTTTAGCAACAACTTTAACTTTCCTTGGTGTTCATCTTGGTGTAGACTTGTATTTAGCAGCCGTATTTGCATTTGGAGTGCGTCTTTTTCAAAATATCGCCGTCATCCGCCGCCTCTTGCTTACCGAATGGATGGAAAGACGGCAAAACCGTGAAAAAAGTTGATTAGAAAAAAGGGAAAGTTTCTTAACATGTTGAATTATATGGAGTAAAAAATCATGTCATTGCCTTTTCATCACTGCCAATGGTTCATAATGGAACTGTTATAGATTGAAAGATTCATAGCTATTGGGGCGCATAAATTCAGCTTAAAAGGAGGTGTCACTGCTTACTAAAATACGTAATTGACCGCGAAAACAGGAAGAAAAGACGGCAAGGCGGTATATATACGATTTTAGTAGGCAGGTACCAAAAGATGAGCAGCAATGAGATCGTCGTTAGCATTGACATTGGTACATCGAGCGTGAAAGTTATCATTGGAGAAATGCTGAACGATTCCATTAACATTATTGGGGTAGGGAATGTAAAATCGGAAGGGCTCAAAAAAGGATCTATTGTTGATATAGATAAAACGGTACAATCGATCAAACGCGCGGTAGAGCAAGCGGAACGGATGGTTGGTTTAACGATTCACCGCGTGATTGTCGGCGTGACAGGCAATCATGTTCAGCTGCAAGACTGCCATGGCATCGTTGCCGTTTCCAGCGAAAACCGCGAAATTACTGATGAAGATGTTGCTCGCGTGATGGATGCCGCGCAAGTCGTATCGATTCCTCCAGATCGGGAAATTATTGGCGTTATTCCGAGGCAGTTTATCGTTGACGGATTGGATGGAATCAATGATCCGCGCGGCATGCTCGGCGTCCGTCTCGAAATGGAAGGAACGATTATTACCGGAGCGAAAACGATTTTACATAACTTACTCCGCTGTGTGGAACGAGCTGGTTTAGAAATAAGCGATATTTGCTTGCAATCGCTGGCTGCTGGTTCCCTTGCTTTGTCCAATGATGAAAAAAATCTGGGAGTCGCATTGGTTGATATCGGCGGTGGTTCCACGACAATCGCCGTTTTTGAACAAGGATTTTTGCAAGCCACTTCCGTTTTGCCAGTAGGAGGCGATCATATTACAAAAGATTTGGCGATCGGACTCCGAATATCGACGGAAGATGCAGAAAGGATTAAATTAAAGCATGGACATGCTTTTTATAACCATGCTTCGGAAGAAGAAGTGTTTAGTGTACCGATTATCGGGACTGATCAGCATCAGCAGTTTAGCCAATTGGAAGTTGCCGATATCATCGAGGCAAGATTGGAAGAAATTTTTCAAATGGTTCAGCATGAAATTCGTAAGCTTGGATTTCGCGACCTGCCTGGCGGCTATGTGCTTACAGGCGGCGTCGCCAACATGCCGGGTATATTGGAATTGGCTCATGTCGTGTTAGAAACCAGCGTGCGCATTGCCATGCCTGATTATATAGGCGTGCGCGACCCACAATATACGACAGGAGTCGGATTAATTAAGTATGCTTATCGGCAGGCGATGCTGCAAGGAAAATCGGTTCCGGTTGCCGCCACGGTGGCGGAGCCGATAGAGCGACATCCGCAAAAGCAGCAGCCGAAGCCAAAAAAGAGGGAAGAAAACTTTGGGAAAAAAGTGAAGAAGTTTTTCGGATCTTTCTTTGAATAGAGATTGAAATTTGGGAGGATTTAGTCATGTTGGAGTTTGACACTACGATTGATCAGATGGCAACGATTAAGGTGATTGGGGTTGGCGGTGGCGGCAACAACGCCGTCAATCGGATGATTGAACATGGTGTACAAGGTGTGGAGTTTATTGCGGTCAATACAGACGCACAGGCGTTAAATTTATCGAAAGCACCAACAAAGCTGCAAATTGGAGCGAAATTAACGCGAGGTTTAGGCGCAGGTGCAAACCCGGAGGTAGGGAAAAAAGCAGCGGAAGAAAGCAAGGAGCAAATTGAAGAAGCGCTGAAAGGCGCCGATATGGTGTTTGTGACAGCCGGAATGGGCGGAGGAACAGGAACCGGAGCTGCCCCGGTCATTGCCCAAATCGCTCGTGAATTAGGCGCACTGACCGTTGGGGTGGTTACCCGTCCGTTTACATTCGAGGGACGGAAGCGGGCGACACAGGCAGCCAGCGGAATCGCAGCGATGAAGGAAGCTGTCGATACGCTGATTGTCATTCCGAACGACCGCCTCTTAGAAATCGTTGATAAAAACACGCCGATGTTGGAGGCATTCCGCGAAGCCGATAACGTTCTGCGCCAAGGGGTGCAGGGCATCTCTGATTTAATCGCCGTGCCGGGCCTGATTAACTTGGACTTTGCTGATGTAAAAACGATAATGTCCAATAAAGGCTCGGCGCTGATGGGCATCGGGATTGCCAGCGGCGAAAACCGGGCGGCGGAAGCGGCGAAAAAAGCGATTTCGAGCCCGCTGTTAGAGACATCGATTGACGGCGCCCAAGGCGTATTGATGAACATTACTGGCGGAACGAATTTAAGCCTTTATGAAGTGCAAGAAGCCGCTGATATCGTTGCAACGGCAGCCGATCAAGAGGTGAATATGATTTTCGGTTCGGTCATTAATGAAAACTTAAAAGATGAAATTATCGTAACGGTCATTGCGACCGGATTTAATGAAAATGTCGCTTCGCAGCCGCGTCCATCGCGGGTTGGAATCGGCACCATTCCGAAAGTAACCCCTGTGCCGAAACGGGAAAAACGCGAAGAAGCGACGCAAGATTATGCGGCATTGCGCTCGGCGCAAGTCGAAGATCCGCTGGATATTCCTGCGTTTCTGCGCAATCGCAATCGCCGCCGTTAAACGGGAACGAGCATGAACTAAACGTTCATGCTCGTTTCTTTTTTTCTGCATTGTCGCTTGTCTATTTTTTTGCAAAAATAATCCTTCTCCAAGCAAGTTCACCGCAAAAACTGTTTCCTTTGTCATCGATGCGGTTGCGTTTGGCTGGTTTGCGGCACTGCGATTCTGCCGCCACGGATGCATGTGTTCCTGTTCATATGGAAGCATCTTTTTTCTCGGTTCTTTGACAAAAATTCCTGTTTTTCATCATCATAAATTGACAGACTTTCCAATAAGATGTACTATATACTATTTTCAGAAACTGATTGTTTTGGTAAAAGAAGAAGGAGGCTATTTGGTTGGCCGTTTATTTAGATGTCATCTGGCTGCTAAATTTGTGCTTTGACAGTCTGCTGCTTTGGCTGACGGCAATTATGCTAAAACGGGATGTCGTGTGGTGGCGGGTGCTTGCCGGGGCGTTTATTGGCTCCTTGCTCGTCGTCATCATGTTTACTCCGTTTTCTGTATATGCCCAGCATCCTGTCATAAAGGTATTCGTTTCGTTTTTGATCGTTTTCGCTGCTTTTGGATTTAAGCGCATGAGGTATTTTTTGGAAAATTTATTTGCGTTTTACTTTGCCACCTTTACTGTCGGCGGCGGTATGGTAGCTGTGCATTATTTTTTACAACGGGAAATTGATATTCACCGCGGCATGCTGACAACCTATTCACTCGGTGTCGGTGATCCGGTCAGCTGGATGTTTGTTTTAGTTGGATTCCCGGTATTGTGGTTGTTTTCCCGCGCCCGCATCGATGGAATTCGCGAAAAGAAGCTGCGCTTCGAACATATTGTGGACGTCGTTATTGTGTTTGACGGCAAGCCGCTTTCAGTAAAAGGATTGATTGATAGCGGCAATCAGCTATACGATCCTATATCGAAAATACCGGTTATGATCGTGGAGAAGGAGAAAATCAAGGAAGTGTTGCCAGAGGAATTAGTGCAGCAGCTTCGGCTGGAAACATCGATGGATTGGTACCATCATCCCGTATTTGAAAAGTGGATGCATCGGCTGCGCATCATCCCGTACCGGGTTGTCGGAAGCGAACAGCAATTTTTAATTGCAGTGAAACCGGACCGCATTATGATTTTCTATGAAAGGCAATGGCTTGAAGTCGAAAAAGGGCTCGTTGGATTAAACGAAACAAAATTGTCCACAGATGGGGAATATGAGTGCATTATTCATCCGAAAATGGTGCAAACAGGAAGGAAGCTTACTGCTTCATAATTCGTTACTATATCATACTCACTTTTTATTAATTTAGAAGGGGGATTTTCATGAAAACGTGGAAACTTCGCATCACGTATTTTTTCTATAAGCTATTGGCGAAGTTAGGAATTAAAACGGATGAAATATATTATATCGGCGGCAGTGAGGCGCTTCCGCCGCCATTGACAAAAGAAGAGGAAGAAAGGTTGATCGAAAAGCTTTCTGCCGGAGACGAAACGGCAAGATCGCTCCTTATTGAGCGCAATTTACGTCTTGTTGTCTATATTGCGCGTAAGTTTGAAAATACAGGAATTAATATTGAAGATTTAATTAGCATCGGGACGATCGGACTGATTAAAGCGGTAAATACATTTAATCCGGAGAAAAAAATTAAATTGGCCACCTATGCGTCCCGCTGCATTGAAAATGAGATATTAATGTATTTGCGGCGCAATAATAAAGTCCGCGCCGAAGTATCATTTGATGAACCGTTAAACATCGATTGGGATGGCAATGAATTGCTGTTGTCGGATGTGCTCGGCACGGAAGACGATGTAATTACAAAAGATTTGGAAGCAGATGTGGATCGGCGTCTTTTATTTAATGCACTGCGTCAGCTTAGCGATCGCGAAAAGCAGATTATGGAACTTCGTTTTGGACTTTCAGGCGGAGAAGAAAAAACGCAAAAGGACGTTGCCGATTTGCTTGGCATATCCCAATCTTACATATCGCGGTTAGAAAAGCGGATTATTAAGCGGCTTCGCAAAGAATTCAACAAGATGATGTAAAACGGCGGCGATTCGTTTGATCGCCGCTTTTTTACGTATGGACAGGCGTGCATATTTTTCCTTCCACAGGAGATACTGAAAACTGACGACTTAGCATCTCCTGATAGGAGGGAACAACTTGGCAAGAAACAAAGTTGAGATTTGCGGAGTAGATACATCAAAGCTACCAGTACTAAAAAACGAAGAAATGCGTGAACTGTTTAAACGGATGCATGAAGGGGATTTGGAGGCAAGGGAAAAATTAGTGAATGGTAATTTGCGGCTGGTGTTAAGCGTTATTCAGCGGTTTAATAACCGTGGGGAGTTTGTCGACGATTTATTCCAAGTCGGTTGCATCGGACTTATGAAATCGATTGATAACTTTGATTTAAGCCAAAATGTAAAATTTTCCACCTATGCAGTGCCGATGATCATCGGCGAGATTCGCCGATATTTACGCGATAACAATCCGATCCGCGTCTCCCGCTCGCTTCGTGATATCGCCTATAAAGCACTGCAAGTGCGCGAAAGGCTGATGAGTGAGACGGCGAAAGAACCGACGACAGAAGAAATTGCCAAAGAACTTGGTGTTCCACATGAAGAAGTGGTGTTTGCGCTCGATGCAATTCAAGACCCTGTTTCCTTATTTGAACCGATTTATAATGATGGCGGCGACCCGATTTACGTAATGGACCAATTAAGCGACGAACGTAACCGCGACAGCCAATGGATCGAAGAAATTGCGCTAAAAGAAGGGCTGCGGCGCCTTAACGAAAGAGAAAAAATGATTATTCGCAAACGCTTTTTTCAAGGAAAAACGCAAATGGAAGTTGCTGAAGAAATCGGAATTTCCCAGGCACAAGTTTCGCGGTTAGAAAAAGCGGCGATTCGACAAATGAATAAAAACATTCAAGTATAAGAGCTGTTCGTTCAGCTCTTTTCTTTTTTACATAAGCCGCTATATACATTCATATAGTTATGAATAAGAGGAGAAAGCGGGGGATTTTACAATGATGAGAATTTCCGAATTTCAATCGAAAGACATTGTCAATGTGGCAAACGGCAAAAAGTTGGGAAATATTGGTGATATCGATATCGATTTAGAGACAGGAAAAATACGCTCATTAATCATTTTAGGGGCAGGAAAAGTGCTCGGGTTATTCGGACGCGAAGAAGCAGTTGTCATCCCGTGGCAAAATATCGTAAAAATTGGTGCGGACGTTATTTTAGTCCGTTTGAACGACAGCGAGTAGAAACGGATTAAATGATAAATAATGGTTATCACGTTTAAGCAAACTATGATAAAATAGGAAAAAAAGTGATAAAAATCAACAAAAAAAGCATGAGGTTGGCGAATATGTCTGACATTTTTCAACAAGTAGACAAGGAGCTGCTGTTACTGCAGCCGTCGTATCCGTTCACCGAAGTAACGGCTGGCTTTACGACAAAACACGGTGGGATGAGCAGCGGTGCGTTTGCGACATTCAATTTAGGACTGCATGTCGGCGACGACCGTGCTGTCGTTGTCCGCAACCGCCAGCGTTTGGCGGATTTGTTGCAATTTCCGCTTGAGCGATGGATCTGTTGCGAGCAAATACATGGCGCCCGCATTGAAAAGGTTAAAGCTAGCCAAAACGGAAGAGGAGCGGCAGATTATTCATCCGCCATAGCGGGTACGGATGGTTTATATACAGACGAAGCAGGAGTGCTGATTGCTTTATGCTTTGCCGACTGCGTACCGCTTTATTTTATTGCGCCAAAACATGGCATGATCGGGCTTGCTCATGCCGGATGGAAAGGAACGGTAAAGAATATTGCTGGAGAAATGGTCCGGCTTTGGCAGGAGCGAGAGCATATTCCGCTTGCTGACGTCTATGTGGCGATCGGTCCTTCGATTGGTGCTTGCTGCTATGTAGTCGATGACCGCGTAATTGTGCATGTGGATCGCGTTTTACAGGGAGAACAGCCGCTTCCGTATCGGCAAGTAAGCCCTGGTCAATATGCGCTTGATTTAAAAGCATTGAATCAAATGCTGCTAATGAAGGCAGGCATCCGTAAAGACCATATTTACGTTTCTTCATACTGCACAAGCTGTGCCGATCATTTGTTTTTCTCCCATCGCCGCGATCAAGGCAAAACGGGGAGGATGATGGCGTTTATCGGCAGGAAGGAGGAAAAATGATGACGGTTCGCGACAATTTAGCCATAATTCGCGAAAATATTGAAGCAGCATGCCAGCGCGCCGGACGCGACCCTGCCGACATTCGCATCGTCGCTGTGACGAAATATGTAAGTGTAGAGCGGGCGCGCGAGGCGCTAGAAGCCGGCATTACCGATTTAGGCGAAAACCGCGACGATGGACTGCTGCAAAAATATAGCGTGTTGGGAGACAAAGCGACATGGCATTTTATCGGCACCCTGCAGTCGCGAAAAGTAAAAAATATCATTGATAAAGTCGACTATATTCATTCGCTGGATCGCATGTCGCTGGCGAAAGAAATTGAAAAGCGGGCGACAAAGCCGGTAAAATGCTTTGTGCAAGTAAATGTTTCCGGCGAAGCAACGAAACATGGACTAGCCGTGGACGAAGTCATTCCTTTTATTGAGCAGCTGCACGATTTTTCCCATATTCAAGTGGTTGGCTTAATGACGATGGCGCCTTATACCGATGACGAAGCGGTATTGCGGGCGTGTTTCCGTCGATTAAAATTGTTGCAAGAAAATGTACAAGCATTACAGATTGCCAATGTACCATGCACGGAATTGTCGATGGGAATGTCCAATGATTATGTGATTGCCATCGAGGAAGGGGCAACATTCATTCGGCTTGGCACAGCGCTAGTCGGCAAACAATTTTAGGAGGTGAAACCGATGGGTTTAATAAAAAAATTCAAAGATTATTTTTTAGAGGAAGACTATGAGGAGTATGAAGAAGAATATGAAGAGGAATATGGGGAAGTGGAAGAAGCGCATCCGCCTGCAAAGGGAAATGCAAAAGCGAATGTCGTAAGCTTGCAAAGCGTGCAAAAGTCATCGAAAGTCATATTAATTGAGCCGCGGGCATACGCGGAGGCGCAGGAAATCGCCGATCATTTAAAAAACCGGCGCGCGGTGATTGTCAATTTACAGCGGATTCAGCACGAGCAGGCGAAACGAATCGTCGACTTTTTAAGCGGCACGGTATACGCGATTGGCGGCGATATTCAGCAAGTCGGCACGAAAATTTTTTTATGCACGCCAGACAACGTCGATGTCAGCGGCTCGATTTCGATTGATAGCGAGGACGATAGAACAATAAAGAGGTGGTAGCCGTTTATGGACAGCTTGCTTTGGTTTTTGACAACATTGATTCAAATTTATTCGTATGCGCTTATTATTTATATTTTGATGTCGTGGTTTCCAAACGCCCGCGACACGAAAATCGGGCAGATGCTAGCGGTGATTTGCGAGCCGTATTTAGAGCCGTTTCGCCGTATTATCCCGCCGATTGGGATGATTGATGTGTCGCCGATCGTCGCTTTTTTGGTGCTGGAATTTGCGACAAGGGGGCTGCATGCCTTGTTTTATATGTTAAATTTAGTGTAGGGGAATCCATAAGCGGGTTCCTTTCTTCATGAAAATTAAGGAGTGAACCAATGGAAATATATCAGCATTTTCGCAAGGAGGAGCATCATTTTATTGACCAGGTGCTTGAGTGGCAAGAAGCGGTCAAACGGCAGTACGCTCCTAAGCTCACCGATTTTTTAGATCCGCGCGAGCAGCAGATTGTCGAAAGCGTCATCGGCCGCGATGACGAAGTCCGCGTTTCCTTTTTCGGCGGCGCCCCGTTGGTGGAGCGGAAGCGGGCGCTTCTGTACCCGCCGTATTTTCAGCCGAGAGAAGAAGATTATGAAATTGCCTTATTTGAAGTCCATTATCCGAGCAAATTTGTCAGCTTGGAGCATCGGCAAGTGTTAGGGGCGCTGATGTCGCTTGGTTTAAGGCGTGGAAAATTTGGCGATATTTTGTGCAAAGAGGAACAAATACAATTTCTTGCGGCAAACGAGGTAGCGGAGTATGTCCGTCTTCATTTGCATGCAATCGGCAATGCGACAGTTTCGTTAGAACAAAAACCTCTTTCAGACATCCTGATGCTGGAAGAAACGTGGCAAGAGGCGCTGATTACCGTTTCGTCATTGCGGTTAGACGCGATCTTGTCCCAAGCTTTTCACGTCTCGCGGCAGAAAATGCAATCCGCTATTGAAAACGGGCTTGTCAAAGTCAATTGGAAAGTAATCGAGCAGTCGCATTTTGAATGCAGGCAAGGAGATGTTCTTTCGGCGCGCGGATTTGGCCGCTGTAAAATCATGGACATTGAGGGAAAGACAAAAAAAGAAAAGTGGCTTATCCGCATCGGCCTGCAAAAATAATCGAATAATGGCAGGAATTTATAGAGCAATGTCGAATGATAAGGAAAGGAACTATGCAAACGGAGGTGGCCATTGTGCCTTTAACGCCATTAGATATTCATAATAAAGAATTTAGCCGTGGGTTTCGCGGCTATAATGAAGATGAAGTTAATGAGTTTCTTGATCAAGTGATTAAAGACTACGAAATGGTGATTCGCGAAAAAAAGCAGCTGGAAGAAAAGGTAACGGAATTGACGGAAAAGCTCAATCACTTCACAAATATAGAGGAAACATTGAACAAATCGATTCTCGTCGCCCAAGAAACGGCGGAAGAAATAAAGCGCAACGCGGAAAGAGAAGCGAAGCTCATCATTAAAGAGGCGGAGAAAAACGCGGAGCGCATCATTAGCGAGGCGCTGGCGAAGTCGCGGAAAATCGTGATGGAAATTGAAGATTTAAAGCGGCAGTCGAGAGTGCTTCGCACCCGTTTCCGCATGCTGGTCGAAGCACAGCTTGAAATGCTAAATAGCAGCGACTGGGACGATTTAATGGAATTTAAAGTACCGGAAGTGGATGCAGAAAAAAAAGAAGAGCTGTCGCAATCTTGACGGCAGCTGATTTTTTCGCATATAATATCCAATAAAACGGACATATGTACTGACGATGAAAGGGACAGTAGCTCTTTCACCGCTTATTACAGCGAGCTGGGGATGGTGGAAGCCCGGCATAAGCGAAAGAGTGAAGATCACCCTGGAGTTCCATGCCGAACGGAAAAGAAGTAGGCCATGGCGCGTCATTCACGTTACGAATGCAAAGTGGGCTATGTGATACATAGTCAATAAGGGTGGTACCGCGAGACCGTTCTCGTCCCTTTTTGGGAGAGGGCGGTTTTTTCTATTTTGCGATACGACCGCTTTTCTGATAAAAAAGGCGCTCTTTTACCGCCATGGCGGGGAGCCGTGGAAAAAGCGTCATTATCTGCTTCTGTCACGAACATATGGCAATGCCTTTTCGACATGGATGATAGATCATACGATACAAGGAGGAATGAATATGGATTATAAAGAAACGCTGTTAATGCCGCAGACCGACTTTCCGATGCGCGGCAATTTGCCAAAACGAGAGCCGGAAATGCAAAAGAAATGGGAAGAAATGGACATTTACCGCAAAGTGCAGGAGCGGACAAAAGGCCGACCGCTGTTTGTGCTTCATGACGGCCCGCCGTATGCCAACGGCGATATTCATATGGGGCATGCTTTAAATAAAATTTTAAAAGATATTATCGTCCGCTATAAATCAATGAGCGGCTATTGTGCACCATATGTTCCGGGCTGGGATACGCATGGCCTGCCGATTGAAACGGCGCTTGCGAAAAAAGGCGTCGACCGCAAATCGATGAGCGTTGCGGAATTCCGCAAGCTTTGCGAGCAATACGCCTACGAACAAATCGATAACCAGCGCAAGCAATTTAAGCGCCTTGGCGTGCGCGGCGACTGGGAAAACCCATATATTACGCTGAAACCGGAATATGAAGCACAGCAAATTAAAGTGTTTGGCGAAATGGCGAAAAAAGGGCTGATTTATAAGGGCTTAAAGCCGGTTTATTGGTCTCCGTCAAGCGAATCGGCATTGGCGGAAGCAGAAATTGAGTATAAGGACAAACGTTCACCATCGATTTATGTCGCGTTTCCGGTCAAAGATGGAAAAGGCGTATTGGATGGAGACGAAAAAATTGTGATCTGGACGACGACGCCATGGACGATCCCAGCCAACTTGGCGATCGCGGTTCATCCGGATTTGGCCTATCAAGTCGTGGAAACGAACGGCCAAAAATACGTTGTTGCCGCCGCATTGCTAGAGGCAGTTGCCAAAGAAATCGGCTGGGATGAGTGGAATGTGGTAAAAACGATCAAAGGCAAAGATTTAGAGTACGTCGTGGCCAAACATCCGTTTTATGACCGCGATTCTTTAATCGTCTGCGGGGAACATGTAACGACAGACGCCGGTACGGGCTGCGTCCACACCGCGCCTGGACATGGGGAAGACGACTTTATCGTTGGGCAAAAATACGGTCTCGGCGTGCTCTGCCCGGTTGATGAGCGCGGCTATATGACGAGCGAAGCGCCAGGCTTTGAAGGAATGTTTTACGATGAGGCAAACAAAGCGATTACACAAAAATTAGAGGAAGTCGGTGCGCTGTTAAAGCTTGGGTTTATTACGCACTCGTATCCGCACGACTGGCGTACGAAACAACCGACGATTTTCCGAGCGACAACACAGTGGTTTGCATCCATTGATAAAATCCGCGGTGAATTGCTCCAAGCCATTAAAGAAACAAAATGGATTCCGGAATGGGGTGAAATCCGCATCCATAATATGATCCGCGATCGCGGCGACTGGTGCATTTCCCGTCAGCGTGCATGGGGCGTGCCGATTCCGGTCTTTTACGGAGAAAACGGCGAGCCGATCATTACCGATGAAACGATCGAGCACGTATCGAATTTATTCCGCCAATATGGTTCGAATGTTTGGTTTGAACGCGAAGCAAAAGACTTGCTGCCGGAAGGATTTACCCATCCGTCCAGCCCGAACGGCATCTTTACGAAAGAAACAGACATTATGGACGTATGGTTTGATTCCGGTTCTTCGCATCAAGCGGTTCTTGTAGAACGTGAGGATTTGCAGCGCCCGGCCGATTTATACTTAGAAGGTTCGGACCAATACCGGGGCTGGTTTAACTCGTCGCTGTCCACGGCGGTTGCTGTTACCGGAAAAGCACCGTATAAAGCGGTGTTAAGCCATGGTTTTGTTCTTGACGGCGAAGGTCGGAAAATGAGCAAGTCGCTTGGCAACGTGGTCGTGCCGGCGAAAGTAATGGAACAGCTTGGCGCCGACATTTTGCGGCTTTGGGTCGCTTCCGTCGATTATCAAGCTGACGTTCGTATTTCTGACAGCATTTTAAAACAAGTTTCCGAAGTGTATCGCAAAATTCGCAATACATTCCGCTTTATGCTCGGCAACTTGTTTGACTTTAACCCGGAAACCGATGCCGTTTCGGTGAACGAATTGCGCGAAGTCGACCGCTATATGCTCGCTAAATTAAACCGGTTGATTGAAAAAGTAAAACATTCATACGAAACGTATGATTTTGCGGCGATTTACCATGATGTGAACCACTTCTGCACTGTCGATTTAAGCGCGTTTTATTTAGATTTTGCCAAGGATATTTTATATATTGAAGCAGCCAATGACCGCGCCCGCCGTTCGATTCAAACGGTCTTATACGAAACGGTTGTCGCGTTGACGAAGCTGGTTGCGCCGATTTTGCCGCATACGGCTGATGAAGTATGGGAGCACATTCCAAACCGGAAAGAAAAAGTGGAAAGCGTTCAGCTTGTCGATATGCCGGAGCCGGTGGCGCTCGATGGCGAAGACGAGTTGATCGCCAAATGGGATGCGTTTATGAACTTGCGCGATGATGTGCTTAAAGCGCTCGAGGTGGCGCGCAATGAAAAAGTGATTGGCAAATCGCTGACCGCAAGCGTCGTCGTGTATCCGAAAAAAGAAGCGCGCCAGCTTTTACAATCGATTGAAGAAGATTTAAAACAGCTGTTTATTGTATCCAAGTTTGCGATTGCAGAAGATTATGAAAACGCTCCGGAAGATGCGCAAAAATTGACCAATGTGGCCGTCATCGTCAAACCGGCGGAAGGAGAAACATGTGAGCGCTGCTGGGTGGTGACGCCGGAAGTAGGAAAAGATGCGGATCACCCGACTTTATGTCCGCGCTGCGCCCATATTGTGAAAGAACATTATTCCGCCTAAAGCTGGCGGAGCTGCCGAATTGCGGCGGCTCCGCTGTTTTTTATCGCATCATCCAATTGTCTATCATTGCCTGATTATGCTACAATGCATTAGGTATGAGGAGGTATAAGCAGTTTGTTAAACATCTATAAATTAAATATCTCCTGTTATTCGGTGTGGAGAGGTGGATGTTCTCCATCTTTTCCATCGTCTCCTGTCTTTTGATAAAAAATCATCTCCTCCTTCCTCATGGAAAAAGGAAAGGAAGAAGATTTAGCGAATATATGTTCTTAAGGATCCAAACAAGGGGGAAGGCAAGGGGATGAAAACGGTTCGAGGGATGAAATCGTTTCCTATGATGAACCACAACTTCGTTTATTAGATGAGCTGATGCGCGTCTTTGGTTCCGCGAAGCGATACGCGTTCAATTGTTTACTGGATGGATGAAACGCCAAAGACATCATTAAGCACCTTCCGCGCCAATTTCGGCTCAACAAACGGTTTGCCGAAGATGCGGTCCTGCTTGCTCAATCACTGATTTCTTCCCAACGTGAACTGCTTCCAATGCGACTAGAGGATGTGCGGGCGAATAAACGAAACGACATCGTTGGAGAAACCGTACGAGACGTGTATGACTGGCTGCTTCAAGAGAATGTTGGGTCAGTGGTCATCGAAAACATCCAACTAAGACAGCGGCACGATACAAACAAACGATTCCATCGCTTGACCCATCATTTCAACAAGAAAAAACTGACGGAAATGATCCTTCGTCGGGGCTTAAGGCTTGGGTTTCGCGTCAAAAAAGTAAATCTGGCGTACACCAGCGTCATCGGACGTTTCCAATATAGGAAAAGTATGGGTTATCCGTCCATGAAGCGCCGCTTCGATTGGTAAACGGGGATTAGGGTATCGTGAACGGTTGCCAAAAGAACTCGTGTACACCATAAAAACGAAAGTGAAACGCCATTTGGTTGCCGTTTTAGGGTCGATGGAAGAATCTACAAGCAATCAAAAAGCGGAACGAAACAACGCCAATATATCGCGATGATGTTACGCAAAATCGAGAACTTCAAAGAGGAACATGAATGGTCGTTATGGAATATCCTGCGCAAATTCTGCTGGCTGAACCAGTACCAAATTCAACTGAAGGAGGTGTAGACCTGGTTGCTAAAATCGTTGTCGTGTACGGACCGATGGAAGGAATGGTGCGCGACAGGCGATGTCGCTGACAGCGAGCCACGGGTTGTCTTTCACAATAGGTGAATGACAAGGGATTTCCCTTCCCGATGGAACTCAGGTGTTTCCTGAGCGGCAAGCAGTTTTGCTGGTTCCATCGCGATGTGTCGGTTTTTTTTATAGATTTTAGTAACCAGGTAATATGGTGATATACTATATCATTGCACTGGCGGTCATCGCCATCGACCAATGGACAAAATGGCTTGTAGTAAAGTATATGAGGCTTGGGGAAAGCATCCCCATTATTCCAAACGTGCTTTACATTACCTCCCATCGCAACCGGGGCGCAGCGTGGGGAATTTTGCAAGGACAGTTTTGGCTGTTTTATTTGATCACCGTTATTGTTGTCATCGGACTCATTGTGTATATCCAACGCTTGCCGCGCGGAGAAAGATTGTTTGGCGTTGCCCTTGGCTTGATGCTCGGCGGGGCGATCGGCAATTTTATTGACCGTCTTTTCCGCAAGGAAGTGGTCGATTTTATCCATGCGTATATTGGTACATATAGCTTTCCTGTATTTAATATTGCCGATTCAGCGCTGACGATTGGCGTTGCTCTTCTTTTTATCAAAATGTTTTTCTTTACGACATCGGAAAAGGAGAATCAGTAAATGGAAGTCGTACAGTTTCACATTGACGAAGAATACGACAACGAACGCATTGACAAGGTCATTGCCGCGTTAAATGAAGAATGGTCGCGTTCGAAAGTACAGCAGTGGATCAAAAACGGGCTTGTCACCGTCAATGATCGGTCTGTGAAAGCCAATTATAAATGCGAAGCAGGGGATGTGGTCGTCATCCGCCTGCCGGAGCCGGAGCCGCTTCATGTCGAGCCGGAGCCGATTCCGCTTGATATTTATTATGAGGACGCGGATGTGCTGGTGGTGAATAAACCGCGCGGCATGGTCGTCCATCCGGCTCCCGGGCATATGCGCGGCACGCTCGTCAATGCTTTGCTTGCTCATTGCACCGATTTGTCCGGCATTAACGGCGTGCTTCGTCCAGGCATTGTTCATCGTATTGATAAAGATACATCCGGTTTGTTGATGGTGGCGAAAAATGACGTTGCGCATCAGTCGCTTGTTGACCAGCTCGTGAAAAAAACGGTGACGCGCAAATATAAGGCGATTGTCCATGGCGTCATTCCGCACGACTATGGTACAATCGACGCGCCGATCGGCCGCGATAAACGAGACCGTAAAAAAATGGCGGTCACCGAAGAAAACGGAAAAGAAGCAGTCACTCATTTTCGTGTGCTCGAACGCTTTCGACACTATACGTTTATCGAATGCCAGCTGGAAACAGGCAGAACGCACCAAATTCGCGTCCATATGAAATATATCGGCTATCCGCTTGCCGGCGACCCGCAATACGGACCGAAAAAGACGCTGCCGATCGACGGGCAGGCGCTGCATGCCGGCGTGCTCGGATTTACTCATCCGCGCACCGGCGAATATTTGGAATTTGAGGCGCCGCTTCCACCCGAATTTGAAGCAATTTTACAATGGCTGCAAAAAAATGATTGACAACTTCAGCGCGAACACATACAATGAACTCAGGTGAATAAGAACCTTTAAATTCAGTCCTGTGAGGCTGAGAAGGGGTCGGATGAAGGAAATAAAAATCGTGGCATGTCCTTGTTGTGCGTGTACGAACGGTTCCTCTCGCTTCTCAGGCGGGAGGATTTTTTTGTGGAGGTGAATCGACGTGCAAAAGGCTGTCGTGATGGATGAACAGGCGATCCGCCGCGCACTGACGCGCATTGCTCATGAAATTATCGAACGCAACAAAGGGATTGACGATTGTGTGTTAATCGGCATTAAAACGCGCGGCATCTATTTAGCGAGACGGCTGGCGGAACGGATTGAACAAATTGAGGGTAGTTCCATTCCAGTCGGCGAATTGGATATCACCTTGTATCGCGATGATTTAACGGTCAAAACAGCAGATCACGAGCCGCTGGTGAAAGGAACGAATGTACCGTTTGAGGTGACCGATAAAAAAGTTATCTTAGTCGATGATGTGCTGTTTACAGGACGAACAGTGCGCGCGGCGATGGATGCGGTGATGGACCTCGGACGTCCTGCACGAATTCAGCTTGCGGTGTTGGTGGACCGCGGCCATCGCGAACTGCCGATTCGCGCTGATTTCGTCGGCAAAAATGTGCCGACTTCGAGTTCGGAAATGATTGTCGTTGAGCTAACGGAAGTTGATGAGCTGGACCAAGTGAGCATTCATGAAAAGTAAATGTCATCCCTTTTAAGCGCAGTCCCGTGAGGCTGCAAAAGGGCAGAATAGGGGCTTGGACTATCTCTGTACCCTCTTTGCACCTTCATGGGCAAAGAGGGTTTTTTTATGCAAAACGAGAAAGGAGTTTGCGAATGATGAACAAACCGGTATTGGATATTCAAGATCGGCCATCGACCATGCAATGGCTTACGCTTAGTCTGCAGCATTTATTCGCCATGTTCGGGGCGACGATTTTAGTACCTTATTTAGTAGGATTAAGCCCGTCGATCGCCCTTATTACGAGCGGGTTGGGGACGCTTGCCTTCCTAATCATTACAAAATGGCAAGTACCTGCCTATCTTGGCTCTTCCTTCGCCTTTATTTCACCGATTATCGCGGCGAAAACGGCAGGCGGACCGGGAAAAGCAATGATCGGTAGCTTTCTAGCCGGACTCGTGTACGGCATCGTTGCTCTTGTCATTAAAAAAGCAGGCTACCGCTGGATTATGAAGCTGTTGCCGCCGATTGTCGTCGGGCCGGTGATTATCGTAATCGGCCTCGGGCTGGCAAACACGGCAGTGGGCATGGCAATGAACAATCCTGACGGCAAATACAGCTTCACGTACTTTTCGGTCGCGCTTGTCACACTGGCGGCAACGATCGTCTGCTCCGTGTTTTTGCGCGGCGTGCTCAGCCTAGTTCCGGTATTAGCCGGAATTATCGTCGGCTATATATATGCTCTTATCATCGGGGTGGTCGACTTCACGAAAGTTACGCAAGCAAAATGGTTTGAAGTGCCGGATTTCCTCCTGCCATTTATCGATTATCCAGTTCACATCACATGGGATATTGTCATGCTGATGGTGCCGGTAGCGGTCGTGACGCTATCGGAACATATCGGACACCAGTTTGTCTTAAGTAAAGTCGTCGGGCGCGATCTTATTCAAAAACCGGGATTGCATCGCTCGATTTTAGGAGACGGAACGGCAACGATGATTTCCGCGCTGCTCGGCGGTCCGCCGAAAACAACGTACGGCGAAAACATCGGAGTGCTGGCGATCACGCGCGTATACAGCGTCTACGTGCTCGCCGGAGCGGCGGTGATTGCAATTATCTTCGGCTTTGTCGGCAAAGTCACCGCGCTGATCAGTTCGATCCCAACTCCGGTCATGGGCGGCGTGTCGATCTTGTTGTTCGGAATTATCGCCTCCTCCGGTTTGCGCATGCTTGTCGATAGCCGCATCGATTTCGGGGATAAACGCAACTTAGTCATTTCTTCTGTTATCTTGGTCATTGGAATCGGCGGAGCCGTCTTAAAAATAACCGATGGGTTTCAAATCCAAGGAATGGCGCTGGCGGCGATTTGCGGTGTCATCTTAAACCTTATTTTGCCAGGACGACCGGAAGTACAAGAAAACATGTTTGAAGTGGAAATGGAAGAAAACAATGACCATGTTGCATAATGACACCTTTTAATTAAGTCCAGAGAGACCTAAAAGGGTGTTACGACGAGAAGGAAAAAGGGTAGGCCGTTGTCTGGAAAGCCGATGGCTGTTTTCTGTCCCCTTTTTGCGAACGGTGTAACACCCTGTCTCTAGGCAGGGTGTTTTTTATGAGAAATCAAGCAAAGGAGCGAAAGCCATGACGCATTTGTTTACATTATCCGAACTGTCCGTCACGGAAATTATGCGATTATTAGAGGATGCGGAGCAATTTAGAAAAGGCCGTTTTTGGCGTCCATCTGAACCAATGTTTATCGCCAACTTGTTTTTCGAACCAAGCACACGGACAAAATGCAGCTTTGAAATGGCGGAGCGGAAACTAGGGCTTCACGTCATTCCGTTTGATGCGGATATGTCGAGCGTGCAAAAAGGGGAAACGCTGTACGATACGGTCCGCACGCTTGAGTCCATCGGGGTGAACGCCGTTGTCATTCGCCATTGGGAAGACGCGTATTTTGAATCTCTCCGCCATTCGATTCGCATCCCAATCATTAACGCCGGGGATGGCTGCGGGCATCATCCGACGCAATCGCTTTTAGATTTGCTTACTATACGACAAGAGTTTGGCACGTTTTCCGGGTTAACGGTGGCCATTATTGGTGATATCCGCCACAGCCGCGTCGCTCGCTCGAACGCGGAAGTGTTGACAAGATTGGGGGCAAAAGTGCTGTTTTCAAGCCCAGAAGCATGGAAAGACGAGGCAAATCCATATGGAATGTATGTCGATATTGATAAGGCGGTGGAAGCGGCGGACGTTGTCATGCTGCTGCGCATCCAGCATGAACGTCACGCGGAAAAAATGGGGCTGACGAAAGAACAGTATCACAAACGGTACGGATTAACGGTAGAGCGGGCTAAACGCATGAAACGTACGAGTGTGATTCTCCACCCCGCGCCGGTCAATCGCGATGTTGAAATCGAAAGCAGTCTTGTGGAATCGGAACGTTCCCGCATTTTTAAGCAAATGGAAAACGGCGTTTATGTACGGATGGCGGTGCTAAAACGAGCAATAGAAGGGAGAATGAAAAATGGCGATTATATTAAAAAATGGCATGTCGTTCAATAACGATGGCGTACTCGAGCGGATCGAGCTGAAAATCGAAAACGGCGTCATTGCCGCGATGGACCGTGAGATACAGAGCGAAAGAACGGATGAAGTCATCGATGTGCAAGGCAAGCTCATTTCTGCAGGATTGATCGATTTGCATGTTCATTTGCGCGAACCAGGCGGTGAAGCGAAAGAAACGATTGCAACCGGAACGCTGGCGGCGGCGAAAGGCGGTTTTACGACGGTGGCGGCGATGCCAAACACCAATCCGGTGCCCGATACGAAAGAACAAATGGAATGGCTTTGCGGCCGGATTCGCGATGCCGCCTATGTCAATGTACTTCCATATGCAGCGATTACTGTGCGCCAGCAAGGTGAAGAACTGACTGATTTCGCCGCATTAAAAGAAGCAGGCGCGTTCGCCTTTACCGACGACGGCGTCGGCGTGCAGTCGGCCGGCATGATGTATGAAGCGATGAAGCGCGCCGCTATGCTAGATATGGCGATTGTCGCCCATTGCGAAGATAATACATTAATCAATCACGGGATTGTTCATGATGGCGAATTTGCGCGCCGCTACAAACTTAACGGCATTCCGTCCGTGTGCGAGTCGGTACATATCGCGCGCGACGTGCTGTTGGCGGAAGCAACAGGCTGTCACTATCATGTGTGCCACATCAGCACAAAAGAATCGGTGCGCATCGTCCGCGATGCGAAGCGGGCGGGCATTCGCGTCACCGCGGAAGTAACGCCGCACCATCTTCTTTTATGCGATGAAGATATTCCAGGTCCTGACGCAAATTATAAGATGAATCCGCCGCTGCGCAGCAAAGAAGACCGCGCGGCATTAATCGAGGGATTGCTTGATGGAACGATCGATTTTATCGCTACCGACCACGCACCGCATACGGAAGCGGAAAAACAAAAAGGAATCCACGCTGCCCCATTTGGCATTGTCGGCTTGGAAACGGCGTTTCCGCTTCTTTACACTCATTTGGTCGAAACGAATATGTTAACGCTAAAACAGCTCATCGATTTGCTGACGGTGAAGCCGGCTGAATGCTTCGGCCTGCCGCTTGGAAAACTTGCCGTTGGCGAGCGGGCGGATATTACAGTAATCGATTTAGAGGCCGAAGAAACGATTGATCCACAAACGTTTGCATCGAAAGGAAAAAATACGCCATTTGCCGGCTGGACGTGCAAAGGCTGGCCGGTGATGACGTTTGTCGATGGAAAACTAGTTTGGCGGAAAGGAAGAGAGTAAATGAAACGACAACTTGTACTGGAAGATGGTTCGTTCTTTATCGGGGAGGCGTTCGGCAGTACGGAAAAAACGATCGGCGAAGTAGTGTTTAATACGGGAATGACCGGGTATCAGGAAATTTTAACAGATCCTTCGTATTGCGGGCAAATCGTGACGATGACTTATCCGCTCATCGGCAACTACGGCATTAACCGCGATGATTTTGAATCGATTGAACCGCATATTCACGGGCTGATCGTCAAGGAAGTATGCGATGTGCCATCGAACTGGCGAAACGAGATGACGCTTGACCAATATTTAAAAGAAAAAAAGATTCCTGGTTTAGCAGGGATTGATACGCGTAAATTGACGCGCATCATCCGCCAGTACGGGACGTTGAAAGGGATGATTTGCGACTTGGATGTCAGCGTGCAAGAGATTGTCGAATACTTGAAAACAACGGCGCTGCCGCGCGACCAGGTCAAACGCGTCTCAACGAAAAGCGCGTATCCGAGCCCAGGACGGGGCTACCGCGTCGTCCTCGTTGACTTCGGCATGAAACACGGCATTTTGCGCGAGCTGAACAAACGGAATTGCGACGTCATCGTCTTGCCATACAACGCAACCGCGGAACAAGTCCTTTGTTTGCATCCAGATGGGGTGATGCTCTCAAACGGCCCTGGCGATCCGAAAGATGTGCCGGAAGCGATTGAAATGATTCGAGGAATTCTTGGAAAAGTGCCGATTTTCGGCATCTGCCTCGGCCATCAGCTGTTCGCGCTCGCCTGCGGAGCCGACACGGAAAAAATGAAATTCGGCCATCGCGGTTCGAACCATCCGGTGAAGCATTTGACGACGGGAAAAGTGGCGATCACTTCGCAAAACCACGGCTATACCGTAAAAAAAGAATCATTGCCGCACACAAGATTAGAAGTAACGCACATCGCTTTAAACGACGGCACGATTGAAGGATTGCGCCATCTTGATTATCCGGCGTTTACGGTGCAGTATCATCCGGAAGCATCACCTGGTCCTGAGGACTCCAACTCGTTATTTGATGAGTTTATCGTGATGATTCGCGAGTTTAAAAAGAAAGGGGAAATCGTCCATGCCTAAACGCCAAGATATCGAAACGATTTTAGTGATCGGTTCCGGACCGATTGTCATCGGCCAAGCGGCAGAGTTTGATTATGCGGGAACGCAGGCGTGCCTTGCGCTAAAGGAAGAAGGGTATAAAGTCATTTTAGTCAATTCCAATCCGGCCACAATCATGACCGATACGGAAATTGCCGACAAAGTGTATATGGAGCCGCTTACGTTTGAGTTTGTATCCCGCATTATTCGCAAAGAACGCCCGGACGCGATTTTGCCGACGCTTGGCGGACAGACGGGATTGAACTTAGCAGTCGAGCTTGCCAAAGCGGGAGTGCTTGCAGAATGCGGTGTCGAAATATTGGGAACAAAACTCGATGCGATTGAAAAAGCGGAAGATCGCGAGCAATTCCGCGCACTCATGAACGAACTCGGCGAACCGGTTCCAGAAAGCGAAATTATTCATAGTTTAGAAGAAGCGTACGCTTTTGTTGAAAAAGTCGGCTATCCCGTCATTGTCCGCCCAGCGTTTACGCTCGGCGGCACCGGCGGGGGCATCTGCGCGAACGAGGAAGAATTGATCGATATCGTTTCGACTGGATTAAAACTAAGCCCGGTGCATCAATGTTTGTTGGAAAAAAGCATCGCCGGCTATAAAGAAATCGAGTATGAAGTGATGCGCGACGCAAACGATAACGCGATCGTCGTCTGCAACATGGAAAATATTGATCCGGTCGGCATCCATACGGGTGATTCGATTGTCGTCGCCCCAAGCCAGACGTTAAGCGACCGCGAATATCAATTGCTGCGCAACGCATCGCTCCGCATTATTCGCGCCCTTGGCATCGAAGGAGGCTGCAACGTGCAGCTGGCACTGGACCCGCATAGCTTCCATTATTACGTCATTGAAGTGAATCCGCGCGTCAGCCGCTCATCGGCGCTCGCATCGAAAGCGACCGGCTACCCGATCGCCAAGCTCGCCGCGAAAATTGCCGTCGGTTTAACGTTAGATGAAATTATCAACCCGGTTACGGGTAAAACGTACGCTTGCTTTGAACCGGCGCTCGATTATGTCGTGACGAAAATTCCACGCTTTCCGTTCGATAAATTTGAATCGGCGAATCGTCATCTTGGTACGCAAATGAAAGCGACAGGCGAAGTAATGGCGATCGGCCGGACGTTCGAGGAATCGCTGTTAAAAGCGGTGCGTTCTTTAGAGATAGGCGTTTACCACCTGGAACTCAAGGATGCGGAAAACATCCCGGATGAAGTAATGGAAAAGCGGATTCGCAAAGCTGGAGACGAACGTCTCTTCTATATCGCCGAAGCGCTTCGCCGCGGCTTTACTGTCGAGCAAATTCGCGAATGGAGCCAAATCGACCACTTTTTCTTAACCAAAATCGAAAACATCATCCGTTACGAAACGGTCATCCGTGACCATGCAGGGGATATCGAAGTGCTGCGGAAAGCAAAAGAAATGGGCTTTTCCGATGTAGCCATCGCCAAGCTCTGGAACATAAGCGAGCGCGGCGTGTATGAGATGCGTAAACAAGCAGGAATCCTTCCTGTATATAAGATGGTGGATACGTGCGCGGCGGAATTTGAATCAGAAACACCGTATTACTATAGCACGTACGAAGATGAAAACGAATCGACCGTCACCACCCGCGAAAGCGTCGTGGTGCTGGGATCGGGACCGATTCGCATCGGACAAGGCATTGAATTCGATTATGCAACCGTTCATTCTGTCTGGGCGATTAAAGAAGCGGGCTATGAAGCGATTATTATTAACAACAACCCGGAAACGGTGTCGACAGATTTCAGCATCTCCGACAAGTTATATTTTGAGCCGCTTACGATTGAAGATGTCATGCATGTCATTGACTTAGAGAAGCCAGTTGGAGTCATCGTCCAATTCGGCGGCCAGACGGCGATTAACCTAGCGGCGGAATTAGCGGCGCGCGGCGTCCGCATTTTAGGAACGTCGCTGGAGGATTTAGACCGTGCCGAAGACCGTGACAAATTTGAACAAATGTTATCAGAGCTAGGGATTCCAAAGCCGGAAGGGAAAACGGCCTTTTCCGTTGAAGAGGCGGTGCGGATTGCTGAAGAAATCGGCTATCCGGTGCTCGTTCGTCCATCGTACGTGCTTGGCGGCCGCGCAATGGAAATCGTCTATCAAGAAGAGGAACTATTGCATTACATGGAAAACGCCGTCAGAGTCAACCCGCAACACCCGGTGCTCATTGACCGCTATTTAATCGGAAAGGAAATCGAAGTGGACGCGGTTTCCGACGGAGAAACGGTGTTGGTCCCGGGAATTATGGAACATATCGAGCGGGCCGGCGTTCACTCGGGAGATTCGATCGCCGTTTATCCGCCGCAAACGTTAACGAAGGACATCAAGCAAAAAATCGTCGATTGCACGGTCAAATTGGCGCGGGGACTGCGCATTGTCGGACTGTTAAACATTCAGTTTGTCATGTACCAAGGAGAGATATATGTTCTTGAAGTCAATCCGCGTTCAAGCCGCACGGTGCCGTTTTTAAGCAAAATTACCGGCGTGCCGATGGCAAACATCGCGACGAAAGTCATTTTAGGCGCGAAGCTCGCGGAACTGGGCTATGAAACGGGTTTGAAACAAGAAAGCGAAGGCGTATACGTGAAAGCGCCGGTCTTCTCGTTTGCCAAACTGCGCAACGTCGATATTTCGCTCGGTCCAGAAATGAAATCAACCGGCGAAGTGATCGGCAAAGACGTCACCTTTGAAAAAGCGTTATATAAAGGGTTAGTCGCTTCGGGAATCCATATTCGTCCATACGGTGCTGTCTTATTGACTGTTGCAGATAAAGATAAAGAAGACGCGGTGGAAATTGCAAGACGTTTCCATCAAATTGGCTATCAGCTGCTGGCGACAAACGGTACGGCAGAAGCGTTAAAAGCGGCGGACATTCCGGTAACCGTCGTCAATAAAATCCATTTGGCATCACCAAACATTTTAGATGTCATTCGCCAAGGGAAAGCGCAAGTCGTCATCAACACGCTGACGAAAGGAAAGCAGCCGGAAAGCGACGGCTTCCGCATCCGCCGCGAAGCGGTCGAAAACGGCATTCCATGTTTAACTTCGCTCGATACGGCGCGGGCGATGCTGCAAGTCATCGAATCGATGACATTTTCGACAACGGCGATGACGCAAGGGCTGGTGCATGTGTGATGAAACGTGAACACATGACGGTTGTCCGTCACGAACAGATTGCGAAAAACATTTACGAGATCACGTTAAGCGGCCATTTAGTCGAGGAAATGAATGCACCGGGCCAATTTGTCCATGTGAAAGTAACTTCGCAGACGGCTCCGCTGTTGCGACGTCCGCTTAGCCTTTGCCGTATCGACAAGAAGGCGTGTGAATGCACGCTTATTTATCGAAAAGAAGGCATCGGAACCACCTTGCTTTCGGAAAAACGGCCGGGGGAAACAGTCGATGTGCTCGGCCCGCTCGGAAACGGATTTCCGCTTGACGCTGTAGAAAAAGGACAGCGTGCGCTCCTTGTCGGCGGAGGCGTCGGCATTCCGCCGCTTTACGAATTAGCGAAACAGCTTGTTGAAAAAGGAGTTATCGTCACGAATGTGCTTGGATTCCAAACAAAAGACGCCGTCTTTTACGAACAGGAATTTTCTATGTTTGGCGAAACATATGTGGCGACGGTGGATGGTTCGTACGGAATAAAAGGGTTTGTCACCGATGTGATCGATCAGCGAGACATTTCATTTGACGTGCTGTACGCGTGCGGGCCAAAACCAATGTTAAAGGCGCTGGAACAAGCGTTTCCGCACAAAGAAGTATATCTTTCGCTGGAGGAGCGGATGGGCTGCGGCATCGGCGCGTGCTTTGCCTGCGTCTGCCGCGTCCCTGCCAGTGAAACGGCGTATAAAAAAGTATGCAGCGACGGTCCCGTGTTTAAAGCTGGGGAGGTGGTATTATGAACCGTTTGGCGGTTGAACTGCCGGGACTTTCGCTGAAAAATCCGGTGATGCCAGCGTCAGGCTGTTTCGGATTTGGCCGCGAATACGCACAATTTTATGATTTAAGCAAGCTTGGCGCGATTATGATCAAAGCGACAACAAAAGAACCTCGCTTTGGCAACCCAACGCCAAGGGTGGCGGAGACGCCAAGCGGGATGTTGAACGCGATCGGCCTGCAAAACCCCGGCTTGGAAAAAGTGATGGAAGAAGAGCTACCGTGGCTTGCGCAGTTTGACGTGCCGATTATTGCGAACATTGCCGGCTCGACGATGGAGGAATATGTAGAGGTTGCCAAACATATCTCCAAAGCGCCAAACGTTTGCGCGCTCGAGCTCAATATTTCCTGCCCGAACGTCAAAAAAGGCGGGATTGCGTTTGGCACCGTTCCGGAAATTGCCGCGGAATTGACGAAGCTCGTAAAAGAAGTTTCCGAAGTACCTGTCTATGTCAAGCTCTCGCCAAACGTCGCCAACATTGTCGAGATGGCGAAAGCGATCGAAGCGGCGGGCGCGGATGGGTTGACGATGATTAATACGCTTCTTGGCATGCGTATCGATGTGAAAACCGCCAAGCCGATTTTAGCGAACCGAACCGGAGGTTTATCGGGACCGGCGATTAAGCCAATCGCGGTTCGCATGATTTACGAAGTCAGCCAAGCTGTTTCGATCCCGATTATCGGCATGGGCGGCATTCAGTCGGCCGAAGATGTCATTGAATTTTTCTACGCCGGTGCCAGCGCCGTCGCGATTGGGACGGCGAATTTTATCGACCCGTTTGTCTGCCCAAACATTATCGCTGAACTGCCGGTATTGCTGGATAAGCTGGGAATCGGCCATATTTCCGAATGCACGGGAAGGAGCTGGAAAAAAGGTGAACGATCCATTTATTGTGGCGCTTGATTTTCCGACATTAGAGGAGGCAAAAACGTTTTTACAATCGTTTCCGAATAAATCGTTATTTCTAAAGGTCGGCATGGAATTATACTATCAAGAAGGTCCTGCGATCATCCATTACTTAAAAGAGCAAGGACACCGTATTTTCCTTGATTTAAAGCTGCACGACATCCCGAACACGGTTAAGCGCGCGATGAAAGGATTAGCCCGTTTCGGAGTCGACATTGTCAACGTTCACGCCGCTGGGGGAACGCGGATGATGGAAGCGGCGCTGGAAGGGCTAGAGGCGGGAACGCCAAGTGGAGCGCGCCGTCCATATTGCATTGCGGTCACGCAGCTGACAAGCACAAGCGAGCAAATGCTGCATCGCGAACTGTGGATTGACCGAACAATGGAAGAAACGGTGCTTCATTACGCGGCGCTGGCAAAACAAAGCGGGCTTGACGGCGTCGTCTGCTCGGCAAAGGAAGTGCCGCTTATTCGCAAGCATTGCGGAGAAGCCTTTTTGACCGTTGCCCCGGGCGTTCGTTTTGCCGATGACGAGAAAAATGACCAAGTCCGCGTCGTCACCCCATATGAAGCAAGAAAGCTTGGCGCAAGCTTTATCGTGGTTGGCCGAAGCATTACCCGTGCAGAAAATCCAGTTGCGGCTTACAAGCGCTTGCAGCAGGAGTGGAAGGGAGAAGAGAAGGAATGAAAAAAGAAATCGCCACACATTTACTCGAAATCGGTGCGGTATCGCTAGAGCCAAATGAACCGTTCACCTGGTCGTCTGGGTTGAAATCGCCGATTTATTGCGATAACCGTCTTACACTTGCGTATCCAAACGTGCGAAGCGCAATTGCTGACGGGCTCGCTGCACTCATTCACACCCATTTTCCAGATGCCGAAGTGATCGCCGGAACGGCAACGGCGGGAATTCCTCATGCCGCTTGGGTGAGCGAGCGTCTTAACTTGCCAATGTGCTACGTGCGCAGCCAAGCCAAAGGCCACGGAAAAGGAAAGCAGATTGAAGGAAAAGTGGAAAAAGGACAAAAGGTTGTGGTTGTCGAAGATTTGATTTCTACCGGGGGCAGCTCATTAAAGGCTGTTCGCTCCCTAAAAGAAGCGGGCTGCAATGTGTTTGGTGTCGTCGCTATCTTTACGTACGGACTGGAAAAAGCAAAACAAGCGTTTGCGGAAGAAAACGTTTCGATCTATACGTTGACCGATTATGACACGCTGATCGAGACCGCCGTTGCGTTAGGTTTCGTTACCGGACAAGATCTGGCAACGTTGCGCAAGTGGCGGGAAAACCCGGAGGAGTGGGGGAAATAAAACGGATGTGGTTAGGGAGAGCGCACACTGAATGCGCTCTTTTTTCATTATCCCTCTCCGTTCCTTTGCTCCTGGAATGGAAGTTCATAAAAAATGCCCTCCCGTACTTTATAGCGGGAGGGATTTCGCGTTGCTATTGCTTTTTCATCCGAATCACCAAATCCTCATCCGGCGTTACGTAAACCGTCTGCTGGTTTTCGTAAATGACAAAGCCCGGTTTGGCTCCGCTCGGTTTTTTCACATAGCGGATGCGCGTGTAATCGACAGGAACGGAGCTCGATTGGCGCGCTTTGCTGAAGTAGGCGGCGAGGTTGGCGGCCTCTAAAATCGTTTGTTCCGATGGGTTTTTGCTGCGGATAACGACATGAGAGCCGGGAATGTCTTTTGTGTGCAGCCAAATTTCATCTTTCCGTGCAAGTTTGTTGGTTAAATAGTCGTTTTGTTTATTGTTTTTCCCGACGAGAATTTCCGTGCCGTCGCTCGCGATATAGCGTTCAAGTTCAATCGCCCGCTGTTTTTGTTTTTTCGTTTGTTTTGCAGCGCGCGCCCGCAAGTAGCCTTGTTCGATTAACTCCTCGCGAATTTCCTCGACATCTTTCGGCGCGGCGGTTTCGAGCTGCTGGAGAAGCGTATCGAAATAAGCAATCTCTTCATTTGTGCGTTCGATTTGCTCTTGGACGATGTTTAGCGAGTTTTTCGCTTTTTGGTACTTTTGAAAATAACTTTGCGCGTTTTCCGACGGCGATTTTTGCGGATCGAGCGGAATCGTTACGGTCGCGCCGTTTTCGTCGTAATAGTTGATCACTTCGATTTCTTTCATTCCCCGCTCAACGGCGTATAGGTTAGCGGTTAGCAGCTCCCCATAAAGCCGATATTGCTCCGCATGTTTTGCTTCCTCTAATGTTTGCTTAAGCTTGATCAGCTTTTTCTCGTTTTTTGCTTTTTCGTTCGCAATCAGCCGCTCAAGGTCATGTGCCTGCTGTTTCACGCGGTCGCGCTCGGCTTTGCCGAAGTAAAAGCGGTCTAACAGTTCGCTTGGCGCGGCGAACGGTTTCGCCTCCGCCTGTAGATGGGTAAGCGGGAGCACGTAAAACCATTCTTTTTCGCCATTCGTGTACATCGCCGGCGCGAAGCGATGGGCGCGCACTTCGTCCATCAACGCGATAAAACTTTTTGGCAATGTTGCACGGTTCGCGAGCCCGGCGCGAAACACCGCTTCTTTCGCAAACAGTGGCGAGATGCCGGAAAATGTGGCGACAAGCTGGTCCGCTAGTTTACCGGCATGAAAATCAATTTTTTTTACGATCGTTTCTTCGGTCGCCTCGAGCGGGTTAATTTTTCCATGCGACGGTGGCGCGATATATTCATGGCCAGGGAGCACGGTACGATAGCGGTTGACGGCAGGAGAGAGATGTTTAATGCTGTCGATAATCGTGTTCGTTTCTTTGTCAACCAAGATGATGTTGCTGTGCCGCCCCATGATTTCAATCATTAATTGTTTTGTATGAATATCGCCAATCTCGTTCCGTCCTTTTGTTTCCATGATGATAATCCGGTCAAAATCAACTTGGCGGATCGTTTCAATGATGCTTCCTTCCAAATGCTTGCGCAACAGCATGCAAAACATCGGCGGTTCCGACGGATTGTCATACGTTTCGTTCGTCAAATGAACGCGCGCATAGCTCGGATGCGCGGACAGCAGCAATTTATAATTTCGCCCGTGCGAGCGGATTTGCAGAACCAATTCATGGACAGCCGGCTGGTGGATTTTCGTGATGCGTCCTCCCACGAGCGCTTCCTGTAATTCTTTTACAACCGCATAGGTAAACACTCCATCGAATGACATAAAAAACACCTTTCTGTTTGTTTTGTTGCTTCATCAATAACATATCATATCATTTTTTCGGACATGTCTGAATAAGCTTTCATAGAAAAGCAAAGAGGGAGGAGAAGCGACAATGCAGTGGCATACGCTTGCGACAAATGAAGTGGCGAAGGAAACAAACACCAATCTTACGAAGGGCTTAACAATGGAAGAAGCGAAAAAGCGTCTAAAGCGGTTCGGATATAACGAATTAAAAGAAGCAAAAAAACAGTCGGCGTTTTTATTGTTTTTGAATCAGTTTAAAGATTTTATGGTGCTTGTGCTTCTTGCGGCGACGATCATTTCCGGATTGCTTGGGGAGTATGTCGATGCCATTGCCATTATCGTTATCGTCATCATGAATGGACTTTTAGGATTTTTCCAGGAGCGGCGCGCCGAGAAATCGCTTGAAGCGCTCAAGCAATTATCGGCACCGCAGGCAACGGTATTGCGCGACGGGGAATGGGTGAAAATTCCGGCTCGGGAGCTTGTTGTCGGCGATATTATCAAGTTTTCAAGCGGGGATAGAATCGGCGCCGATGTCCGCTTAATTGATGCAAAAGGGCTGGAAATCGAAGAATCGGCGCTGACAGGCGAGTCGGTGCCGACAGCAAAATCGGCGGTTCCGCTTATGAATGAAAATGCTGCGCTCGGTGATTTGCATAATATGGCTTTCATGGGCACCCTTGTAACAAGAGGAAGCGGCATTGGCATTGTGATTGCAACGGGAATGAAAACGGCAATGGGACAAATCGCGAATCTGCTTCAAGAAGCGGAAACAGTGATGACTCCGCTGCAGCGCCGTCTGGAGCAGCTGGGGAAAATTTTAATTGTCGTTGCGCTCTTTCTTACCGTTCTTGTCGTCGTGGTTGGCGTCATTCAAGGACACGGTTTATACGAAATGTTTTTAGCCGGTGTTTCGTTAGCGGTCGCCGCGATTCCGGAAGGGCTGCCGGCGATTGTGACCATTGCGCTTGCGCTTGGCGTGCAGCGGATGATCAAGAAAAATGCGATCGTCCGCAAGCTTCCGGCCGTGGAAACGTTAGGCTGTGCTTCTGTCATTTGTTCCGACAAAACGGGAACGATGACGGAAAATATGATGACCGTCACGCATATTTGGGCAAACGGAAAAACGTGGACGATAAGCGGCGCCGGTTTGGAGACATCGGGGCAGTTCTATGAAAACGGGCGCCCAATCGACATCACAAAAGAGGCGGTATTGCAACAGCTGCTGATGTTTGGAGTGCTTTGCAATAGTTCACAGCTGAAAGAAAAAAAGGGACGGCGCTATATTGACGGCGATCCGACCGAAGGCGCTTTACTTGTCGCTGCGATGAAGGCGGGATTGACGAGAGAACGCATCGAAAACGAATTTATCGTGGAGCAAGAATTTCCGTTTGATTCCGAACGGAAAATGATGACGGTCATTGTGAAAGATAAAGCAGGAAGACGATTCATTGTGACAAAAGGAGCACCAGACGTATTGTTGCAAGTGAGTAAGCAAATTTGGTGGAACGGACGCGAGCAAACGATGACAGCAGAGTGGGGAAAAACGATACAAGACATTATTCAACAAATGGCAAACCAAGCACTCCGTACGATTGCGCTCGCTTATCGCCCGCTTCAAGCTCATGAGCGAATCACTTCAGAAAAAGAGGCGGAGAAAAATCTCGTGTTTATTGGAATTCAAGGAATGATCGACCCGCCGCGGCCGGAAGTGAAAAAAGCAGTACAGCAGTGCAGGGAAGCGGGGATTAAAACGATAATGATTACAGGCGATCATGTGCTTACCGCTAAAGCGATCGCAAAGCAGCTCGGAGTGCTGCCGCCGAACGGAAAAGTAATGGACGGCCCGACATTGTCGCGGCTTTCGGTAGATGAACTCGAAGAAGTGGTCGATGATGTTTATGTATTTGCCCGCGTTTCGCCGGAGCATAAATTAAAGATTGTGAAAGCGTTGCAACGACGGGGACATATTGTCGCGATGACGGGAGACGGTGTAAACGACGCGCCGGCCATTAAAGCGGCCGACATCGGCGTGGCGATGGGGCAGTCGGGAACGGATGTGGCGAAAGAGGCAGCCGCGCTCGTATTATTGGATGATAACTTTGCGACGATTCAAGCGGCGATTCAAGAAGGAAGAAATATTTACGAAAACATTCGCAAATTTATCCGCTATTTGTTAGCATCGAATGTCGGTGAGATTTTAGTCATGTTGTTTGCGATGCTGCTGGCTCTCCCACTTCCGCTTGTGCCGATCCAAATTTTATGGGTGAACCTTGTGACCGATGGTCTTCCGGCGATGGCACTCGGAATTGACCGCGCGGAAGAAAACGTAATGAAGCGTCCGCCTCGTCATCCGAAAGAGGGAGTGTTCGCGCGCGGACTTGGCTGGAAAATCATCAGCCGCGGCTTTATCATCGGGGTGGTGACGCTGGCGGCATTTATGACAGCGTATGAACGAAGCGGAAACGACCTTGTTTATGCGCAGACGGTGGCGTTTGCGACGTTAGTGATGGCCCAGCTCATTCATGTGTTTGACTGCCGCTGCGAGCGCTCCATTTTTGACCGCAACCCGTTCGAAAATATATATCTCTTCGGTGCAGTTATTATATCCGTATTGTTGTTGCTCGTCGTCATTTACTACCCGCCGCTGCAAGGAATTTTCCATACGATGCCGATCGCTCCGTTTGATTGGCTGCTCATTATTGGTTTAGCAGCGCTTCCGACATTTTTGTTTTCCGGTTCGTTTTTGGCGAGAAAATAAAAAGGAGATATGGTATAATATCCAAGGTGATAGAGGGTGACTCTATGACCTTTTCTTTTTGGCATCTCATATAAATGGATGTGATAACGTGGTTTATAGCATGACAGGTTTTGGACGCAGCATGAAAAAAAATGAACAGCTTGCCATTACAGTGGAGATGAAGTCGGTAAACCATCGCTTTTGTGAAATTTCCATCCGTATCCCTAGACAATGGATGGCTTTTGAGGATAAAATAAAAAAAGCCATTTTGCCGTACGTCAAACGAGGGAAAGTGGAAGTTTTTGTCAATATCGAAGGCGATGGTTTGGTCAAGCGGAAACTACATATTGATTGGGAATTAATGAAGGATTATTATCATAGCCTGCAAAAGGCGAATGAGCAATTTGCCCTGCACGACCGCGTGACGCTTGCTCACTTGTTTCAGCTTGAAGGCGTAACGGAAATTATGGAAGAAGAAAACGTCAATGAGGAAATGGAGCAGCTTTTGCTTGCCGCAGTGAAAGAGGCTGCTGAGCAACTTGTACTGATGCGTAAACAGGAAGGCGAGGCGCTCCTTGCTGATATCAAGGCGCAGCTTTCTCAGATTGAAAAAGGGGTGCAGGCGATTGAAAAATGGGCGCCAGATGTGATTGAACATTATCGCGAGCGGTTGCTGAAACGGATCCATGAGCTTGTTCCACTTCCTGCCGATGAGTCACGCATTTTAACGGAGGTGGCGATTTTTGCGGAAAAAGCGGATATTAATGAGGAACTGAAGCGGATTCGCAGCCACCTTCAGCAAGTTGCCGCAACGTTGCAAACAGACGAATCAATCGGTCGGAAGCTTGACTTTTTAGTACAAGAGTTAAACCGCGAAATAAACACGATTGGCGCAAAGGCGAATGACAGCCGCATCGCCACGCAAGTCGTCGAGATGAAAAGTGCGCTCGAAAAAATAAAAGAACAAGTGCAAAATATCGAGTAGCCGTTTAGAACGGTTTCATTGCGGCAACAATAATATTTATGGCAGGTGGACGCTTCGTGGGAATTAAGTTTATTAATATCGGATATGGAAATATGGTATCCGCCGCTCGGATTATTACGATCGTCAGCCCTGATTCGGCACCGATTAAACGGATTATTCAAGATGCAAGGGAAAATGGAAAGCTAGTCGATGCCACTCATGGAAGAAGAACGCGCGCTGTCATTATTATGGACAGCGATCATGTCATACTATCTTCGGTACAGCCGGAAACGGTAGCCAATCGTTTATATGGAAGTGACGATTTATCGGAGGAAGGGTAGGGTTTTAGACATTTATGAACGAAAGAGGATTGTTGATTGTCTTATCAGGACCATCTGGTGTCGGCAAAGGAACGGTGCGAAAAGCGTTGTTTTCCCAGCCGGATATTAATTTGCATTATTCCGTCTCTGTCACGACGCGGAAACCGCGCGAAGGCGAAGTCGACGGCGTCGACTATTTCTTTAAAACGCGCGAAGAGTTTGAGCAAATGATTCGGGAAAACAAACTGCTCGAGTGGGCAGAGTACGTCGGCAATTATTATGGAACGCCGATTGACTACGTAGAAAAGACGCTCGCAGAAGGAAAAGATGTATTTCTGGAAATTGAAGTGCAAGGCGCGATGCAAGTGCGCAAAGTGTTTCCGGAAGGTTTGTTTATTTTTCTCGCCCCACCGAGCTTAAGTGAACTGGAAAAACGGATTATTTCGCGCGGGACCGAGTCGGAAGAGCTCGTCCGCAACCGCTTAAAGGCGGCAAAAGAAGAGCTCGAGATGATGGATGCATATGATTATGTCGTCGAAAACGATAAAGTTGAGCTCGCTTGCGAGCGAATTAAGGCGATCGTGATCGCCGAGCATTGCCGGCGGGAACGTGTTGCAAAACGTTATAAGAAAATGTTGGGGGTGGAATAAAGCATGTTATATCCTTCCATCGACTTATTAATGCAAAAAGTGGATTCGAAATATAAACTAGTGACTGTTGTTGCAAAACGGGCGCGCCAGCTTCAAGACAATGCCGAATTAACGATTAAAAACCCGGTATCGAAAAAATTTGTCGGGCAAGCGTTGGAGGAAATTGCGGCCGATCATATCGAATTAGTAGAAGAAGAAAAATAACAACCTAGCTGTTAGGTTGTTATTTTTTTACAAAAGTATAATCGAGGTGTTTCAAACATGGTATATGGAAAAAACATTTTATTATGTGTGACCGGGGGAATTGCTGCTTACAAAGCGGCTGCGTTGACGAGCCAATTAACCCAACGCGGCGCCAATGTGAAAGTAATAATGAGCGAAGGCGCCTGTCAGTTTATCACCCCGTTGACATTTCAGGCGCTATCGCGCAATGAAGTTTACGTTGATACGTTTGCGGAAAAAAATCCGGCGGTGATTGCCCATATTGATTTAGCAGATTGGGCTGACCTTGTCCTCGTTGCCCCGGCGACGGCCAACACGATTGGGAAGCTGGCGAATGGCATCGCTGACAACATGATTACGACAACGCTTTTGGCGACAAAAGCGCCGGTATGGATCGCGCCGGCCATGAATGTTCATATGTATGAACATCCGGCGGTGCAAGCGAATATCGAAACGCTATACCGCTTCGGCTATCGCTTTATTGAGCCGTCGGAAGGATATTTAGCGTGCGGATATGTTGGAAAAGGGAGGCTCGAGGAACCGGAAAAAATCATTAAAAATATCGAGAACTACTTTTCCTCTGCCAATCCGCTTTTAAAAGGGAAAAAGGTGCTTGTTACAGCCGGTCCAACAAGAGAAAAGCTCGATCCTGTCCGCTTTTTTTCCAATCGTTCGACGGGAAAAATGGGCTATGCGATTGCGGAAGCAGCGGCGCGCTTTGGAGCGGAAGTGACGCTTATTTCCGGCCCGACGGAATTGGAGGCGCCGGCCAATGTCAAAACCATTCGCGTCGAGTCAGCGCAGGACATGTATGAAGCCGTGATGGAACGGTTTCCAGATGTTGATATCGTCATTAAATCGGCAGCGGTGGCCGATTACCGGCCAAAGCATGTGTTTGCGAAAAAGATAAAAAAACAGCCAGGCGACTATATCGTAGAAATGGAGAGAACGATCGACATTTTAAAAACGCTCGGTGAACGAAAAACGTCGCAAATTTTAGTCGGATTTGCGGCGGAAACGGATCATGTCGAGGAATATGCCCGGCAAAAATTAGAAAGCAAACGACTTGATATGGTCGTGGCCAACAATGTCACGCAAGAAGGAGCAGGATTTGCCGGCGACACAAATGTTGTCACCATTTTTAAACGCGACGGCTCCGTTCGTTCCTTGCCGCTGATGTCCAAAAAACAAGTGGCAGAAGAGATTTTAAAAGAAATTCATCAATATATCGAGGGGATTCGATGAAAATAGCGTCTGTTATCGTCGATGTTCCTTCCAGACAAACCGATCGTCCGTTTGATTATATAATCCCGGAACAATGGGAAGATATTCTCAAGCCGGGCATGCGCGTCACCGTTCCGTTCGGTCCGCGGCGTTTACAAGGATTTGTGGTGGGGATTAAATCACACTCGGAAGTAGAGAGGCTGAAGCCAATCGAGGCTGTTTTGGATGTGACTCCGGTATTAAACGAAGAGCTGCTCGAGCTCGGAAAATATTTAACGGAAACGACGCTTTGCTTTGCCATTTCCGCTTACCAGGCGATGCTGCCGGCGGCGATGAAGGCTAAATATGAGAAGGAAATCCACCTCATTCGTGAAGAATACCGGCCGCTTTTGCCGCAAGAAATACAGGCGCTGTTTGCCGGCCGTTCCGCCATCGCATGGAAGGAAGTTGAGCAGGCTAAATTATGGCGGGCGGTGCAAAAAGCGATTCAGCAAGGATATTTGGAAGTTGTGTACCAAATCAAAGAGAAGGCAGGAAAAAAAGTAGTCAAACATATTCAATTAGCCATGCCGCCGCAACAAATCAGACAAGCCATCGAGGCGATGCCGGCGCGGGCGGTGAAGCAAAAGCAAGTGTTAACGTTTCTTCTTTCCAAAAACGAGGCGGTTCCGATGCCAGAGCTGGTTGAACAGACATCCGCTTCGTATGCTTCGGTGAAATCGTTAGTCGAAAAGGGGCTTATTGTAGAAAAAGAAATCGAAGTGTACCGCGACCCGTATGAACATCGCACATTTGCGAAAACGAAGCCGCTGCCGCTTACTGTCGAGCAGGAAAAGGCGCTTTCTGCGATCGTGAAGCGCGTGCGCGCCAATGAGCACAGGGTATTTTTGCTGTATGGCGTGACGGGAAGCGGGAAAACGGAAGTGTATATGCAGGCGATGGAAGAAGTATTGCGCCAAGGAAAAGAAGCGATCGTTCTCGTTCCGGAAATTTCGCTGACACCGCAAATGGTCGAGCGGTTTAAAGGCCGTTTCGGCTCGCAAGTTGCGGTGCTTCACAGCGGGCTGTCTGTCGGTGAAAAATATGATGAGTGGCGGAAAATTCATCGCAAAGAGGTGCGGCTCGTCGTTGGCGCCCGCTCAGCGATTTTTGCTCCGTTTGAAAACTTAGGCATGATTATTATCGATGAAGAACATGAAGCAAGTTACAAGCAGGAAGAAAATCCGCGCTATCATGCCCGCGATGTGGCAATTTACCGCGCCCGCCTTCACGGCTGTCCGGTTGTGCTCGGCAGCGCTACTCCTTCGCTTGAAACGTTTGCTCGTGCGAAAAAAGGGGTATACGAACTATTGACGTTGCCGAAACGAATCAGCGACAACGGAATGCCGGATGTCCATATTGTGGACATGCGCGAAGAATTACGGAGTGGCAATCGCTCCATGTTTTCGCGGATGTTGTTTGAAAAGCTGAAGGAACGCCTCCATAAAGGGGAGCAGTCTGTTTTGTTTTTAAACCGGCGCGGCTATTCGACATTTGTCATGTGCCGGGACTGCGGCCATGTCATTCGTTGTCCGCATTGCGACATTTCGCTGACCTACCATCGTGCCGGACAACAGCTGAAATGCCATTACTGCGGGCATGAAGAACCGATAATGTACCGCTGTCCGTCATGCGGCAGCGAACATATCCGCTTTTTTGGAACGGGAACGCAAAAAGTGGAAGAAGAATTAACAAAATTGCTTCCCGAGGCGCGCGTCATTCGCATGGATGTCGACACGACAAGCCGAAAAGGCGCCCATGAACAGCTGCTTTCAAAATTCGGAGAAGGAAAGGCCGATATTTTGCTTGGCACGCAAATGATCGCCAAGGGGCTGGATTTTCCAAACGTGACGCTTGTTGGCGTACTGGCGGCGGATACGATGCTCCATCTTCCCGATTTCCGCGCTTCGGAAAAAACGTTCCAACTTCTGACGCAAGTAAGCGGGCGTGCCGGACGTCATGAGCTGCCCGGGGAAGTGGTGATTCAATCGTATACGCCGGAACATTACAGCATCGCCCTTGCCGCCAAACACGACTACGATGCTTTTTATCAGCGGGAAATGATGCTTCGTAAAATGTATGGTTACCCGCCGTTTTACTATTTGACGTTAATTACCGTATCGCATCAGGAAATTACGAAAGCGGCGGCGGTTACGGAAAAAATCGCCGCGTACTTGCGGGCGCAGCTGTCGAAGGAAGCGATTATTCTCGGTCCTGTCGCCTCCCCGATTGCCCGCCTTCATGATAGATATCGCTACCAATGCATGATAAAATACAAGCGGGAGGCGAACATGACGAGCGCGTTAAAGACGATCATTGATCGCTATCAGCATGATGCTGCGCAAGGCGATTTATCGATTACGATTGATACAAATCCATATATGATGATGTAAATGGAGGAAATATCATTGGCTATTTTACCGATTGTGACGTATCCAGCGGACATTTTAGAAAAAGAGTGCGAGCTGGTAAAACGGTTTGATCGCCAGCTTATTAAGCTGTTGAATGATATGTATGATACAATGGTGGAAGCCGATGGGGTCGGCTTAGCCGCCCCGCAAGTCGGCATTGCCAAGCAAATCGCTGTCGTCGATGTCGGTGATGAGCATGGCCGCATTGAACTGATCAATCCGGTTATTCTCGAAGCACGCGGCGAACAAACAGGGCCGGAAGGCTGCTTAAGCTTTCCGGGGCTGTTTGGTGAAGTGAAGCGGGCCGATTATGTCAAAGTCCGCGCCCAAGACCGCCGCGGTCGGCCGTTTACGCTTGAAGCGACAGGATTTTTGGCACGTGCGCTCCAGCACGAAATTGATCATTTGCATGGAATATTATTTACCTCGAAAGTAATCCGTTATTATGATCCCGAAGAATTAGAAGGGTAGATGATCAAGAATGACAAGAATGGTATTTATGGGAACCCCAGATTTTGCCGTCCCGATATTAAGACAACTCATTGACGATGGATATGATGTTGTCGGCGTCGTCACCCAGCCCGACAAACCAAAAGGAAGAAAACAAGAGCTGACGCCGCCGCCGGTGAAAGTGGAGGCACAAAAGCATGGAATTCCAGTGCTGCAGCCGACAAAAATCCGTGAAAAAGAGCAATACGAACAAGTTCTGGCGCTAAAACCAGATTTAATTGTGACGGCGGCGTTTGGACAAATTTTACCAAAAGCGTTGCTAGAGGCCCCGAAATACGGCTGCATTAATGTCCATGCCTCCTTGCTTCCGGAATTGCGCGGCGGCGCGCCGATTCATTATGCGATTTTGCAGGGAAAAACAAAAACAGGTGTCACGATTATGTATATGGTAGAGAAACTCGATGCCGGCGATATTTTAACTCAGGTAGAAGTGCCGATTACGGAAACCGATACGGTCGGCACCCTGCATGATAAATTAAGCATCGCCGGGGCAAAACTGTTATCGGAGACAATTCCGCAGCTGCTTGCCGGGAAGCTGACTCCGGTCAAGCAGGACGAGGAAAAAGCGACGTTTGCTTATAATATTAAGCGCGAACAAGAAAAAATTGATTGGACAAAATCGGGAGAAGAGATTTATAACCATATCCGCGGCTTAAACCCATGGCCGGTGGCTTATACGACGTTGGAAGGTAATATATGGAAAATATGGTGGGGAGAAAAACTTCCTGCACCGAAAAAAGCAGAGCCAGGGACGATCATCGATATTATCGATGACGGGATCGTTGTGGCGACTGGCAATGAAACAGCAATAAAAATTACGGAGCTGCAGCCGGCCGGCAAAAAGCGGATGGAGGCGGCGCAGTTTTTGCGTGGTGCCGGCGCTCATCTTACCATCGGAATGAAGCTAGGAGAGGAACATGAAAACGAAAAACGTGCGTGAAATTGCGTTAGAAACCCTGTTGGCGATCGAAGAGAAAGAAGCGTACAGCAATTTGCAACTAAATAAAGTCATTGAGGAACATCATCTGTCTGCAAGAGATGTCGGGCTGCTGACAGAAATCGTATATGGGACGGTGCAGCGGCGCGACACACTCGATTATTATTTAACCCCTTTTTTGGCAAAAGCGCGCAAGCTGGAGCGGTGGGTCCGCATTCTGCTTCGCTTGACCCTTTATCAAGTATTATATTTAGACCGAGTTCCCGACCGTGCGGCGATTTTCGAAGCAGTGGAAATTGCGAAAAAACGCGGGCATAAAGGAACGGCTTCGCTTGTAAACGGAGTGATGCGCTCGATCCAGCGCCAAGGGGTGCCGCCGCTGGAGGACATTAAAGATGAAGTCAAGCGGCTGGCTGTTGCGACAAGCCATCCATACTGGCTTGTCAAGCGTTGGGTCGGGCAATACGGTTTTGCTGAAACAAAACGGATGTGTGAAACAAACCTGCTTCCACCAAAGCAAACGGCAAGAGTGAATACAGCGCGAATCACGGTAGAGGAAGCGATGGAGCGGCTTCGCCAGGAAGGAATGGAAGTTGCGCGCGGCGAAGTTGCCGCGGAGGCGATTCGGGCGGAAAAAGGAAATCTCGCCCACACTGCAGTGTTTCGCGAAGGACTCATCACGATTCAAGATGAGAGTTCGATGCTAGTGGCAAGAGCGCTAGGCCCGAAAGAAGGGGAGCGCGTGCTTGACAGCTGTGCGGCGCCGGGCGGGAAGTCGACCCATATCGCTGAATTAATGGATAGCACGGGTCAAGTGGTATCGGTAGACATTCATGACCATAAGGTGAAGCTGATTGAAGAGCAGGCAAAGCGCCTGCAGTTGACGAACATTTCCACCTATGTGCTTGACAGCAGGCGTTTAGGCGAGCGGTTTGAAAAAGAATCGTTTGATAAAATTTTAGTCGATGCGCCGTGTTCCGGATTTGGCGTCATCCGCCGCAAGCCGGATATTAAATACGCCAAAACGGAAGAAGATATTCCTTCCCTCATCGAATTGCAGCAAGAAATTTTGCGGGCGGTGGCGCCGCTATTAAAACGAGGAGGAACGCTTGTATATAGCACTTGTACGATTGACCGGGAAGAAAATGAGGAAGTCATCGCCCAGTTTTTAAAGCATCATCCGGAATTTGTCCCGGATGAAACGATGCAGGAGCGGCTGCCGGAAAAAGTGCAGCCATACGTCCGCAACGGGCAGCTGCATCTCCTTCCTCACTATTTTGGCTCGGACGGATTTTTTATCGCATCATTACGAAAGAAGGTGTAGCTCCATTGGAAACAATAAAGACGACCGTACACAAACAAAAGGAAACAACGCCGCATTTGCCATCGATTTATTCGCTGACGTTAGAGGAGCTGAAAAATTGGCTTGTTGAGCGCGGCGAAAAGCCGTTTCGCGCGACGCAAATATATGAATGGCTCTACCAAAAACGAGTAACCGATTTCTCGGAAATGACGAACTTGCCAAAAGCGCTGCGTGAACAATTAGGCGAGCATTTTGCCATCACGACATTAAAAACGATTGTGAAACAAACTTCGAAAGACGGCACGATCAAGTTTTTGTTTGAACTGCACGACGGGTATTCGATCGAGACGGTGCTCATGCGTCATCATTACGGAAATTCGATTTGTGTGACGACACAAGTCGGCTGCCGCATTGGCTGCACGTTTTGCGCTTCAACGCTCGGCGGATTGAAGCGCCATTTAGAAGCGGGAGAAATTGTGGCGCAAGTCGTCCAAGTGCAAAAAGCGCTCGATGAGCACGGCGAGCGGGTAAGCAGCATCGTCGTAATGGGAATCGGCGAGCCGTTTGACAACTATGATGAACTGATTAAGTTTTTGAAAATCGTTAACCATTCAAAAGGGTTGAATATTGGCGCCCGCCATATCACCGTGTCAACGAGCGGAATTATCCCGAAAATTTATCAATTTGCCGAGGAAGGAATGCAAGTCAATTTTGCCATTTCATTGCACGCCCCGACGACTGAGCTGCGCACGAAGCTCATGCCGATCAACAAGGCGTATCCGCTGCCGAAGCTGATGGAGGCGGTCCGCTATTACATTGAAAAAACGGGGCGCCGCGTTACGTTTGAATACGGACTGTTTGGCGGGGTCAATGACCAAATTGAACACGCCGAGCAGCTCGCGGAGCTGATTAAAGGATTAAAGTGCCACGTCAACCTGATTCCGGTGAATTACGTACCAGAGCGGAATTATGTGCGCACGCCGCGCGATCAAATTTTTGCTTTTGAACGGGCGTTAAAAAAACATGGAATTAATGTGACTATTCGTCGCGAACAAGGACATGACATCGACGCGGCATGTGGGCAGCTTCGCGCGAAGGAGCGAAAAGAAGAGACGAGGTGAAAGAATGAGAGCCGTTTTTCAAACCGATATTGGTAAAATTCGTGCTCACAATGAAGACAGCGGCGGTGTTTTTCAAAATAAAGATGGTCATTATTTAGCGGTTGTTGCCGATGGAATGGGGGGGCATCTCGCTGGCGACGTTGCAAGCGAAATGACGATTTCGTATTTAAAACAACAATGGGAGCAGTCCGAACATATTTCATCGCCTGCTGCCGCCGAACAATGGCTGAAAGATCATGTGGCGGCAGTCAACCGCATTTTGTTTGAACACTCCTTGCAGCATGAAGAATGCCAAGGGATGGGAACGACGATTGTCAGCGCGATCTGTACAGATCAATTTGTTACCGTCGGTCATATTGGCGACAGCCGCTGCTATCTTTTCAATAAAAATGGGTTTCAACAAATTACTGAAGACCATTCACTTGTTAATGAATTGGTAAAAACAGGGCAAATTTCCAAGGAGGATGCAGAGCACCATCCGCGGAAAAATGTGTTGTTGCGCGCGCTTGGCACGGAAAGAGACGTGAAGCTGGATGTCAAAACGGTCAGCATCGATGAGCATGATATGCTGCTGTTGTGTTCGGACGGTTTATCAAACAAAGTTTCCGAGCAAATGATGCTACATATTTTAAATTCCGGCGACCCGCTCGAGCATAAAGCACAGGCGTTAATTGATCTAGCTAATGAACGGGGAGGAGAAGATAATATTACGCTGGTGATTATCGATTTTTCATTGGAACGTGAAAGTAGGTGATCCGTGTGCTCATCGGCAAACGATTAAACGATCGCTATAAAATTATTAGCTTAATCGGCGGCGGCGGCATGGCCAACGTCTATTTGGCCAGAGATATGATATTGGAGCGGGATGTCGCTGTAAAGGTATTGCGCTTTGATTTTGCCAATGATGAACAGTTTATTAAACGGTTCCGCCGCGAAGCGCAAGCGGCAACAAGCTTGAATCATGAAAACATCGTCTCCATTTATGATGTCGGCGAAGATGAGGGTGTTTATTACATTGTTATGGAGTATGTGCGCGGGTGTACATTAAAGCAGTATATTCATCAGCACGCCCCTTTGCCAGTTCCAAAAGCGCTTCATATTATGGAGCAATTGACTTCTGCGATTGCCCATGCTCATGAAAATGGTGTTATTCATCGCGATATTAAGCCGCAAAATATTTTGATTGATGAAAACGGCGATGTGAAAGTAACCGACTTCGGTATTGCCGTGGCCCTTAGTTCGACAACCATTACGCAAACGAATTCCGTGCTTGGCTCGGTTCATTATTTGTCCCCGGAACAAGCGCGCGGCGGAGTGACAACGGAAAAATCGGACATCTATTCTCTCGGCATTGTCATGTTTGAGCTTGTCACTGGCCGGCTTCCATTCTCTGGAGAGTCCGCCGTGTCGATTGTGCTTAAACATTTGCAGGCGGAAACGCCCTCCCCTAAAGCCTGGAACCCTAGCATTCCGCAAAGCGTCGAGAATATTATTTTAAAAGCGACGGCGAAAGATCCGTTTTATCGCTACCGTTCGGCACGGGAAATGAATGAAGATATCCGCACCGCTTTAGATCCGGAACGGGCGAATGAGGAGAAATTCACCATTCCTGCTGATGATGAGGAAACAACGAAAGCGATTCCGATTATGAGAGACGCCCCCGTTAGTGCCGGGCTTGAGACGGAAACGATCGTGTACGAAGAAAAAAAGGAAGAAAAGCCAGAAGCGGAAAAGCCGAAAACAAAACGGAAGTGGATCGTCTGGTTTACGGTTGTCTTTTTATTTCTCGCGGCGGCTGGAGTGAGTGCAGTTACGTGGATTCCAGATCTGGTTTTTCCAAAAGAAGTGACGATGCCGAACGTCGTCAACAAAGATTACGATGAAGCGGTCGAGCAGTTGTCATCGTTAGGGTTAGAGATTAAAGATACGATTGATGTTGAGGATAATAAAATAGAAGAAGGAAAGGTTGTACGTACGAAACCGGAAGCGGGCATGACCGTCAAGCAAGGCTCAGGGGTGATCATTTATAAAAGCATCGGCAAAAAGAAAATCGAATTTGGCAACTTTATCGACGAAGATATCGATACAGCCGAAGAGCAGTTGCGCAACGAAGGTTTTACGAACATTAAGCGCAATGAACGTTATAGCGATAAACCATCTGGCACGATTATCGATCAATTCCCGTATGCTGGGGACAAAGTAGTGCCTGATGAAACAGAAGTCATTTTTACCGTCAGTCTAGGTCCGGAACAAATTGTGTTAAAAGATTTGACAGGATATACGGAAAAAAGCGTACGCGACTACGCGGAAGATCAACAGCTGCAGGTGGAGGTAAAATACGAATATTCCGACAAAGTGCCGGAAGGGCTTGTGATTTCGCAGACGCCGGCAGCGAATGAAAAAGTCGAGAAAGGGGACACGATTGCGGTTGTGATTTCCCGCGGCAAAGAGCCGCTTCCGACAAAAACGGTGATCAAAGATATTGTCATTCCGTATGAGCCCGCAGAAGCGGGGCAGGTGGTGGAAGCACAGTTGTATATTCAAGATGCGAATCGCAATATGACAATGCCGTATAAAACGTACCGTTTAACGAAGCCGGTTACGGAAACGGTAGAATTTAAAATTCCGTATAAGGAGACGGCATACTATCGCGTCATCGTCAACAATGTCGTCACAGACGAGGGGACGATTCCATATCCAGACGATCGCGCAAAGGAGTGAGGCTATGGCAGAAGGAAAGATTATTAAGGCATTAAGCGGATTTTATTATGTATTGTCAGAAGGGAAAGTGTTTCAATGTCGAGGCAGGGGGGTATTTCGCAAACAGAAAATCACCCCTCTTGTCGGCGATTATGTTGTCTTTCAGGCGACGGGCGAGAGCGAGGGGTATATTTTGGAAATATGCGAGCGGAAAAACACGCTCATCCGTCCGCCGATCGCCAATGTCGAGCAGGCAATTTTAGTGTTTTCCGCCGTGGAACCGGATTTTAGTCCGAAACTCCTTGATCGTTTTCTCGTTCTTGTTGAATCGAAGCAAATTGCACCAATTATTGTTGTAAATAAAATTGATTTAATGGATAGCCAAACAAAGCAGTCGATCGAACAATATGTCCGTGATTATCAGCGCATAGGCTATGACGTTATTGAAACTTCTACCGTCACCAAGGAAGGGATAGAGCGGCTGCTTTCCTATTTGGAAGGACGAATTTCTGTGGTTGCCGGGCAATCCGGCGTTGGCAAATCGTCGCTGCTAAATGCGCTTCGTCCTGATTTGCAATTAAAAACAAACGATATTTCCACACATTTAGGGCGCGGCAAGCATACGACCCGCCATGTCGAACTGTTGGAAATTGGCGGCGGCCTTATCGCCGATACGCCCGGCTTTAGTGCACTCGAGCTCGATGATATCGAAATCGAGGAACTGCCGCTTTATTTTCCAGAGTTTCGCGAGCGCAGCGACAAATGCAAATTTCGCGGCTGCCTGCATGTCGCCGAGCCGAAATGCGCTGTAAGAGAGGCGGTGGAAGCGGGAGAAATCCCTTCTTACCGGTACGAGAATTATCTAAGTTTTGTTGAAGAAATGAAAGAGCGAAAGCCGAGGTATGAACGATGATCAAAATTGCACCATCCATTTTATCTGCGAATTTTGCTTATTTGGGAGAGGAAATCCGCGATGTCGAACAAGGCGGAGCCGATTATATTCATGTTGATGTGATGGACGGCCATTTTGTTCCGAATATCACGATCGGCCCGCTTGTTGTCGAGGCGATACGCCCGGTTACGAAATTGCCGCTTGACGTTCATTTAATGATCGAGCAGCCAGATCGCTACATCCCTGCTTTTGCCAAAGCAGGAGCCGACTACTTATCCGTTCATGTAGAGGCGTGCCCACATTTGCATCGAACGATCCATCTCATTAAAGAACATGGAGTCAAAGCGGGGGTCGTGTTAAATCCGCACACGCCGGTGGAAATGATTCAACATATTATCGCGGATGTGGATTTAGTGTTACTGATGACCGTCAATCCCGGATTTGGCGGACAGAAGTTTATTCCATCCGTATTGCCGAAAATTCGCCAAGTAGCAGAGTTTATAAAAGAGCGGAACTTATCGGTGGAAATTGAAGTAGACGGCGGGATTAATGCAGAAACGGCGCGCCTGTGCGTAGAAGCGGGAGCGAATGTTCTTGTGGCCGGATCGGCCATTTATAACGAACAGGACCGCGCTGCGGCGATCCGCGCGCTTCGCGGGTCATATAAAGCGGAAGGGTAGACGCCTTCTGCTTTTCTTTCTGTTGAAGGAGGGGAGAGAAATATATGTGGATTCACATTGTCGGCGGCGGGCCAAGCGAACAGCTTCCTTCTCTGCATCAATATGACGGCAAGCAGGTGCGATGGCTGGGGGTGGACCGCGGGACAAAGACGCTGCTTGAGGCAGGCATCCGGCCTGTCAAAGCGTTTGGCGACTTTGACTCGTTGACCGAGGAAGAAATTGCATCGCTGCAAAAAACATTGAACGATATGGATATATGGCCGGCGGAAAAAGATAAAACCGATATGGAAATCGCTCTTGAATGGGCGGTCGAGCAAGGAGCGGATCAAATCCGGATCTTCGGAGCGACCGGCGGCAGGCTTGACCATTTATTTGGCAATGTGCAATTGCTGATCAAATATGCCAATCGAGACATTGAAATCATTGACCGGCAAAATGTGCTGACCGTCCATCTTCCCGGCACGTACACCGTTTCTTATGACGAACGGTATCGCTACGTTTCTTACATTCCGATTTCCCACGATATTAAGGGTTTGACGTTAACCGGATTTAAATATCCGCTAACAAATTGTCATATTTTTCGCGGTTCGACATTATGTATTAGTAATGAACTTATCCAATCTTCCGGTACTTTTTCCTTTTCTGAAGGCATATTAATGATGATAAGAAGCAGCGATTTTCACCGCTGCTTGTAGGTACGATTTGCAGCCTGAAGAATATACTTAATAAAGAGTGAGGGAAAGTTCGTTACGACGGCTGTGAGGAGGGAATCGGAATGAAATTTTATACGATTAAACTGCCGAAATTTCTCGGCGGGATTGTGCGTGCCATGTTAAACGCTTTTAAAAAAGGATAAGAAAAAAGCACCATTCTTTGGTGCTTTTTTGTTTTAAGGGATTTATTACACGCGTTGTACTTTTCCCGATTTTAATGCGCGCGCAGAAACCCAAACACGTTTCGGTTTTCCGTCGACTAAAATACGAACTTTTTGCAAGTTGACTTTCCATGTGCGTTTATTTGCATTCATCGCATGAGAACGCGAATTGCCGAAAGATTTTTTCTTTCCCGTTACAAAGCATTTTGCCATCTTTTTTCCCTCCTTACTCGTCCTGCTTTCCATTGTGCGTCTAAAAACACTATTATAATTTATCATACAAACGATTAGATTGCAATAGATGCCTTTTTCTCTTTCAAGAAAATATCCTTGACATATAATATTATTTTCGGCTAAATAATACTAGTGGGCGATGGGGGAACTTTTAAAACGGAAAGCATTATAGTACAATGTTGATAGCTATGCGAACTATTGCAAAGGGGGAACGAGCATGTCCATCGAATTGCAAACGAAATACGGACGAATTGAAATATCCAATGATGTCATTGCGATGATAGCCGGCGGTGCTGCGGTCGATTGCTATGGAATTGTTGGGATGGCGTCGAAAAACCAAATTAGAGATGGAATTTCGGAAATTTTACGGAGAGAAAACTTTTCCAAAGGTGTAATCGTCCGCGAGGAAAACGGCGAAGTACATATCGACATGTATATTATTGTCAGCTATGGCACGAAAATTTCAGAGGTGGCCCATAATGTGCAAACAAAAGTAAAATATACGCTTGATCAAACGTTGGGTCTTTCTGTCCAATCGATCAATATTTACGTTCAAGGGGTTCGGGTGACGAATCCGTAGTAAGGAGGAGTTAGTTGGTGATAATTACGGCACTTGATGGAAGACGTTTTGCCGAAATGGTTTTTCAAGGAGCGGCGCATTTATCGAATAATGCAAAGGCCGTCGACGCGCTGAACGTCTTTCCAGTTCCAGACGGTGATACGGGCACAAATATGAACTTGTCGATGACTTCCGGTGCGAAGGAGGTAAAAAATAATCTTTCCGACCATATAGGCAAAGTCGCAGGCGCGCTGGCGAAAGGATTGCTGATGGGCGCTCGTGGAAACTCGGGCGTCATTTTATCGCAATTGTTCCGCGGGTTCGCCAAAGCGGTGGAAACGAAAAAGGAAATTAACAGCGTCGAATTCGCTGCGGCGCTTGAAGCAGGTGTCAATACGGCTTATAAGGCGGTGATGAAGCCGGTTGAAGGAACGATTTTGACCGTGGCGAAAGATGCAGCAAGACGGGCGGTCGAAGTGGCAAAAAAAGAACGAGATATTGCTGTTGTCATGGAGGAAGTCGTGAAGGAAGCGAAAGCGTCTTTGCGGCGCACGCCGGAGTTGCTGCCGGTATTAAAAGAGGTCGGCGTTGTTGACAGTGGCGGCCAAGGCCTCGTTTACGTCTATGAAGGGTTTTTGGGCGGACTAAAAGGAGAAAACGTTGCTAAACAGAAACCGGCGGAAGTTTCCATGGAAGAATTAGTGAAAGCAGAACATCATAAAAGCGCGCAAAGCCATATTCATACCGATGAAATTGAGTTTGGCTACTGCACGGAATTTATGGTGCGGTTTGAGCCGGATAAACTGCAGAAACATCCGTTCTCGGAAGACGCCTTTCGCCAAGATTTAAGCCGATTCGGCGATTCATTGCTCGTCATAGCAGATGATGAGCTTGTTAAAGTCCACATCCATTCCGAACAGCCTGGGGAAGTATTGACATACGGACAGCAATACGGCAGTTTAATTAACATCAAAATTGAAAATATGCGTCAGCAGCACGCCAATATTATAAACCAAGACCGCCAGACCGCTTCCAGTATAGAAAAGATGAAACAGACAGAAAAATACGGAATTGTGACCATCGCAATGGGATCCGGCGTTGCCGAGTTGTTTAAAAGCATCGGCGCTCACGCCGTCATTGAAGGCGGGCAAACGATGAACCCAAGCACGGAGGAGATCGTAAAAGCCATTGAAAGCATCAACGCGGAAATTGTATTTGTGCTGCCAAATAATAAAAACATTATTATGACAGCAGAGCAAGCAGCGACGGTCGTCAGCCAAAAAGTGATCGTCATTCCGTCGAAAACCATTCCGCAAGGCATGGCGGCACTGCTGGCGTTTAATCCATCACTTTCCGAAGAGCAAAATCAAAAAGCGATGACCGCTGCTTTAGCGCGCGTAAAAACAGGGCAAGTAACGTTTGCCATACGCGATACCACCATCGACGGAGTAGAAATTGAAAAAGACGATTACATGGGGTTGGCGGACAATAAAATTATTGTCGCAGAAAAAGACAAGCTTTCCGTAACGAAGCAATTGCTTGATGCGTTAATCGATGAAGAAAGCGAAATCGTTACGATAATCTATGGGGAAGATGCGGCGGAAGAGGAAGTGGAAGCGATCGTTTCCTATATTGAGGGAGCGTATCCGGATGTAGAAGTGGAAGTGCACGCCGGAAAACAGCCGCTATATCCGTTTATCTTTTCCGTTGAATAATATGTTAGAATAATAGAAGGGGTTCTCCCTTCTATTTTATTGTGAAGCGAAGGAGTAGAGAAACATGAAATATAAAAGCGTTTTCGATATTATTGGACCGGTTATGATCGGGCCGTCGAGCTCCCATACAGCGGGAGCAGCGCGCATCGGGCGGGTGGCGCGCAGTTTATTTGGCAGAAAACCAAAGTGGGCGCATATTTCGTTTTATGGCTCGTTTGCGCAAACGTATAAAGGACATGGGACGGATGTCGCCATTGTCGGCGGCCTCCTTGATTTCGATACATTTGATGAACGAATTCCGCGTTCACTTGAAATTGCTAAAGAAGAAGGAATGGAAGTTGTTTTTCACGAAGAAGATGCAATTCCGAATCACCCAAACACCGCACGGGTGCAGATTGGGGATGAACAGGGAGAACTAGAGCTTGTCGGCATTTCGATCGGCGGCGGAAAAATTGAAATTACCGAACTCAATGGATTTGAACTGAAATTATCGGGCCATCACCCGGCACTTTTGATTATGCATAATGACCGGTACGGAACGATCGCCGCGGTAGCCAACGTGCTGGCAAAATATGCGATTAATATCGGACATATGGAAGTGTCGCGGAAAGAAAAAGGAAAAGAGGCGCTGATGACGATCGAGGTTGACCAACCGCTTGACGAACATGTAATCAGCGAGCTAGAAACATTGCCGCATATTATTCAAGTAACAAAGCTTGTCGACTAACGAAAGCGTTTGCAAAAAAAGGAGGACATCGGATGTTTCGCAATGTGGCAGAACTGGTGGAATTGGCGGAAAGCCAAAACATTAAAATTGCCGAGGTGATGATTCGCCAAGAAATCGAGGTGACGGGAAGAAGCCGCGAGGACATTTTTGCACAAATGGATAAAAACTTACAAGTAATGGAGCAGGCGGTGGAAAAAGGATTAGCCGGCGTCGTTTCGCGGTCGGGGCTGACCGGCGGAAATTCGGTATTATTGCGACAATATATTAGCCAAGGAAACTTTTTATCGGGAGAAACGATTTTAGATGCCGTCAGCAAAGCGATGGCTACGAACGAAGTGAACGCGGCGATGGGGGTCATTTGCGCGACACCGACGGCGGGGTCGGCCGGAGTTGTTCCTGGCACACTTTTTGCCGTAAAAGAGAAATTAAAACCGACGCGTGAGGAAATGATCGAATTTTTGTTTACCGCTGGCGCGTTCGGCTATGTAGTGGCTAATAACGCTTCGATTTCCGGCGCTGCCGGAGGCTGTCAGGCGGAAGTCGGTTCCGCTGCGGGAATGGCGGCGGCCGCGCTCGTTGAACTGGCCGGCGGAACGCCGAGCCAGGCGGCAGAAGCGATGGCGATTGCCTTAAAGAATATGTTAGGATTAGTATGTGACCCTGTCGCTGGCTTGGTGGAAGTACCATGTGTGAAGCGAAACGCCATGGGAGCGGCAAATGCGATGGTGGCGGCCGATATGGCCCTTGCCGGCATTAAAAGCCGCATTCCGTGCGACGAAGTAATTGAAGCGATGTACCGAATCGGCGAAACGATGCCGACTGCATTAAAGGAAACTGCACAAGGGGGGTTAGCAGCAACGCCGACAGGCCGCGCTTTAGCGGCGAAAATTTTCGGCGTTTCCGCGAAATAACAGTGAATCGTGAGTTGCAACAGCCTGTAACAGCGATTAAAGGAATTGGCGAAGAGACAGGTGCGGCGCTCGAGGAAATGGGAATTACGACGATCGAGCAACTGCTCATGCATGCTCCGTATCGTTATGAAGATTATGAACGAAAAGATTTGGCAGAGGTCAAACATGATGAAAAAGTAACAGTCGAAGGGAAGGTTCATAGCGAGCCTTCTCTTACGTATTATACGAAAAAAAAATCGCGCCTGGCTTTTCGTCTTCTTGCTGGAAGGTATTTAATCACGGTCGTTTGTTTCAACCGTCCTTATTTAAAAGAAAAAATCGCGATGGGCGATACGATAACGGTCATCGGCAAGTGGGATCAGCACCGCCAAACGATTACCGCTTATGAAATAAAGTTCGGTCCGCTCCCGCAAGCAAAAGAAATAGAGCCCGTTTACTCTGTGCGCGGCTCGCTTACGGTGAAAGGAATGCGGCGTTTCATCAAGCTGGCGCTTACGCAATACGGCGCGTCGATCGTTGACCCGCTTCCGCTCTCTATAAGGCGCGCCTACCGGCTCATTTCGAAGCAAGAAGCGATTCGCGCCATCCACTTCCCGCGTTCTCATGAAGAGTTGAGACAGGCAAGGCGGCGGTTGGTATATGAAGAATTTTTGCTGTTTCAATTAAAAATTCATGCGCTGCGCAAAGTAGCACGCGAATATTCGCAAGGAATCACCCATTCGTTTTCCAAAAAGAAGCTGGACGCTTTTATAGGGCAGCTGCCATTTTCGCTAACGAATGCACAGCGGCGCGTCATCGCAGAAATACTCGCCGATATGCGCTCGCCATACCGCATGAATCGTCTGCTTCAAGGGGATGTCGGTTCAGGGAAAACGGTCGTAGCGGCCGTCGCCTTATACGCCACTGTTCTTTCCGGCTACCAAGGAGCGCTGATGGTGCCTACGGAAATTTTGGCGGAACAGCACGCCCGCTCGCTGCAGCAGTTGTTTGCTGCCACCGACGTCACGGTTGCGCTCTTAACGAGTTCGGTGAAAGGAAAGAAACGAAGAGAAATTTTAGAGCAGCTAGCCGCCGGCGACATTGATATTATGATCGGCACCCATGCACTCATTCAAGAAGAAGTGAATTTTAAGAGACTTGGTTTAGTCATTACGGATGAACAGCATCGCTTCGGTGTGGAACAGCGCCGCATTTTGCGCGAAAAGGGGCAGTCGCCAGATGTATTGATGATGACAGCTACTCCGATTCCGCGCACCCTCGCCATCACTGCGTTTGGAGAAATGGATGTGTCGGTGATTGATGAAATGCCGGCAGGAAGAAAAAAGGTGCAGACGTATTGGGTCAAACATCATATGTTCGAGCGGGTGCTTGATTTTATCGAAAAGGAAATTCAAAAGGGAAGGCAGGCTTATGTCATTTGTCCGCTGATTGAAGAATCGGAAAAGTTGGATGTGCAAAATGCGATTGACGTCCATAGCATGCTTACGCATTATTACAGAGGAAAATACAACATCGGGCTGATGCACGGGCGGCTTTCTGCGGAAGAAAAAGAAGCAGTGATGAAGGCGTTTAGCGAAAACCGCGTGCAAGTGCTAGTTTCCACTACGGTCGTCGAAGTAGGGGTCAACGTGCCGAACGCCACCGTGATGGTCATTTATGATGCCGAACGGTTTGGCCTGGCGCAGCTCCACCAATTGCGGGGCCGGGTCGGCCGCGGCGACGAGCAGTCGTATTGCATTTTAATCGCCGATCCGAAATCGGAAGTCGGAAAAGAACGTATGCGCATCATGACGGAAACGACGGACGGATTTGTGCTATCGGAGAAAGATTTAGAGCTGCGCGGTCCAGGCGATTTTTTCGGCACCAAACAAAGCGGCATGCCGGAATTTCAATTTGGGGATATCGTGCATGATTATCGCATTTTAGAAGTCGCCCGCAACGATGCGGCGAAACTGATTGAATCGAAAGCGTTTTGGCACGATGAGCCGTATCAATGCCTGCGCCTTTATTTGCAAGAGTCAGGCGTATTGGACGGCGAAAAATTAGATTGATAGAAAAAGATACGCGGTCTGTCTTTTATGCGGCAGACCGCTTTTTTGCTTGCATTCTTTTTTTTGATATTATATATTACTTTTAGTACCTAGTCATAAAACTGGACGGTGTAAATATAGATGAGAAAAAGCAAACGAGAGCGACAACGGCTTTTGCAAGAGACGATTCGTGAAAATCCGTTTATTACTGATGAAGAATTAGCGGAAAAATTTTCAGTCAGCGTCCAGACGATCCGCCTAGACCGGCTGGAGCTGTCGATACCGGAGCTGCGTGAGCGGATCAAGCATGTTGCCGAGCAGTCGCTGGCCGATAAAGTAAGGGCGTTGCCGATTGAAGAAGTGATCGGCGAAATTATCGATATCGAGCCGGATCATAGCGCGATTTCCATTTTCGATGTGAAAGCGGAACATGTGTTTAGGCGCAACCGCATTGCGCGCGGCCACCATTTGTTTGCCCAAGCGAATTCCCTTGCCGTTGCCGTCATCAACGATGAGCTTGCCTTGACGGCCAAAGCAAACATCCGTTTTACAAGACAAGTAAAAGAAAACGAACGGGTGGTTGCAAAAGCAAAAGTGGTTGGGAAAAAGGCTAACGGCCGGACGATTGTTGAAGTCAACAGCTATGTCGGACAGGAGCTTGTTTTTTCCGGAACATTTGAAATGTATCGGTCCAACAATGAGAAAAAGGATGGAGACAGCTATGAAGATCGCGATTGATGCAATGGGAGGAGACCACGCTCCGAAAGAAATTGTGCTCGGGGCAATGAAAGCGGTGCAGCATTTTACCGATGTACATATTACGCTGTTTGGCGATGAAGCACAAATTCGCTCGCACCTTACGAAGGAAGAACGAATTACAATCATTCACACCGATGAAGTGATTGAGGCGACCGATGAACCGGTGCGGGCGGTGAGAAGAAAGAAGAACGCGTCGATGGTGCTGATGGCGCAAGAAGTGAAAGAAGGACGAGCCGACGCGTGCATCTCGGCTGGCAATACGGGGGCATTAATGGCGGCCGGACTGTTTGTCGTCGGACGGATCGCCGGAATTGACCGGCCGGCGCTGGCGCCGACGCTTCCGACCGTCGGCGGCGAAGGATTTTTATTTTTAGATGTCGGCGCCAACGTCGATGCCCGTCCGGAACATATATTGCAGTATGCGTTAATGGGACATGTGTACGCCCAAAAAATAAGAGGCATCTCCCGTCCGCGCATTGGCTTGTTAAACGTGGGAACAGAAGATCAAAAAGGAAACGATGTCGCCAAACGCGCGTTTCAGCTCCTAAAAGAAACGAACCTTCATTTTATCGGCAACGTCGAAGCGCGCGATTTATTGCAAGGTGTTGCTGATGTCGTCGTCACCGACGGGTTTACCGGCAATGTCGCGCTCAAAACGATCGAAGGTACGGCGATGTCTGTATTTTCGATGTTAAAGCAGGCGATGACAAGCAGTTTATCAAGCAAATTAGCGGCAGCCGTGTTAAAGCCGAGGCTCGTTGAATTAAAAAAGATGATGGATTATTCCGAATATGGCGGAGCGGCGCTGTTTGGCTTAAACGCTCCGGTGATTAAAGCGCACGGTTCGTCTGATGCCAACGCGATCTTTCACGCGGTACGCCAGGCGCGGGAAATGGTGGCCAACGACATCATCGCTACCATCAAAGAGTCGCTCGAACAAAATCGTTCGTAAAGGAAGGGAAAACGTATGGGGAAAATCGCTTTTATTTTTCCGGGACAAGGATCGCAGACGGTAGGCATGGGAAAAGATATTGCCGAAAGTGATGCCAATGCGCGGGCTCTGTTTCAAGCCGCTGATGAACGTTTAGGCTTTTCGCTTTCCTCGCTTATTTTCGAAGGTCCGCAGGAGACGCTGACGTTAACGTACAACGCCCAGCCGGCTTTATTGACGACAAGCATCGCCCTGCTTGAAAAAGTAAAAGAGGCAGGGATTACAGCCGATTATGTTGCCGGTCATAGTTTAGGAGAATATACAGCACTGGTGGCGGCAGGTGCGCTTTCGTTTGCTGATGCGGTATATGCGGTGCGAAAACGCGGCGAGTTTATGGAAGAAGCGGTGCCAGCCGGCGAAGGAACGATGGCGGCCGTATTAGGAATGGACGCCGCGGCGCTTGAAGCGGTGACAAATGAAGTATCAGCGCAAGGCGACCCAGTACAGTTGGCCAATTTAAACTGCCCGGGTCAGATCGTTATCTCCGGTTCGAAAGCAGGCGTGGAAAAAGCTGGTCAGCTGGCGAAAGAGCGCGGCGCCAAACGGGTGATTCCGCTCGAGGTAAGCGGACCGTTTCATTCGTCCTTAATGAAACCGGCGGCCGGCAAATTGCAAGAAGTGCTAAACGATATTGCTACCCACGATGCAAAAATTCCGGTCATCGCCAACGTGACTGCGAAGCCGGTTGTGAAAAAAGAAGAGATTTCGCGCCTATTAATTGAGCAGTTATATTCCCCAGTGCGCTGGGAAGAATCAGTGCAAACGATGATCGCTTTAGGAGTGGATACGTTTATTGAAATCGGCCCAGGGAAGGTGCTATCCGGGCTGGTGAAAAAAATTGACCGCAACGTGCGCGTGCACGCTGTCAATGATCTAGAAACACTGGAATTAACCGTTGCGGCAGTGAAAGGAGAATAAAAGAATGTTGCAAAAGAAAGTAGCGCTTGTCACGGGAGCGTCGCGCGGCATCGGTCGGGCGATTGCGCTCGAACTTGCCCACCAAGGGGCAACAGTAGCCGTCAATTACGCCGGCAGCGAAGCAAAAGCGAATGAAGTGGTCGAAGAAATCAAAAAGATGGGCCAAGAAGCGGTGGCGATCCAAGCGGACGTTTCCAGCGCCGAAGCTGTCGAGCGCATGGTAAAAACGGTGCTAGAGCAGTTTGGCCGCATCGATATTTTAGTGAACAATGCCGGCATTACCCGCGATAATTTATTGATGCGCATGAAAGAGGAAGAATGGGATCAGGTGATTAATACGAACTTAAAAGGGGTATTTCATTGCATAAAGGCGGTGACGCGGCCGATGATGAAACAACGCTATGGCCGCATCGTCAACATCGCCTCCATCGTCGGCATTAGCGGCAATCCGGGACAAGCAAACTATGTCGCCGCTAAAGCAGGGGTCATCGGATTGACGAAAACGGCGGCTCGGGAACTCGCCAGCCGCAACATTACGGTTAATGCCGTCGCCCCAGGGTTCATCACGACGGATATGACCGACAGTCTTAGCGACGAATTAAAAGCGGACATGTTAAAACAAATTCCGCTCGCCCGCTTCGGCGAGCCGGAAGACGTCGCCAAAGTCGTAGCCTTTCTTGTATCGGACGCAGCCAGCTACATGACTGGACAAACGCTTCATGTCGACGGCGGAATGGTGATGTAAATTTCAAATAGCCGCTAGTATTTTCTAACCGAATCTACTATAATCATGAAGGGAGGTGAATCGAATGGCAGACGTATTAGAACGCGTAACGAAAATCATCGTAGACCGTCTAGGTGTCGAAGAATCGCAAGTAACGCTGGATGCTTCTTTCAAAGATGATCTTGGCGCTGACTCCCTAGATATCGTTGAACTCGTAATGGAATTAGAAGATGAATTTAATATGGAAATTTCCGATGAAGAGGCGGAAAAAATTGTCACAGTAGGAGACGCTGTGAACTACATAAAAAGCCACATGTAATATCTAGAAAAGTCCCGTTGCCCAAACGGGGCTTTCTCTGCTTTTTATCTGTGTAACGCACGGATGAACGGATATAATAAAGAAGTATACGATTGATTTTTGCGTCGAATGAAGTCGGAGGGCAATTCTATATGTCAAAACAAAAAGATAAAGAGCGCATTCATGAAAAAAGAAGAGCGAAATTTAAAGAACTGCAGGAAAAAATCGGCATTTTTTTTACGAACGAAAAGCTTCTCATTCAGGCTTTTACTCATTCATCGTATGTGAATGAGCATCGGAGACGGCTGCAGGAAGACAACGAACGGCTCGAATTTTTGGGCGATGCGGTGCTAGAGCTTACCGTTTCGCAATATTTGTTTAAAAAGTTTCCGCATATGAGCGAAGGGGAATTAACGAAGTTGCGGGCCGCGATTGTTTGCGAGCCTTCGCTTGTCAAGTTTGCCAACGCTTTGTCGTTCGGCGAGCTCGTCCTGCTAGGAAAAGGAGAAGAACTGACAGGCGGACGGACGAGACCGGCGCTGTTAGCAGATGTATTCGAGGCGTTTATCGGCGCGCTCTATTTAGATCAAGGAATGGATGCGGTCGTCCAATTTTTGGGACAAACGATTTTCCCAAAAGTTGATGAAGGTGCTTTTTCTCATGTGATGGATTTTAAAAGCCAATTGCAGGAGCTTGTGCAGCGCGATGGTATCGGTGTGCTGGAATATACGATTTTAGAGGAAAAAGGTCCAGCGCATAATAAAGAATTTGTTTCGCGCGTTTCGCTAAACGGAAAAGAGCTTGGCATCGGCGTTGGCAAGTCGAAAAAAGAAGCGGAGCAGCATGCGGCGCAGATGGCGCTCGAAACATTAAGAACACTGGAGAAACAATAAAGGGTTGGCTCTTAAAAATAGTCAGCCCTTTTTGCGGCTATTTATCGCACAACATAGGAAAGATTGTGAGGCGTGGTATGAATGTTCCTCAAACGTTTAGATATTATTGGATTTAAATCGTTTGCCGACCGCGTATCGATCGAATTTGTTCCCGGAGTGACGGCGGTTGTCGGTCCAAACGGGAGCGGAAAAAGCAACATTACCGATGCGATCCGCTGGGTGCTCGGCGAGCAGTCCGCAAAATCATTGCGCGGGGCGAAGATGGAAGATATTATTTTTGCCGGCAGCGATTCCCGCAAACCGCTTAATGTCGCGGAAGTAACGATTACCCTTGATAATGAAGACCAGTTTCTGCCGCTTGATTATCAAGAAGTAAGCATTACGCGCCGGGTGTATCGCTCAGGGGAAAGCGAATTTTTTATTAATAAGCAGCCTTGCCGTTTAAAAGATATTGTCGATTTATTGATGGATTCCGGACTTGGAAAAGAAGCGTTTTCGATTATCGGCCAAGGTCGCGTCGAGGAAATTTTAAGCAGCAAGCCGGAAGAACGGCGCACGATTTTCGAAGAGGCAGCCGGCGTGCTAAAGTATAAAATCCGCAAGAAAAAGGCAGAAGCAAAGCTTGCTGAAACACAGGAAAACTTGCATCGTGTCAGCGACATTTTACACGAGCTTGAGCAACAGCTAGAGCCGTTGAAAATGCAGGCATCGATCGCGAAAGACTATTTGGAAAAGCGCGATGAGCTGGAGCGGTTTGAAGTCGCACTGATGGTGCATGACATTGAACAGCTTTATGAGCAGTGGACATCGCTAAAACAGCAGCTTGAGCAGCATCAAAACGAAGAAATCGAGCTCTCTAGCACGCTGCAAAAAGCGGAAGCGGACATCGAACAGCTCCGCGATCACATTACCGCGCTCGATGAATCGATTGACGGGCTGCAGCAAGTGCTGCTTGTCGCGAGCGAAGAATTAGAAAAACTCGAAGGAAAGAAAGAAGTATTAAAGGAACGCAAGAAAAATGCGGCCCAATATCAGAGACAGCTCGAAGAGGCGATTGCCTCCCTTGCCGAGAAAAAAGAGCGCATCGAACAAGTATTAAGCCGTGAACAAACGCAGCTTGCCGAGCTGCAAACGGCGGTGGCCACGCTGCAAGCCGAATTAAAGGAAAAGCAAGCCTCCCTTTCGGCCTATGATGTGAATATTGAAGAAAAAATTGAACAATTAAAAAGCGATTATATTGAATTAGTCCATGAACAAGCTACCTTAAAAAACGAGCGCGCCCATCTGCAAACATTGCTAGAAAAGCTGCAGGCCAAACAAGCAGCGCTTGCGGAAGCAAACCACAAATATTTGGAGGAACGCCAAAAGCTGCGGCAACAATATGCAGCGTTAGACGAAAAACGGGTACAGCTTGAGAAAACGCTCGAGCAGGCGGAAGCGCTGTTGCGGCAAAAAACAGAGGAAGTTTCTGTGCTGAAAACAGATTTGGAAAAGAAAGAAGCGATGCTTTACCAAGCATACCAATATTTGCAGCAGACGAAATCGCGCAAAGAACTGCTTGAGGAAATGCAGCAAGACTACGCGGGATTTTTCCAAGGGGTAAAAGAAGTGTTAAAAGCGCGTGCGCAGTTTTCGGGCGTTCATGGTGCAGTTGTGGAGCTGATTCAAGTTCCCGACCGCTATGAAACAGCGATCGAAATTGCGCTCGGCGGCGCGATGCAGCATATTGTCGTCGAAAATGAAGAAGTGGCGCGCAAGGCCATTCACTATTTAAAAACCAATGCGTACGGCCGTGCGACTTTTTTGCCGATGAATGTCATACAGGCGAAAACGATTCCCGCCGAACAGCTTGCCTTGATAAAAGGCCATCCGGCATTTGTCGGAATCGCCAGCGAGCTGATTCATTATGAAAACATCTACCATTCTGCCATCGCTAATTTGCTTGGGAATGTCATCATCACAACCGACTTAAAAGGAGCGAATGAATTGGCTCGCCTGCTTCACTATCGCTATCGTCTTGTCACGCTTGATGGCGATGTCGTCAGTCCTGGCGGCGCGATGACTGGCGGCGGCATTGCGAAAAAAGCGAATTCGCTGTTAAGCCGAAATCGCGAGCTGGAGACGATTGCAGCGAAACTGCGAGAAATGGAAGAAAAAACGGGGAAGCTCGAGCAACTTGTGCAAGCGAAAAAGAAACAAATTCAACAGGAAGAAACGAATTTGGCTGCGCTCCGTGAACAAATAGAGGAGCAGCGTTTTTCGCTTCAGGAAGTAAAAGGCGAATTGCGCGAACTGCAATTGCAGGAAAAAAATATGAACGAACGCCTCGCCCTTTATGACCATGAAAAAGCAAATGACGAGCAGGAAGCAAGACAAATGACAGAGCGGCTCGCCGCCATCGCACAGCAGCTCGACCATCTGGAAAAGAAACTGCGGGAAATGGATGAAGAAATCAATAAGCTGCAAACGAAAAAGCAAACGGAACAAACATCAAAAGAAGCGTTGCAGACGGAGATGACCGAGCAAAAAATCGCCCTTGCCGAAACGCAGCAACGGTTGAAAAACGCGCAAGAAAAAGTAGAGCAGCTTGCCAATGAGCTTGCCGATACGAAAAAGCAGCTGCAGACGGCCAAACAAGAACATGCCGTTTTAATAGAGGAGATGAATTCCAGCCATTCTAGTGAAGAAGAGTTAGAAGAATTGCGGAACAAAAAGCTAGAGGATAAGCAAAAAACGGTCGACCTCATCGCAAGCCGCCGCGAACAGCGGCTTCAGTACCAAGCACAGCTAGAACATCTAGAGCGGGAATGGAAGGAAAAGAAGCGGCAGCATAAACAGCTCGCCGATATCGTGAAAGATGAGGAAGTAAAGCTAAACCGCCTCGATGTCGAACTGGAAAATTTATTATCCCGCCTTCGCGAAGAATATACTCTTTCGTTCGAAGCGGCGAAAGCAGCCTATCCATTGACGGTCGATGTCCAAGAGGCGCGCAAACGAGTAAAATTAATCAAGCGGGCGATCGAAGAGCTCGGCACGGTAAATTTAGGCGCGATTGATGAATATGAACGGGTATCGGAGCGCTATCAGTTTTTAACCGAACAAAAAGCCGATTTGCAGCAGGCAAAAGAAACGCTCCATCAAGTGATCGACGAGATGGACCAAGAGATGAAAAAACGGTTTTTATCGACGTTTGAACAAATTCGCGCCCATTTTGGCGACGTCTTCTGTCAGCTGTTTGGCGGCGGCAATGCCGATTTGCGCCTGACCGATCCAAACAATTTGCTTGAGACTGGCATTGATATTGTCGCACAGCCGCCGGGAAAAAAGCTGCAGCATTTAAGCCTGCTTTCCGGCGGGGAACGGGCGCTGACAGCTATCGCCTTATTGTTTTCCATTTTAAAAGTGCGCCCGGTGCCGTTCTGCGTGCTCGATGAGGTTGAAGCGGCGCTCGATGAGGCGAACGTGTATCGCTATGCGCAATATTTAAAACAGTTTAGCAGCCAGACGCAATTTATCGTCATCACCCATCGAAAAGGCACGATGGAAGAGGCGGATGTGCTGTATGGGGTGACGATGCAGGAATCGGGCGTGTCGAAGCTCGTTTCTGTCCGTTTGGAAGATTCGAAACAACTTGTTAAGTCATGACAAGAAAGGATGGCGTCGATATGAGTTTTTTCAAAAAACTGAAAGAAAAAATTACACAGCAAGCCGATTCGGTTACCGAAAAGTTTAAGCAAGGTCTTACGAAAACACGTGATTCGTTTGCAGGGCGCGTCAACGACTTAATCGCCCGCTATCGCAAAGTCGATGAAGAGTTTTTTGAAGAACTGGAAGAAATTTTAATTAGCGCCGATGTCGGTGTGACGACGGTCATGGATTTAATTGATGAGTTGAAAATGGAAGTGAAACGCCGCAATATACAAGACCCGAAAGAAATGCAAGAAGTGATTTCCGAAAAGCTTGTCGAGATTTACCGCGGCGATGACGAAGAATATGAAAAGTCAGCGGCGTTAAATATCCAGAAAGACGGTTTGACGGTCATATTGTTTGTCGGAGTGAACGGCGTCGGAAAAACAACGACGATCGGCAAGCTTGCCCATAAGCTGAAAACGGAAGGGAAAACGGTGATGTTCGCGGCCGGCGATACGTTCCGCGCCGGTGCGATTGAACAGCTCGAAGTTTGGGGCGAGCGCGTCGGCGCCGAAGTGATCAAGCAATCGGCCGGCTCTGATCCGGCAGCGGTCGTTTATGACGCCATCCAGGCGGCGAAAGCGCGCCGGGTTGACGTGCTTTTATGCGATACAGCCGGACGCTTGCAAAACAAGGTCAATTTAATGAAAGAGCTTGAAAAAGTAAAACGCGTCATTGAACGGGAAGTTCCGGGGGCGCCGCATGAAGTATTGCTCGTGCTTGACGCGACAACCGGACAAAACGCAATGAGCCAGGCGAAAATTTTTAAAGAGGCGACGAACGTCACCGGCATTGTGCTAACGAAGCTCGACGGTACAGCAAAAGGCGGCATCGTGCTGGCGATCCGCAATGAGCTTCATATTCCGGTGAAGTTTGTCGGCCTTGGCGAAAAAATGGATGACCTGCAGCCGTTTGATCCAGAAAAATATGTATACGGGCTGTTTGCCGATTTATTTGAGGGGAAAAGCGAGCAATAAAGGGCGTTTAGATTGGCGAAAAAATGCGATAGGCTGGCGGAAAGGCGAGATGGCGCCTTTTTAGCCGGCCTTGTTTTTGTAAAGATAAAATCTTGACAGAAGTAAGAAAAAAAGCTACACTAATCAACTGTAAAGGTGTTTCACTTAACAAAAGGGGAGGGAGTTTCATGCTCGAAAAAACGACGCGAATGAATTATTTGTATGACTTTTATCAGGCGCTGCTGACGCCAAAACAGCGCAGCTATATGTCGCTTTACTACTTAGATGATTACTCCCTCGGAGAAATTGCAGAGCAGTATGAAGTCAGCCGCCAGGCTGTTTACGATAATATCAAAAGAACAGAAGCAATGCTGGAAGAATACGAAAAAAAATTGGCGCTCTTTCAGAAGTTTCAAAAACGAAAACAGCTTATCAATCAATTAAAAGAATATATTTTACAAAAATACGGGAAAGATCAGCAGCTTTTTGCTTTTATTAATCAATTAGAAGAATTAGAGTAAGGAGGTGAAAACAGATGCCGTTTGAAGGGTTATCGGAACGTTTGCAAAACGTGATGAACAAAATCCGCGGCAAAGGAAAAGTAACAGAAGCGGATGTAAAGGAAATGATGCGCGAAGTTCGCCTTGCCCTTCTCGAAGCGGACGTAAACTTTAAAGTCGTTAAAGACTTTGTCAAGCGGGTCAGCGAACGCGCGGTGGGGCAGGAAGTGTTAAAAAGCCTGACTCCAGGGCAGCAAGTCATTAAAGTTGTCAAGGAAGAGCTGACCGAGCTGATGGGCGGCGAACAAAGCAAAATTGCCGTCGCCAGCCGGCCGCCGACCGTTGTGATGATGGTTGGGTTACAAGGCGCCGGAAAGACGACGACAACAGGGAAATTAGCGAATTTACTGCGGAAACGGTACAATCGCAAGCCGCTTTTAGTTGCGGCCGACATTTACCGTCCGGCGGCGATTAAACAGCTTGAAACGCTTGGAAAACAGCTCAATATGCCGGTTTTCTCTTTAGGCGACCAAGTCAGTCCGGTGGAAATCGCCAAACAGGCGCTCGAAAAAGCCAAGGAAGAACATTACGATTACGTGCTCATTGACACCGCCGGCCGCCTTCATGTTGATGAGGCGTTAATGGATGAATTAAAACAGATGAAAGAAGTAGCAAAGCCGGATGAAATTTTCCTTGTTGTCGATGCAATGACCGGGCAAGACGCGGTAAACGTCGCGCAAAGCTTTCATGAACAGCTCGGCATTACCGGCGTCATTTTAACGAAGCTGGACGGCGATACGCGCGGCGGGGCGGCGCTGTCGATTCGGGCGGTTACAAACACGCCGATCAAATTCGTCGGGATGGGCGAAAAGTTAGACGCCCTCGAGCCGTTTCATCCGGAGCGCATGGCTTCGCGCATTTTAGGAATGGGCGATGTGCTCACGCTGATTGAAAAAGCGCAAGCCGCTGTCGACGAAGAAAAAGCGAAAGAGCTCGAGCAAAAAATGCGCACGGCGACATTTACGCTCGATGATTTCTTAGAGCAGCTCGGGCAAGTGCGCAAACTTGGGCCGCTCGATGAAATTTTAAAAATGCTGCCGGGTGCCAATAAAATCAAAGGATTGAACAACATCCAAATCGATGAGAAACAAATTAGCCGCGTCGAGGCGATTATTCGCTCGATGACGAAAGAAGAAAAAATGCATCCGGAAATTATTAACGGCAGCCGGAAAAAGCGGATTGCCAAAGGAAGCGGCACGTCCGTACAGGAAGTCAACCGGCTGTTAAAGCAGTTTGACGAAATGAAAAAGATGATGAAAATGATGACCAATATGCCAAAAGGAAAGAAAAGAGGGTTTAAATTCCCATTTATGTAGGGAAGTGATGTGTTAAGAAAAAACACTTTACAAACTACACAATTATTGTTAATATACTATCTTGTGTGAACTATTTACGGAGGTGCGAAATTAACATGGCAGTAAAAATTCGTTTAAAACGCATGGGTGCAAAGAAAAAACCTTTCTACCGTATCGTGGTTGCGGACTCTCGTTCTCCACGCGACGGCCGTTTCATCGAAACGATCGGTACGTATAATCCGCTTGCAGAACCAGCGGAAATTAAAATTGACGAAGAACTTGCGCTGAAATGGCTGCAAAACGGCGCAAAACCATCCGATACGGTACGCAATCTTCTATCCAAACAAGGGATTTTAGAGAAATTCCATAACTTAAAATACGGTAAATAAAGTTTGGGATGCGCATGAAACAATTAATTGAAACGATCGTTCAAGCGCTTGTCGATCATCCGGAAGAGGTATCAGTAACAAACAGCGAAGATGAACAGTCCATCACGTATGAATTATCGGTGCACAAAGAAGATATCGGAAAAGTGATTGGCAAACAAGGTCGCACGATTCATGCCATCCGCACGGTCGTTTACGCTGCTGCAGCGAAGCAGCCGAAAAGAGTAATTGTGCAAGTGAAAGAAAAAGGGTGAGGTCATTTCCTCTCCCTTTTTCTATATCCTTTTTGTTAGGAGTGACGCTATGAAAATTATTCAAACGATTGAAGTGCGGCAAATCGTCACCGAAAAAAGCAAACAGGCGCTCGAGAAAGCGTTTATGGCACAAAAACAGCAGCTTATGCGCGAATGTGACCAATTGCGGTTTGAGCAGAAACGGCTTGAAAAAACCGGAAAATATTCTTCTTCTCTTCTAAAGCAATACTTTGCGAAAGAAATGGATGCGAGGCTGGAGAAGATCAAACTTCTTGATTTTCAGCTTGAACAATTACATATCCTACCGTTAGGAAGCGAATTAAAAGAGCGCGAAGTGCAGGCGCTCATCGACGTACAGGTCGGTGACAATTGGGAAAGCGTCATGTCCAAACGTGCGATTATTATTGAAGACGGTATTGTCAAAGAAATTCGTTAAGAAGGGATGGATGAGATGGAAAGATGGTTTAACGTCGGCAAAATTGTCAACACGCATGGAATCCGTGGCGAAGTGCGCGTCATTTCACGGACCGATTTTCCAGAACAACGCTATAAAAAAGGCAATACGCTTTATATTTTTACCGAACAATCTGAAAAGCCGATCGCAGTGACGGTCAAAAGCCACCGCGTTCATAAATCGTTTGATTTACTTTCTTTTGAAGGATATGACAACATCAATCTTGTCGAGAAGTTTAAAGGGGCAATGTTGAAAGTACCGGAAAGCCAACTTGGCGAGTTGAATGAGGGAGAGTATTATTTTCACGAAATCATTGGCTGTACGGTTGTGACAGAAGAAGGCGAAGTAGTTGGCACGGTGAAAGAAATTTTAACTCCGGGAGCCAACGATGTATGGGTCGTAAAGCGAAACGACGGCAAAGAAGTGCTGATTCCGTATATTGAAGATGTCGTAAAAGCGGTGGATGTAGACAAGAAAACGATTACGATCCGCCCGATGGAAGGGCTGCTGGAATGATGAGAATCGATATATTAACGTTATTTCCAAATATGTTTACAGGCGTGTTGAATGAGTCGATTTTGAAAAAGGCGCAAGAAAAGAAAGCTGTTTCCATCCATGTTGTCAATTTTCGCGACTTCGCTGACAATAAACATAAAACAGTCGACGATTACCCGTACGGCGGCGGGGCCGGAATGGTGTTGAAACCGCAGCCGATTTTTGACGCTGTCCATCATGTCACAAAAGATTCCCCGCATCCACGCATTATTTTGCTTTGCCCGCAAGGAGAGCGCTACACGCAAAAAAAAGCGGAAGAGCTTGCAAAAGAGGAGCACTTAGTGCTCATTTGCGGTCATTATGAAGGCTATGATGAACGGATTCGCGAATATTTAGTGACAGATGAAATTTCCATTGGAGACTACGTGCTAACGGGCGGGGAACTGGGAGCAATGGTCATTGTCGATAGCGTGGTCCGGCTTCTCCCAGGTGTGCTTGGCAATGCGTCTTCCCCAGTACATGATTCGTTCAGTTCGGGACTTTTGGAATATCCGCAGTATACGCGTCCTGCCGATTTTCGTGGCATGAAAGTTCCTGATGTACTTTTGTCGGGCAATCATCGCTTGATCGAGGAATGGCGGGAGCAGCAGTCGTTAAAGCGCACGTTTTTGCGCCGCCCTGATTTACTGGAAAACTACCCGTTAACGGAAAAACAAAAGCGATGGCTTGAACAGTGGAAAAAAGAGAAACGGTAACTATTGCGCACGATGCAAGTTTATGTTAGTATATTTTTTGTGTGACTTAAGCAGTTCGCTTAAGGCAGGAAAACGATGTTCCGCTGCAATGATGGATAAGCATTGTCATGAACATCTGTTGGAAGGAGTGGAAAATGATGCATCATTTAATCCAAGAAATCACGAAAGAGCAATTGCGGACAGATTTGCCAGACTTCCGTCCTGGTGATACGGTGCGCGTTCACGTGAAAGTTGTTGAAGGAAACCGTGAACGTATCCAAGTATTTGAAGGAGTAGTGATTAAACGCCGCGGTGCTGGCATCAGCGAAACATTTACGGTCCGCAAAGTGTCTTACGGGGTTGGCGTAGAACGCACGTTCCCAGTGCATACGCCGAAAATCGCGAAGTTAGAAGTTGTTCGTCGCGGTAAAGTACGCCGTGCGAAATTGTACTACTTGCGGCAACTTCGCGGTAAAGCAGCACGCATTAAAGAAACGGTTCAATAATGGATGCAGTGGGTTAGTCTTCGTTACGGAAAAGGAGCTTGATGGCAAGCTCCTTTTTTCACATATGTATCATATGTCATAATACATATTAAAAACAAAAAAACGTTTAGGTGGGAGAAAAAGATGGAACAGAAAAAAAGTGAACTGCGGGAATGGATGAAGGCAATCGTGGTTGCCGTGTTGCTGGCGGGAGGCATTCGCTATTTTATTTTTGCTCCGATTATTGTTGACGGCCAGTCGATGATGCCGACCCTTCACGATCACGACCGTATGATTGTCAATAAGCTCTCTTATAAAATTGGTACACCTCACCGTTTTGACATTATTGTTTTTCATGCCGAAGAGGGAAAAGACTATATTAAGCGGGTCATCGGCTTGCCGGGCGACCATATTGAATACAAAAATGATACGTTATATGTAAACGGCAAGCCGTACGAGGAACCGTACCTGGAAGAATATAAAAAGCAAGTGATGGATGGCCCGTTGACTGAACCGTTTACTTTAGAAGAAATTACCGGCCGGAAAACTGTACCGGAAGGCTATCTGTTTGTGATGGGGGATAACCGCCGTTTTAGCAAAGATAGCCGTCATATCGGGTTTATTCCAATGGAAAAAGTTGTCGGCAAGGCCAGCATCATCTATTGGCCGCTGTCTGACGCACGGATTGTGAAATAACGCGATAAATGGGTGATGCACATGACGATTCAATGGTTTCCCGGCCATATGGCCAAAGCGAAACGAGAAGTGCAAGAAAAATTAAAATTAATCGATATCGTGTTCGAATTGCTCGATGCCCGCATTCCGCTGTCATCGAGAAATCCGATGATTCATGAAATTCTTGGCAACAAGCCGCGCATCGTTTTACTAAATAAGGCGGATATGGCCGATGAGACGGTGACAGAGCAATGGATTGCCTATTTCGAACGGCAGCAGTTGCGTGCGCTGGCGATCGATGCGCAAACAGGCACGGGAATTAGGCAAATTGTATCGGCAGCAAAGGAAATGTTGAAAGACAAGTTTGCGAAAATGGCGGCAAAAGGAATCAAAAACCCGCGGCCGATGCGTGCGCTGATCGTCGGTATACCCAATGTGGGGAAATCAACGCTTATCAATCGGCTTGCCGGCAAAAATATCGCGAAAACAGGCGATAAGCCGGGAGTGACAAAAGCGCAGCAATGGATTAAAGTCGGCAAGGAGATGGAGCTTTTAGATACGCCGGGAATTTTATGGCCAAAATTTGAAGATGAGGAAGTCGGATTGAAGCTGGCTACGACGGGTGCGATTAAAGATACAATTTTAAATTTGCAGGATGTGGCGGTATACGCGCTAAACTTTTTGAAGGAACATTATCCGGAGCGGTTGAAAGAACGGTATTCGCTCGACGACATTCCTGAGGAAATTGTGGCCTTGTTCGACGCGATCGGCAAGCGGCGCGGTTGTCTTGTAAGCGGCGGGACGGTTGATTACGACAAGGTAGCGGAAATTGTGCTTCATGACATTCGCACCGAAAAACTAGGAAGAATTAGCTTTGAATCTCCAGCTACATGAAAGCCCGCTTGACCCGGGCTTTATTTTTTATGTAGTAATGCCGATATAAATGATAGAAAAAGGAGAGAGGGCAAGCAGCATGGAACAATATACGGTCAAAGAGATACAGGCATTGTTGCAGCAAATTGATGACGAACATGACCCGCTGCTTGAAGCGATCATGCAAGATGAGCGGAAAAGCGTGCAGCAGCTGGTGGCGCGCTGGCGGAAACAAAAAAAACAGGAAGAACAAGCAAAAAGGCAGTGGGAAGAAATGACCCGCTATGAAAGGCAATTGCATGAGAAAGGAATCGAGTGGATTGCCGGCATTGATGAAGCGGGGCGGGGCCCGCTTGCCGGCCCGGTCGTGGCGGCGGCGGTCATTTTGCCAAAAGACGCCTATATTCCCGGCTTAAATGATTCAAAAAAGCTTTCAGCAGCAAAGCGGGAAACCCTGTTTCATACGATTCAATCATGCGCTGTTTCGATCGGCATCGGCGTGGTCACTGCGGCAGAAATCGATGAAATCAACATTTATGAAGCGACAAAAAAAGCAATGGTCAAGGCGGTGCAGCAGCTTTCTCCGCAACCGCACTATTTATTCATTGATGCGATGGCACTTCCGATCCCGACGCCGCAGCAAAGCATTATTAAAGGCGATGCCAACAGTGTTTCGATCGCTGCTGCCTCCATTATTGCCAAAGTGACGCGCGACCACTTTATGAAGCAGCTGGCAAAGCGCTATCCGCAATACGGATTTGATAAAAATATGGGGTATGGCACGCGACAGCATTTGGAAGCCATTCGTACGTACGGCGCCATTGAGGAGCATCGCCGCTCTTTCTCGCCGGTAAAAGAGATGCTTGAAGAGACGAACAAATAAAGCGGGGGAGCAAGAAAAATGATGGAGCGCATCGACAAAGCTTTTTCCGTTTCTCCTGCCCCTGATGCCACCTATCACCGTTTTCGCCACGGACAGGTGATTGTCGGAAAAATTGAAAGCATACAAGAAGAAACGCAGAAAGGAAAAACAGCGCTTGTACGCGTCGGCGAGCAGCTCGTTACCGCACGCCTGCAAACGTCGTTACAAGCTGGGAATTCTTATTTGTTTGAGGTAAGACATGAAAATGGCGAAATTTATTGGAAGCCGATCGCCAAACAGCCGAAGCACCATCTGACGTCTTCCATCCAAAACGATGAAGCGGCGCAATATTTGCTGCAAAAATGGAAGTTGCCAAAAGATTTATATCCGCTATTACGTTTTGCGTTGGCGGAAAAAATACCGATTACGAAAGAAGAACTGTTTTATATCGCTTCGTTAGTAGAGAAGGTCGAACATAAAAAAGAGGGACTGTCTGTTTTGGGATATATGTTGGCCCGGCGTCTCCCAATGACAAAAGATATTTTCTTTTCGCTGCTTGCGGTGAAAACGAATCCACCGCTTTTTTATCAGCTGCAACACGTTGAAAGCCGCCTCGCTTCGCTGCCGCCGCATCAGCCGGAGCCGGTCGAGGCGCTGCGCCGCTACATTCAACAAATGTTCCACACGCCGGCTCACGCCTATGAAAGCCTTGTCAAATTGCTGCAATCCCTACAGCAGCCGGAGCCAAACGCGGCGCAGCAACTGTTGAACAGGCTGGGGGTGTCCGTGCCGGAAATTGCCGCAGATAAGCTGGCCAAACTGCAAGCAGCAATGGAAAAAAGAGATTTCCCGCAAGTCAAGCAGCAGTTGCAGCTATTATTCTCTCCATTTGATGAACAAACGTTTCTAGAACGCTTTCAAACCGTTTTCGCTTCCTATCGGGCCGGTTTGCTTCCGGATGAGCAGCAGCGGCTTTTTTCTGCGGTGTTGGCTGACGCAGATATTGCGTTATCAATGTTTCATCTGCTAAAACAATTGTTGCCAAAGCTTGGGGTTGGTGATGAAGCGAAGATCCGCCGCGCATTAAAAACAAACACTTTCCATGAAGCGGAGTTTTCATCGTTAAAAACGCTCCTTTTGCAAGCGTTGGAAGATGTGAATGATCCGGCATTAAAAGAAAGGCTGCAAACACTTCTGCACCATATTAATGGCCAACAGCTGCTATCGGACATTGAAGGACCCATCCGGCATCTATTTGTGCAAATTCCGTTTCAGCTCGGCCGGCGGCACACGGATGCAACGATTTATTGGCAAGGAAAAAGACAAAATGATGGAAAAATCGACCCCGATTACTGCCATATTGTGTTTTGCGTATTTCTTGATCACTTAAAAGAAACCGTTGTCGACGTGCGCGTTCAGCAGCGGATCGTTCATATTTCCGTTTTCAATCCTGCCCCGCGCTTGCCCGAGCTGGCAAACACCTTGCAGCCGATGCTGAAAGAGCGGCTTGCCGCGCATGGCTATACGCTGTCGGCTTTGAAAGTGGAAGCGGTGGCAGCAAAAAAAACGCCTATGCCTATCGATGCAGCGTTTGACAAGCGCTATAGCGAGGTGGATTACCGCATATGAAAAACGAAAAAAAGCAGGCGGTAGCTCTTTCCTATGACGCGAACGTGCAGGAGGCGCCGATCGTAGTGGCGAAAGGAAAAGGATACGTAGCGGAAGCAATCATTGCCGCGGCCAGACAGCACGGCATTCCGATCCAGGAAGATCCGTCCCTTGTCCAATTATTAAGCGAATTGGAAGTAAATGAAATGATTCCCGAAGATTTATATGCCCTTGTTGCCGAATTGTTTGCCTTTATTTATCGTCTAGACCGGCAGGCAAAAATGGAATAAACCTGCTTCCAGCAAGGGATTGGGAGATTTTACTGTTTTTAAATTTTGCAATTTTGTGTCGAAATGGTGGACAATATGGAAAGTGTCATTATAAAATGAAAGCGCTAGAATTTTTTTAGTTTATACATAGGAGGTTGGCGCATGAATATTCATGAATATCAAGCAAAAGAAATCCTCAGAAGCTACGGCGTTAGCGTGCCAAACGGCCGCGTAGCGTTCACTGTTGAGGAAGCGGTAGAAGCGGCAAAAGAATTAGGGACTCCTGTCTGCGTCGTTAAAGCGCAAATTCATGCCGGCGGACGCGGAAAAGCCGGAGGGGTAAAAGTAGCGAAAAGCTTGGATGAAGTTCGTACATATGCGAACGAACTGTTGGGAAAAGTGCTTGTCACCCATCAAACAGGTCCGGAAGGGAAAGAAGTAAAACGCTTGCTCATTGAAGAAGGGTGCGACATTAAAAAAGAATATTACATCGGCTTAGTCGTCGACCGCGCAACTTCCCGCGTTGTTTTAATGGGTTCGGAAGAAGGCGGGACCGAAATCGAAGAAGTAGCGGCGAAAACGCCGGAGAAAATTTTTAAAGAATATATCGACCCGGCCGTAGGATTGCAAGCGTTTCAAGCGCGTCGTTTAGCGTTCAACATCAATATTCCAAAAGAACTTGTCAATCAGGCGGTCAAATTTATGATGGGGCTTTACCAAGTGTTTGTTGACAAAGACTGCTCGATCGCCGAAATCAACCCGCTTGTTGTCACCGGCGACGGCAAAGTAATGGCGTTGGATGCCAAACTGAACTTTGATTCGAACGCACTGTACCGCCATAAAGACATTTTAGAATACCGCGACTTAGATGAAGAAGATCCGAAAGAAGTCGAAGCGTCGAAATATGATTTAAACTATATCGCGCTTGACGGCAATATCGGCTGCATGGTCAACGGCGCCGGCTTGGCGATGGCGACGATGGACATTATCAAATATTACGGCGGCGAGCCAGCCAACTTCTTGGATGTCGGCGGCGGCGCGACCGCGGAAAAAGTAACGGAAGCGTTTAAAATTATTCTTTCTGACCCAAACGTCAAAGGCATTTTCGTCAATATTTTTGGCGGTATCATGAAATGCGACGTGATCGCCAGCGGCATTGTTGAAGCAACGAAACAAGTCGGTCTCAATCTTCCGCTTGTCGTCCGTCTCGAAGGAACGAACGTCGAACTGGGGAAAAAGATTTTGCGAGAATCGGGTCTAAACATTACCGCTGCTGAATCGATGGCAGACGGCGCGCAAAAAATTGTCGAGCTAGTACGTTAAGAAAGTGAGGGAGAAACGTGAGTATTTTTGTTAACAAAGACACAAAAGTCATCGTTCAGGGGATTACAGGTTCGTCAGGGTTATTCCATACGAAACAAATGCTCGAGTACGGAACAAAAATTGTAGGCGGCACTTCACCTGGCAAAGGCGGAACGGAAATTGAAGGCGTTCCTGTATTTAACACCGTTGAAGAAGCGGTAAAGGCCACAGGAGCAAACGCGTCTATTATTTATGTTCCAGCCCCATTTGCCGCTGACGCGATTATGGAAGCGGTCGATGCGGAATTAGACCTTGTCGTTTGTATTACCGAAGGCATTCCGGTCTTGGATATGGTAAAAGTAAAACGGTATATGGAAGGCAAAAAAACGCGCCTCATCGGTCCTAACTGCCCGGGCGTCATCACGCCGGAAGAATGCAAAATCGGCATCATGCCTGGCTACATTCATAAAAAAGGCCACGTCGGCATCGTTTCCCGCTCTGGTACGCTAACGTACGAAGCAGTTCATCAATTGACACAAGCCGGCATCGGCCAATCGACAGCAGTCGGCATCGGCGGCGACCCGGTCAACGGCACGAACTTTATCGACGTGTTAAAAGCGTTTAACGAAGATGAAGAAACATATGCCGTCATCATGATTGGCGAAATCGGCGGTACGGCAGAAGAAGAAGCGGCAGAATGGGTAAAAGCGAACATGACTAAACCGGTCGTTGGCTTTATCGGCGGTCAAACAGCGCCTCCAGGAAAACGGATGGGCCATGCCGGTGCGATCATTTCCGGCGGTAAAGGAACAGCGGCGGAAAAAATTAAGAAAATGAACGAATGCGGCATTAAAGTGGCAGAAACGCCGGCCGTCATCGGTGAAACGCTAATTTCCGTCTTAAAAGAACGCGGACTTTACGAAAAATGCAAAACCCATTAATAAATATTCATCGTCCCGCATCGCTTTTCATGCGGGACGATATTTTATATAAAATATTGATAGAAAGGAGAATAAGATGTACGATTCTGTTCGCGAACGGCTCATTCACCTGCATCATTGCCGCGGAGCGGGATGGAAAACGATACGCCGTTTATTTGACATGGATCCAACCTTTTCCTCCCTCTTCACCTTATCCCCTGATGTTTTACAAACATACCTGTCTTTATCCCCGCAGCAGAGCACCGTCTTTTTCCAAGATTTATATTCCCCTCAGATTGAAAGTATGATAAAAACATATAGGGACAAAAATATTCACATCATCACTATTTTTGACTTAGACTATCCTCCTTTGTTAAAACATATATACGAGCCACCATGGGTGCTGTATGCAAAAGGAAATACGAAGCTTTTGTCTAATTTAAAAATGATTAGCATCGTTGGCACAAGGCGGCCGACAAAAGAGGGGGCCGAATCGCTGCGCCAATTAGTTCCGCCGCTGGCGGCTGATGGCTGGGTCATTGTCAGCGGCCTGGCCGTAGGAATCGATACGATGGCCCATGAAATGGCGGTCGAAAGCGGCGGAAAGACGATCGCTGTAATTGGCGGAGGATTGGATCATATATATCCGCGGCAAAATGAAAAACTAGCAAAACAATTAATGGAGGAACATCTCGTTTTAGCGGAGCATCCTCCGCATATTCGGCCGCAAAAATGGCATTTTCCATCACGCAACCGGATTATTAGCGGACTATCGCTTGGAACGGTTGTTGTCCAAGCGAAAGCGAGAAGCGGCTCGTTAATCACCGCTCTCTTTGCCCTGGAGCAAGGGAGAGAGGTCTTTGCCGTGCCCGGACCGATTTTTTTAGAGCAAGCGAAAGGACCGAATATGCTCATCCAGCAAGGAGCAAAATTAGTTCAGTGTGCGGCCGATATAGCGGCGGAATTCCCTTACCTTTGAGACAAATCAACAACAATTTTTTTCATATCACGTTTGACAAATGTCATAAGAATCATTAATAATAATGAAGATTTAAATTTACCTCTTAGGGGAGGAAGTTGGATGTCAGATTACCTTGTCATCGTGGAATCGCCAGCGAAAGCGAAGACGATTGAGCGATATCTAGGCAAAAAATATAAAGTAAAAGCTTCCATGGGACATGTTCGAGATTTGCCAAAAAGCCAAATGGGCGTTGATATAAATAACGGCTATGAGCCAAAATACATTACGATTCGCGGAAAAGGCCAGATTATTAAAGAATTAAAAACAGCGGCAAAAAAAGCGAAAAAAGTGTTTCTCGCCGCCGACCCGGATCGCGAAGGGGAAGCGATCGCCTGGCATTTAGCGAACATGCTTGATCTTGACATACATTCCGATTGCCGCGTTGTCTTTCATGAAATTACAAAGGATGCCATTAAAGAGTCGTTTCAGCATCCGCGTGCGATCAATATGAATCTTGTTGACGCGCAGCAGGCGCGGCGCGTTTTAGATCGCCTTGTCGGGTACAACATCAGCCCGCTGCTTTGGAAAAAAGTCAAGAAAGGATTAAGCGCGGGACGCGTTCAGTCTGTTGCCTTGCGCCTCATTATCGACCGCGAAAAAGAAATTAAACAGTTTCAGCCGGAAGAATATTGGACGATTCAAGCGGAGTTTGTGAAAGGAAACGAAACATTTACCGCTTCTTTTTACGGTGTCGACGGGGAAAAGATGGACTTAAAAAAGGAAGCGGACGTTTCTTCTGTGCTCGAGCGAATAAATGGCAATGATTTCACCGTCAAGACGGTAACGAAAAAGGAGAGAAAGCGAAATCCTGTGCCGCCGTTTACTACCTCCTCCTTGCAGCAAGAAGCAGCGCGCAAATTGAATTTTCGGGCGAAGAAAACGATGATGATCGCCCAGCAGCTGTATGAGGGAATTGACCTCGGCAGCGAGGGAACGGTCGGGTTAATTACGTACATGCGCACGGACTCAACAAGAATTTCCGAAAGCGCCCAGCAAGAAGCAATAACGTATATTGAATCGGTATTTGGCAAGGAATTTGTCACACAAGAAAAACGAAAAGAAAAGAAAAGTGCGAATGCGCAGGACGCTCATGAAGCGATCCGTCCGACATCTGCGTTTCGCGATCCGGAAAAGGTAAAACCGTATTTAACGCGTGACCAGTTTCGGCTGTATAAGCTGATTTGGGAACGTTTTATCGCCAGCCAAATGGCTGCTGCCGTATTGGATACGATGAGCGTCGAGCTCGAAAATGAGGGGGTCGTCTTTCGCGCCAGCGGCTCCAAAGTCAAATTTCCGGGGTTTATGAAAGTGTACGTAGAAGGAACGGACGATCAGACGGAAGAACAAGACCGGTTTCTTCCCGATTTACAGGAAGGGGAGAAGGTGGTCGGCAAAAAGATTGAACCGAAGCAGCATTTTACTCAGCCGCCTCCTCGTTATACGGAAGCGCGGCTTGTCAAGACGCTAGAGGAACTTGGTATCGGCCGGCCGTCTACGTATGCGCCGACGCTTGATACGATTCAAAAGCGAAACTACGTCGTGCTAGAAAATAAGCGCTTTGTTCCGACCGAACTCGGAGAAATCGTGCTGGAGCTTATTTTAGAGTTTTTCCCGGAAATTATTGATGTCGAGTTTACGGCAAAAATGGAGAAAAATTTGGATGAAATTGAAGAAGGAAAAGTAGAATGGGTCAAAGTGGTCGACGAATTTTACCGCGAATTTGAAAAACGGCTGCAAATCGCGGAAAAAGAAATGAAAGAAGTCGAGATTAAAGACGAGCCGGCGGGAATCGACTGCGAAGTGTGCGGAAGCCCAATGGTATATAAAATGGGACGTTTCGGCAAGTTTGTCGCCTGCTCGAATTTTCCGGAATGTCGCAATACAAAGCCAATTGTTAAGGAAATCGGCGTCAAATGTCCGAAATGCCACGAAGGTAATATTGTCGAACGCAGCAGCAAGAAAAAGCGGATTTTTTACGGCTGCGACCGCTTTCCGCAATGCGACTTCGTTTCATGGGATAAGCCGCTCGCCCGTCCTTGTCCGAAGTGCGGCGGACTATTGGTGGAAAAGAAACTGAAAAAAGGCGTGCAAGTGCAATGCACGGCATGTGACTACGAGGAAGAACCGCAATCGTAAGCGAATAAGGAGGAATATGACGTGAACGAAAAAACAGTAAATGTGGTAGGTGCAGGGCTGGCCGGCAGCGAAGCGGCATGGCAGCTTGCCAACCGGGGCGTCCATGTTCGTCTTTATGAAATGCGGCCGGTGAAACAAACGCCTGCCCATCATACCGATAAATTTGCCGAATTAGTTTGCAGCAACTCATTGCGTGCGAATTCGTTGACGAATGCGGTCGGCGTACTGAAGGAAGAAATGCGCCGCCTGAACTCCGTCATTATCCAGGCGGCGGATGCCTGCGCCGTCCCGGCGGGAAGCGCTTTGGCCGTCGACCGTCACGAGTTTGCCGAACGCGTCACCAATCTTGTGCAAGGCCATCCCAACGTAACGGTTATTCGCGAAGAAGTGACCGACATTCCAAACGGCCCGACGATTATCGCCACCGGACCGTTAACATCGCAAGCATTATCGGAGCGGCTTAAAGAGCTGACAGGCGAAGAGTATTTGTACTTTTACGATGCCGCTGCTCCAATTATTGAAAAAGACAGCATTAATATGGAAAAAGTGTATGTGAAATCACGCTATGATAAAGGGGAAGCGGCCTACATCAACTGCCCGATGACAGAGGAAGAGTTCAACCGCTTTTACGAAGCGCTTATTTCGGCGGAAACAGTGCCGCTAAAAGAATTTGAAAAGGAAATTTATTTTGAAGGATGCATGCCGATTGAAGTGATGGCGCGGCGCGGAAAACAGACGCTTCTTTTTGGACCGATGAAACCGGTCGGCTTAGAAGACCCGCGGACTGGAAAACGGCCATACGCGGTTGTTCAGCTGCGTCAGGATAATGCGGCGGGCACACTGTATAATATCGTCGGTTTCCAAACCCACTTGAAATGGGGGCCGCAAAAAGAAGTAATCCGCCTGATTCCGGGGCTGGAAAATGCGGAAATTGTCCGCTACGGCGTGATGCACCGCAATACATTTATCAACTCTCCAAAATTATTACGGCCGACGTACCAGTATAAGGGACGCGATGATTTATTTTTCGCCGGGCAAATGACCGGTGTGGAAGGATATGTCGAATCGGCGGCATCCGGACTTGTCGCCGGCATCAATGCGGCGCGGCTTGTATTGGGGCAAGAGCTTGTCGTCTTTCCACCGGAAACAGCCATCGGCAGCATGGCCCATTATATTACGTCGGCAGATCCAAAGCATTTTCAGCCGATGAATGCCAATTTCGGCTTATTTGCCCCGCTTGGGGAAAAGATCAAAGATAAACAGCGGCGCAACGAACGTTACGCACAGCGTGCATTGGACACAATTCAGAATTTTATAAAAAATGATTGCAAGGGCTACTAATATATGTTACTATTTAGTAGCCCTTGTGAGGTGTGGAAAATGGAAAATTCGAAAATTGCGTTACAATTGTTCATAGAATATTTACAAATCGAAAAAAATTATTCACAATATACTATTGTGTGTTACCGACAAGATATCGAACAGTTTTTCGAATTTATGAATGAGCAGGGGATTCAGCACTTACATGAAGTAACATATAGCGATGTTCGTCTTTATTTAACAAAACTCTACGGCCAAAAGCAGTCAAGCCGCTCCATTTCACGGAAAATGTCCAGTCTGCGCAGTTTTTATAAGTTTTTGCTGCGGGAGCGGAAAGTGAAGGAAAATCCGTTCGCACTTGCAGCGCTGCCGAAAAAAGAACAAAAAATTCCTAATTTTTTATACCCGCAGGAATTAGAATGCCTTTTTCATGTCAATGATGTAAATACGGCAATCGGGCAGCGCAACCAAGCGTTGCTCGAGCTTCTTTACGCAACCGGCGTCCGTATTAGTGAATGTTGTCACATTCAGCTTTCCGACATCGATTTTTCTGTTTCAACGATTTTAATTCATGGTAAAGGCAGTAAACAACGCTATGTTCCGTTCGGCCGTTTTGCGAAAGAGGCGTTAGAACGCTACATCCGTCAGGGGCGGCGAGAGCTTCTTGAAAACGCGAAAACCGAGCATGCGTATTTGTTTGTCAACGCCCGCGGCAATCCGTTAACACCTCGGGGGGCACGTTATATTTTGGATGAAATCGTCAAAAAGGCGGCGCTTACACAGCATATTAGCCCGCACGTATTAAGGCACACGTTTGCGACTCATTTATTAAATGAAGGAGCGGATATGCGCACCGTCCAGGAATTGCTCGGACATGCGCACCTTTCATCGACGCAAGTGTATACCCATGTCACGAAAGACAGACTCCGACACATTTATTTACATACGCATCCGCGGGCATAACTTTGCCGCCGGCAAGGAGGGAAAGGGAATGGAACAGTTTCACGCGACGACGATTTTTGCGATCCGCCATAATGGAAAAGCGGCGATGGCAGGGGACGGCCAGGTTACATTTGGAAACGCGGTGGTCATGAAACATACGGCAAAAAAAGTGCGCCGGTTATTTCAAGGAAGAGTGTTGGCCGGATTTGCTGGTTCTGTAGCCGACGCCTTTACATTGTTTGAAATGTTCGAAGGAAAGCTGGAAGAGTTTAATGGCAACCTGCCGCGCGCTGCTGTGGAGCTGGCGAAAGAATGGCGCAGCGATAAAGTGTTGCGCCGCCTGGAAGCGATGCTGATTGTCATGGATGATCGCCATTTGCTGCTCATATCGGGAACGGGCGAAGTTATCGAGCCGGATGATGACATTCTAGCGATCGGCTCCGGCGGAAACTATGCACTGGCGGCAGGGCGGGCGTTGAAGCAATACGCGGGAGAACAATTGTCGGCAAAAGAGATTGCCAAAGCGGCCCTAGAAATAGCGGCCAATATTTGTGTGTATACGAACGAGCACATTATTGTGGAGGAATTGTAAAACGGGAGGAGGGACAGCGATGTCGGAAACACTTACACCTCGGCAAATCGTCGAGAAGCTCGATCAATTCATCGTCGGGCAAAAAGAAGCGAAAAAAGCGGTGGCGATTGCGTTAAGAAACCGATACCGCCGCAGTTTGCTTGACGAAAAATTGCGCGATGAGGTAGTCCCGAAAAACATTTTGATGATCGGTCCGACAGGGGTCGGCAAAACGGAAATTGCGAGACGGCTGGCAAAGCTGGTCGGGGCGCCGTTTGTGAAAGTGGAAGCAACGAAGTTTACCGAAGTCGGATATGTCGGCCGAGACGTCGAATCGATGGTGCGCGATCTTGTCGAAACCTCCGTGCGGCTTGTGAAAGAGCAGAAAATGAACGAAGTGAAAGATCGAGCCGAACAACAGGCCAATAAGCGGCTTGTCGAACTGTTAGTGCCAGGGAGACAAAAGCAAACGATCAAAAACCCTCTTGAATTATTATTTGGCGGCGGGCAATCGTATCAGCAAGAGACGAATCACGGACACGAAGACGAGCATATTGAACAAAAGCGGAAACAGGTCGCCTGGCAGCTTGCCAACGGTCAGTTAGAGGATGAAATGGTGACTATCGAAGTGGAGGAGCAGCAGCCGATGCTGTTTGATTTCCTGCAGGGAGCAGGAATCGAGCAAATGGGAATGAACATGCAGGATGCGCTTAGCAGCCTTATTCCAAAGCGCCGCAAAAAAAGAAGACTAAAAGTGAGCGAGGCGCGCAAAGTGTTGACGAATGAGGAAGCGCAAAAGCTCATTGATATGGACGAAGTCACGCAAGAGGCAGTGCGCCTCGCCGAACAATCCGGCATCATTTTCATCGACGAAATCGATAAAATTGCCCGCAGCGGGCCATCGACGTCTTCCGCCGATGTGTCAAGGGAAGGAGTTCAGCGCGATATTTTGCCGATCGTCGAAGGTTCAACAGTCATGACCAAATACGGCCCGGTAAAGACCGATCATATTTTGTTTATCGCTGCCGGGGCGTTTCATATGGCGAAACCGTCCGATTTAATCCCCGAGCTGCAGGGGCGTTTCCCGATTCGTGTCGAGTTAACGAAACTTTCGGTGGACGATTTCGTAAGAATATTGGTAGAGCCTCATAACGCGCTGATTAAACAATATAAGGCGCTTTTGGCAACAGAAGGTATAAATCTTGAATTTTCTGACGATGCTATTCGTAAGATAGCCGAAGTTGCCTTTGAAGTGAATCAGACGACCGATAATATCGGGGCGAGACGCCTACACACGATCATGGAAAAACTGCTCGAAGATTTATTGTTTGAAGCTCCGGATATTACGCTAGACAAAGTGGTGATTACACCGCAGTATGTCGAGCAAAAATTAGGAAACATTGTCAAAAACAAAGATTTAAGCGAATTTATTTTGTAACAAATGTAACAAAAAAATAAGGAGGAGAATCAATCAATGAATTTATTAGAAAAGACAAGAAAAATTAACGCAATGCTGCAAAAAGCAGCTGGAAGACCAGTAAACTTTAAAGAAATGGCGGAAACGCTCTGCGAAGTCATCGAAGCAAACGTATTCGTCGTCAGCCGCCGCGGCAAGCTGCTTGGCTTTGCCATCAAACAATCGATTGAAAATGAACGAATGAAAAGAATGCTCGAAGAGCGTCAATTCCCGGAAGAATATACGAAAAACTTATTTAACATTACGGAAACATCCCCTAATATCGATATTAATAGCGAATATACCGCATTTCCAGTGGAAAATCGTGACTTATTTAAAACGGGATTGACGACGATCGTGCCGATCAACGGCGGCGGCGAACGCCTTGGAACGCTTATTTTATCGCGGTTAGATCGCGAATTTAACGATGACGACCTTATTTTGGCGGAGTACGGTGCAACGGTTGTTGGAATGGAAATTTTAAGGGAAAAAGCGGAAGAAATTGAAGAAGAAGCGCGCAGCAAAGCAGTTGTGCAAATGGCGATCAGCTCCTTATCCTATAGCGAGCTAGAAGCGATTGAGCATATTTTTGAAGAATTAGAAGGTACGGAAGGGCTGCTTGTCGCAAGTAAAATTGCCGACCGCGTCGGCATCACCCGCTCGGTCATCGTCAACGCCCTCCGCAAACTAGAAAGCGCCGGCGTTATTGAATCACGTTCGCTTGGCATGAAAGGAACCTATATTAAAGTCTTAAATGATAAATTTTTGACGGAATTAGAAAAACTAAAATCCAGCTGATAGCAAAAAGGGTCTAAAGGCGGTATATGCCTTTAGACCCTTTTTATTTCTGAGTTATAATGATTAAAAAACAAATTTCGACAATCCCCCTATTATTGTGATGAAAAATAGTACAATATTCCTTCTATACAATATTTTTTCACTCTCGTAAAATGAATAATAGCATATATTGTCGAAAAACTAGGATAAAAGAGGGGATACCTTTGTCATTGTTTTCGCACACAATCAAGATGTTAGAACAAGGGCTCGATTATGCGGCATTACGGGAAAAAGTGATTGCGAACAATATTGCCAATGCAGACACACCGAATTATAAAGCGAAAGACGTTCAGTTTAAGGCGGAACTAGTTCGTGCGATGCATTCGCTGGAGGCAAAACGGACGAATCCAAAACATTTGCCGTTTTCCCATTCAATGAATGAGAAATTTGTCGTAGCGACAAAAGGAAATTTAGTTTACAATCATAATGGAAACGATGTCGACATTGATCGTGAAATGTCAAATTTAGCAGAAAATCAAATTTATTACAATGCGCTAATCGAACGGCTGAGCGGAAATTTGACAACGTTAAAAACCGTCATTAGGGGTGGAAAATAATCCATGTCTATTTTCCAAAGTTTAAATATTACCGCCTCGGCGCTAGCGGCCCAGCGGCTGCGCATGGATGTGATTTCTTCCAATATGGCTAACATAGATACGACGCGGGCGCGTCTCATCAATGGGAAGTGGGAGCCATATCGCCGCAAACTAGTGGTGATGGAACCGCGTCAGGAAGATTTTAATACATATTTGCAAGCAGCAATGAATCGCTCGGGATCGGTAGGAAATGGGGTAAAGGTAACAAAAATTATAGAGGATTCGACTCCTTTTAAACTTACTTACGACCCTTCCCATCCGGATGCAGAACCCGACGGCTATGTCCGTCTGCCTAATGTCGACCCGCTGAAAGAAATGGTCGATTTGATCGGTGCAACAAGGTCCTATGAAGCGAACGTCACCGTTTTTAATGCCTCGAAGGGAATGTTAATGAAGGCGTTAGAGATTGGCAAATCATCATAAAGGGGATAGACAAGATGATACAAGGAATCGGAGGCGCGTTGTTTTCGCATGCAGCGAATGCTGCTAAGCAGACAAGGCCGATAGAGGCGCAAAAACAGTTTTCCGCCTTTTTAAAAGAAGCGCTCCATGAAGTCAATAAGGAGCAAGTGCAGGCGGACCGGCTGACCGAAAAGTTAGTGAGAGGCGAAAATGTCGATTTGCACCAAGTGATGATCGCTTCGCAAAAAGCAAGTATTTCCTTGCAGCTTGCATTAGAAATCCGCAATAAAGTGGTTGAAGCATATCAAGAAATGATGCGGATGCAAATATAGCGAATCGATTGTGACATAACCGGGGGAATAATATGAGCAATAAATTAAAGGAATGGACCAATCGCTTTACTTTATTTTGGAAAGAGAGAACAAAAAAACAAAAATGGATGGCTGTTTCCGGCCTTATTCTTTTCATCGCGGCTGTCGGCGCCGTCGTCTTTTTCACGACGAGAACCGAGTTTGTGCCGTTATACAGCAATTTAACCCCGCAGGAGGCGGGACAAATTAAAGCGACGCTGGACCAGCGCGGCGTTAAATCGCAAGTGACTAATAACGGTACGACGATCGAAGTGCCAAAAGAGCAGGCCGACTCGCTAAAAGTAGAATTAGCGGCAGAAGGAATACCAAACAGCGGCGTCATTGATTATTCTTTTTTCGGAAAGAATGCCAGCTTTGGCATGACGGATAACGAATTTAACATGGTTAAGCTGAAAGCGATGCAAAATGAGCTCGCCAATTTAATAAAAAGCATTGACGGCGTTGAAGATGCGAAAGTAATGATTAATCTTCCGCAGCCGAGCGTGTTTGTTTCCGATGATAAAGGGGAAGCGTCCGCTTCGATTGTATTGAAAACAAAACCGGGATACCGGTTTAGCGATCAGCAAATTAAAGCATTGTACCATCTTGTTGCCAAAAGCGTCCCTAATCTTCCTACAGATAATATCGTCATTATGAATCAGTTTTTTGAGTACTTCGACTTAAAAAATGATGAAAAATTTTCGACAGGTACAACATTTGCCGCCCAGCAAGAAATAAAAAAACAAATTGAACGCGATATCCAGCGGCAAGTTCAGCAAATGTTAGGAACGATGATGGGACAGGATAAGGTCGTCGTATCGGTAACGGCGGATGTCGACTTTACCCAGGAAAAGCGGGAAGAAGACCTTGTCGCCCCTGTCGATGAAAAAAATAATGAAGGCATTGCCGTAAGCGTGCAGCGCATTAAAGAAACGTATTCCGGCAATGGTACCCGTCCTGGCGGCATCGCCGGCACAGGCCAAAACGAGGTGCCGAGCTATCAGGCCGGTACAGGCGAAACAAACGGCGATTATGAACGGACGGAAGAGACGATCAACAACGAAGTGAATAAAATTAAAAAACATATTGTCGAAAGTCCCTATAAAATTCGCGATCTAGGCATTCAGGTGATGGTAGAGCCGCCTGACCCGAAAAATCCAAATTCGCTGCCGCTGCAGACGATCAATGACATTCAAAAAATATTAGGAACGGTTGTCAGAACCTCTATTGATAAAGGGTACGGACAAACATTAACCGATCAAGATATTAATAACCGTGTTGTTGTTTCGGTACAAAAATTCAATGGAAAACCGACGTTTACCGAACCAAAACAGACGATTCCGATGTGGGTCTATATTACTGGTGGCGCAGCGCTTGTTCTGCTTATTGTTCTGGCCGTTTTATTGTGGCGCCAGCGCCGGGAAGAAGAGGAAGAAGAAACGTTCGAGCAGCCGGTTGTGCAGCAAATTCCGGACATTCATGAAGAGCATGAGACAGAAGCAACGATGCGTCGCAAACAGTTAGAACGGCTGGCTAAAGAAAAGCCGGATGAATTTGCAAAGCTGCTAAGAGCGTGGTTATCGGAAGAGTAGGAGGAACGGCAGATGGCAAAGCGTGACAAAAAAGGGGGGCTGACGGGCAGACAAAAGGCAGCGATTCTGCTCATTTCCCTTGGCCCCGATGTTTCCGCCTCCGTTTATAAACATTTATCGGAAGAAGAAATTGAGAAGCTGACGTTAGAAATCTCTAATGTTCGTCAAGTAGCAGCGGATGAGAAAGAAGAAGTGCTAGAGGAGTTTCATCAAATTGTACTGGCACAGGATTATATTGCCCAAGGTGGAATCGCTTATGCGAAAGAAGTGTTAGAAAAAGCGCTCGGTCCGGAGAAAGCGATGAACATCATCAACCGGCTCACATCCGCTTTGACGGTGCGACCGTTCGATTTTGCGCGCAAAGCCGACCCGATGCAAATTTTAAATTTTATTCAAGACGAACACCCGCAAACCATTGCACTTATTCTTTCATATCTGGAACCTACACAGGCCGGGCAGATTTTGTCCGCCTTGCCGCAAGAAATGCAGGCTGACGTGGCGCGGCGCATCGCCTTAATGGATAGCACTTCGCCGGACATTATTAACGAAGTGGAGCAAATTTTAGAGCGAAGGCTATCGACAACCGTAGTGCAGGACTATACGCAGGCAGGCGGCATCGAAGCAGTCGTTGAAGTATTGAATCAAGTCGACCGCAGCACGGAGCGTACGATTCTCGATGCTCTGGAAATTCAAGATCCGAAACTGGCCGAAGAAATTAAAAAGCGGATGTTTGTCTTCGAAGATATTGTCACTCTTGATAATCGCGCGATCCAGCGCGTCATTCGCGAAGTGGACAACAATGATTTAATGTTGGCGCTGAAAGTAGCGAGTGACGAAGTAAAAGAAGTTGTGTTCCGCAATATGTCGACGCGCATGGCCGAAACGTTTAAGGAGGAAATGCAGTATATGGGTCCTGTCCGTCTGCGAGATGTCGAAGAAGCTCAGTCGCGGATTGTCGCTGTAATCCGCCGCCTCGAAGAAGCAGGAGAGATTGTCATTGCCCGCGGAGGAGGGGATGATATCATTGTCTAACGTCATTAAGGCGCTGTCACTGCAAAACCGAATGGGCAAAAAAACGATTGAAATTAAGCACATTTTCCATGAACCACCGCATGAAACGGCAGAACCGCCAGAAGACCACGAAGCGGTCATGGAGCAAGCGAAACGGGAAGCAGTGCAAATCAGGCAGGAAGCAGAGCAATATTATGAAACAATGCGTCAGCAAGTGCTGAAAGAAAAAGAGGAGTGGCGCATTGAAAAGGAGCAGCTTGTCCAATTAGCGCGGAAGGAAGGATATCACGACGGATTCGAAAAAGGCTGTCAAGAAGCACTGCAGAACTATGACGAGCTGATCGCAAAAGCCCGTCATATTACCGAATTGGCGAATGTGCAATTTTATGAACAAATCAACGCATCGGCAGAAACGATTCTCCGTATTGGCATGAAAGTGGCGGAGCGCATTATCGGTGAGGTGTTAGAAAAAGATCCTAATTATTTTTTATCGCTTGTAAAACGGGTGCTCAAAGAAGTCCGCGAGCAAACGGAAGTGACGATTTACGTCCATCCGTTTTCTTATGAAATAGTGGCAAGGCAAAAGGAAGAGTTAAAATCGTTATTTCCACATGAAGTCGATTTATTTATCCATCCAGACGATGAGCTTCAAGAGTATGGCTGTCTTGTCGAAACGCCGTTCGGGCGCATCGATGCAAGTGTCGATACACAGCTTGCGCAAATAAAAGAGAAGCTGTTCGAGCGGATAAAGGAAGGGATGTCCACTGAACTGGCAAGCTCTCCTTGATGAGATTGACAAGCTTGATTCGTATAAACGGTTTGGTAAAGTGTCGCGCGTCATTGGCTTAATGATTGAAGCAAAAGGACCGGAAAGTTCGGTTGGCGATCTCTGCTATATTCATGTCGGCGGTGGCAGACAAAAACAAAAGATCGCGGCCGAAGTGGTCGGGTTTAAAGAGCAGCATGTATTGCTCATGCCGTTTTCGACCATTCAGCATATTTCACCGGGGTGTATGGTAGAAGCAACAGGAAAGCCGCTGCAGGTATATGTGGGCCCTTCGTTAATTGGTCAAGTGCTTGACCCGCTTGGGCTTCCTCTTGACGGCAGCCCATTGCCGCAGGGATTGCAGCCGATTTCCATCGAGCGCAATCCACCCAATCCGCTTACAAGGCCGCCGATCACGGAACCGATTGAAGTTGGAGTGCGTCTCATTGATAGTTTGCTTGCCGTCGGCAAAGGGCAGCGCGTTGGCATTTTTGCCGGTTCTGGCGTCGGCAAAAGCACGCTGATGGGAATGATCGCCCGCCATACGAACGCCGATATCAATGTGATCGCGTTAATTGGCGAACGCGGGCGTGAAGTGCGTGAATTTCTTGAACGCGATCTTGGCCCGGAAGGATTGGCGCGCTCGATTGTCGTTGTCGCCACCTCTGATCAGCCTGCGCTGATGCGCGTAAAAGGAGCGTATACCGCTACCGCAATCGCCGAATATTTCCGCGACCAAGGAATGGATGTCATGTTTATGATGGACTCGGTGACGCGCGTGGCGATGGCACAGAGGGAAATCGGGCTGGCGATCGGCGAACCGCCGACAACAAAAGGCTATACGCCGTCCGTATTTGCGGTTTTGCCAAAACTATTGGAGCGCACAGGGACAAACGCGTACGGCACGATCACCGCCTTTTATACGGTGCTTGTCGACGGTGATGATATGAATGAACCGATAGCCGATACGGTCCGCGGCATTTTAGACGGTCATTTCGTCCTTGAGCGCAACTTAGCCAATAAAGGGCAGTACCCGGCGATTAACGTATTAAAAAGCGTAAGCCGCGTGATGAACCATATTGTTGCTCCGGAGCACCGGCAAGCGGCAGATAAACTGCGCCAGCTCCTGTCCACTTATATAGATTCGGAGGACTTAATCAATATAGGGGCGTACAAGCGCGGATCTTCAAAAGAAATTGATGAGGCGATTCGGTTTTATCCGAAAATCATGTCGTTTTGCAAACAAGATGTGCATGAAAAAATGACGAGGGATGAAAGCATTCAAATGCTGCTTCATCTCGTGCAAACAGGGTGAAGAACATGGGATATGCGTTTAAGCTGCAAAAAGTGCTGGCGATCAAAGAAAACGAAAAAAATTTGGCGATGAGGGAATACGACGAAGCAGTACGGCGCTTTGAGGAAGCGGCGGAAAAATTATATGAGCTGCTGAAACAAAAAGAGGAACACGAAGAAATACATAAGCAAAAACTGCAATTAGGGCTGTCCGTTCAAGACATCCGCCATTTTCAACAGTATATTGCCAGTCTAGAGCGAACGATTCATCATTATCAAGTTTTAGTGATGCAGGCTAGAGAACAAATGCAGCGCAAACAAATAAAACTGACCGAGCTTAATATGGAAGTAAAAAAGTACGAAAAAATGAAAGAAAAATATATACAGGCCGTTCAGCATGCGGAAAAGATGGCAGAAATCAAATGGATGGACGAAATTTCTGTTCAACGCTTTACATATCGGGGAGATTAAGAAGATGAAAAGAAACCAGGAAATAGAGAAAGAGAGCAGACTGCAATGGTTTTTATTCATCGTTGTCATCCCGGCATTGTTTGCGATCACATTAGCGGTTGTCATCATGGCGATTGCCGGTGTAAATGTGATGGACGCGGTAAAGACATACAGCAACAACATCCCGATCATCTCGCAATATATTGATGTGCAAAAGACGCAAAAGAAATTAGGAGCGACGATTGAGAAGCAAAACGAAATGATTGCCCAACAAAAGAAACGAATCCGCAGCCTGGAAAATAAATTGTCGGCGAAACAGCAAGAAGTGGATCAATTGAAACAAGAGCTGGAATATTTACAGCAACAACAGGCAAAGCCATTTGAGGAAGAGGCAGCGGCCGAGGGCGAAACAGTCACAATGGAAGACGTTGTAAATATATATAGCACCATGTCAGAGAAAAACGCTGCATCAATTTTGGCTACGATGTCGGAAAGCGACGTGCTCACGATTTTGTCAGCATTAGACAGCGACAAAGCGGCGGCAATTTTAGAAAAAATGCCGCTTGATCAGGCAGCCAAATATACGTCTATGCTGACAAGACGCGCGGAAGAAAATCAACTAGCAGAGGGGGCGGCCCGGTGAAAATTGCAGCGAACCTTCCACCATTAGGACAATCCATGACAGGATCAGCGGAAAAATCCGCTGCAAAACTGGCGGAAAAAAAAGGGGAATGGAGCCTGTTTCAGCAGCTGCTTGCCACAGTCAAAGCGGATGCAAAAGATAAAGTGGAAAATGCAGCTCTGTCAGAAAAACGTTCTCCATCGGCTGAAGGTGAAAAAGGTGCAGTCCGCCAAAGCGGGATGGAAGAATGGGCGGTATATCTTCTTTTTCTGCTTAACGGCATGACAGGAGACGAGAAAGCGACCCCTTTGCCGTCTTTTCCCGGCGATGCCCATCATCTTATCAGAAATAAAGAAATGATTGCGTCACTCATTCGGCAAATCAATAACGGCAAGGATCAAAACAAGCTAATGGAACAAATCCACAGCATGACAGCAGATGAACGGATAAAAGATTTGGTCCAGCCATTATTGCAAAACGGCATCATGTCAGAAAGCACAGGAGCGAAAGATGGACAAGCAGTTTGGCAAGAATGGCTGAAAAAATTTTTGGCGCAGGAAAAGAAAGGGGAAGGAGCTTCCTATAACGGCAGAAAACTAGAAAGATCGCTGTTCCAGCATCCATTTTCCTTTTCGTCTCATTTCAATAGAGATATTTCTTCTTCAATAACGGCTGTGCGCAATGTAGAAAGGCAGGACTTTACACCGCTGTTTCCGATGTTGCCGCCGAATGGAACGATGGGAACGTCGAAGGACAACATTCCGGTAATTACAGTGGAGCAAACACTGCCGGAACAAAAGGCAAGCGAACCGTTTCTCCAGCGACTGGCGAATGTGCTTCAGTCAGGCCGCTTTACCCGCTTTCAAAATGGAAATGCGCAGCTAGTCATTCACCTTCATCCGGAGCATTTAGGAACATTGACGGTAAAGATGGTGCGGGAACAAGGAGCATTGACCGCCAAGCTTATCGTATCGACCGATTCCGCCAAAGCGCTGCTGAACGCCAATTTGCCGCAGCTCTATCAAATATTGGACACCCAGCATATAACGGTCGAGAAATGGAACGTATGGACGGAACACCACTATACCCCTAGATTTTATCAAGGAGGGCAGGAACAAGGACAAAAACAACAACAGCAGCGAAAAGAAGAGAAACTGAAAAGACAGCCGCTTTCCCATTTCACTGTGGAAATGTTGGATGCGGAAGCATAGGAGGGGAGAAAGATGGAGACAAATGGCATTGATGCCAGCTTGCTGCTAGATAGCTATAAGCCTCCCGAACGAAAGACGGGAAATCAAATATTAGGAAAAGATGATTTTTTAAAAATATTGCTTGCCCAATTGCAAAACCAAGATCCGCTAAACCCGATGGAAGATAAAGACTTTATTGCGCAAATGGCGACGTTTTCGTCGCTTGAACAAATGATCAATATTTCAAGCATGTTCGAACGGTTTATGCAGACGCAAAATAATCAAGCGCTGCTTCGCTACAGTGAATGGATTGGCAAAAATGTATATTGGCAAGAAGATGGAAACATGAAAAGCGGGATCGTGAAATCGGTGTCGCAAAAAGATAGTCAAATTTTTCTAGAGTTGGATAATGGCGCAACAGTCGAAGCAAGCCTTGTCGTGAAAGTAGAATCTAAATAAATGAAAGGGAGAGGATTGCGATGCTTCGTTCGATGTATTCCGGAATTGGTGCCATGAGAAATTTCCAAACGAAATTAGATGTCATTGGCAACAACATTGCAAATGTCAATACATATGGATTTAAAAAGGGAAGAACGATTTTCCAGGATTTAATTAGTCAAACGCTCTCCGGAGCAAGCGGGCCAAGTGAGGGACGAGGGGGGACAAACCCTCGTCAAGTGGGATTAGGCTCGCAATTAGCCGCGATTGATACGGTTCATACAACCGGCAGCACGCAAACAACAGGCCGTGTACTCGATTTAGCAATTTCCGGAGATGGGTTTTTTCAAGTTGCTGAATCCGCTGATAAAGCTAATTTTACTAACGTACGTTATACGAGGGCTGGGAATTTTTATTTAGATAAAGACGGATATTTAGTAACAAGTGACGGTTATTATGTAGTTGGGTTTGCAGCCTATGAAACAGGCACTTATGATCCAGACGGTTCAGGATCTGCTAATTCAATTAGTAATGTTACGCTAAGTCCTACACCATCAGACATCAAAGGTCAGTTTGATTTTAGCCAAAATCCGCCTACCTATACGGATGCAACAACAAATGGTAAAAGTGTTGAAATTACCCTTCCAGGAAGCGCGACTTTTAATGGTACTAACAATTCTACTAGCACTAACAAACCTAAAATTAATATTGAATACAAGCCAATTAAAATCCCGACTGACGCTCAAAGCGTAAGCATTGGCCAAGACGGTACGATCACATATGTTGACCAGTTTGGAACATTAAGATGGGCTGGGCAGCTTGTTTTGGCTAAGTTTCCTAACAACGGTGGATTAGAAAAAAATGGAGCAAATCTATACAAAGATACTCCGAACTCCGGCACGCCAATATTAAACTTTGCCGGCGCTTCTGGTATTGGTACTATCCAATCAGGCGCTCTGGAAATGTCCAACGTCGACCTTTCTGAAGAATTCACGGAAATGATTGTCGCCCAGCGCGGCTTCCAGGCAAATGCCCGCATTATTACGACATCGGATGAAATTTTGCAGGAGCTTGTCAACTTGAAGAAATAGCGAAGGGGGGAGGGTACTAGCTGCCATCTAGTACCCTAATACATACATGATTACACTGACTAGGCTCAATGGCAAAAAGTTTGTGCTAAATGCGCTTTATATTGAACAAGTCGAGGCATTTCCGGATACGACAGTTACACTAACGAATGGAAAAAGATTTGTTGTCCGCGAATCCGTACAGGAGGTTGTTGATTTAGTCAGCGATTTTTATCGGCAAGCCGCGGTGTTTCGTTTACCGCGAGATTTAGGAGGATCCGACAGTGAAAAGCAATAAATTAGTTAAAACGATGGTCACTATCCTTGTGGTGATTGCTCTCATCGGTACAGTAGCGCTAATCGCGGTGATGAAACTGACCGGTCAAAAAGAAACAGGAGCACCAAGTGTGGATGAAATTGTCAAAAGTTCATTCGATATTCCGGACATTACAACCAATCTGGCAGACGGAAGCTATGTAAAAGTTTCCTTTAAAATTCAAACCGACAGCAAAGATGGCAAGGAAGAAGCAGAAAAACGCGATTTTCAAATTAAAAACATCATTATCGAAGAACTTGCCGAAATGAAGGCGGAAAACTTTAAAGGAAAAAAAGGAATGATCGCGTTAGAGGAGCGGTTAAAACAGCAAATTAACCAAGTCATGCAAGAAGGAAAAGTAGAGCAAGTATATATTACCTCCTTTATCCTCCAATAGCCTGTACCGCAAGGGGGGAACGATCATAATGACGAATGGGGAAGTATTGTCGCAAAGCGAAATAGACGCGCTTTTAGCGGCGTTGTCCACTGGGGAAATGAGCGCGGAAGAATTAAAAAAAGAAGAAGAAGGCAGACGTGTCAAAGTCTATGATTTTAAGCGGGCGCTTCGTTTTTCGAAAGACCAAATTCGCAGTTTGACGCGCATTCACGAAAATTTTGCTAGATTATTAACAACGTTTTTCTCCGCCCAGTTGCGCACGTATGTGCAAATATCAGTGGCATCTGCCGATCAAATTCCGTATGAGGAGTTTATCCGCTCCATTCCAAAAATGACGATCATCAACGTTTTTGAAGTTCCGCCGCTGAACGGGCATATCTTGATGGAAGTAAATCCAAATATCGCGTATGCCATGCTTGACCGCGTGATGGGCGGCAGAGGAACAAGCATGAATAAAGTAGATAACTTGACGGAAATTGAAACGCGGATCATGTCCAATCTGTTTGATAAAGCGTTTGCCAATTTGCGCGATGCCTGGGAATCGGTGGCCGACATCAATCCCGTTTTAGCCGATTTCGAAGTAAACCCGCAGTTTTTACAAATGATATCGCCGAATGATACGGTGGTCGTTATTTCGTTAAACACACAAATCGGCGAAGCGAGCGGGATGATGAATATTTGCATACCGCACGTCGTGCTCGAGCCGATTATGCCAAGATTATCGGTTCATTATTGGATGCAAACGCAAAAAAAAGAAAGTTCTCCGGAGGAAGAAAAAGCGCTTGAGGAGCGGATTCGTTTGGCGAAGCTGCCGATTATTGTCGAGCTTGGCACGGCAGCGATTACGATTGAAGAATTTTTGCAGCTCGAAGTCGGCGATGTCATTGAGCTTGCGCAGTCGATTCACCAGCCGCTTTTAGTGAAAGTCGGTGATATTCCAAAATTTATTGGACAGCCGGGGAAGAGAAATAAAAAGCTGGCGGTTCAAATTTTAGGTACGGTTAAGGGGGACGAAAATGACGATGATGAATGATGGCATGCTATCGCAAGATGAAATCGATGCGCTGCTGCGCGGAGTAGGCGAAACCGACAGCCTTCCAGCATTAGCGGACATATTGTCCCCATTAGAACAAGATGCGCTCGGGGAAATTGGCAACATTTCGTTTGGAAGCTCGGCGACAGCGCTGTCGATGCTGTTAAATCAAAAGGTGGAAATTACGACGCCAAGCGTCTCCATTATTGAACGGAAAAATGTAGCCGATGAATTTCCAATGCCGTATGTAGCGATTCAAGTGAATTATACGGAGGGGTTTTTGGGGACGAACCTGCTGGTTATCAAACAGGATGATGCGGCGATCATTGCCGATTTGATGCTAGGCGGGGACGGGAAAAGCACAAGCGTCTCTTTAGGAGAAATCCAGTTAAGCGCGGTGCAGGAAGCAATGAACCAAATGATGGGTTCGGCAGCAACATCGATGTCGACCGTTTTTGGAAAACGAGTCGATATTTCTCCCCCGACTATTCATTTGCTGGACATAAAGGAAGGGGAAGGGCTTGAGTATTTACCGGATGAAGAGATATTGATTAAAGTTTCGTTTCGCTTGAAAATTGGCAGCTTAGTAGATTCGAACATTATGCAGCTATTGCCTGTCGATTTCGCAAAAGAGATTGTACAACAGCTCCTTCAGCCTGACGGCCATGAAAAAGATCCTTCCGAGGGCGTCTTATATGCAGTGCAAAAGGATAACGCAGGGGAAGAAAAAGCACCGCAATGGAAAACGGAAGAGACAGGCCGCACGCAGCCAGTCCCTTCGGTCCATTATGCTGACGGCACAGCGGCTTCTTATTCCCATCATGATGCGGAACGGTCCATTGCATCGCATTCCAGCCGTTTTGCCGGAAGCGGGAAAACAACGGTGCGGAACATTCAAACAGCCGATTTTGCCGAATTTGAACCTTCCCCGCCAGCGGAAGCAGAGGTGAAAAATTTATCGCTGCTTCTCGATGTTCCGTTGCAAGTAACGGTCGAATTAGGGCGGACGAAGCGCTCCGTCCAGGAAATTTTGCATTTATCGGCCGGATCGATTATTGAATTGGATAAACTGGCTGGGGAACCCGTCGATATATTGGTCAATAATAAGTTAATCGCTAAAGGAGAAGTGGTCGTGATTGACGAAAATTTTGGTGTTCGCGTGACCGATATCATTAGCCCAAGCGATCGTTTAAAAAGATTAAAATAGTCGTTTAGGAGGTTTATAGGAAATGGCCAGAATATTAGTGGTAGATGACGCAGCATTTATGAGAATGATGATTAAAGACATTTTAACGAAAAATGGGCACGAAGTAGTAGCGGAAGCGGCGGATGGACGGCAGGCGATTGAAAAATACAAGGAAACCCGTCCGGATATCGTCACGATGGATATTACGATGCCAGAGATGGATGGCATTACCGCCTTACGAGAGATTAAAAAAATTGACAGCAACGCCAAAGTGATTATGTGTTCGGCAATGGGGCAGCAGGCAATGGTTATTGACGCGATTCAAGCGGGGGCGAAAGATTTTGTCGTCAAGCCGTTCCAAGCCGACCGCGTTATCGAAGCAATCAATAAAACACTCGGCTGATGTAAGAGGTGGAATACATTTGTTTCCGTCACGGGTCATTTTATTATGTCTATGCCTTATCATCGCGGCCGCTGCGCAAACAGGTTTTCCTGCTTTCGCGCAGCAGCCGCCGACGGTAAAAGAATGTCTGCAGCGTCCTAGCTTATGCGACCAACCGGCAAATTCGCCGAAAAGCAAAGCGGCGCCGACTGAACAAGCACAGCCATCGCCTTTTTCCATTTGGGACATTGTCCGCTTAATCGGAGCAACGCTGCTGGTGATTGCCTTAATTTGCGGGCTGCTAAAATTTCTTTACCACCGCGGCCAGCTGCTTCCTGGAAAAAAGGGAGTGATTGAGCATCTTGGCGGGACAAGCGTCGGCGCGAACCGCTCTGTCCAGCTAATCAAGGTCGGAAACCGCATTCTTGTCATTGGCGTCGGCGAATCGATTCAGCTATTGTGCGAGATTGCCGAAGAGGACGAAATGAAAGAAATTTTAGCGCTGCATAACGAGCGGCTCGAGCACATGCTCGAACCGGGCAAATGGGGAGGAGCACGGCTGCGCGATTATTTAGCGGATAAACGGAAGCAGTCAAACGGGGCTAATGATCGGTTTCGCAACATGCTGCTAAAAGAAATGCAGGAGCTATCCGTGAAACGAAAACAATTGTTGGAGCAGATGAAACAGAAGGGATCGACATTGGATGAATGAATTAATGAGCATGTTTAATGAGGTTGCTCCTGAACATGTATCCATATCGGTTAAGCTGCTGCTGCTGTTAACCGTATTGTCTATTGCTCCTGGCATTTTAATCATGATGACATGTTTTATACGCATTGTGATCGTGTTGTCGTTCGTCCGCACATCGCTCGGAACGCAGCAAATGCCGCCTAATCAAGTACTCGTTGGCTTAGCGCTGTTTTTGACGTTTTTTATCATGGCGCCGACGTTTAAAGAAATCAATGATCAAGCACTGCAGCCGTTATTCTCTGAAAAGATTAATTTGGAACAGGCGTACGAACGAGCGTCTGTGCCGATGAAGGAGTTTATGAGCAAGCATACCCGGCAAAAGGATTTGGCGCTGTTTTTATCGTATAGCGGCGCCAAAAAGCCGAAAACGGTGCAAGATATTCCGCTGACGACGCTTGTTCCAGCATTTGCGATCAGCGAATTGAAAACGGGATTTCAAATGGGATTTATGATTTTTATACCATTTCTCGTCATCGATATGATAGTCGCTAGCGTCCTGATGTCGATGGGGATGATGATGCTCCCTCCTGTCATGATATCGTTGCCGTTTAAAATTTTATTGTTTGTGCTTGTTGATGGCTGGTATTTAGTTGTGAAATCACTGCTAGAAAGCTTTCAGTAAAGTGGGTGGCAATGATGAGTACCGATTTTGTGATTCGGATTGCCGAACAAGGAGTGTACATGATTTTAATTGTCTGCGGGCCGCTGCTTTTATTATCATTGGCGGTTGGGCTGATCATTAGCATTTTTCAGGCAACGACGCAAATTCAGGAGCAGACGTTGGCGTTTGTTCCGAAAATTGTCGCTGTCCTTGTTGGGCTTGTTTTTTTCGGGCCGTGGATGCTGTCAAAAATGGTGTCTTACGCCCATGATATTTTAAACAATTTAACACAATTTATAGGCTGATGCACGATGGAACCATTACTGTTGCATTTTCCGGCGTTTTTGCTGGTGTTTGCGCGCGTTGCTTCCTTTTTTGCTACCTTGCCGCTGTTTTCGTATCGAACGATTCCGAACGTACATAAAATTGGATTATCTTTTTTCTTTAGCTGGATCATATTTTTTGCCATTTCGCAGCCAACGGTTGCTATAGACGAAATGTATGTATTGTTAGTGCTAAAAGAAGTGCTCGTTGGTCTCGGGATTGGCTTGTTTGCTTATATGATTATGGCGGTGGTTCAGATTGTCGGCGGATTGATTGATTTTCAAATGGGATTTGCGATTGCCAATGTCATCGACCCGCAGACAGGAGCGCAAAGTCCGCTAATGGGGCAATATTTGTATACGTTTGCCTTACTGTTATTGCTTTCCGTCAACGGACATCATCTTCTGCTCGATGGCATCTTTTACAGTTATCAATTTATTCCGCTTGACCAGTGGCCGCGGTTTGCTGATAGCCATGTCGTTCCATACATCGTTAAATCGTTTGGCATGATGTTTGCCATCGCTTTTCAAATGTCTGTTCCGCTCGTCGGCTGTTTATTTTTAGTCGATGTGGCGCTCGGCATCGTTGCCCGCACCGTGCCGCAACTGAATATTTTCGTCGTCGGGTTTCCGGTAAAAATCGTTGTGGCATTGATTTTATTCGTCGCAACAATGGCGGCGTTGTTTATCGCCGTCCGCCATTTGTTTGATGTGATGTTTGTATCGATGCGCGAGCTGATGCGGCTTTTAGGAGGCACATAAATGAACGGATTGCGCCTTGATTTGCAGTTTTTTGCCGAGGAAAAAACGGAAAAAGCGACACCGCGGAAACGGCAGGAAGTGCGGGAAAAAGGGCAAGTGGCGAAAAGCGCCGACATCAATACCGCGATGGTCATGCTTGTTGTATTTCTCGTTTTATTCTTTTCCGGAACGTACTATAAAGAAAAAATGCTGCATTTGTTGTCCCAATCATTTAAGCAATACGCCCGTGCTGATTTAACGATCGATTCGGTTCATCTTCTTTTTATCAACTGGTTAAAAAACACGGCATTGATCATCGCTCCTGTTTTTTGCGCAGCGGTTGTTGCCGCCTGTTTAGCTAATTTTTTGCAAGTAGGGTTTTTATTTACGACGGAGCCTTTAAAAATGGACTGGAACAGGCTTAATCCGATCCAAGGTCTGAAGAGGATTATCTCATTGCGTGCAGTAGTAGAGCTGTTAAAATCGTTTCTAAAAATTGGCATTGTTGGAATGGTGACATTTGCTTTGTTATGGCTTCAGCTCGATCATATTTTGTCGTTGACCACGAAATCGTTAAGCGCGACATTAAGCTCGTTAGCTAGTTTAACGGTAAAAATGGGGCTTTATGCCTCTGTGGCGCTGTTGTTTCTTGCTATCTTCGATTACTTGTACCAACGTTTTGACTTTGAGAAAAATATTCGCATGTCCAAGCAGGATATTAGAGATGAATACAAAAAGACAGAAGGAGACCCGCTAATTAAATCAAAAATGAAGCAAAAACAGCGGGAAATGGCGATGAAAAGAATGATGCAGGAAGTGCCGAGGGCCGATGTAGTCATCACCAACCCGACCCATTACGCCGTCGCGTTGAAGTATGAAGACGGAAAAATGGATGCGCCGATGGTCGTAGCGAAAGGGGCGGATTATGTGGCGCTAAAAATCAAACAACTAGCAAAAGAGCATGATGTCGTGACCGTAGAAAATCGTCCGCTTGCCCAAGCGTTGTATCGGCAAACGGAAATTGGCGACATGATTCCGCAAGAATTTTTCAAAGCGGTAGCGGAAATTTTAGCATACGTGTACCGCTTGAAGCGAAAAGTTTAGCAGTAAGGAGAGAACATGTATGCAAGCAAAAGATTTATCCGTATTATTGATGGTCGTCTTAATTGTAGCAATGCTAATTATTCCGCTGCCGTCCTGGCTTTTAAGCGTATTGATCATCATCAATATTTCGCTTGCGCTGTTAGTTCTCCTTACGTCGATGAATATGAAAGAGCCGCTGCAATTTTCCATTTTTCCTTCGCTTTTGCTGCTGCTCACGCTATTTCGTTTAGGACTGAACGTTTCCACCACCCGTTCGATTTTAAGCAAAGGGGAAGCAGGCGGTGTTGTGGAAACATTTGGGACATTTGTTGTCGGGGGGAATGTTGTCGTCGGCTTTGTCGTATTCTTGATTTTAATTATCATCCAGTTTGTCGTTATTACGAAAGGAGCGGAACGGGTATCAGAAGTGGCGGCCCGCTTTACGCTTGATGCGATGCCAGGAAAACAGATGAGCATTGATGCCGATTTAAACGCCGGAATGATTTCCGAACAAGAGGCGCGGCAACGCCGGGAAAAAGTGGCACGGGAAGCGGACTTCTACGGGGCGATGGATGGAGCGAGCAAATTCGTTAAAGGCGATGCGATCGCCGGATTGATTATTGTTGTGATTAACTTGCTTTTTGGTATGGTCATCGGCGTTGTCCAGCAGGGGCTTGACATTTCCGAAGCGGCGCAACGCTACACATTATTAACGGTTGGCGATGGAATCGTCAGCCAAATTCCGGCGCTGTTAATTTCGACCGCTACCGGTATTGTTGTGACAAGAGCGGCATCTGACAGCAACCTTGGCGGCGACATTATGAAACAGTTGTTTGCCTTTCCAAAAATGTTATATGTCACAGCAGGAACGATTTTCTTGCTCGGCCTGTTTACGCCGATTAGCGATGTGCTGACGATTCCGATTGCGGGCTTGCTTGCGCTTGGCGGATACCGCTTTTCCGTGCGGGAGACCCATCCGGAAACAGCCGCTATGCAAGATGAAGCAGAAGAAACGGAAATGGATGAATTAAAAAGCCCGGAAAGCGTCATTAACCTGCTTCATGTCGATCCGATTGAATTTGAGTTTGGCTATGCGCTCATTCCGCTTGCTGACGCCAACCAAGGCGGCGATTTGCTCGACCGCATCGTTATGATCCGCCGCCAGCTGGCGCTCGAGCTCGGGCTGGTGATTCCGGTTGTCCGCATCCGCGACAATATTCAGCTGCAACCGAATGAGTACCGGCTGAAAATCAAAGGGGATGAAGTAGCGCGCGGCGAATTGCTCTTGGATCATTATTTAGCGATGAGTCCGGGAATCGAAGATGATTCGGTAGAGGGGATTGACACGGTGGAACCGGCATTTGGCCTTCCCGCGAAATGGATTTCCGAGCAGATGAAAGAGAGAGCGGAAATGCTGGGTTATACGGTCGTCGATCCGCCGTCGGTTGTATCTACCCATATTACGGAAGTGTTGAAAACTCATGCACATGAATTGCTAGGACGCCAAGAAACGAAACAGCTTATCGACCATTTAAAAGAATCGTATCCGGTATTGGTGGAAGAAGTGACACCGAATCCGCTTTCCGTCGGGGAAGTGCAAAAAGTGCTGGCTAAACTCCTGAAAGAAAAAGTATCAATCCGCAATTTGCCTCTCATTTTTGAGACGTTGGCCGACTTTGCCCGCATGACGACGGATACCGATATATTAGCGGAATACGTGCGGCAGGCGCTGGCACGGCAAATTACAAGCCAGTATGCGATTCCAGGCGAGCCATTAAAAGTCATTACCTTATCCGGAAAAGTGGAAAAAACGGTGGCGGAGGCGGTGCAGCAGACGGAACATGGCAGTTACTTGTCTCTGGATCCGACGCTGTCTCAATCGATTATCGAAGCAATTGCTGCACAGCTTGAGAAGCATGTATTTGCAAACCAAACACCAATTTTGCTATGTTCTCCAGCCGTTCGCATGTATGTGCGGCAATTGACGGAACGCTATTTTCCAAACTTACCTGTTTTATCCTACAATGAGCTGGAGACAAATGTGGAAGTCCAAAGCGTTGGGATGGTGGAGATCGAATGAAAGTAAAAAAATTTGTTGCGCCGTCGATGTCGGAAGCAATGAAAATGATTCGTGCTGAACTTGGAAGCGATGCGGTGATTTTAAATTCCAAAGTCGTTCATAAAGGCGGGCTTTTTGGGCTGTTTACGAAAAAAAATATCGAAGTGATCGCCGCTGTTGACCCGCAGCCGATCCGTTCGAAAGCGGTGGGGAAAAAAGAAGAAGTTTCATTTTCCTCCTCGTTTCTGAATGAAAAAAAAGGGAGAGAAGATGGAAAGCTGCTTTATGAATTACAAGAGCTGAAGGCGATGATAAAGCAGCTTTCCGCCAATGCCATGACCGGCATTCCTTCTTATCCAGCCCCGCTTAGCAAAGTTCAATGCCGGCTTGAAAGCCAAGGCATTTCCGCTTCATTAGTCCAGGACATTGTAGCTGCCTTATTGGAAAAATGGTACGTAGACGGCGGAAAAGCGCCGGAAAAACAGGTGATTGCCTGGGCTAAAGAAATAATGAAAGAAAAATTGGCATCCGTTCCGTTTGGGGGCATTTCGTTGCGAAAAAAATATATTAATGTCGTTGGACCGACCGGCGTAGGCAAAACGACGACGCTGGCGAAAATCGCAGCCCGCTGCGTATTGGAGCAAAGGAAAAACATCGCGTTTATTACGACCGATACTTATCGGATTGCGGCTATCGAACAATTAAAAACGTACGCGCAAATTTTAAACGTACCGCTGGAAGTCTGTTATAATTTGCAAGATTTTCAAGAGGCGAAGAAAAAATTGTCCGACCGCGATATCGTCTTTATTGATACGACAGGGCGGAATTTCCGCAATCCGCAATATGTTAAAGAGTTGCGAAACATCATCGATTTTGACGAAGAAATGGAGACGTTTCTCGTATTTGCCCTTACGGCAAAATACGAAGATATGAAAACAATCTATGAACGGTTTTCCCTTGTTCCGATCGATCGCTTTATCTTTACGAAATTAGACGAAACTACTTCGTATGGGGCGATGTTTAATTTAATGATGGAATATAACGTAGGAGCGGCTTACTTTACTAACGGACAAAATGTACCGGACGACATTAGCGAGGCGTCGCCGGAACAACTGATAAACATGCTGTTTGGGGTCGAAGGAAGATGAAAGATCAGGCAGAAAACTTGCGGTTGCGTTTAGGCAGGCAAAACGGGCAAAAACGAATCACGAAAACGATCGCTATTACGAGCGGAAAAGGAGGGGTTGGCAAATCCAACGTCTCTCTCAATTTTTCTATCATGTTGTCGCGACGCGGTTTTCGGGTATTATTGCTGGATATGGATATTGGAATGGGAAATATTGATATTTTGCTTGGGCAATCTTCACCGTTAACGATTGTTGACTTGTTTGCGAAGCAGCTTCCGTTGCAAGAACTGATTAAAACAGGTCCGGACAACATATCGTTTATTGCCGGCGGAACGGGATTGACCAACATTTTTACGATGGACGAGGAAAAAGTCGACTATTTTCTAACAGAGCTGCAATCGGTATCAGCGCAATATGACTATCTTATTTTCGATATGGGAGCTGGCATTTCCGAAGATCGGCTCTATCTATTAAAGGCTGTCCATGACATTTTTATTGTCACCACGCCGGAACCGACAGCCATCACTGATGCGTATGCGATGATGAAATATATGTATACGCAGGAAAGGGAGATTCCGCTGTACGTCATTGCGAACCGCGTGCGGACGGACAAAGAAGGCCGTGAGACGTTAGAGCGTCTGAAACAGGTAGCGAAACAATTTTTGGACAAAGAGGTGATTCCGCTGGGCATGCTGCCGGAAGACCGCACCGTTGCGAAAGCGGTAGTACGGCAAACACCGTTTTTGTTGTTTGATCCCACTGCTAAAGTAAGCCGTGCTATGCATACGCTAGCGGACCGTTATTTATCGGCCGGCGCAGTGGCGCAAGAGAAAGAGAGGGATCCATTTCATTTTTTTGCCAGACTGCGTCACTTTTTACTAGAAAGGTGAGGCCACCCATGGATAAAGTGAAAGTGCTTGTCGTCGATGATTCGGTTTTTATGCGGAAAATGATTGTCGACTTTCTTTCGGAAAACCCGCACATCGAAGTGGTAGGAACGGCGAGAAACGGGAAGGAAGCGTTAGAAAAGATTTTACAATCACATCCCGACGTCGTGACGATGGATGTGGAAATGCCGATCATGAACGGACTGGAGGCGCTCAAGCAGATCATGCAGGAACATCCGCTTCCGGTTGTCATGGTATCGAGCACGACGACGGAAGGGGCGGAAAATACGATCACCGCTATGCAATATGGTGCCGTTGATTTTGTCGCGAAACCATCTGGCTTCATTTCGCTCGATTTATATAAAGTAAAGGGAGAGCTGACTAGTAAAGTGCTGCTGGCGAGCCGTGCCAATGTCCGGATCATTTCCAGAAACAGCAAATTTGGTAAAATTGCCGTCAATCATTGGATAAAGCCATTTTCGCATCAGGCGTCTCAGCGCAAAAAAGTGATCGGCATCGGCACATCCACAGGAGGGCCGCGCGCATTGCAGCTTGTACTGACTAAATTTCCGGAAAATTTCCCTGCGCCCATCGTCATCGTCCAGCACATGCCGAAAGGCTTTACCAAATCGTTAGCGCAACGGCTTGATGCGCTTTCGTCTATAACGGTGAAAGAGGCAGAGGATGGGGAAACGTTGCAAAATGGTACGGCATATATTGCGCCTGGGGGCTATCATTTATTAGTTCATGAAGCAAAAGGAATGCTGACGGCCCGCCTCGAACAGTCACCGCCGCGAAACGGTCACCGTCCTTCCGTCGATGTGCTGTTTGAATCGCTCAGTACCGTAACGGATTACGAAAAAATAGCTGTCATTATGACGGGGATGGGATCGGACGGAACAGCGGGATTAAAAAAGCTGAAAGAAAACGCCGCCACGAAAGTGATCGCCGAAGCGCAGGAGACGGCAGTGGTGTTTGGAATGCCGAAAGCAGCGATTCAGGCGAACGTCGTCGATGACATTGTACCTTTAGAAGAAATTGCCGGGGCCATTATCAAATATGTGGAAGGGTAAGGGGGAAAAGAAAATGGATATGAGCCAATATTTAGAGATATTCATTGACGAAAGCAAAGAGCATTTACAGGCCATCAATGAACAGTTGCTAGAATTAGAAAAAGCGCCGGAAGATATGGCAATCGTCAATGAAATTTTTCGTTCCGCCCATACGTTAAAAGGAATGTCAGCGACGATGGGGTTTGATGATTTAGCCAATTTAACCCATCAAATGGAAAATGTGCTGGATGGCATTCGCAATCATAAAATTGCCGTTATCCCGGAAATATTGGATGTTGTATTTCAAGCAGTCGATCACTTAGAAGCGATGATTATGGCGATTGCTGCAGGTGGCGACGGCAAACGCGACGTAAAAGAAGTGGTGGAGCAATTAAAGCGGATTGAACAAGGAGAAGTCCCCTCCCTAGCGGAGCGACCGTCCAATACTTTTTCGGTACCGCTTAGGCAAACATACGGGGAATTTGAGTATAATGTGCTGCAGCAGTCCAAAGAGCAAGGCTTTTCCGCCTATGAAATCCGCGTGAAATTGCGGGCAGACTGCTTGTTAAAATCGGCGCGTGTCTATATGATTTTTGAAGCATTAAACGAGGCGGGCGAAGTGATTAAATCAACTCCCCCTGCCGAGATGCTTGAAGAGGAGCAATTTGATCAAGAGTTTTTGCTAACGGTAGTGACAAAGCAATCAGCGGAACAATTATATGAGCGACTGATGAAAGTTTCTGAAGTAGAAGAGGTAGAAGTTGTACCGCTCGATATCGATAGACGGAAAGAAACGGGCAGTGCGGGAGAAGAACATGAAACCATGCTTAGGCAGCAAGCGGCGGCCGTTCAAGAGGAAAAGGGGAAAACGACGGAGAAAAATGTGGCGGCAAGACAATCGGTGCCGCCGAATAAAACGATTCGCGTCAATATTGAACGACTCGATGTTTTAATGAATTTGTTTGAGGAGCTCGTCATTGACCGTGGGCGGTTAGAACAAATTGCCCGTGAATTGAATCATCCGGAATTGAATGAAACGGTGGAACGGATGTCGCGTATTTCTAGTGATTTGCAAACGATTATTTTAAACATGCGCATGGTTCCGGTAGAAACCGTGTTTAACCGTTTTCCACGTATGGTCCGGCAATTGGCGCGCGAATTAGGGAAAAAAGTAAACTTGGAAATCATCGGCGCGGAAACTGAGCTCGACCGTACTGTCATTGATGAAATCGGCGACCCGCTCGTCCATCTTCTCCGCAATGCGATCGACCACGGCATTGAAACGCCTGATGTACGCAGGGCAAGCGGTAAGCCGGAAGAAGGAACCGTGAAGTTAAAAGCATACCATAGCGGCAATCATGTGTTTATTGAAATTGAAGATGACGGAGCCGGCATTAAGCGGGAAAAAGTGCTGCAAAAAGCGCTCGATCGTGGAATCGTCTCCCAGCAAAACATTGCTAATTTAACGGACAAGCAAGTATATGAACTAATTTTTGCGCCAGGCTTTTCCACCGCTGATCATATTTCCGATATTTCTGGGCGCGGGGTGGGGCTTGATGTTGTCAAAAGCACGATTGAATCGCTTGGCGGAACGGTGACGGTAGATTCGGAAGAAGGGAAAGGGTCGATTTTTTCTATTCAATTGCCATTGACGTTATCGATTATTTCTGTATTACTTGTAGAGATTCAGCAGGAAAAATACGCGATTCCCTTATCATCGATTATTGAAACAGCCATTATTAAAAAAGAAGATATTTTACATGCGCATAATCAGCAGATGATTGATTTCCGTGGAAAAGTAGTTCCGCTTGTATTTTTGAAAGACATTTTTGAAGTGCCAGCGGCAGTGGCGGAAGAGGAAGTGGTTTCCGTGGTGATCGTTCGCAAGGGGGAAAAAATGGCAGGACTTGTTGTCGATTCGTTTATCGGGCAGCAGGAAGTCGTATTAAAATCATTAGGAAACTATTTAACATCCGTCTTTGCGATTTCCGGTGCAACGATATTAGGTGACGGCCAAGTAGCGCTTATTATCGACTGCAATGCGCTAATTAAATAATTTGTTTGATTGGGAGGGGAAACGAAAAATGACGGCGATTCAAGGAGTCGAATGGAAAGTAATTGCTTTCCGGTTAAAAGATGAAGAATATGCCATCCCAGTTCAATATGTCCGCTCTATTGAAAAAATTCAGCATATTACCCGCGTGCCGCGCACGGCGCATTATGTCAAAGGAGTAATCAATTTACGCGGTGTCGTTACGCCGATTATTGACTTGCGGGAGCGGTTTGGCTTTCCTTCCGTGCCGTACTCTGAACAAACGCGCATTATTATCGTCTCCATCAAAGATTTCGAGGTCGGATTGATCGTCGATGCGGCCAATGATGTGCTCGACATCCCGTCATCAAGCATGGAGCCGCCGCCGGAAGCGATTGGAACGGTGGCAGCCGATTATATTCACGGGGTTGCCAGATCCGGAAAAAGGCTATTAATTTTGTTAAATTTAGAAAAAGTACTGGAAAAATAAGTCGGTTTCCCGTTGATTTTTCGCATTACTGGAGAGGAGCTGCTGCTTTATGGATCATATTCGCAAACTTACCGGCACCCATATTGATATTTTAAAAGAAATGGGCAATATCGGGGCGGGAAATGCGGCGACGGCGCTGTCCAAGCTATTAAACAAAAAAATTGAAATGGCGGTTCCGCATGTGCAAATTGTTGCATTTGATGAAATGATGGAGCTGATCGGCGGGGCCGAGCAAGTCGTAGCATGTGTGTATTTGCGCATTGAAGGTGATGCGCCGGGAAATATGTTTTTCGTCTTGTCACTCGAGCAGGCGGAGCGTTTTATCCGGCAGATGACCGGTGATGAAACGTTTTCGTTTCGTGAACATTCGACTGAACTAGGACAATCCGCATTGCAAGAACTAGGAAACATCCTTGCCGGTTCCTATCTTTCCGCTTTGGCCGACTTTACTCATTTAGTGCTTTATCCGTCCGTCCCGATGCTTACCGTCGATATGATTGGCGCTATTTTGCAGTATGGGCTGCTCGAATTGTCCCGCGCCGGCGATTATGCCATTTTGATTGATACTGCAGTATATGATGAACGGAGTCCAGAAGACAGTGTCAATGGCCACTTCTTTTTGCTCCCTGATCCAGATTCGTTTGCCTCTATCTTTCGGGCGTTGGGTGTGGAGCTTCCATGAGTGAAACGATCCATATCATAAAAGTTGGCATTGCTGATATGAATGTTGTGCGTGCACCAAATGTCATTCGTACGACTGGATTAGGGTCGTGTGTCGGTGTTGTGATTTTTGATCTGATGAAAGAGGTGGCTGGAATGGCCCATGTGATGCTTCCCGATTCCGCGATGGCAAGATCGGAAACGATCAATGCGGCCAAATATGCTGATACAGCGGTGGCGGCGCTCATCGAGCTTGTTCTCGAGGCAGGGGGAAGAAAAGAAATGTTAAAGGCAAAAATAGCTGGCGGGGCGCAAATGTTTTCCTTCCCTTCGCAAAGTAGCGACATGATGCGGATTGGGGCGAGAAATGTCGAAGCGGTAAAATGGCAGTTAAAGCGTTTTCGTATCCCGATCGTTGCCGAAGACGTCGGTGGCAGCAGCGGAAGAACGATTGAGTTTAACCCGCAGACGGGCGTTTTATTGATTCGCACGGTTAATCAAGGAGTCAAGGAAATATAACAAAGGAAACAGCGGCATTTTCAAATAAACGGGGTGGAACAATATGGCATATGTGTTAGCGGACGAAGAACGGAAATATTGGGATAGCTGGGTAGAGCACCGCGATCCGCAAGCCGGAGATAAGCTCGTACAGATATATATGCCGCTCGTTCATTATCATGTGCAGCGAATTGCGGTGTCGCTGCCGAAAAATATTCACAAACAGGAATTAGTCAGCCTCGGGCTGATTGGTCTTTATGATGCGCTGGAAAAATTTGATCCTTCGCGCGACTTAAAATTTGATACATATGCGTCTTTTCGCATCCGTGGTGCCATTTTGGACGGGCTGCGCAAGGAAGATTGGCTCCCGCGCAGCATAAGAGAAAAGGCGAAAAAAATTGAGGAAACGATCGAAAGGCTGGAACAGCGGTATATGCGCTCCGTGACAGCAAAGGAAGTCGCCGCTGAATTAGGGATGGCAGAAGAGGAAGTGTATACGGTAGCCAACGAGAACTTTTTCGCCAACGTGTTATCTTTCCAACAAGTTGTGACAGAGGAGGAAGAAGAAACGGCGCCTTTAGCCGTTCGCGATGAAAAAACGCCATCTCCGGAAGAAGAAGTGATCAAACGGGAGTTGTACGAAAAATTAGCGGAAGTAATTGAACAGCTGAGCGAAAAAGAGCAGCTTGTGATTAGTTTATTTTATAAAGAAGAATTGACATTTACAGAAATCGGCGAAATTTTAGGGCTTTCCACCTCAAGAATTTCCCAACTTCATTCTAAAGCGATTTTTAAGTTGCGCAAAATTTTAGAAGCGGCGCTTTAAGATGGAAAGGAAGGTAGATGGCATTGGATATGAAGCTAGCGGAGCTGCAAATCGCTTCCCCGAAGACATATGGCGCCGGGAATATGCAAAATGTGCTGCACCAGCATTCATAAATCGTGCAATCGCAGCTTGTAGAAGCGGCAAAAAACAAGATGCCCGCACGCGTAAGCAAACAACCGAAAAGCGCACAAGCGCGAATATCGGCCGCAAGCGACATGGCGGCAATATTCATCCATATAAAGAAAAAATTGACATTAAAGGATAGTGGAAAACCATGCTTGCATTTTTGCTCACGATTAGTTTTCTTCTTCATGCGCTTTCCTTATGGATCATTATTTTGCTTTATTTGCGGTTAGCCAAGGTAAAAGAAATCGAAAAGCAGCAGCAGCAAATGACGGAAGAGATGGAACAAACATTTTCTGCCTATTTATTAGAGTGGAAGGAAGAAAACGAACGCTTCTTAGCAGAGCTGGCGGCAATATTGCCAAACCGCACTCAGACGGACCATTCACCGCCAAAAGACAGCGCCGAGCCGCAGGCGGAAGGCAACGAAACAACGGCGACAAGCGAAGAGACGGAAACGGAAGCGCTCCCTAGCTATTTTCCAAACATTGATGAGATAAAAGATGTTGTAGATATACGTCAACGGCCGGCTTCTTTCGCCGCCGCTCGCGTTCGGCAGCTTTACGAACAAGGAAAAACAGCAGAAGAAATCGCGAAAATCCTAAAGAAAGGAAAAACAGAAGTGGAGTTATTGTTAAAATTCCGCCAAAAGTAGGCAAATAATTGCTTGATTTGTCACAGGCAGTTATGATATATTTTTATATGGTGTGAATACACACGTCCATCGATTTAAGCAACGGTGCTGACGTAACATCGTCAGTCTTGCTTAAAGATGACATGGGCGGAGGAATAAAAACCAAAATATAGGAGGAACCAACATGTCGGTCATTTCGATGAAACAATTGCTTGAAGCTGGTGTTCATTTCGGACATCAAACTCGCCGTTGGAATCCAAAAATGAAAAAATATATTTTCACGGAACGCAACGGCATTTATATTATCGACTTGCAAAAAACCGTCAAAAAAGTAGAAGAAGCATACAACTTCGTCAAAGAATTAGCGGCAAACGGCGGCAAAATCTTGTTTGTCGGTACGAAAAAACAAGCGCAAGAATCGGTGAAAGAAGAAGCAGAACGCTGCGGCATGTTCTATGTCAACCAACGCTGGCTAGGCGGTACGCTAACGAACTTCGCGACGATTCAAAAACGCATTAAGCGTTTAAGAGAAATTGAAAAAATGGAGGAAGACGGCATTTTTGACGTGCTTCCGAAAAAAGAAGTCATCCGCTTAAAGAAAGAGCAAGAACGTTTAGAGAAATTTTTAGGCGGCATTAAAGAAATGAAAGAATTGCCGGACGCTCTGTTTGTCATCGACCCGCGCAAAGAGCGCATCGCAGTTGCGGAAGCGCGCAAATTAAACATTCCGATCATCGGTATCGTGGATACAAACTGCGATCCGGATGAAATCGACTATGTCATTCCAGCAAACGACGACGCGATTCGCGCGGTAAAACTTCTTACTTCGAAAATTGCCGATGCAGTATTAGAAGCAAAACAAGGCGAAGAAGCAGTCGTTGCTGCCGAGTAATTTGGTTTAGAAAGGTGATAAGAGGGGGAAGCCTTTTATCACCTTTTTTTGAGACAGAAAATCGCTCTTCTTGGCTATACTACGAATACGGCAGAAAACAAAATTTGCTTTGCGAATTTTGTTTAAACGATACATACATGCGATTTTAAAGGAGGATTTATTTGATGGCGATTACAGCACAAATGGTAAAAGAACTGCGCGAAAAAACAGGCGCGGGAATGATGGACTGCAAAAAAGCATTGATGGAAACAAATGGTGATATGGACAAAGCGATCGATTGGCTTCGCGAAAAAGGAATCGCCAAAGCGGCGAAAAAAGCGGACCGCATTGCAGCAGAAGGAACAACGCTTATTGAAACAGCCGGCAATACCGCCGTTATTTTAGAAGTGAATTCGGAAACAGATTTTGTGGCGAAAAACGAAGCGTTCCAAACGTTAGTAAAAGAGCTTGCCGCCCACTTGCTAAAACATAAGCCGGCTACGCTGGAAGAAGCGCTTGGGCAAACAATGGATAACGGATCTACCGTTCAAGATCATATTAACGAAGCGATTGCTAAAATTGGCGAAAAAATCACGCTGCGCCGCTTTGAAATTCTTGAAAAAGGTGACAATGACGTTTTCGGTGCGTACTTGCACATGGGCGGCCGCATCGGCGTATTAACATTATTAGCAGGTACGACAAACCAAGAAGTGGCGAAAGATGTGGCTATGCACATTGCGGCATTGCATCCGAAATACGTTTCCCGCGACCAAGTGCCACAGCAAGAAGTTGAACATGAACGCGAAGTGTTGAAACAGCAAGCACTAAATGAAGGAAAACCGGAACATATTGTCGAAAAAATGGTGGAAGGCCGTTTAAATAAATTTTATGAAGATGTTTGCTTGCTAGAACAAGCGTTTGTAAAAAATCCGGATGTAAAAGTGCGCCAGTATGTTGAATCGAACGGTGCGACGGTAAAACAATTCGTCCGCTATGAAGTCGGCGAAGGCATTGAAAAACGCCAAGATAACTTTGCTGAAGAAGTCATGAACCAGGTAAGAAAGCAATGAAGCAAAGCAACAGGGAACACACGCCGTGTTCCCTATTTTTAAAATGGCATGTTGTAATCCTGCCAGAACATCGTTTTCAGTGATCACTGTTTTTCCTAATTAGCTGCATGGAGGTTTGACATGGAAAAACCAAAATACAAGCGTATTGTTTTAAAGTTAAGCGGTGAAGCGCTTGCTGGCGAACAAGGATTTGGCATTAACCCTGCGGTCATTCAGTCGATTGCAAAACAAGTAAAAGAAGTGGCCGAACTCGGCGTGGAAGTCGCTATTGTTGTCGGCGGCGGCAATATATGGCGCGGAAAAACCGGAAGCGAAATGGGAATGGATCGCGCCACTGCAGACTATATGGGAATGCTGGCGACGGTCATGAATTCGCTGGCACTTCAAGATAGCCTTGAAAATCTCGGAGTGGAAACGCGGGTGCAAACATCGATCGAGATGCGCCAAGTAGCTGAACCTTACATACGAAGAAGAGCGATCCGACATCTCGAGAAAAAACGCGTTGTTATTTTTGCGGCCGGCACTGGAAATCCGTATTTTTCAACAGATACGACGGCTGCATTGCGCGCGGCGGAAATTGAAGCCGATGTCATTTTAATGGCGAAAAACAATGTGGACGGCGTATATAGCGCAGATCCGAAAGTGGATGCCAATGCCGTAAAATATGACGAACTATCGTATTTGGATGTCATTAAACAAGGATTGGGCGTCATGGATTCTACCGCTTCGTCGTTATGCATGGACAACGATATTCCGTTAATCGTTTTTTCGATTACAGAAGAAGGAAATATCAAGCGTGCTGTTTTAGGTGAAAATATCGGAACAATCGTAAGGGGGAAGTAAGGATGGCTCAACAAGTGATCAATAACGCGAAAGAAAAAATGGATAAAGCGGTGCAGGCGTTCAGCCGTGAACTGGCGACGATTCGCGCCGGAAGAGCGAATCCAAGTTTGCTTGAAAAAGTCACGGTCGATTACTATGGTGTGGCGACGCCAATTAATCAATTAGCAAGCATCAGCGTGCCGGAAGCCCGTTTGCTTGTCATTCAGCCTTATGACAAATCGGTGATTAAAGAAATGGAAAAAGCGATTTTAGCTTCCGATTTAGGGCTGACGCCATCGAACGACGGATCGGTTATTCGCATTGTCATTCCGCCATTGACGGAAGAACGGCGCCGTGAGCTGGTGAAGCTGGTGAAAAAATATTCAGAAGACGCCAAAGTCGCGGTGCGCAACATTCGTCGTGATGCGAACGATGAATTGAAAAAACTTGAGAAAAATGGCGAAATTACCGAAGATGAATTGCGTGGCTACACGGAAGATGTTCAAAAACTTACCGATGATCATATCGCCAAAATTGATGCGATTACCAAAGAAAAAGAAAAAGAAGTAATGGAAGTATAATCGAACAAGGAAAACCCTCTATATTTATGGAGGGTTTTTTTGTTATAATGAAGAGGCAAAAATAGGACAGGAGAAAAATAATGCAAAAATTGCGTTGGGGTACGCACTAGTCGCATAGTACATGAATGGAAAAATATTTTCATACGGAGGACTAGTATGTTTAATAAAATTTGGAAAAATAAAGTGGAGGAATCTTTTTCTCCCACTAGCTACACAAAAGAAGAAATACTGCAAAACCCGATCCCGAAACATGTGGCCATCATTATGGACGGAAACGGGAGATGGGCGAAAAAACGGGCGTTGCCGCGGGCAGCGGGCCACTACGAAGGGATGCAGGTTGTTCGTAAAATCACTCGTTTTGCCAACGAACTCGGCATTCAAATATTATCGCTATATGCCTTTTCAACAGAGAATTGGAAGCGACCGAAAAGTGAAGTGGATTATTTAATGAAGCTTCCGGAACAGTTTTTAACGACATTTCTGCCTGAATTAATAGAGGAGAACGTAAAGGTGCGGGTCATGGGTCATACGGAGCAGCTTCCCGACCATACCCGCAGAGCGGTGGAAAAAGCGATTCGCGAAACAGAAAAAAATACCGGGTTAATTCTTAACTTTGCTTTAAACTACGGAAGCCGGGCGGAAATTACATACGCGGTGCAGAGAATTGCCAAAGAAGTGCAAAAAGGGACATTGGCACCGGAAGCAATTACAGAAAAAATAATATCCTCTTACTTAATGACAAAAGAGCTGCCTGACCCGGATTTACTCATTCGCACAAGCGGCGAAATCAGGTTAAGCAATTTTATGCTATGGCAGCTCGCCTATACGGAATTTTGGTTTACTGATGTCCTATGGCCGGACTTTACCGAGCAACATTTATTAGAAGCGATCGCCGTCTTTCAACAGCGTGATCGCCGGTTTGGAGGAGTATAAACGCGATGAAACAGCGAGTCATTACTGGAGTGATTGCGGCCGCTTTATTTCTGCCGATTGTTATTTTTGGCGGATTTCCGTTTATAATAGTAACATATATATTAGCGACGGTCGGGCTGTTTGAATTATTTCGCATGAAGCGCCTGCGCGTCGTTTCTCCTGAAGGGGCGATCAGCTTTGTCGTTTTATGGCTGCTGCTTCTTCCCCAGCAATATGAAAGCGGGCTTGCGTCTTTCCACGCAACCAAACTTGGGCTGCTGCTGTTAGGCGCCTTCTTATTGCTTGCGTATACAGTGGTGACGAAAAACGCCTTTACCTTTGATGAAGCGGGGTTTATTCTTTTATCCATTCTTTACGTAGGTTTCGGATTTTATTGTTTTAGCGAAATTCGCTCCATTGGTTTAGCGTATATGGTTTATGCTCTGTTTATTATATGGGCAACCGATATCGGGGCATATTTTATCGGGCGTGCCTTTGGAAAGCGAAAATTATGGCCGGAAATCAGCCCAAATAAGACTGTGGAAGGTTCCATTGGCGGAATCATTTGCGCCGTCGCCGTCGCCGTAGTTTATCAATGGACAACAAATCTTTTTCACAGCATCGGTTTTGTATTGGTGATGACGATTGTTCTTTCCATCTTCGGACAATTGGGAGATTTAGTCGAATCAGCATTTAAGCGGCATTACGGCGTAAAAGATTCCGGGAATATTTTGCCGGGTCACGGCGGGATTTTAGATCGCTTTGATAGTTTATTATTTATTTTGCCTATTTTATACTTTTTCATTAGCATGGCGCTATAAGGGAGTTAGGAGTGAAGACATTGAAATATATTAGTATATTAGGGGCGAGCGGTTCGATCGGTACGCAGACGCTCGATATCATTCGTTCCCATCCCGATGAATTTCGGCTAGCGGCTGTTTCGATTGGAAAAAATGTCGATATGGCGCGGGCGATGATTGAAGAGTTTGCCCCCCGTCTCGTTGCCGTCGCCGATCGGGATGCGTATGATAAACTGCGGAGCGAATATGCAGGCAAAGTAAAAATCATTTATGGGGAGGAAGGATTAATAGAAGCGGCCGTTTTTCCGGAAACGGATATCGTTGTAACGGCTGTTGTCGGCAGCGTTGGCCTTGTGCCGACGCTAAAGGCGATTGAAGCAGGCAAAACAATTGCGCTCGCAAATAAAGAAACGCTTGTAACAGCAGGACATATTGTGACGGAAGAGGCAAAAAAACGGGGAGTTTCTCTGTTACCGGTTGACAGCGAACATTCCGCTATTTTTCAATGTTTGCAAGGGGAAAAACGAGAACAGGTGGAAAAAATTATTTTAACCGCGTCCGGCGGCAGCTTTCGCGATAAAACGAGAGAAGAGCTGAAGCACGTAACGGTAGAAGAAGCGCTCCGCCATCCTAACTGGTCGATGGGCGCAAAAGTTACGATTGACTCGGCAACGATGATGAATAAGGGACTGGAAGTCATTGAAGCGCATTGGCTTTTTGAACTGTCTTATGAGCAGATCGATGTATTATTGCATCGTGAAAGCGTCATTCATTCGCTTGTTCAATTTCGCGATACAAGCGTCATTGCCCAGCTTGGAACACCGGATATGCACGTGCCGATTCAATACGCGCTGTCTTATCCGGAACGCTTGCCGCTAAGCGTCAAACCGCTTGATTTGGCGCAGATTGGCACTTTAAACTTCAAACGGATGGATTTGGAGCGTTACCGTTGTTTGCGGTTTGCGTATGAAGCAGGAAAGGCGGGCGGATCGCTGCCGACAGTATTAAATGCAGCCAATGAAGAGGCAGTCGCCGCTTTCCTTGCCGGCCGCATCGCATTTCTTGACATCGAAGAATATATCGAACGCGCCCTTGAGTGGCATGAAATGATCAAAGAGCCATCACTTGAGGAAATTCGCCGCATAGATGCGGAAACGCGCAAATACGTTCAGTCACTACTATAAAAAAGGTGGTTGAAACATTGGAACCAATTATTGCATTTGTTGTTATTTTCGGTGCGCTTGTCTTTTTCCATGAACTTGGCCATTTGCTTTTCGCGAAGAGAGCCGGAATTTTATGCCGGGAGTTTGCCATCGGCTTTGGCCCAAAAGTATTTTCCTTTAAGAAAAACGAAACGGTCTATACCATTCGTCTGCTTCCGTTAGGCGGTTTTGTCCGCATGGCCGGCGAAGACCCGGAAACGGTGGAAGTAAGGCCAGGGCAAGTGGTTGGCTTGGAGCTCGACCGTAATGGCAACGTCGATAAAATTATTATCAATCATAAGGACGACTATCCAAATGCGAGAATTATTGAAGTAGAGGATGCGGATTTAGAGCACCGCATGTATATTACCGGCTATGTAGACGGAAACGAGGAGCGGTTGGAACGATTTACAGTGAACGAGCCTGCTTTCTTTGTCGTTGATCATCAAGAAATTCAAATCGCTCCTTATCACCGCCAATTTGTGGCAAAGACGTTAGGGCAGCGGACGATGACGATTTTCGCAGGACCGCTGATGAACTTTGTGCTTGCTTTCGCCGTGTTTTTAATCATTGGTTTGTTGCAAGGATATCCGGTTGACAAACCGATCATCGGGGAACTGACAGAAAAAGGAGCTGCGAAGGAAGCTGGCCTCCGGCAAGGAGATGTCGTCCTTTCGATTGACGGCGAGCCGGTCAAAACGTGGACGCAAATTGTCAATATTATCCGCGCCCATCCGGAAGAGGAACTGTTGTTTAAAATACAGAGGGATGGAAAAGTAATGGATATTGCGGTAACCCCTGAAGCCAAAACGGTACAGGGAGAAACCATTGGCTTAATCGGTGTGTACGGACCGATGGAAAAATCGGTGCTCGGTTCATTAAAACAAGGCATGCTGGAAACGTACTATTGGACGAAAGAAATTCTTGGCGGCCTCGGACAGCTAATCACCGGCCAATTTAAGCTCGATATGCTGTCAGGACCGGTCGGCATTGCTGTTTCGACTGGAAAGGTCGCGGAGTCGGGAATTTATTATTTAATGAAATGGGGAGCGATTTTAAGCATCAACCTTGGCATCGTCAACCTGCTGCCGCTTCCTGCCCTTGATGGCGGCCGCCTGCTCTTTTTCGCCATTGAAGCGCTGCGGGGCGAGCCGATTGACCGCCAAAAAGAAGGAATGGTTCACTTTATCGGTTTTGCGCTCCTCATGCTGTTAATGCTTGTCGTTACATGGAACGATATTCAAAAATTTTTCCTATAAAATGGTGTGAAAGAAGGGGCATGTTCTCCCTTCTTTCCTAAAAACAAAAGAGATAGAGAAAAAAGAGGTGCGAGAAGATGAGACAAAGCCAGTCGTTTATTCCAACTTTGCGAGAAGTTCCGGCAGATGCGGAAGTAAAAAGCCATCAGCTTCTTTTGCGCGCCGGATTTATCCGGCAAAGCGCCAGCGGTGTATATACATTTTTGCCGCTAGGACAGCGCGTGCTGCAAAAAGTAGAAGCGATTATCCGCGAAGAAATGAGCCGCGCCGGAGCGATCGAATTGCTCATGCCGGCGCTGCAGCCGGCGGAATTATGGCAGCAGTCTGGACGCTGGTATTCATACGGTCCGGAGCTGATGCGCCTGAAGGATCGCCATGAACGCGATTTTGCGCTCGGGCCGACACATGAGGAAATGATTACGGTGCTCGTGCGCGATGAAGTGAAAACATATAAGCGCCTGCCGCTGACGCTTTATCAAATTCAGGTAAAATTCCGTGATGAAAAACGTCCGCGCTTTGGGCTGCTGCGCGGCCGCGAATTTATTATGAAAGATGCCTATTCGTTCCATACATCGCAAGAAAGCTTAGATGAAACGTACAAAAAAATGTATGAAGCTTATTCCAATATTTTCCGGAGATGCGGCTTAAATTTCCGCGCCGTCATTGCTGACTCGGGAGCGATCGGCGGAAAAGATACACATGAATTTATGGTATTGTCGGATATCGGCGAAGATACAATCGCTTACTCTGATGCGTCCGATTATGCCGCCAACATCGAAATGGCGCCGGTCATTACGACTTATGAAAAAAGCGATGAGCCGCTTCGTGATTTGGAAAAAGTGCACACACCGGGACAAAAAACGATTGAACAAGTCGCTTCCTATTTACAAGTGATGCCGGAAAAATGCATCAAATCGCTGCTCTTCAAAGTTGATGACCGCTACGTACTCGTGCTTGTCCGCGGCGACCATGAGGCGAATGACGTCAAAGTGAAAAATTTATTTGACGCCTCGATCGTAGAGTTGGCAACACCGGAGGAAACGAAGCAAGTGATGAACTGTGAAATCGGTTCCCTTGGCCCAATCGGCGTGGGAGAAACGGTTACCGTTGTTGCCGATCATGCGGTAAAAGCGATCGTCAACGGCGTATGCGGGGCAAATGAGGAAGGATATCATTATATCGGGGTAAACCCTGAACGCGATTTCACTGTAGCGCAATATGCTGATTTGCGCTTTATTCAGGAAGGGGACCCGTCTCCGGATGGAAAAGGAACGATCCGCTTTGCCCGCGGAATTGAGGTCGGCCATGTCTTTAAATTAGGGACAAAATATAGTGAAGCGATGAATGCGGTTTACTTGGACGAAAACGGCCGTTCGCAAACGATGATTATGGGCTGCTATGGCATTGGCGTCTCGCGTCTTGTGGCGGCGATTGCCGAACAGTTTGCCGATGAAAATGGTCTTGTTTGGCCAGCGGCGGTAGCGCCGTTTGACGTTCACCTTATTTCCGTCAACGCGAAAAACGACGAGCAGCGCCAGCTTGCTGATGAATGGTATGAAAAGCTCGGACAAGCCGGTTTGGAAGTGTTATATGATGACCGTCCGGAACGCGCCGGCGTCAAATTTGCCGACAGCGATTTAATTGGTATTCCGATTCGCGTGACGGTTGGAAAACGGGCAAGTGAAGGAATCGTTGAAGTAAAAGTGCGGCAAACGGGCGAAACGATGGAAGTATCGGTGAATGAACTCATTGATACGATTCGCCGTCTGCTGCAATGACAAACGAGAGAAATGGACAAGGGCTGTGCTGATGAAAAGTAGAAAAGATACTTTTCCGACAGCCCTTTTGTTATGATAGAAAAAGAGAGGAATTTTCGTTGAGAGGAGAAAGGATCGCCGTCATGTTAACGAACGAGCAAAAAGAACGATTTCAAGTATTGTTGCAGCAGCTGCAGTTGACGTCTGACGAATTCGCGCCTTATTTCCGTGAAGCAGGCATTCTTAAACTAGTAGTGGAGAAGGAACAAAAATGCTGGCATTTTTATTTCCAGCTTCCGAAAATTTTGCCGTGCCAAGTGTATGAGCTGTTTACGGAGAAATTAGTTCAGGCGTTTCATCATATCGCAAACGTCAAATATACGATCCAAACGGCAGATCCGCACTTTACGGAAGCGGATGTCCGCGGCTATTGGCAGCTCTGCTTAAAGGAATTGCAAGAAGGAATTTCCCCGCTTTTATCGTGGCTTCATAATCAAATTCCAACAGTAAAGGGAAATAAACTATTCGTTACCGTCCGCAATGAAGCCGAAGCGCTCGCGGTAAAACGCCGTTTTTCGAGAAAAATAGCGGAAGTGTATCAGTCGTTTGGTTTTCCGCAGTTGCAGCTCGAAACGGAAGTCAAGCAGCCGGAAAAAGAAATGGAGCAATTTCTAGCGCAAAAACAGCAAGAAGATGCCGAACGCGCTTTAGCGGCGCTCTCAGAGATGACGAAAGAGGCGAATAAAGAGCGGGCGGCGGATACGCCGACAGGTCCGATTGTGATCGGTTATCCAATTAGAGAGGACGAGGAAGTCCGCACGCTAGACAGCATCGTCGAAGAAGAGCGGCGCGTCGTCGTGCAAGGTTATGTCTTTGACGTAGAAATGAGCGAACTAAAAAGCGGTCGGACGTTATTAACACTAAAAATTACCGATTACACAAACTCCATATTAGTAAAAATGTTTTCCCGTGATAAAGAAGATGCCGAACTGATGGCCGATATTAAAAAAGGCATGTGGGTGAAAGTAAGGGGAAGCGTGCAAAACGATACGTTTGTCCGCGATCTTGTAATTATCGCCAACGATATTAACGAAATAAAAGCAAAAGAGCGGCAAGATACGGCGCCGGAGGGAGAAAAACGGGTAGAGCTTCACTTGCATACGCCGATGAGCCAAATGGATGCCGTCACGTCCGTGACAAAGCTGATTGAACAGGCCAAAAAATGGGGCCATCCGGCAATCGCCGTGACCGATCACGCTGTTGTCCAATCATTTCCAGAAGCATATAGCGCCGCAAAAAAATACAATATGAAAGTGTTATACGGCGTGGAGGCAAACATTGTCGATGACGGCGTGCCGATCGCTTACAATGAGGCGCACCGCTTGCTTTCGGAGGACACGTACGTCGTTTTTGACGTGGAAACGACGGGGCTGTCGGCCGTCTATAATACGATCATCGAGCTTGCCGCTGTGAAAGTAAGAGATGGTGAAATCATCGATCGGTTTACTTCTTTCGCCAATCCGCATCATCCGCTGTCTATTACAACGATTGAACTGACAGGCATCACCGATGACATGTTGAAAGATGCACCAGATGCGGAAGAAGTACTGCGCCAATTTTACGATTGGATTGGTGATAGCATCCTTGTCGCTCATAACGCTAGTTTTGACATCGGCTTTTTGAATGTCGGTTTTGCGAAAATCGGCCTTGGCAAAGTGACCAATCCAGTGATCGATACGCTCGAATTAGCGCGCTTTTTATATCCGGACTTGAAAAACCACCGTCTAAACACGCTTTGTAAAAAGTTCGATATTGAATTAACCCAACACCATCGCGCCATTTATGACGCAGAAGCAACCGGATATTTGCTGATGCGGCTGTTGAAAGACGCCGAGGAGCGCGGCATTTTATACCATGACGAGTTAAACGAGCGTTCGAAAGAAGAAGTATCGTATCGTCTGTCGCGGCCGTTCCATGTCACGCTTCTTGCTCAAAATGACGTTGGCTTGAAAAATTTATTTAAGCTCGTTTCGTTATCGCATGTCAAATATTTCTATCGCGTTCCCCGCATTCCGCGTTCGGTGCTGCAGCAGCACCGCGAAGGCATTTTAGTCGGCTCGGGCTGCGATAAAGGCGAAGTGTTTGACAACATGATCCAAAAAGCGCCGGAAGAGGTCGAGGAAATCGCCAAATTTTACGATTTTCTTGAAGTGCATCCGCCGGAAGTGTACAAACCGTTGATTGAAATGGATTACGTCAAAGACGAAAGCATGATTAAAGAAATTATCCGGAAAATCGTCATGCTTGGCGAAAAATTAAACATCCCTGTCGTTGCAACCGGAAATGTTCATTATTTAAATCCAGAAGATAAAATTTACCGTAAAATTTTAATTCATTCCCAAGGCGGGGCCAATCCGCTCAACCGTTATGAGCTGCCGGACGTCTATTTCCGCACGACCGATGAGATGCTTGAGTGTTTCTCCTTTTTAGGAGAAGAAAAGGCGAAAGAAATCGTTGTGACCAATACGCAAAAAATCGCTGACCTGATCGGCGAAGTAAAGCCGATTAAAGATAAGCTGTATACGCCGCGTATCGAAGGAGCGGAAGAGGAAATCCGCGAAATGAGCTACCGCCGTGCCAAAGAAATTTACGGCGATCCATTGCCGAAAATTGTCGAAGAGCGTCTGGAAAAAGAATTGAAAAGCATCATCGGACACGGGTTTGCCGTTATTTATTTAATTTCCCATAAACTCGTAAAAAAGTCGCTCGATGACGGCTACCTCGTCGGTTCGCGCGGTTCGGTCGGTTCTTCGTTTGTGGCGACGATGACGGAAATTACTGAAGTCAACCCGTTGCCGCCGCACTACGTCTGCCCGAATTGCAAGCACTCGGAATTTTTCAATGACGGGTCGGTCGGCTCCGGATTTGATTTGCCGGATAAAAACTGTCCGCAATGCGGAACAAAGTATAAGAAAGACGGGCATGATATTCCGTTTGAGACGTTCCTTGGCTTTAAAGGCGACAAAGTCCCAGATATCGACTTGAATTTTTCCGGCGAATACCAGCCGCGCGCCCATAACTATACGAAAGTGCTGTTCGGGGAAGATAACGTATACCGCGCAGGGACGATCGGCACCGTCGCCGATAAAACGGCGTACGGTTTTGTCAAAGGATATGCGAACGATTTAAACTTGCAGCTGCGCGGAGCGGAAATCGACCGCCTTGCCGCGGGATGCACCGGGGTAAAACGGACGACAGGACAGCATCCGGGCGGTATTATCGTTGTTCCCGACTATATGGAAATTTACGATTTCACGCCGATTCAATATCCAGCCGATGATACGAGTTCCGAATGGCGCACGACACATTTTGATTTCCACTCCATTCATGACAATCTTTTGAAGCTGGATATTCTTGGGCACGACGATCCGACGGTCATCCGCATGCTTCAAGATTTAAGCGGCATCGATCCAAAAACGATTCCGACCGATGACCCTGAAGTGATGAAAATTTTCAGCAGCACCGAATCGCTTGGTGTCACGCCGGAACAAATTATGTGCAACGTCGGCACGATAGGCATTCCGGAGTTCGGAACGCGCTTTGTCCGCCAGATGCTTGAAGAAACGAAGCCGAAAACATTTTCCGAGCTTGTGCAAATTTCCGGTCTTTCGCACGGGACAGATGTCTGGCTTGGCAATGCGCAAGAGTTGATCCAAAACGGCACGTGCACGCTTTCCGAGGTGATCGGCTGCCGCGACGACATTATGGTTTATTTGATTTACCGCGGACTCGAGCCTTCGCTTGCCTTTAAAATTATGGAATCGGTGCGGAAAGGAAAAGGGCTGACGCCGGAATTCGAGGAAGAAATGCGCAAACACAACGTGCCGGAGTGGTATATTGAATCATGCAAAAAAATTAAGTATATGTTCCCGAAAGCACACGCTACCGCGTATGTATTAATGGCGGTCCGCATCGCCTACTTTAAAGTGCACCATCCGCTTTTGTACTATGCGACGTACTTTACGGTACGCGCGGAAGACTTTGATTTGGACGCGATGATCAAAGGTTCTGCCGCCATTCGCAAGCGCATTGAAGAAATCCATGCGAAAGGGCTCAATGCAACGGCCAAAGAAAAAAGCTTACTGACGGTATTAGAAGTCGCCCTAGAAATGTGTGAACGCGGCTTCTCCTTTAAAAATATTGATCTTTATCGTTCGCAGGCCACCGAATTTGTCATTGACGGCAATTCGCTTATTCCGCCGTTTAACGCGATCCCGGGCCTCGGCACGAACGTAGCGCTCAACATCGTGCGCGCTCGCGAAGAAGGAGAGTTTTTATCGAAAGAAGATTTGCAGCAGCGCGGAAAACTTTCCAAAACGTTGATGGAATACTTAGAGAGCCGCGGCTGCCTCGATTCGCTGCCAGATCATAATCAGCTTTCCTTATTTTAAATTTGGTCCGCCGTCGTCCGTAGCTTTGGCGGGGCGAAAAACCGGCCGCAAGCAGTGTGTTATGCTGTTTGCCCATTGCAATATATTTTCCAATATGTTATAGTTTTAGTGGAATTGGTAAAGATAATGGGTAGGCAAAGAGTGGGGAAACCCACTCTTTCGTCTTGAATTGGATGCCGATTATTTTTCATTCCCCGCAAATGTGCAGGGGATTTTCTCGTTATAACGAAGCGATGCAGTTTCTCTACGTTAGGAGGAAAAGAATGAGCAAAAAAGTGACGGAGATCGTCGAAGAGCTAGTCACGCCAATTCTTGCCGACATGAATTTAGAGCTAGTGGATATCGAATATGTAAAAGAAGGGAAAAATTGGTTTTTGCGCGTCTTCATTGACTCCGAAGACGGGGTCGACATCGAACAATGCGGCATCGTCAGCGAAAAACTGAGTGAAAAATTAGATGAAATCGATCCGATTCCGCATAACTATTTCCTTGAAGTTTCTTCGCCTGGAGCGGAACGACCATTAAAAAATGCAAAAGATTTTACGAGAGCGATTGGGAAAAATGTATATATAAAAACGTATGAGCCAATTGAAGGAGAAAAAGAGTTCGAAGGCCAACTAACCGATTTTGATGGAACTACCGTATCGATTACGGTAAAAGACAGAGCTCGTAAAAAAACGGTCGTCATTCCGTATGAAAAAGTGGCGAGCGCTAGACTTGCTGTTATCTTTTTTTAATGGTAAAAGGGGGATTTTCGTTTCATGAATACGCAATTACTCGATGCCTTAGCGGATATTATCCGTGAAAAAGGCATTAGCAAAGAAGTGGTAATAGAAGCGATTGAAGCAGCGATTATTTCCGCCTACAAGCGCAATTTCGGGCAGGCGCAAAACGTGCGGGTCGATTTAAATATGGAGACGGGTACGATCCGTGTCCTCGCTCGCAAAGATGTAGTTGAAGAAGTCAATGATCCCCGTCTGGAAATTTCTTTAGAGGAGGCGCAACGGATCAATCCGAATTATCAAGTCGGCGATGTGGTGGAGATAGAAGTGACGCCGAAAGATTTTGGACGCATTGCGGCGCAAACGGCGAAACAAGTAGTCACCCAGCGTGTGCGCGAAGCGGAACGAAGCGTGATTTACGCCGAATTTCTTGACCGCGAAGAAGATATTATGACCGGGATTGTCCAGCGCGTCGATCCACGTTTTGTTTACGTCAGCCTCGGGAAAACGGAAGCATTGCTGCCGGCAAGCGAACAAATGCCAAATGAAACATACAAACCGCATGATCGCATCAAAGTGTATATTACAAAAGTAGAAAAAACGACAAAAGGGCCGCAAATTTTTGTATCGCGCACGCACCCGGGATTGCTGAAACGTCTTTTTGAACTGGAAGTTCCAGAAATTTACGATGGCACGGTCGAAATTAAATCCATTGCCCGCGAAGCGGGAGACCGCTCGAAAATTTCCGTTCATTCCGACAATCCGGAAGTAGATCCGGTCGGGGCATGTGTCGGTCCAAAAGGACAACGCGTGCAAGCGATTGTCGAAGAGCTGCATGGAGAAAAAATTGATATCGTCCGCTGGTCGGCCGATCCAGTCGAATTTGTCGCCAACGCATTGAGCCCGGCAAAAGTGCTGCGCGTCATTGTCAACGAAGCGCAAAAAGCGACGACGGTGATCGTACCGGATTATCAGCTGTCATTAGCGATCGGCAAGCGGGGGCAAAACGCGCGGCTGGCGGCGAAGCTGACAAATTGGAAAATTGATATTAAAAGCGAAACGGAAGCGCGCGAGATGGGAATTGATCCATATGCGCAATCCACTTTGCTTGATTCGGAAGAGATGCCGGTTGATAATGAAAATGACAGCGACCAATCATTCGATTTACAAGAGGAAATCGAGTGAGGGGGGATCCGTGTGGCGAGCCAAAAGAAAATTCCGTTGCGAAAATGCGTCGTGACTGGTGAAATGAAGCCAAAAAAAGAAATGGTGCGCATCGTCCGCTCGAAAGACGGGGAAGTTTCGATCGATCCGACCGGGAAAAAGGCGGGGCGCGGTGCGTACATTACGCTAGACAAAGAGTGCATTTTATTGGCGAAAAAGAAAAATATTTTAGCCCATCATTTAAAAGCGGACATTGCCGATACGCTCTATGATGAGCTGCTTCAGCTAGCGGAGAAGGAGACAAAAGCCGAAAATGGGCGATGAACGCTGGGCATCGTTATTAGGGTTAGCGAATCGAGCAGGAAAAGTCATTTCAGGCGAGGAGCTAACGGTCAAGGAAATTCGTAGCGGCAAGGCGAAACTCGTTCTTTTGGCGGAAGATGCATCGGAAAATACGGCCAAAAAAATTACCGATAAATGCTCTTCCTATGGCGTTCCGCTCCGGAAAGTTTCAGACCGTTATACGCTTGGGCATGCGATCGGCAAAGACGCCCGCGTCGTTGTCGCCGTTATGGATGAAGGGTTTGCAAACAAACTAAGGACAATGCTCGATGGATCTTTATGGGGGTGAATCTATGTCTAAAATGCGTGTATATGAGTACGCGAAAAAAAATAATGTACCGAGTAAAGATGTGATTCATAAATTGAAAGAAATGAATATTGAGGTAACGAATCATATGTCAACATTAGAGCCGGAAGTGGTGGAGAAGCTGGACCATACGTACAATAAAAAAAGCGAACAGCCGCAAGCTTCTGCTCCAAAGGAAAAACGTCCGGCTCCGGCAAAAACGAAAACCTATGTGGATGATTTTGACGATGAAGAAGTAGTCAAAGCAAAAGTTGCGAAGAAAAAAGGAGCAAATAAAAGCAAGGAAGGAAAAAAACACGATTTGCAGTTGCAGCAGCAAGAAAAGAAAATTTTCCATCAGCATAAGAAGAAACATAAAGGCAAAGTAAAAGCAAAAGTCCGTCAGCCGCAGCCAGTGCAACAAGAACAGCCGGCGAAAAAAGAAAAAGAGCTTCCGAAAAAAATTACGTTTGAAGGATCGCTGACCGTTGCCGAGCTGGCGAAAAAGCTTGGCCGCGAGCCATCGGAAATTATTAAAAAGCTGTTTATGCTCGGCGTGATGGCGACGATTAACCAAGATTTGGATAAAGATGCGATCGAACTCATTTGTTCTGATTACGGAGTGGAAGTAGAAGAAAAAGTAGTCATTGATGAAACGAACTTTGAGTCGATTGAAATTGTTGACGCCCCTGAAGATTTAGTGGAGCGGCCGCCGGTGGTTACGATTATGGGCCACGTCGATCATGGAAAAACGACGTTGCTTGATTCCATTCGCCATTCGAAAGTGACAGAGCAAGAAGCAGGCGGCATTACGCAGCATATCGGCGCTTATCAAGTTACAGTCAACGGCAAAAAAATTACGTTCCTTGATACGCCAGGACACGAAGCGTTTACGACGATGCGGGCAAGAGGTGCGCAAGTAACGGACATCGTTGTGCTTGTCGTCGCTGCTGATGACGGCGTCATGCCGCAAACGGTAGAAGCGATTAACCATGCGAAAGCGGCTAATGTCCCTATTATTGTGGCCATTAACAAAATCGACAAGCCGGATGCCAATCCAGATCGCGTGATGCAAGAATTAATGGAGTATAATCTCGTTCCGGAAGAATGGGGCGGCGACACGATCTACTGCAAACTTTCAGCCAAAACAGGAGAAGGAATCGACAATTTATTAGAAATGATTTTGCTTGTCAGCGAAATGGAAGAACTAAAAGCAAATCCAAATCGCCGTGCCACAGGAACGGTCATTGAGGCGAAACTCGATAAAGGCCGTGGTCCAGTGGCGACGCTCCTTATTCAAGCAGGAACGTTGCATGTCGGCGATCCGATTGTCGTCGGCTGCACATACGGTCGTGTACGCGCAATGGTAAACGATACAGGACGTCGTGTGAAAGAAGCAGGTCCTTCCACCCCTGTCGAAATCACCGGCCTTCATGAAGTGCCGCAGGCTGGAGACCGCTTCATGGTGTTTGAAGATGAGAAGAAAGCACGGCAAATCGCAGAAGCGCGTGCACAAAAACAATTAATGGAACAACGCAGCATGAAAGCGCGCGTTAGCCTAGATGACCTCTTTGAACAAATTAAGCAAGGCGAAATGAAAGAATTAAATATTATTGTCAAAGCGGATGTGCAAGGGTCGGTAGAAGCGCTTGTTGCCGCGCTGCAAAAGATTGATGTCGAAGGAGTGCGCGTCAAAATCATCCATGCCGCTGTTGGCGCGATTACTGAATCGGATATTCTTTTGGCAACGACTTCCAACGCTATTGTCATCGGCTTTAATGTCCGTCCGGACTCCAATGCGAAACGCGTTGCTGAATCCGAAAAAGTTGACATTCGTCTGCATCGCATCATCTATAAGGTCATTGAAGAAATTGAAGCGGCGATGAAAGGAATGCTCGATCCGGAATATGAAGAAAAAGTCATCGGCCAAGCTGAAGTGCGGCAAACGTTTAAAGTATCGAAAGTTGGAACGATTGCCGGATGCTATGTAACCGATGGAAAAATTACGCGCGACAGCAAAGTCCGCCTGATCCGCCAAGGCATTGTCATTTACGAAGGAGAAATCGATTCCTTGAAACGCTTTAAAGACGATGTGAAAGAAGTCATGCAAGGATATGAATGCGGTTTGACGATTAAAAACTTTAACGATATTAAAGAAGGGGACATTATTGAAGCCTACATTATGCAGGAAGTGAAAAGACAGTGATCGGCTTTGTCGCCTGTGAATGCGTTATTTATAACGCACAGTCATTAAAAGAAAAGCGGGCCGTCCTGCAGCGAATAATAACACGGCTAAAACAAAAATATAATATATCCGTGGCCGAAATCGATCACCAAAACGTCTGGCAGCGGACGACGCTCGGAATGGTCGCGATTACGTCGAGTCGGGCGACAACCGAGCGCGAGCTGCAGCGGGCGCTTGCTTTGATCGACTCCTTTCCAGAATTGGAAAGGACGGTCACGACATTTGAGTGGTTTTAATCGAGGTGATAGGCGATGAATTTACGGGCTACTCGTGTTGGCGAACAAATGAAAAAAGAATTAAGCGATATCATTGGCCGCAAATTGAAAGACCCGCGAATTGGCTTTGTTACAGTTACCGATGTGCGTGTCACAGGCGACTTGCAGCAAGCAAAAGTATATATCAGCGTGTTAGGCGATGAAGAACAACGACAGAACACGCTGAAAGGATTGGAGAAAGCAAAAGGGTTTATCCGCTCGGAAATCGGCCAGCGGATTCGCTTGCGGAAAACGCCGGAAATATTTTTTGAAATCGATGAATCGATCGAATATGGTAACCGCATTGAACAATTAATCCGGCAAATTTCTACGGAGCAAGAACACGAGAAAAAAGAAGAAGCAAGCAAAGAGGAATAGATGGATAGACAATTTGTCTATCCATTTCCATTATGTACATAGGAGAAAGGGTGCGCTGATGGACGGAGTATTATTATTAGACAAACCTGTGGGAATGACTTCACATGATTGTGTTGCGCGGATTCGCCGCCTGTTCAAAATCAAAAAAGCAGGACATACAGGGACACTTGATCCAAACGTATCGGGAGTATTGCCGATTTGCATTGGCAAAGCGACGCGCATCGCCGAGTTTTTAACGGGGACGACGAAAACATATGAAGGCGAGGTTACGCTTGGAATTGCCACGACAACCGAAGACAGCGGCGGAGAAATTATCGCTTCACAAAAAGTAGACCGGGTGATTTCCCGGAGCGAAATTGAAGCGGTATTCCAGCAGTTGACGGGAGAAATTGCGCAAACGCCGCCAATGTATTCCGCCATTAAAGTGAAAGGAAAAAAACTATACGAATATGCGCGCGCCGGCATAGAAATCGAACGGCCGACCCGCATCGTGACGATCCATGAACTGACGTTGCTCGATGAAAGAAACGAATTTAGCGGAAACACGGTTTCGTTTCGCTTTCGCGTCACTTGCAGCAAAGGCACCTATATCCGCACGTTGGCAGTGATGATCGGCGAGCGGCTTGGTTATCCGGCGCATATGTCCCATCTTGTCCGCACAGCGGCGGGGCCGTTTTCGCTACAGGACTGCGTCACATTTACGCAAATCGAACAGTGCGCGGAGCGTGGCGAGTTGCAGTCGCTTTTGCTGCCGATTGAAAAAGCGCTTTTTCATTTGCCGAAATATGAAATAAATGATAAAGTAGCAGAGAAAGTAAAAAACGGGGCGCTATTGCCGCTGCCGGCTTTTTTGCGCTCCTTAGAAGGGCCGGTATTAATGGTGACGAAGGAAAGAGAGGCGCTTGCCCTTTATATAAAGCACCCGTCGAAACCTCACTTGATGAAGCCGCTGAAGGTACTTCGCTGATCAAAAAAGTGGAAACATAGAAGGTGAGTAAGGACAATGGAAACGTTATTTATTTCGCATCCGCACCATTTGCAAAAAGAAGCGCTCCCCCCTACGGTGATGGCGCTTGGCTATTTTGATGGCATTCATTTAGGCCACCAGGAAGTGATTAGGACGGCGGTCGATATTGCGGCAGAAAGAGGATATAAAAGCGCAGTGATGACGTTTCATCCCCATCCTTCCGTAGTGCTCGGAAAACAGAAACAGCACATTCGCTTAATTACGCCGTTAAAGAAAAAAGAACAGCTCGTCGCCGCGCTTGGCGTCGATTATTTATATGTGGTCGAGTTTACGCCGACATTCGCCCAGCTGTCGCCGGAGCAGTTTGTCGACCAATATCTTATCGGGTTTCATGTGAAACATGTCGTTGCCGGCTTTGATTTTACTTACGGCCGTTTCGGAAAAGGAACGATGGAAACGCTGCCGCTTCATTCGCGCGGCCATTTTACGCAAACGGTGATTCCGAAGCTGACGATTGGCGGGGAAAAAATAAGCTCGACATATGTACGGAAATTGCTGCAAAACGGAGAGGTAGAACAGCTGCCGCGCTTGCTCGGCCGTTTTTATGAAATCGAGGGGACGGTTATAGGCGGTGAGCGCCGTGGAAGAACGATCGGGTTTCCGACGGCGAATATCGCGCTAAATGACGATTATTTATTGCCGGCGCTTGGCGTATATGCGGTACGGGCAAAAATCGGTTCCGATGTATTTCCGGGAGTATGCAACGTCGGCTATAAACCGACGTTTCATTCGAGCCAAGAAGGAATGCCGAGTATTGAAGTGCATATTTTCCATTTCGAAAAAGATATTTACGGGGAAACGGTGACGGTCGAATGGCATCGGCGCTTAAGAAGCGAGCAAAAGTTTGCCAGCGTCGATGAATTAGTTGCGCAAATCCAGCGCGACAAGGAAGAAGCGCAAAGATATTTCAACAGTCTCAACGAAAACACTTGCATTTTGCCGGAAAAAAAGGTATTCTAATGAATGTATGCAAAATAACCATTGCTTGGCAAGTCGAGTCACCGCCGCTTGCTAGGTAATTGGGGTTTCGATGATGAGGAGGTGAATGAAGGATGGCATTATCCCAAGAGCGCAAACGCGAAATTATCGAGCAATTTAAAATCCACGAGAATGATACAGGTTCTCCAGAAGTGCAAATTGCTATCCTTACTGAGCAAATTAACAATTTAAATGAACATTTGCGTGTTCATAAAAAAGACCATCATTCACGTCGCGGATTGCTGAAAATGGTTGGGAAACGTCGGAATTTATTGACTTATCTGCGCAATAAAGACGTTACACGCTATCGTGAACTGATTAACAAACTTGGATTACGTCGATAAAAAAAGCGGGAGCATTCCCGCTTTTTTGCTAGTTATATAAGCGATTTTCCGCTATGATGAATAGTGGGAATTGATTCATTGCCGATTATTCGTCCATACTAATAATATAACCTATTCGTTTATTTCCGATTTGTACATAGAGAGGAGTACTTATTTATATGGAGCAAGAAAAGCGCGTTTTTTCCATAGACTGGGCTGGACGTCCGCTCGTTGTCGAAATCGGTGAGTTAGCCAAACAAGCAAACGGAGCGGTGCTGGTCCGATATGGTGACACCGTTGTATTAAGTACTGCAACAGCGTCGAAAGAAGCAAAAAACGTCGATTTTTTCCCTTTAACCGTTAACTATGAGGAACGTCTTTACGCGGTCGGAAAAATTCCAGGCGGATTTATTAAGCGGGAAGGACGGCCAAGCGAAAAAGCGATTTTGGCGAGCCGTTTGATCGACCGTCCAATTCGCCCGCTTTTTGCTGAAGGATTTCGCAACGAGGTGCAAATCGTTTCGATGGTTATGAGCGTCGATCAGGACTGTTCGCCGGAAATGGCGGCATTACTCGGTTCATCTCTTGCTTTAACGATTTCTGACATTCCGTTTGAAGGGCCAATTGCCGGCGTGACAGTCGGCCGTGTCGATGGGCAGTTTGTCATTAACCCGACAGTCGAACAAGCGGAAAAAAGCGATATGCATCTCGTTGTCGCTGGCACGAAAGATGCGATTAACATGGTGGAGGCCGGCGCAGATGAGGTGCCGGAAGAAATCATGTTAGAAGCGATCATGTTCGGCCACGAAGAAGTAAAACGGTTGATCGCTTTTCAAGAGGAAATTGCCACCCAAGTCGGCAAAGAAAAAATGGAAGTTGTTTTGTATGAGCTCGATCCGCAGCTGGAGGCGGAAATCCGTCAGCTTGCCGAAGCGGATATTAAACGGGCGGTGCAAGTGCCGGAAAAATTAGCGCGCGATGCGGCGATTGAGGAAGTAAAAGCGGGTGTCGTCGCGAAATACGAAGAGCAGGAAGCGGACGAAGAAACGTTAAAACAAGTGCATGAAATTTTACATAAGCTTGTCAAGGAAGAAGTAAGACGGCTTATTACCGAAGAAAAAATCCGTCCGGATGGCCGCAAGGTGGATGAAATCCGTCCGCTCTCCTCGGCAGTCGGCGTCCTGCCGCGCACGCATGGTTCGGGCTTATTTACGCGCGGGCAAACACAAGTGCTCAGCGTCTGTACGTTAGGAGCACTTGGCGATGTGCAAATATTGGACGGGCTCGGCATTGAAGAAACGAAACGGTTTATGCACCATTACAATTTCCCGCCGTTTTCCGTTGGCGAAACGGGGCCGATGCGCGGTCCGGGCCGCCGCGAGATCGGACACGGCGCTCTTGGAGAACGGGCGCTAGAGCCGGTTGTTCCGTCGGAGAAAGAGTTTCCTTATACGATCCGCCTCGTGTCGGAAGTGCTTGAATCGAACGGTTCCACCTCACAAGCAAGCATTTGCGCAAGCACGCTGGCGATGATGGACGCAGGTGTGCCGATTAAAGCGCCGGTAGCGGGAATTGCAATGGGGCTCGTGAAAAATGACGATCATTATACGATTTTAACCGACATCCAAGGCATCGAAGACCACCTAGGCGACATGGACTTTAAGGTAGCCGGCACGAGAAAAGGCGTTACCGCTTTGCAAATGGATATCAAAATTAAAGGCTTGACCCGCGAAATTTTAGAAGAAGCGCTGATGCAAGCCAGAAAAGGCCGGATGGAAATCTTAGACCACATGATGCAAACGATTCGCGAGCCGCGCAAAGAGCTGTCGAAATATGCGCCGAAAATTTTAACGATGCAAATTAATCCAGACAAAATTCGCGAAGTTATTGGACCGAGCGGCAAACAAATTAATAAAATTATTGACGAAACCGGCGTCAAAATCGATATCGAGCAAGATGGAACGATTTTCATCTCGTCTGTCAACGAGGCGATGAACCAAAAAGCAAAACAGATTATTGAAGATATCGTTCGCGAAGTCGAAGTCGGACAAATTTATTTAGGCAAAGTGAAGCGCATCGAGAAATTCGGGGCGTTTGTTGAGCTGTTCAATGGCAAAGACGGTCTTGTTCATATTTCCGAATTGGCGGAAGAGCGAGTCGGAAAAGTGGAGGATGTCGTTTCGATCGGCGATGAAATTTTGGTAAAAGTGATGGAAATTGATAAACAAGGACGCGTGAATTTATCAAGAAAGGCCGTTTTGCGGGAGCAGCAAAGGGAGAAAAAGGGAAGACGGCCAGAGCGTCATAAAATGAAGCCTTAGGATTTCATTCCTTAAGGCTCTTTTGTTATTGGGGTGAATGTTCTATCTTGTCCCTTCCCCACATATTTGTAGTATTAAAAAGGAGGGGACAGGTGTGAATAGAGATTATGTTCGCTATTTAGCGGTTGCCATTATGTTTTTCATTGTATGGGCCTTGATTCATCAGCCGCCGGTAAGCCAATACATCTCTGATTTGCAAGCGCAAAGCATTATGGTAATGAAAGGAAACGATAAGCTGTATACTGCGATCGTTGAAAAGGCGAAGCAGTATAACATTCCCCCGCAAGATGCGGTAATCGATAGGGTGTGGAAGGCCATCCCTGGTTATAACGGACTGAAAGTCGATGTACAAGCTTCGTATGAAAACATGAAAAAGGACGGAAAATTTGACGAACAAAAGCTTGTATATCAACAAGTCCCTCCGCGCGTCCATTTGGATGACCTGCCCCCGGCGCCGATTTACCGCGGCCATCCCGATAAGCCGATGGTTGCGTTTCTTATTAATGTGGCATGGGGAGAGGAATATATCCCGAAAATGCTGGAAGTTTTAAAAAAACATCATGTGAAAGCAACTTTTTTTTTGGAAGGGCGCTGGGTAAAAAATCATCCTGAGATGGCAAAAATGATTGTAGATGCCGGACACGAGATAGGTAATCATTCCTATAGCCATCCTGACTTCAAGTTGTTAAGCAATACAAAAATTCGCCAGGAACTGGTGAAAACGAATGAAGTGATTGAAGCGACAACTGGGGTGAAATGCAAATGGTTCGCTCCGCCTAGCGGCAGCTACCGCGATGATGTCGTCGACATTGCCGATGCTTTAGGAATGAAAACGATTATGTGGAGCGTCGATACAATTGATTGGCAAAAACCGTCGCCATCTGTTATAGTGAAACGGGTAATGTCTAAAGTCCATCCCGGTGCCATGATTTTAATGCATCCGACGCTATCGACCGCCGAGGCGTTGGAATCGCTGATTGTTTCGATTCAGCGGCAGAAATATGAAATCGGCAGCATATCTGCGTTGTTAGATGAAAAGAGAATTGTTAAAAAATAGGAGGAACGTGGAGTTGATTAACAAATATACTTGCAAAAATGGTGTACGGATAGTGCTAGAACAAATCCCAACTGTGCGTTCTGTTGCGATCGGAGTTTGGATCGGTACAGGTTCGCGTAATGAAACGGAGCAAAACAACGGCATTTCTCATTTTTTAGAGCATATGTTTTTTAAAGGCACAAAAACGCGTACAGCGCGTGAGATCGCCGAAGCATTTGACAGCATCGGCGGGCAAGTGAATGCATTTACATCAAAAGAATATACGTGCTATTATGCGAAAGTGCTAGATGAGCATGCGCCATTTGCTCTCGAAATGCTTGCCGATATGTTTTTCCATTCTACCTTCGTCGAGGAGGAATTGCAAAAAGAACGGAATGTCGTGCTTGAGGAAATTAAAATGTACGAAGATACGCCCGATGATATTGTCCATGACTTGCTAAGCAAGGCTTGTTACGCCAATCATCCGCTTGGCTACCCGATTTTAGGGACGGAAGAAACGTTGCGCACGTTTACGGGCGAGTCGCTGCGCGGATATATGGCCGATTATTATACACCGGATCGCATCGTTATTTCCGTTGCCGGCAACGTCGATGAAAGCTTTATCCACCAGGTGGAAAACTATTTTGGCTCCTTTACGGCGAAACGGAAAGCAAGCGAGACGAAAGCCCCTTCCTTTCAACCGCAAAAGCTGGCGCGGAAAAAAGATACGGAACAAGCGCATTTATGCATCGGTTTTAACGGCCTTCCTGTCGGCCACCCAGATATTTACACATTAATTATTTTAAACAACATTTTAGGCGGCAGCATGAGCAGCCGGCTGTTCCAAGAAGTCCGTGAACAGCGCGGATTGGCGTACTCGGTCTTCTCGTATCACTCCTCTTACCAAGATAGCGGACTACTAGCGATTTACGCCGGAACGGGCAGCAACCAGCTTGATATGTTGTTTGAAACGATTCAAGAGACGATCGAGCGATTAAAAGAAGACGGAATTACAGAAAAAGAGCTAACGAATAGCAAAGAACAGATGAAAGGAAGCTTAATGCTCGGTTTAGAAAGCACGAACAGCCGCATGAGCCGCAACGGCAAAAACGAATTGTTGCTCGGACGTCATCGTTCCCTTGATGAAATGATTGAAGAAATTAATAGCGTAACAGTGGAAAAAGTCAATGAACTCGCCCGCACCATTTTCAATGAAGATTACGCGCTTGCTTTAATTAGCCCAAGCGGCCAATTGCCGGAGCCAATCCTTCCGTAACGTCAAAAAGCCTGCGAAATGCAGGCATTTTTTTGTTTCTGTCCTCTTACAATAATAAAAAGGAAAAGGAAGGGGGAAAAGCGGTGAGGCTGAGCGAATTAAGCGGAAAGGAAATTGTCGATGTAAGACGGGCGGAGCGGCTCGGTGTACTGGGGCAGACAGATTTGGAAATCAATGAGCAGACAGGGCAAATTCAGGCGCTATTGATTCCGACCGGAAAATGGTTTGGATTTCGCAAAGAGGGAAGCGAAATTCGCGTTCCGTGGAAATACATTAAAAAAATTGGGGCCGATATGGTGATTATTGATTTTCCCGATGAATAAGAAAAAACGCAGTGACCGCCACAATGGCGGTCATTTTTCTTTGATGGGATATTCACCTATGTTCTTTATTTTACATAAGATGTGAAAGGAAATAAGGCAGAGGCATATTAAGTTTTCACATATAAAGAAGGTGAGTGTACGGATGATGCTGACAGGTATGCATGTTGCCATTATCGGCGGGGATGCCCGGCAATTAGAAGTAATTCGTAAATTAGTAGAGCTGGATGCGAAATTGTCTTTAGTCGGTTTTGATCAATTAGCCCACCATTTTACAGGAGCAACGAAACTGCAAATCGATGAAGTCGACTTTGCCGATTTAGATGCGATCATTTTACCAGTTCATGGGACGACGCTAGAAGGAAAAGTGAATACGGTATTTTCGCATGAGCAAATTCCTTTTACGGAAGAAATGCTGGTGAAAACGCCAAAACATTGCACCGTCTATTCCGGGATTAGCAATAGCTATTTAGACAACTTGATGAAAAAGGCCGGACGCAAATATGTTCAATTGTTTGAACGCGATGATGTAGCGATTTATAACTCGATCCCAACAGCAGAGGGAACAATCATGATTGTCATTCAGCATACTGATTTTACGATTCATGGGTCTCGCGTAGCGGTCCTTGGGTTTGGACGCATCGGCATGACAGTCGCTCGTACATTTGCTGCTCTTGGTGCAAAGGTGAAAGTAGGGGCGCGCCGTTCCGAGCATCTTGCTCGCATTACGGAAATGGGCCTTACGCCGTTTCATCTCAATGATCTAGAAAAGGAAGTGCAAGATATCGATATTTGTATTAATACCATTCCACATTTAATCGTAACGGCAAGTGTGATCGCCAAAATGCCGGCGCATACGCTCATTGTCGATTTGGCATCCAAACCGGGCGGCACCGATTTCCGCTATGCCGAAAAGCGCGGCGTAAAAGCGATTCTCGCACCGGGGCTGCCGGGAGTGGTGGCGCCGAAAACAGCAGGACAAATTATCGCGAATGTTCTTTCGCAACTATTATATGCGGATTTACAAAAAAGAAAGGGGAATGCGTAAATGAGTTTAAAAGGAAAGCGGATTGGGTTTGGATTGACGGGGTCTCATTGTACGTATGATGCGGTCATGCCAGAAATAGAGAAATTGGTGAAAGAAGGGGCGGAAGTGCTGCCGATTGTGACGTATACGGTGAAAACGACCAATACCCGCTTTGGTGAAGGAGAAGAATGGGTAAAAAAACTAGAAGAAATAACAGGAAACGAAGTGATCGATACGATTGTGAAAGCAGAGCCGCTCGGTCCGAAAATTCCGCTCGATTGCATGGTTATTGCACCGTTGACGGGAAACTCGATGAGCAAACTGGCCAACGCAATGACCGATTCTCCGGTATTGATGGCGGCAAAAGCGACGATGCGCAATCACCGTCCGGTCGTGCTTGGCATTTCCACGAACGATGCATTAGGCTTGAACGGAGTTAACTTAATGCGCTTAATGGCGGCGAAAAATATTTATTTTATTCCGTTTGGCCAAGACGCTCCGCACACGAAACCAAATTCGATGGTCGCAAAAATGTCGCTGCTTCGCGATACCGTTCTCGCTGCGTTGGAAGGGAAACAGCTGCAGCCGGTTATTATCGAGAAATTCCGCGACAACGACCCATCTTAACCGCTCCGAAAACGAACCGGTAGAAAATTCATGCCTATGTATAAAAATTTTCCCTCTTTTAAAGTAGAATATGATAAAATAAAAACTATGAATTTACAATTGATTGACCACGAAAGCCCGTGGTTGGAATCATTGGAATAAAGTGGGGAGCGGTTTTGAACCGTGCCGACAGGACGCGAAGCACCAGCGAGGTGTTTATCCATGAAATTCTGGCGAAATAAGAGCGAGCGTCTACACGAAGGTGTAGAAAAGGCTCTTCTGTACGCCAGAACCTGTCGATTTCCATCGTGCACAAGTTTAGTAATATGATTGAGTGATGATGTGGAAGGAGAATGGTTCATGGAAGAAAGACGCTTTCACGTTGCAGTGGTTGGTGCAACAGGTGCAGTTGGTCAGCAAATGGTACAAACACTCGAAAATAGAAACTTTCCAGTCGGAAAACTGACTTTATTATCATCGGAGCGTTCCGCAGGCAAAAAAATGCGCTTTCGCGGCGAAGAAATTGAAGTGCAAGCAGCAGCGCCGGAAAGCTTTGCCGGCGTAGATATCGCCCTATTTAGCGCGGGCGGGGCGGTTTCCAAAGTGCTGGCGCCGGAAGCGGTAAAACGTGGGGCGATTGTCATCGATAATACGAGCGCATTCCGTATGGACGAAAACGTGCCGCTTGTCGTTCCAGAAGTGAATGAACAGGATTTAACATGGCATAACGGCATTATCGCCAATCCAAACTGTTCCACCATTCAGATGGTGGTGGCGCTCGAACCGATCCGCCAGGCGTTTGGGCTAAAACGGGTGATTGTCTCTACGTATCAGGCCGTGTCGGGCGCCGGTGCGCAGGCGATTGAAGAGCTCAAAGAGCAATCAAAAGCGTTGTTAAACGGCGAGCCGGTGACGCCGGAAATTTTACCGGTAAAATCGGACCGCAAACATTACCAAATCGCGTTTAACGCCATTCCGCAGATTGATAAATTCCAAGAGAACGGCTTTACATTTGAAGAAATGAAAATGATTAATGAAACGAAGAAAATTATGCATATGCCAGAGCTGCAAGTAGCGGCGACATGTGTGCGCATCCCGGTTGTCTGCGGCCATTCGGAGTCGGTATATATTGAAATTGAAAAAGACGGCGTCAGCGCAGACGACATTAAAGCGGTATTAAAAGAGGCGCCAGGCGTTGTTTTACAAGATGACCCAAGCGAACAAGTATATCCGATGCCGGTCGATTGCGTCGGCAAATATGATGTGTTCGTCGGCCGCATTCGCAAAGATTTAGACGATGACCGCGCTTTTCATCTATGGATCGTAGCGGACAATTTATTAAAAGGCGCGGCGTCAAATTCAGTGCAAATTGCCGAAAGCCTGCTGAAATTAGGGCTTATAAAATAAAAAATAGAGACAGTCTCACATCGAGGTGTTAACATGAAAATCATTGTGCAAAAATTTGGGGGCACATCCGTCCGCGATGAACGCGGACGGGATTTTGCGCGCAAACATATTGAAAGAGCGCTGGAAGATGGCTATAAAGTCGTCGTCGTTGTCTCAGCGATGGGGCGGAAAGGGGATCCATACGCGACCGATACGCTTCTTAGCCTGATTGGCGGGGCGAACAATTACGTCAGCAAACGTGAACAAGATATGCTGATGGCGTGCGGCGAAATTATTTCCAGCGTCGTGTTCGCCAACCTTTTAAATAAACACGGCATTAAAGCGACGGCGTTCACTGGTGCCCAAGCGGGTTTCCGCACCAATGACGATCATACGAATGCAAAAATTATAGAAATGCGCTGCGACCGCGTTCTTGCGGCGCTAAATGAATATGACGTCGTTGTCGTCGCGGGCTTCCAAGGAGTGGCGGAAAACGGCGATATAACGACACTTGGACGCGGCGGAAGCGATACGTCCGCGGCAGCGCTTGGCGCGGCGCTAAACGCCGAATGGGTCGATATTTTTACCGATGTCGAAGGGGTTATGACTGCCGACCCGCGCATTGTCGAAAACGCCCGTCCACTCGATGTCGTCACGTATACCGAAATTTGCAACATGGCGTACCAAGGGGCAAAAGTGATCCATCCGCGCGCAGTCGAAATCGCGATGCAGGCAAAAGTGCCGCTGCGCGTACGCTCCACGTATTCCGATTCATTAGGAACGCTCGTAACATCTGTCATTCGCGGCAAAAAAGGAAGCGATGTTAAAGAGCGGTTAGTAACGGGAATTACGTACGTTTCCAATGTTACGCAAATTAAAGTGCAGGCGAGAGAAGGGCATTATGAACTGCAGTCCGATGTGTTTAAAGCGATGGCTAATGAAGGGATCAGCGTAGACTTTATTAATATTTCGCCACATGGAGTGGTGTATACGGTTGCTGGGGAAATGACGGAAAAAGCGGTTGCTGCATTGCGCCGCATCGGGTATGAACCGGCCGTAGTGACAGGATGTGCAAAAGTGTCTGTTGTTGGCGCTGGAATTGCCGGTGTTCCTGGAGTTACAGCGAAAATTGTCACCGCCCTTTCCGAACAAGGAATTCAAATTTTACAATCGGCTGATAGCCATACGACCATTTGGGTATTAGTCAAAGAAGAAGACATGAAAAAAGCTGTCAACGCGTTGCATGATGCGTTTCATCTTTCCGAACTATCATGGGATGAGTACGAGGTAAATTGGAATAAGGGGTGAAAACATTGGTTCAATTCGGGAAAATCGTAACAGCGATGGTTACGCCGTTTGACCATAAAGGAAACATTGACTTTGCGAAAACGACAAGTCTTATCAACTACTTGTTGGAAAACGGAACCGATTCGCTCGTTATTGCCGGCACGACCGGCGAATCGCCGACCTTGACGACCGAAGAAAAAGTGGCGTTATTCCGCCATGTCGTTTCCGTTGTCAACGGAAGAGTTCCAGTGATTGCCGGAACAGGAACAAATAATACGCGCGCCTCAATCGAGCTGACGAAAAAGGCGGAAGAAATCGGCGTCGATGCCGTGATGTTAGTTGCGCCGTATTATAATAAGCCGAATCAGGAAGGGCTGTACCAGCATTTTAAAGCGATTGCCGAGAGCACATCGCTTCCGGTTATGCTGTATAACATCCCGGGCCGTTCGGTTGTCAACATTGCGGTCGACACGGTTGTCCGCTTATCGGAAATTCCTAATATTGTTGCCGTAAAAGACGCGAGCGGCAATTTGGATGCGATGACGGAAATCATCACCCGCACGCGGGAAGATTTTCAGCTTTATAGCGGCGATGACAGCATTACGCTTCCGGTATTAGCGATCGGCGGAGCCGGCGTCGTTTCGGTCGCATCGCATATTATCGGCAATGAAATGCAGCAAATGATCGCGGCTTTTGAAGCCGGCGACAATAAGAAAGCGGCCAAGCTTCATCAAAAACTGCTGCCGGTTATGAAAGGCCTGTTTGCCGCGCCAAGCCCTGTGCCGGTAAAAACCGCATTGCAGCTAAAAGGATTAGACGTCGGCTCGGTGCGCCTCCCGCTTGTTCCGCTCACCGAACAAGAACGCAGCGAACTGATGCGCCTATTAAATATGTTATAATGCAAACCAATCCGCTTCTTTATGCGGGTTGGTTTTTTTGTGAAATCAAGCGCTTTATAAACTATCTTGTGTTTAAAATCGACCATCAGTTATAATAAAAGCAAGTGACTTTGAGCGGGTTAGTATCATCATAGGAGGACGTAGCATTGAGAACGAAACCAGTAGAGAAAATAAGGATTTTTGCCCTTGGGGGAGTTGGGGAAATCGGCAAAAACATGTATGTTGTGGAGCTTGATGACGACATTTTTGTCATTGACGCCGGGGTTATGTTTCCTGAAGATGAGATGCTCGGAATTGATAAAGTGATCCCTGACATTAGCTATCTTGTGGAACGTCAAGACCGTATTAAAGCGATTTTCCTGACCCATGGACATGAAGAGCATATCGGGGCGATTGCGTATGTGCTCAAAAAAATTTCCGTGCCGGTGTATGGAACGAAATTAACGTTAGGGTTGGCGGAAGCGATTTTAAAGGAGCAGGGAATTACGAATGCCAAACTGCATGAAATTCGCTCCAATTCCGAATTGTTGTTCGACAAAGCGAAAGTAACGTTTTTCCGGACGATTCACAGCATCCCCGATTCTGTCGGAATTAGCATTCATACATCGCAAGGAGCGATTGTGTACACGAGCGATTTTAAATTTGACCAGACTCCATACGGCAAAAATCGAGCCGATTTAGGAAAGATGGCACAAATTGGCGAACAAGGGGTGCTTTGTTTACTGTCCGATAGCACCAACGCAGAACGGCCGGGATATACCGGTTCCGATACGGTTGTCGCTCAGGAAATCGCCGACGTGATTTACAATGCGAAGGGCCGTGTTTTTATTGCCTGCTATGCGTCCAATATTACAAGAATCCAGCAAGTGCTGCATGCGGCCAAAACATACGGACGAAAGGTGGCGGTCGTAGGAAAAACATTGCATAAAGTGATGGATATTGCAGTGCGCCTCGGCTATTTGCATCTTCCGGACAAAGTGACGATTTCCATTTATGATATTGACCGCTACGATGATAAAGAATTAATTATTTTAACGACAGGCGGCCATGGCGAACCGATGAGTGCATTGGCGCGCATGGCAAAACAGGCGCATAAGCAGGTGAACATAAAAGAAGGAGATACCGTTATTGTTGCAGCTTCCGTCATGCCGGGATATGAGCTGGGATTTGCGAAAACGATTGATGCGTTATACCGAGCCGGAGCGGATGTCATTTACCGCGAGCGAAAAGTGCACGTATCAGGACACGGATGCCAAGAAGAGCTAAAGCTCATGCTTAATTTGATGAAGCCAAAGTACTTTATTCCTGTTCATGGGGAATACCGCATGCAAAAAGCGCACGCCAATCTTGCCAAAGCGGTCGGCATTTCCGAAGATCGGACGTTTTTGATTGACAAAGGCGAAGTGATTGAATTTCGCAACGGTGTGGCGCGTCCCGGCGGAAAAGTTCCGTACGGAAACATTTTAATTGACGGTCTTGGCATCGGCGATGTCGGGAATATCGTGTTAAGAGACCGGCGTCTGTTATCGCAAGATGGTATTTTGATCGTCGTGGTGACATTAAGCAAAGATGCAAAAAATATTGTCGCTGGACCGGAAATTATTTCACGCGGCTTTGTGTATGTGAGAGAATCGGAAACATTGCTAGAGGAAGCAACCAAAATCGTTGCTGCCATCATCAACCAATGTTTGCAGACATATATGATGGAATGGTCTTCTTTAAAATCCAATATTCGCGAAGCGTTAGGCCAATTTTTATTTGAAAAAACAAAACGCAAGCCGATGATTTTGCCAATTATTATGGAAGTATAGTGCGATCATGCTCAAAGTCCACGGGAAAATGCTGGTAGGGATTTTACCCTATTCAGCATTTTTCTTTTCCAACTCGAGCATACTAAACATATGACGGAGAGAAAGGAGAATGTATATGGAAACAGAGCGTTACATACAGCAAGAAGCAGACGAAAAACCGGAAACAAAGACGGAGCAAGCGGCAGAGGCGATTCAGCAATTAGGACAAACGAACATTCCGCAAATGACGCCGGATACGAATATCCATTGTTTGACGATCGTCGGGCAAATCGAAGGCCATATTCAGCTGCCACCGCAAAACAAAGCGACAAAATACGAACATGTCATTCCGCAAATTGTAGCAATCGAGCAAAATCAAAATATTGAAGGGTTGCTTGTTATTTTAAACACGGTAGGCGGTGATGTGGAAGCAGGATTGGCGATCGCAGAAATGCTGGCATCTTTATCTAAACCGACCGTTTCGATCGTGCTGGGAGGGGGACACTCGATCGGTGTGCCGATTGCCGTTTCCTGCGACTATTCGTTCATTACCGAAACAGCGACGATGACGATCCACCCGGTTCGCCTGACGGGGCTCGTGATCGGCGTTCCGCAAACATTTGAGTATTTAGATAAAATGCAGGAACGGGTCGTTCGCTTTGTTACGAAACATTCAAATATTAGTGAAGAAAAGTTTAAGGAACTGATGTTTTCGAAAGGAAATTTAACGCGCGATATCGGCACGAACGTCGTCGGTCCCGATGCGGTTAAATATGGGCTGATTGATGAAGTCGGCGGAGTTTCGCAGGCGATGAACAAATTGCGGGAATTAATTGAAATGAAAAAATCCGGTGAAAGGAAGATGATTCAATGATTTTATATACGATCATGCCGGAGCATTTAATTTTCCCAACGGACACCGCAGCATATGAAAAACAAAAGATGGTCTATTATGACGGCATTCCGTTTCTCGTGCAAAAAACAGATACCGATGAATATGAAATTGTACAAAATTTAAGCACCAATCCGTTTCATTTTTTAAATCCAAAATATGCACCTGGGTCGCGATTTCCGATGTCTGCCGCAACATCGTAATGAATTCTATGTCCATTCATGGTATAATAAATAAGCAAACGGAAAAAAGCAGCCATTGTTGGCTGCTTTTTTCCAGTCTTCGAATTCGTTCATTGGAGTGAATCATTGTGGCAAAACGGAAGCGAAAGAAAAAAACAAAACAGTCCAAAAAGCAATGGAAAGAGGCGTTTCGCTTCGAATTGCTCGGGCTTGCTATGTTGGCGATTTCCGTGATTGCAATGGCCCACCTTGGGCTGGTGGGAAAAGCGCTTGTGCTTGTGGCGCGTTTTTTCTTTGGCGAATGGTATATGCTGCTGTTGGTAGGCATGTTTAGCCTGTCGTTTTATCTCATTTGGAAGCGCGCTTGGCCTTCGTTTGTCAACCGTATTTTTCTCGGTTCCTATATTATCATTTCCGCTCTTTTGCTTTTAAGTCATGAAAAGCTGTTTGATTTGTTGTCGCGCCGGGGACAATTTGATCCTAGCGTGATCCGGACGACGTGGGAATTGTTTTGGAATGAAGCAAGCGGCAAAACCGCGAGTGCGGACTTGGGAGGGGGAATGGTCGGAGCTTTTCTGTTTGCCGCAAGCTATCAACTATTTGATGAACTTGGCACAAAGTGGATCTGTTTTTTTCTTTTTCTCGCCGGCATCGTCTTTCTGACGGGAAAATCGCTGCGGGAAACCATCGGAAAAGCGGTGATGTTGTTTCTTACATTTCTGAAGCAGCAATGGCTGGCGTTCATTGCCGATATGAAACAGTTGAACCATCAAAAAAAGGAGCGCAAACGGCGGAAACCAAGTGTAACGCCGTCTTCTCCACATAGCGACAGCATCGACGAGGAGCCGGCCGCACAGGAAGGGGAAGTTTTCTCGCCGCCGATTATTTCTGATTTTACTGCTGCCCGCTCGAGTGAAACCGAATACGGACCACCTGAAGAGAGCAGGGAAAATGCAGAAGAAGAGTCTCCGCCGCTGGCATTCTCGGAGATGGAAAATACGGATTACCAGCTGCCGCCGCTTGAGCTGCTGCATTTGCCAAAGCAAACCGGTCAGGTGAAGGATCATGCCAATATCTATGCGAATGCGCGCAAGCTGGAAAAAACATTTCAAAGCTTTGGTGTTAAAGCGAAAGTAACGCAAGTTCACCTTGGCCCGGCGGTGACGAAATATGAAGTATACCCGGATGTCGGCGTGAAAGTAAGCAAAATCGTCAGTTTAAGCGATGACCTTGCGCTTGCCTTAGCAGCGAAGGACATCCGCATTGAAGCTCCGATTCCTGGAAAATCTGCTATCGGCATTGAAGTTCCAAATGAAGAAATTGCCACCGTTTCGCTGCGGGAAGTGTTAGAAGCGATTGATCACTACAAACAGGAAGCAAAACTGTTAATTCCGTTAGGGCGGGACATTTCCGGCGAAGTCGTGGTCGCAGAGCTGAACAAAATGCCGCATTTGTTAATCGCCGGGGCGACCGGCAGCGGCAAAAGTGTATGCATCAACGGCATTGTCATCAGCTTGCTGATGCGGACAAAACCGCATGAAGTAAAACTAATGATGATCGACCCGAAAATGGTAGAATTAAGCGTCTATAATGGCATTCCACATTTGCTGACGCCGGTCGTGACCGATCCGAAAAAAGCGTCGCAAGCACTGAAAAAAGTAGTGCAAGAAATGGAGCGGCGCTATGAATTGTTCTCGCACACCGGCACGCGCAACATCGAAGGGTACAATGAACATATACAGCGTCATAATCAAGAAACCAACGAAAAACAGCCGCTTCTTCCATACATTGTCGTCATTATTGACGAGCTGGCCGATTTAATGATGGTCGCTTCCTCCGATGTGGAAGATTCGATTACACGGCTCGCGCAAATGGCGCGCGCGGCCGGCATTCATTTAATTATCGCTACCCAGCGGCCGTCGGTGGATGTCATTACCGGCGTTATTAAAGCCAATATTCCGTCGCGGATCGCGTTTAGCGTTTCCTCGCAAACGGATTCGCGCACAATTTTGGACATGGGCGGCGCGGAAAAACTGCTAGGCCGCGGCGATATGCTGTTTTTGCCGATGGGCGCTTCCAAACCGGTGCGCGTCCAAGGAGCGTTTGTTTCCGATCAAGAAGTCGAAGAAGTGGTCGGCTTTGTTATTTCCCAGCAAAAAGCTCAATACTATGAAGAGATGATGATTAGCGAGGAAAGCGAAGATACGTCATTTGACGATGAATTATATGAGGAAGCGGTACGTCTTGTCGTAGAGATGCAAAGTGCTTCCGTTTCCATGTTGCAGCGGCGTTTTCGCATCGGCTATAACCGTGCGGCCCGCCTCATCGACGCGATGGAAGCGCGCGGAGTCGTCGGACCATATGAAGGAAGTAAACCGCGTGCCGTGCTGCTCTCGAAAGAAGATATAAAAAAAACGTCATAGAAAAGCGGAGAACAGGTCTGCAATCGCCTGTTTTCCGCTAAAAAATATGTCACATTGGAAGCGCTACCAATAATTCTTTTTCTTTTTTTCGACAAAATTTTTATTAACTATTTATTTATGAAAAAAAAAATGCTATAGTAATGTCAAATAGGTTACATGTCTAATGTCAGAGGTCTGATATCTAAAAATGAAGAAAGTGGAGGATTTTCTGATGTCGATCAAATCGGACAATCGCCATCTATATTTGCAGGTGATTGATCGCATTAAACATGATATCGAAACCGGCGTATATAAAGAAAAGCAAAAGCTTCCTTCGGAATTTGAACTGGCAAAGCAGCTCGGCGTCAGCCGCGCCACCTTGCGCGAAGCGTTGCGGGTGCTAGAAGAAGAAAATGTTATCATCCGCCGCCACGGCGTCGGAACGTTTGTCAACGCAAGACCGCTGTTTACCTCCGGCATCGAGCAGCTGAGCAGCGTGACCGATATGATTCGCCAAGCGGGACGCAAGCCGGGAACGATTTTTTTATCTTCTTCCATTCAGCAGCCAACCGAAGATGATGTGCGAAGATTTCAATGTTCGCCAGACGATGCCATTTTGCACATTGAACGGGTTCGCACGGCGGACGGGGAGCCTGTTGTCTATTGCATTGATAAAATTTTATGCAAATATTTGCCGAAAGGAATTTCTTATGAACAAGAGTCGCTATTTGAAAATTTACATCATCAAACCAACCGGGACATCGCATATGCGGTAGCCCGTATTGAGCCGCTCGGCTATCATGAGAAAGTGTCGCCGATTTTGCAATGTGAGCCGGAAACAGCGCTTCTTGTATTAAAGCAAATGCATTTTGATAAAAACGATGAACCGATCTTTTATTCGATTAACTATTTCCGCTCCGATAAATTTAGCTTCCATGTCATGCGCAGACGCATTAGCTTCTAAGGAGGTGAAACCGATACATAGAATAGAAGGGCGAGGATGTTTCCATACTAACGAAGAATGACAATTTTTTTGGAATTAGGGGGTAATGGACAATGAAGAAAAGGTTTGGAATTGCACTGTCTCTTATGTTAGCAGCAGGCACTTTACTAGGCGGCTGTGGTGGACAAGGAGGCAATAATGCCGGCAACAAAGATACGTTTAGCGTTGCGATGGTAACGGACGTCGGTGGTATTGACGACAAATCGTTTAACCAATCCGCTTGGGAAGGTCTGCAAAAATTTGGAAAAGACAATGACCTGAAAAAAGGCCGCGGCGGCTATGATTATTTGCAATCGTCTAGCGATGCGGATTATGCGACGAACTTAAATAAACTAGTGCGCAGCGATTTTGATTTGATTTACGGAATTGGCTACTTAATGGGAGATGCAATGAAAGAGGTTGCAAAACAAAATCCGAAAAAAAATTTTGCCATTGTCGACACCGTGGTTAATGAACCAAACGTGGCAAGCATTACCTTTAAAGAAAATGAAGGTTCGTTCCTTGTCGGTGTTGTTGCTGGTTTAACGACAAAAACGAACAAAATCGGCTTTATTGGCGGAATGGAAATTCCATTAATTGAAAAATTTGAAAGCGGATTCCTTGCCGGTGTCAAAGCCGTCAATCCGAAAGCAAAAGTGGAAGTGCAATATGCCGGCGCTTTTGACCAAGCCGATAAAGGAAAAGCGATCGCATCAAGTATGTATGCTTCTGGCATCGATGTCATCTATCATGCCGCTGGGGCAACAGGAAACGGCTTGTTCTCGGAAGCGAAAGACTTGAAAAAGAAAGATCCGAATCGTGAAATTTGGGTTATCGGTGTTGATAAAGACCAAGCACCGGAAGGCATAGTGAAAGTAAATGGAAAAACGTATAACGTTACGTTGACATCGATGGTAAAACGGGTCGATGTTGCTGTTTACGACGTAGCAAAACGAGCAAAAGCCGGTGATTTCCCTGGCGGCAAAACGCTCGAATACGGGCTTCAGGAAAATGGGGTAGGCATTGCGCCAACACAAGATAACATCAAGCCAGATGTGTTAAAAGCGGTAGACCAATGGAAGCAAAAAATTATCAAAGGCGAAGTAAAAGTTCCAACAAACCGAAAAGAACTTCAACAGTTTGAAGCGTCGTTAAAAAAATAACTAAATAAAAAGGCTAGTGTGTCCCGCTAGCCTTTTTATCCGTCAAAATCATAAAATGAAAGGCTGCAATAGTTGATTGCATCCTTCCATTTTGTGATTTTACCTTGCTGAAGTAAGGAGTGAATAGTTTGGAATATGTGATTGAGATGTTGAACATCCGCAAAGTATTTGGCAATTTTGTCGCAAATGACAACATTACATTGCAAGTAAAAAAGGGGGAGATTCACGCGCTCCTTGGCGAAAACGGGGCGGGAAAGTCGACGCTAATGAACGTGTTGTTTGGTCTCTACCAGCCGGATGGCGGCGAGATTCGCGTAAAAGGCCAAAAAGTCAACATTACCGATCCGAACGTAGCCAACGATCTTGGGATCGGCATGGTGCACCAGCATTTTATGCTTGTCGATACGTTTACGGTAACGGAAAACATTATTTTAGGCAGTGAACCGACAAAGGGTGGTACGATCGATATAAAGCGGGCGGAAAGGGAAGTGCGCGAGCTGTCGGAACGCTATGGTCTTGCTGTCGATCCGACGGCGAAAATTTCTGATATTTCCGTGGGTATGCAGCAGCGTGTGGAAATTTTAAAAACATTATACCGCGGGGCGGACATTTTGATTTTTGATGAACCGACCGCCGTACTGACGCCACAAGAAATCCGTGAGCTGATACAAATTATGAAAAAGCTTGTCAAGGAAGGAAAATCGATTATTTTAATTACGCATAAATTAAAAGAAATTATGGAAGTGTGCGACCGCGTAACAGTCATTCGCCGGGGAAAAGGAATCGCTACTTTAAACGTTTCAGAGACGAACCCCAATGAGCTCGCCGCACTGATGGTCGGTCGCGAAGTGCAGTTTAAAACGGAGAAAAAACCGGCGCAGTCAGGCAAACCGGTATTGGAAATTAAAGATTTAGTCGTGAAAGATGCACGCGGCGTGACGACCGTGAACCATTTAGATTTAACGGTGCATGCCGGAGAAATCGTCGGCATTGCCGGGGTGGACGGCAACGGACAGACAGAACTGATCGAGGCGTTGACAGGGCTGATTAAGGCGGAATCGGGAACGATTTTGCTCAACGGCCGCGATATTACCAATCTTCCGCCGCGGAAAATTATTGAAGCCGGTGTCGGCCATATCCCGCAGGATCGTCATAAACATGGACTTGTTCTCGATTTTCCAATCGGTGAAAATATGGCGCTTCAAACGTATTATAAACGTCCATATTCGAAACACGGCATTTTAAACTTTAAAGCGATTTACGAAAAAGCGCGCCAGCTGATCGCCGAATTTGACGTACGCACTCCTGATGAGTATACGAAAGCGCGCGCTCTTTCTGGGGGGAATCAGCAAAAAGCGATCATCGGCCGCGAGGTGGATCGGAATCCAGACTTGCTGATTGCGGTGCAGCCAACGCGCGGGTTGGATGTTGGAGCCATTGAATTTATCCATAAACGGCTTATTGAACAGCGTGATCAAGGCAAAGCGGTTCTTCTTGTTTCTTTTGAGCTCGATGAAGTGATGAATGTAAGCGACCGCATTGCCGTGATTTATGAAGGAAAAATTGTCGCCATCGTTGATCCGAAAGAAACAACGGAACAGGAGCTCGGATTGCTAATGGCAGGGAGTAAACGGAAGGAAGCAGGTGTGTCCTCATGAATTCAAATCGGCTTAATCAATTCTTCGTTCCAGTGTTGGCGGTGTTGTTAGGGATGATCGTCGGCTCGATCGTCATGATCGTCAGCGGGTATAATCCAATTGCGGGATATTCCGCGCTGATTTATGGGGCGTTCGGCGATCCGTATTACATCGGCGAAACGATTCGTCAGACGACGCCTTATATTTTATCGGGACTTGCCGTTGCCTTTGCCTTTCGCACGGGTTTGTTTAACATTGGTGTCGAAGGGCAGCTTATTGTCGGCTGGCTCGCAGCGGTATGGGTCGGCGTATCGTTCGATTTGCCAAAGGTGATTCACTTGCCGCTCGCCATTTTGGCGGCGGCGCTGGCGGGAGCGCTATGGGCGTTAATTCCAGGCATTTTAAAAGCTTATTTAAAAGTGCACGAAGTAATCATTACGATTATGATGAACTATATTGCTCTTCATGTCACCAATGCCATTATCCGTTCTGTTTTATCAGATGAAGGCTTTAAATCCCAACCTATCCACGAAAGCGCATCGCTTCGTTCGGATTTTCTCGATGCGATTACGTACCATTCTACGATGCATTACGGCATTATTATCGCCGTTATTGGTGCCGTTATCATGTGGTTTCTTCTTGAAAAAACAACAAAAGGATTTGAGCTGCGGGCGGTCGGATTTAACCAGCACGCTTCGCAATATGCGGGAATGAATGTAAGAACGAATATTGTTTTAGCAATGGTCATTTCCGGAGCTTTTGCCGGTGTTGCTGGCGCCATGGAGGGCCTTGGCACATTCGGCAACATTTCTACGAAAGCAGGATTTACCGGCATCGGATTTGACGGAATTGCGGTGGCGTTGATTGGCGGCAACAATGCTTTTGGAATTTTGCTCTCGGCATTATTATTCGGTGCGCTGAAAGTCGGAGCGCTGGAAATGCCGTCGAGTGCTGGCGTGCCAACCGAATTAGTGGATATTATTATTGCACTTATCATTTTCTTTGTCGCATCTAGTTACATTATTCGCTTATTACTATCTCGTTTGCAAAAGGGGGCGGAATAAGTGAGCATTTATGAAGTTCTGCAAATCATCGTTCCATCTGCGATTTTCTTTGCTGCTCCCCTAATTTTTACGGCGCTTGGCGGTGTATTTAGCGAGCGTTCCGGCGTTGTAAACATCGGTTTAGAAGGGTTAATGATTATCGGCGCGTTCGTTAGCGTTGTTTTTAACTTAACGTTTGCTGATCAGTTTGGGGCGCTTACTCCATGGCTCGCCCTGCTGGCTGCGATGATTGTCGGTGCGGTTTTCTCCCTGCTTCACGCCGTTGCCTCAGTCTCTTTCCGCGCTGACCAAGTCGTCAGCGGCGTGGCAATCAACTTTTTGGCGCTTGGCTTGACGCTCTTTTTAGTCAAAAAAATGTATGGAAAAGGACAAACCGATCAAATTCAAGTCGGATTTGATAAAATTGACGTTCCTGTATTAAGCCACATTCCGGTTATCGGGCCGCTCTTTTTCTCAAATGCGTACATTCCGTCATATTTGGCGATTATTTTGGCGTTTGTTGCCTGGTATATTATTTACAAAACGCCATTTGGCCTTCGTCTTCGCGCTGTCGGCGAACACCCGATGGCAGCGGATACGATGGGGATCAATGTGACGAAAATGCGTTATATCGCTGTGATGATTAGCGGTGCGTTAGGCGGTATTGGCGGAGGGGTGTATGCGACGATTATTTCACGTGATTTCAGCCATGCCACCATTTCTGGGCACGGTTTTATGGCCCTTGCGGCGATGATTTTCGGAAAGTGGCATCCGATCGGCGCGATGGGAGCGGCGCTGTTTTTTGGGTTAGCACAAAGCTTGAGCATTGTCGGTCAGACGATTCCATTTTTAAAAAATGTCCCAACCGTTTATTTGCTCATTGCCCCATACGTGTTGACCATTTTAGCGCTGGCCGGCTTTATCGGACGCGCGGAAGCGCCAAAATCTCTAGGCACTCCTTACATTAAGGGAAAACGGTAACCGAACAGAAAAAGAACCCGAACCAACTCGTCGGGTTCTTTTTGCTTTTATTTGCATTTTTTGGTTTGGGAAAGGTATATTGTTGATAAGGCGAACACAACAATAAAAATATCTATGAGATTTATTGCAAAGGAGGAGTTCGATTGGTCAATGAAAAAATAACGACGGTTCAACAAATTAACGTCCATACGGTTCCGACCAATAAATATAAAACCAATACACTTGTATGGAAAATGAAAGCGCCTCTTTCCAGGGAAACGGTTACGTTGCGCGCCCTCTTGCCTTATGTATTGCAAAGCGGCACGGCGAAATATCCAAGTGTCAAGCAGCTGCGGACGTATTTAGATGAACTGTATGGAGCGACATTAAATGTAGATTTAGCGAAGAAGGGTGAAAATCATATTATTACGATTCGCATCGACGTAGCGAATGAGGTGTTTTTGCAAGAGAAAACGCCGCTTTTAGAGAAAGCGCTTCAATTGCTGGCAGATATTGTGCTTCGTCCTGCCATGGAAAACGGGCGATTTGTCGAAGAGATTGTCGCTCAGGAAAAGCGGGCGCTAAAGCAGCGCATTCAAGCTGTTTATGATGATAAAATGCGTTACGCCAGCTTGCGGCTCATCCAAGAAATGTGCAAAGGGGAGCCGTACGCTTTACATGCCAATGGCGAGCTGGAAGATGTTGACGGCATTACCGCGGAACAGCTGTTTCAATATTATCAAAAAACGCTTTCCGAGGATGAAATCGATTTGTACGTCATTGGCGACGTCCAGGAAGACGCGGTCCTGCAAGCGGTGACATCCCATTTTTCCATGCCAACCCGCAACGTCCGTTCATCAGGCGGAACACAAGTAGCGCATAAAGCGCCGGAGAAAGTGAACGAAGTGGTGGAAAAACAAGATGTCAAACAAGGAAAATTAAATATCGGCTACCGCACGAACGTCACTTACAATGATGATGACTATTACGCGCTGCAAATGTTTAACGGCATTTTCGGCGGTTTCTCCCATTCCAAATTGTTTATCAACGTGCGCGAGAAAGCGAGTTTAGCGTATTATGCCGCTTCGCGTTTGGAAAGCCATAAAGGGTTATTAATGGTCATGTCGGGCATTGAGCCGTCGAATTACGAAAAAGCGCGGCAAATTATCGAAAAGCAAATGGAAGCGATGAAAAATGGAGATTTCACCGATGAAGAAATCACGCAGACAAAAGCGGTCATTCGCAATCAGCTGCTTGAAACGATCGACACTCCGCGTGGATTAGTGGAAGTGCTCTATCATAATGTCGTTTCCAAGCGGAAGCGGCCGATGGAGGAATGGCTCTCGGGCACCGACCGCGTTACCCGCGAAGATATCGTGCGCGTCGCGGGCAAAGTCGAACTCGATACGATTTACTTCCTGACCGGAATGGAAGGGGTGGAATAGTATGGAAAAAATGGTATACAAACAGCTGCAGGAACAGCTGTTTTATGAAAAAATGGAAAACGGTTTGGATGTATATATTTTGCCGAAAAAAGGATTTAACAAAACGTATGCTACGTTTACGACCAACTACGGATCGGTCGACAATCAATTCGTCCCGCTCGGCAAAACGGAGATGAAGCGGGTTCCCGATGGCATTGCCCACTTTTTGGAGCATAAGCTGTTTGAAAAAGAAGACGGCGACGTGTTCCAACAGTTCAGCAAACAGGGGGCATCGGCGAATGCATTTACGTCCTTTACGCGCACCGCTTATTTATTTTCTAGCACCGCCAACGTCGAAAAAAATTTAGAAACGCTTCTTGACTTTGTGCAAAGCCCTTACTTTTCCGACAAAACGGTGGAAAAAGAAAAGGGAATCATCGGCCAGGAAATTCGCATGTATGATGATAATCCTGACTGGCGCGTTTACTTTGGCGTCATTGAAAGCATGTATCAAAACCACCCGGTAAAAATCGATATTGCTGGTACGGTCGAGTCTATTGCGCAAATTACGAAAGATCTTTTATATGAATGTTATGAAACATTTTATCACCCGAGCAATATGCTGCTTTTTGTCGTCGGACCGGTCGATGAGCAGAAAATAATGCAGCAAATTCGCGATAATCAAGCGAAAAAATCGTTCCCGAAAGCACAGAAAGTCGAAAGGTTTATATATAAGGAGCCAAGCGAGGTTGCCGAGAAAAAGAAAGTCATCCCGATGCATGTACAAACGAACAAATGCTTTGTCGGAATTAAAGCCCCATCTGTTCCTCCAGCCGGCAAAGAAAAACTGGTTCATGAGCTGGCGTTCAATGTTTTGCTGGACTATTTGTTTGGCAAAAGTTCGCCGCATTACGAGCGATTGTACCGGCTTGGGCTTATTGATGAAACGTTTATGTATGATTATACCGAAGAGCGCGAGTTCGGCTTCGCCATGGTCGGCGGCGATACAAGCGATGCCGATCGGCTTAGCGAAGAAGTGAAACAAATTTTGTTTTCCTTTTCCATTGATACAGTGAAAGGCGAGGAACTAGAGCGGGTGAAAAAGAAGAAAATCGGCGCGTTTTTGCGTTCGCTGAATTCTCCGGAATATATCGCCAACCAGTTTACGCGCTACGCGTTTAATGGGAGCAGTTTGTTCGATGTTGTTTCCGTCTTGCAATCATTAACAACGGAACAAATTGGGGAAATTGCCAAGCAGTGTTTCTGTGAATCGCAAATCGCTGTCTGTCAAGTAGTTCCAAAAGAGAAAAAGTAGCATCCTTCCATGAAGGATGCTTTTTTAGGGGGATCGCTATGAGATACGCACTGATTACCGGGGCAAGCGGCGGAATCGGGACAAGCATCGCCCGCCAGCTCGCTGCTGATGGCTATGGGCTTTTATTGCATTACAATCGTCGCCGGGAGCCAGTCGAAAAGCTGAAAAAGGAGTTGGCAGCCACGCATGTAGTGCCGATTCAGGCCGATCTTGCAGCGGAAGATGGCGTGGATGTGCTTCTTTCGCAAATAAATCGCCCGGTTGATGTCATTGTGTACAACAGTGGAAATAGCTATTACGGCCTTATTACAGATATGAGCGACGAACTGGTACAAAGCATGGTGCAGCTTCATGTGACAAGCCCGATTTTATTAATAAAAAAACTGCTGCCCTCAATGATTGCCAAAAAGCAAGGAAACATCGTCATCGTTTCTTCCATTTGGGGATTAACCGGCGCTGCATGCGAAGTCGTCTATTCGATGGTCAAAGGCGGACAAAATGCGTTTGTGAAGGCACTTGCGAAAGAATTAGCACCAAGCGGCATTCGCGTCAACGCCGTCGCTCCCGGAGCGATTGATACGGATATGTTGCGCATATTTTCGCAAGAGGATTTGCAGGCGATTGCGGACGATATTCCGATCGGGCGTCTCGGCACGGCCGATGAGGTCGCCAAAACAGTGTCCTTTTTGATTTCCGATGCAGCTTCTTACATAACCGGGCAAATTATTTCCGTCAATGGCGGATGGTACTGTTAAGTATATTTTATGAAAAAACAGGCAAACTATCCTTGAAACGAAAAATAAGGAGGTTACACATATGTCTGTATTAGATAACTTTGAACAATGGAAGGACTTCCTCGCAGAGCGTCTTGAACAAGCGCAGCAGCAAGGACTGAGCCAACAAGTGATCTCGGATGTCGCTTATCAAATCGGTGACTACCTAGCAAGACAAGTAGATCCAAAAAACCCGGAAGAGCGGCTGCTTGCTGATCTTTGGAGAGTCGCCGATGAACAAGAGCAGCATGCCATTGCGAACATGATGGTAAAATTAGTACAGCAAGAATCATAACAAAAAATATGTGCAAGAGAGGGTCCACCTCTCTTTTTTTCATTCCTATCCCTTTTCGGTTGCTTTTCCATTCGATATTATAGTAGTATGAACTTATCATAGGTAGTTTGTGCGGGCATTTGCGAATGAGGGAGGAGACGGGATGGGAAAGCAAGAGTGGTATTTGGAGTACGAAATACATATTAACCGTCCGGGGCTGTTAGGAGATGTTGCTTCCTTATTAGGGATGCTGTCGATCAATATCGTGACGATTAACGGCGTGCGCGATTCACGCCGCGGCATGTTGCTGCTTTGCGATAATAATGAACAAATTGAACGTCTCTCTACCATTTTGCAAACGATGGATAATATTACCGTAACGAAGCTGCGCCAGCCGAAACTACTTGACCGCCTTGCCGTCCGCCACGGCCGTTACATTCAGCGGGATGCCGATGATAAAAAAACGTTCCGCTTTGTCCGTGACGAGCTCGGACTGCTTGTCGATTTTATGGCGGAAATTTTTAAAGAGAAAGGTCATAAGCTGATCGGCATCCGCGGCATGCCGCGCGTCGGCAAAACGGAGTCGATCGTCGCGGCTAGCGTTTGTGCCAATAAGCGCTGGCTTTTCGTCTCATCGACCCTCATTAAACAGACGGTGCGCAGCCAGCTGATCAAGGATGAATATAGCGAAGACAATATTTTTATTATTGACGGTATTGTGTCAACTAGGCGGGCGAATGAGCGGCATTGGCAGCTGATTCGCGAACTGATGCGTTTGGAGGCGACGAAAGTAGTGGAGCACCCGGATATTTTTGTCCGCCATACCGAATATACGCTAGATGACTTTGACTACATTATTGAGCTGCGTCATGATCCAAATGAAGAGATTACGTACGATGTCATTGATCAGCCGTCTCTGTTTGGAAACGATGGCTTTTCAGAATTTGATTTTTAATCAAAAAGTGGAAGGTGTTTATCGTTGACAGAATTAGGTAAACGTTTAAAGGAAGCGAGAGAGGCGAAAAACATTAGTTTGGACGAGCTACAAGATATGACAAAAATTCAAAAGCGCTATTTAATCGGCATTGAAGAAGGAAATTACGCCATCATGCCGGGAAATTTCTATGTCCGCGCGTTTATTAGGCAATATGCGGAGGCAGTTGGACTTGACCCAGAACAAATATTTGAAGAGTACAAACAAGACATTCCACAATCTTACCAAGATGAGATTCCTCAACCGCTATCGCGGGTGAAAACGCGGCAGCAGCTCTCGCCGGAAAGCACGAAATGGCTCAATTTGCTTCCGAAGCTGCTTATTGCTGCCGTCGTTGTCGGCATTGCCGTCATCATTTGGCTGCTTCTGCAAAATAATGCCGGAAACAAACCGGAAAGCCAAGTGAAAAAAGAGACGACAACAGAGGTTGAAAGTTCGGAAAACTCGCCGCTTGAGAAAGCGAAAGAAAAAGCGGGAAAACAGGCAAGCCACAACAAACGGGAAAAAGCCAGCCAACAAACAAAAAAAGCGACTGCACCAAAAGCAACGCTTAACGTCGTAGAAACACGCGGCAACTTATCGACGATTGAGCTGACCAATACGGATCAATTTGTTATTGAGTTGACATCGAAAGGCAACTCGTGGGTAGAAGTATACAATACAAAGGGGCATTCTTTCTTTAAAGGTAGTTTAACAAACGGACAAACACAAACATTTGATTTGTCCGCCGAGACGGAAGTATTTGTGAAAATCGGCCGCACGCTTGATGTGGACATGAAAGTAAACGGGAAACCTTTCACCTATCCAATCGATCCAAAAGATGAAGTATTCCAGAAAATGAAATTTATCTTTAAAAAATCATAGCATCATCGATGGATGGTCTTTTCACATGCTGACTAGCGGAGGTATTTGGAGTGAATCTGCCTAATAAAATAACAGTAGCGCGCATTATGCTCATACCGTTATTTTTAATTGTTATGCTTGTTCCGTTTGGGTGGGGCAGCGTGAAAATCGGCGCGGTCACGCTGCCGGTTTCCCATCTGATCGGGGCGTTGATTTTTATTATCGCTTCGACGACGGATTGGATTGACGGCTATTATGCCCGTAAATATCAACTTGTCACCAACTTAGGGAAGTTTTTGGACCCGCTTGCCGATAAATTGCTTGTCTCGGCGGCGCTTATTGTGCTTGTTGATCTTCATTATGCGCCGTCTTGGATGGTGATTGTCATTATTAGCCGCGAGTTTGCCGTGACAGGGCTGCGGCTCGTGCTGGCCGGCGAAGGGGAGGTAATGGCTGCCAATATGCTCGGCAAAATTAAAACGTGGACGCAAATTATAGCGATTTCCGCTCTTCTTTTGCATAACTTTCCGTTTTCGCTTCTATCGTTTCCGTTTGCCGATTTGGCGCTGTGGGTGGCCGTCATTTTTACGATATGGTCCGGCTGGGATTATTTTTCAAAAAATAAACATGCTTTCTTGCATTCCAAATAGAAATATACATGCAGACCAATAAAGGGGGCGCCTTGATTGAACGCAGAGATTATTGCTGTTGGCTCTGAGCTGTTGCTCGGACAAATCGCCAACACCAATGCGCAGTTTTTGTCGCAGCAGCTTGCCGGGCTTGGCATTAACGTTTATTTTCATACCGTTGTCGGTGATAATGCCGCTAGGCTCGAGCAGGCGGTAAAAGTGGCGCGAACAAGGGCCGACCTGATTATTTTTACCGGCGGGCTCGGTCCGACGAAAGACGATTTAACGAAAGAAACGATCGCTCGTCTGCTGCAGCGGAAGCTGGTGACGGATGAGGAAGCGCTGCGTTCCATTGAAGCGTATTTTGCCCGCACAAACCGGATTATGACGGAAAATAATAAAAAGCAGGCATTGGTGTTGCAAGGCTCTGTCATATTAAAAAATGAGCACGGCATGGCGCCGGGGATGGCAATTACAATAGATTCCATTACCTATATGCTCTTGCCCGGACCGCCAAAAGAAATGTAGCCGATGTTTCTAAAATACGGCCGCGCTTTTTTGCTAGAGAAGCTTGGACAGCAGGAACGCATTGAATCGCGCGTATTGCGTTTTTTTGGCATTGGCGAGTCAGAGTTGGAAACAAGAATTCAAGACTTGATTGATCAGCAGTCCAATCCGACGATTGCCCCGCTTGCCGGCGACGGGGAAGTGACGTTGCGTTTGACCGCGAAGCACCGCTCGGAAGCAGAGGCGAAAAAAATGCTTGATGAGACGGAAAAGAAAATTGTTGAACGCGTCGGCGCTTATCTTTATGGCTATAATGAAGAAACATTATTTGAAAAGGCGATTCAGACGCTAAAAGCACAAAAGAAAACAGTGGCAGCGGCTGAAAGCTTAACAGGCGGGCTTTTCCTAGAGCAACTGACAGCTGTTCCTGGTGCTTCCCAAGTGGTTCGCGGCGGCGTCGTCTGCTATACGAATGATGTAAAAGAAAAAGTGCTTGGCGTCCCCCATGCCGTTTTAACAGCCGACGGCGCGGTAAGCGAACGTTGCGCGCGCCTGTTGGCGGAAAACGTCCGCACGCTCTGCCAGGCGGATATTGGCATCAGCTTTACCGGTGTAGCAGGGCCAGCCCCGCTTGAAGGGAAGCCGGTTGGCACCGTATATATCGGCATTTCCACTTCCGATAATAGGACGGATGTTTATCCGCTCACCTTATCCGGCCAGCGCGACGCAATTCGCGTCCGCACCGCAAAGTATGGCTGCTCCTTCCTATTAAAGGCATTGGACGGCTACCGATGAAGCGTAGCCGCCTTTCCCCACGTTATTCCCTGTTTTTCCCCCTTCTGATGGAGATTGTTTCTATTTTCACCACAAGAAAACGAATGAACGTTCGATTTTTTGCTTGGCAACAGACGTAAAAAACGGTATAGTATAAGTAGTTGAGAAAAAGGAGGAGTTTGTTAGTGAATCAAGACCGTCAAGCCGCCTTAGAGCAGGCGTTGAAACAGATTGAAAAGCAGTTTGGCAAAGGCTCGATTATGAGGCTTGGTGAGCAGACAGATCGCAAAATTTCCACTGTCTCCAGTGGATCGCTGGCGCTTGATATCGCTTTAGGAGTGGGCGGCTATCCGCGCGGGCGCATTGTTGAAATATATGGACCTGAATCTTCGGGGAAAACGACCGTTGCCCTTCATGCGATCGCCGAAGTGCAGAAGCAAGGGGGACAAGCGGCATTTATTGACGCAGAGCATGCGCTTGATCCGGTTTATGCGCAAAAATTAGGCGTCAATATCGATGAGTTGCTGCTGTCTCAGCCAGATACGGGCGAGCAGGCGCTCGAAATCGCGGAAGCGTTAGTGAGAAGCGGTGCGGTTGACATTATTGTCATTGACTCCGTTGCGGCGTTGGTGCCAAAAGCAGAAATTGAAGGGGAAATGGGCGACGCCCACGTTGGTTTGCAGGCGCGCTTGATGTCGCAAGCGTTGCGCAAATTATCAGGAGCGATTAATAAATCAAAAGCGATCGCCATTTTCATCAACCAAATTCGCGAAAAAGTCGGAGTCATGTTTGGCAATCCGGAGACAACGCCAGGCGGCCGCGCGTTAAAATTTTATGCTTCCGTCCGCCTAGAAGTGCGCCGTGCTGAGCAAATCAAGCAAGGTAACGATATGGTGGGAAATAAAACGAAAATTAAAGTTGTGAAAAATAAAGTGGCTCCGCCATTTAAAACAGCGGACGTAGATATTATGTACGGAGAAGGCATTTCCCGCGAAGGCGAAATTATCGATATGGCATCGGCACTTGATATCGTGCAAAAAAGCGGTTCGTGGTACTCCTATAAAGACGAGCGCCTTGGCCAAGGGCGGGAAAATGCGAAACAGTTTTTAAAAGAAAATCCGCATATTGCCGAAGAAATTGCCCAAGAAATCCGCAAACATTACGGCATTGAATCTTCTAGTGCTAACAGTGTCGGCGAATTGCAGCAAGACGAGTTTGGGCTTTTGGAAGACTAAACGAGGGAGGAAAGCGATTCCTCTCTTTTTTTATTTTCCATTTATTGCAGGGGTGCACTTCCTATATCTTGACAATCATTTTTGCCGCCTTTAAAATTAACATGTATATTTTTCAAAAAAAATAAACGATAGAAGCCCGTGACTCCGGCTGATGGAGGCGGTCCGTGCAAAGATTGGTGAAGGAATCGTTTTGCACTGGACCAACTCTCTGAAATGATGGACGATCATGCAAGGGAGTGCGGTAAGCATTTGTGGAAAGCTAGACTGCGTTCGCGTAAATCCACAGCTCCCATCCATTGAACCGTTCGATCTATGTACGCTTCATGAATCAACGGGTTGCCGGTGCTTGAAAACTCGGATGTTTGCAAAAATTGTGCTGTATGTTGAAACGTTGATAACAATGTACATGCCAACAGTTACATCAAACGCATCTGAATGATAGCAAGAGGAGGTGAAACCATGGGTTCAATCATCATCTCCGCTTTGCTTGCCTTAGTTGTCGGTGCCGTTGTTGGCTTTTTTGTTCGCAAATCGATCGCAGAGGCGAAAATTGGCGGTGCACAAGCAGCCGCAGAGCAAATTGTGGAAGAAGCAAAACGGGAAGCGGATGCGTTGAAAAAAGAAGCGCTTCTTGAAGCAAAAGATGAAATCCACAAGCTTCGCACCGAAGTGGAACGTGAAATTCGCGACCGCAGAAGTGAGCTGCAAAAACAAGAAAACCGATTGCTGCAAAAAGAAGAAAATCTCGATCGCAAAGATGAAGCCCTCAATAAACGCGAAGCGCTTTTAGAGGCGAAAGACGAAGCACTGAATGAAAGACAACAGCATATTGAACAGATGGAAAGCAAAGTGGAAGAACTCGTGCAGCAGCAACAAACGGAATTAGAACGAATTTCCGGCTTGACCCGCGAAGAAGCGCGGCAAATTATTTTAGAACGCGTTGAAAAAGAATTATCCCATGAAATTGCCGTGATGGTGAAAGAGGCTGAAACGCGTGCGAAAGAAGAGGCGGATAAGAAGGCAAAAGCGATTTTATCTCTCGCTATTCAGCGTTGCGCTGCGGACCATGTCGCGGAAACAACCGTATCCGTCGTTAATTTGCCAAACGATGAAATGAAAGGGCGGATCATCGGACGCGAAGGGCGCAATATTCGCACGCTCGAAACGCTCACCGGCATAGATTTAATTATTGATGACACGCCGGAAGCTGTTATTTTATCAGGGTTTGACCCGATCCGCCGCGAAACGGCGCGCATCGCTTTGGACAAACTCGTTCAAGATGGACGGATCCATCCGGCGCGAATTGAAGAAATGGTAGAAAAAGCGAGACGGGAAGTCGACGAACACATTCGCGAGGTCGGTGAACAAACGACATTCGAAGTTGGTGTTCATGGCTTGCATCCGGATCTAATCAAAATTTTAGGACGGTTGAAGTTCCGGACAAGCTACGGGCAAAACGTATTGAAGCATTCGATCGAAGTGGCGTTCTTAGCGGGACTGATGGCGGCGGAGCTCGGCGAAGATGAAATGCTGGCAAGACGTGCCGGTCTTCTACACGATATTGGTAAAGCGATTGACCATGAAGTGGAAGGAAGCCATGTCGAAATTGGCGTCGAACTGGCGACGAAATATAGAGAACATCCAGTCGTCATTAACAGCATTGCTTCCCACCATGGCGATACCGAACCAACTTCTGTCATCGCCGTGCTTGTTGCCGCAGCAGACGCGTTGTCTGCGGCAAGACCGGGAGCGCGCAGCGAAACGCTTGAAAACTACATTCGCCGCCTCGAAAAATTAGAAGAAATTGCGGAATCGTATGAAGGAGTAGAAAAATCATACGCCATCCAGGCGGGACGCGAAGTGCGCATTATGGTGAAGCCAGATGTGATCGATGATTTAGAAGCGCATCGGTTAGCGCGGGAAATCCGCAAGCGGATTGAAGAAGAGCTTGATTATCCAGGACATATTAAAGTTACTGTGATTCGCGAAACAAGGGCGGTAGAGTATGCAAAATAAAGTGGCGAAATATTGCCACTTTATTTTTTTTATATTTTGTGCCACACTTGAACTAGTTACACTTTAGCTTAGAAAGGGATATATAAATGAGGTTATTATTTATCGGCGATGTGGTCGGTTCGCCAGGACGAAAAATGGTAGAGCAATATTTGCCAAAGCTAAAGGAGAAGCATAGACCGAACATCATTATTATCAATGGGGAAAATGCCGCGGGCGGAAAAGGAATTACGGAAAAAATATACCGCTCTTTTCTTGAGCAAGGAGCCCATGTCGTCACGCTTGGCAACCACGCATGGGACCAGCGCGATATATTTGAATTTATTGATGATGCCAATGCATTAGTGCGGCCGGCAAATTTTCCAGAAGGTGTTCCGGGCAAGGGGATTGTCTATATACAAATCGAGCATATGGAAGTGGCGGTCATTAATCTGCAAGGAAGAATATTTTTGCCGGCCATCGATTGTCCGTTCAAAAAAGCCGACGAACTGATCGCTGAGGCGGCGCAGCGCACGCCGATTATTTTCGTTGATTTTCACGCGGAAGCAACGAGCGAAAAGCAGGCGATGGGCTGGTATTTGGATGGACGGGTTTCTGCCGTTGTCGGCACCCATACGCATGTGCAAACGGCTGATGCTCGTATTTTACCAAAAGGAACTGCCTATATTACCGACGTTGGAATGACCGGTCCATATGACGGGATTTTAGGTGTAGATCGCGAAGTAGTACTGAGAAAGTTTTTGACATCATTACCTGTCCGTTTCCAAATAAAAGAGGGAAGAAGCCAGCTGAACGCCGTGCTCATCGATGTGGACATAAAAACAGGGCGGGCGAATAAGATTGAGCGAATCATCATTAATGATGACCACCCTTATTTTGAATAATAGACTTTTTAGAAATTTTTTAAAATTTTTTTCGTCTAGGCAGGAATACTTGTCAAAACAGTGAATATAAGTAACAATGAAATCATTTTTCTCGATAAATTTTAGAAGGAAACGAGGGAGGAGCTAGAAATGGAGATATTAAAAGTTTCAGCAAAGTCGAATCCTAACTCTGTAGCTGGTGCACTTGCCGGGGTATTGCGTGAGCGCGGAGCGGCGGAAATCCAGGCGATCGGTGCAGGTGCATTAAACCAAGCCGTTAAGGCAGTAGCTATTGCACGAGGATTCGTGGCACCAAGCGGCATGGATCTCATCTGTATTCCTGCGTTTACCGATATCATTATTGACGGAGAAGAGCGCACGGCGATTAAATTAATTGTAGAACCTCGTTAATAGTGCAGAGCTTTGATGATAGAAACATAACCTGTTGGTGCCTTCGTTTTCGAGGGCAGGCAGGTTATTTTTACTTTATAAAGGAGGATATATATGATTTTCGATGCTCATTGCGATGCGCTAATGAAATTGTGGATGGATCGCTCGTTATCGTTCCAAGACGGAAAATCGCTTCACGTCACCTTACCGGCGCTGAAAGAGGCCAAGGTCAAGGTGCAGTGTTTTGCCATTTACATACCGGAAACGGTTTCGGAAGAAGCGAGGTTTACCGTTGCGCTGGAAATGATCGATATTTTTTTTGAACAAGTTATCGGTCGGTTTCCAGCGATGAAATTTGTCCGTTCGAAACGCGACATTGACGCGTTGGAAGAAAATGAAATCGGGGCGATGCTAACGCTTGAAGGATGCGACGCAATTGGGACAAGCCTTGTTAAATTAAAAACATTGCTGCGCCTCGGTGTTTCATCCGTCGGACTGACGTGGAACTGGTCTAATGCTGTAGCGGACGGGGCCTGGGAACGACGTGGCGCAGGGCTTACCAAATTCGGGAAACAGGTCGTTGAGCAGCTGAATGACGCAAAACGCTGGGTAGATGTGTCCCATTTATCGGAAAAAGCATTTTGGGATGTGCTGGAAATCGCACAGTTTCCGATTGCCTCACATTCGAATACATATCGCTTTTGCCCGCATCCGCGCAACTTGCGTGATGAACAAATTAAAGCGCTTATTGCAAAAGATGGCATGATCGGTCTTAACTTTGTGCCGTATTTTTTAACAAAAGAAAAAGCCTCGATCACCGATGTGCTTCGCCATTTAGAACATGTGTGTTCGCTCGGCGGGGCAAGAAACGTTGGATTTGGCTCGGATTTTGACGGAATCGAGGAGACGGTCAGCGGGCTCGACACGGTGCGCGATTACGCGAATCTGGTCAATGAGTTGCAGAAACATTATTCCGAAGAGGAAGTAGAACGGTTTTTATTCCGCAATTTTTATGACCATTTGCCGCAGTAATCGATTGCGGCGCAAATGGCTGAAACATGGAACGCATGGATAAGTCTAATTTTTTATAAGTTTAGTTTCCGTTTTTTTTCTATAATTCTAGAATTAATTAACGATATTACATATTCGTAAAAAATATTCCTTAAAATGAAAAACATTTATCTGAAAAGTCTAGTGATTTTGCCGGAGAAGTGCTAAACTTATAATTGTAATTTTTTGACCGAATTTAAAGGGGTGTAAGAAATGATTCATCAGCTTTCATGGAAAGTTGGAGGACAACAGGGTGAAGGGATTGAAAGCACTGGGGAAATCTTCTCCATTGCGCTAAACCGTCTTGGTTATTATTTATATGGATATCGTCATTTTTCTTCACGAATTAAAGGGGGGCATACGAACAACAAGATTCGTGTCAGTACGACACCAGTTCGCTCGATTGCCGATGATCTTGATATATTAGTAGCGTTTGATCAGGAATCGATTGACTTTAACTTTCATGAGCTCCGCGACGGTGGAATTGTCATCGCTGATGCGAAGTTTAACCCGACGATTCCGGAACGCGAAGGTATCACGCTGTATGCCGTCCCGTTTACTGATATTGCGACGAATTTAGGAACATCGCTGATGAAAAACATGGTCGCTGTCGGCGCTTCCAGCGCAGTGCTCGGCATTGATATTGACGTGTATGGAGAAGTGGTTCAAGAAATTTTTGGAAGAAAAGGTCAGCAAGTCGTAGAAAAGAACATGGAAGCGATCCGCGCCGGGGCCCAATATATGAAAGAGCAGCTTGGTGATCGCATGCAAACAATGAAACTAGCAGAGGCAGATGGCAAAAAGCGGATGTTTATGATCGGCAATGATGCGATTGCCTTAGGAGCTATCGCGGGCGGTGCGCGGTTTATGGCGGCTTATCCGATTACGCCGGCATCGGAAATTATGGAATATTTAATTAAAAAACTTCCGGATTTAGGCGGGGCGGTCATTCAAACGGAAGATGAAATCGCCGCATGTACGATGGCGATTGGGGCAAACTATGCCGGCGCGCGGGCGTTTACAGCATCCGCAGGCCCTGGTCTTTCCTTGATGATGGAGTCGATCGGGCTGGCCGGAATGACCGAAACGCCGCTTGTCATCGTTGATACGCAGCGCGGCGGCCCAAGCACAGGATTGCCGACAAAGCAGGAGCAATCGGACTTATTGGCGATGATTTATGGCACACACGGTGAAATTCCAAAAATCGTCATGGCGCCAAGCACGGTCGAGGAAGCGTTTTATGATATGATCGAAGCGTTCAACCTTGCCGAAGAATACCAATGCCCAGTCATCTTCTTGTCGGATTTGCAGCTGTCGCTTGGCAAACAGACAGTTGAGCCTTTAGAATATGATAAAATTGAAATCCGCCGCGGTAAACTCGTTACCGGTGAACTGCCGCCGTTAGAGAAAAAAGATGATTTTAAACGATATGAAATCACCGAAGATGGCATTTCGCCGCGCGTGCTTCCGGGAGTGCCAAACGGCATCCACCATGTCACCGGCGTCGAGCACGCGGAATCAGGAAGACCGTCCGAGGTAGCAGGAAACCGCAAGGCACAGATGGAGAAACGTTTACGTAAACTGCAACATATCCGGTTCAAAACGCCGGTGCATAAAAACGTCAAACACGATGAAGCCGATTTATTAATCGTCGGTTTTATCTCAACGCGCGGTGCGATCGAGGAAGCAATCGAGCGTCTTGAACAGGACGGCGTGAAAGTCAATCACGCGCATATTCGCTTGTTGCATCCGTTCCCGACAGAGGAAGTGCTGCCGCTTGTCGAAGCAGCGAAAAAAGTCGTTGTCGTCGAGCAAAATGCAACAGGCCAGCTTGCCAACATTCTCAAAATGAACGTCGGACAAGCGGAGAAAATTGTGAGCGTCTTGAAATATGACGGAAATCCGTTTTTGCCGAATGAAGTTTATACAAAATGCAAGGAGTTGTTATAAACATGGCGACGTTTAAAGATTTTCGTAACGATGTCAAACCAAACTGGTGTCCAGGCTGTGGCGATTTTTCCGTACAAGCCGCCATTCAGCGCGCCGCGGCAAACATTGGGCTTGAGCCGCACCAGCTCGCCGTTATTTCCGGAATCGGCTGCTCGGGACGCATTTCCGGATACATTCATTCGTACGGCTTTCACGGTACCCACGGCCGTGCGTTGCCGCTTGCCCAAGGAGTGAAAATGGCCAACCGCGATTTAACAGTCATTGCCGCCGGCGGTGACGGCGACGGATTTGCGATTGGCATGGGACATACGATTCATGCGATCCGCCGCAATATCGACATCACCTACATTATCATGGACAACCAAATTTACGGCTTAACGAAAGGGCAAACATCGCCGCGTAGCGATGTCGGCTTTAAAACGAAAAGCACTCCGCAAGGTTCGGTCGAACCAGCCCTTTCGATTATGGAAATCGCATTAAGCGCCGGCGCAACCTTTGTAGCGCAAAGTTTCTCTAGCGATTTAAAAGAACTGACAAGCTTAATTGAAGAAGGAATCAAGCATAAAGGATTCTCGCTTATTAATGTATTCAGTCCGTGTGTAACGTATAACAAGGTAAACACATACGACTGGTTTAAAGAAAATCTGGTGAAAGTAAGCGACATCGAAGGATATGATCCATCTGACCGCACCATGGCGATGCAAACGGTGATGAAATATAAAGGACTAGTAACGGGGCTTATTTACCAAAACAAAGAGCAAAAATCTTATCAAGAACTGCTTCACGGCTACAGCGAAACGCCACTGGCTGAGGCAGACTTAAAACTAAGCAAAGAAAAATTCGATGAATTAGTTTCTGAATTTATGTAACTTGGAAATCATTCACTCCCAATTAGGTATTGCCTAGTTGGGAGTCATTTTGTTATGATAGCATGTTCCGTATAAAACGGAACAAGAAAAGTATTGTTTAAATTTGTTCGCAATTATATACTATGATAATGTGTATGATGTGGGGAAAAACATCTTTTTTTGCAGTTCTTAATAGAAAGGAGATCATTATGAACGAAAAACAGCGTTTAGAACAAACAGGACAAATTCAAACAGCTGATCATCCAACGGACAAAAAATCCGCATTGGATGCGTTAAAGAAGAAAACGAGTAAGGATTATGAAAAATATTTTACGAGCGTATTTATTCCGCCAAATCTAAAAGAAGCAAAAAAACGTGGAAAAGAAGAAGTAAAATATGTTAAAGACTTCACCATACCGGAACAATTCCGCGGCATGGGCAACGGCCGCAAGTTTTATATTCGCACGTACGGCTGCCAAATGAATGAACATGATACCGAAGTCATGGCAGGCATTTTTATGGCGCTCGGATATGAGCCGACCGACCGTCCAGAAGATGCAAATGTCATTTTATTGAATACGTGCGCGATTCGCGAAAACGCGGAAAACAAAGTGTTTGGCGAGATCGGCCACTTAAAGCCGCTCAAGCAAAACAATCCGGATTTGCTTCTTGGCGTATGCGGCTGCATGTCGCAAGAAGAATCGGTCGTCAATAAAATTTTAAAACAATATCAATATGTTGATATGATTTTCGGTACGCATAACATTCACCGCCTGCCATATATTTTGCATGAAGCCTACATGTCGAAAGAAATGGTTGTCGAAGTATGGTCGAAAGAAGGCGATGTCATCGAAAATCTTCCGAAAGCGCGCAAAGGCAACATTAAAGCATGGGTGAACATTATGTACGGCTGTGATAAGTTCTGCACGTACTGCATTGTTCCATATACGCGCGGAAAAGAACGAAGCCGCCGTCCGGAAGATATCATTCAAGAAGTGCGCCATCTTGCCGCCCAAGGCTATAAGGAAATCACCCTTCTCGGCCAAAACGTCAACGCTTACGGCAAAGATTTCACCGATATGAAATACGGCCTTGGCGATTTAATGGATGAGCTTCGCAAAATCGATATTGCGCGCATTCGCTTTACTACAAGCCATCCGCGCGATTTTGACGACCGTTTGATCGAAGTGCTCGCCAAACGCGGCAATTTAGTCGAACATATTCATTTGCCGGTGCAATCAGGAAGCACGGAAATATTGAAATTAATGGGCCGGAAATATACGCGCGAAGAATATTTAGAGCTTGTTCGCAAAATTAAAGCAGCGATTCCAGATGTGGCGTTAACAACCGATATTATCGTCGGTTTCCCGAACGAGACGGAAGAACAGTTTGAAGAAACGCTGTCGCTCTACCGTGAAGTCGAATTTGATTCTGCCTACACATTTATTTATTCGCCGCGCGAAGGCACACCGGCAGCGAAAATGGTTGACAACGTGCCGATGGAAGTGAAAAAAGAGCGGCTGCAACGGCTAAACGCGCTGGTCAATGAAATTTCGGCGCGGAAAATGAAAGAGTATGAAGGAAAAATTGTTGAAGTATTAGTTGAAGGCGAAAGCAAAAACAACCCGAATGTCCTCGCCGGATATACGAGGAAAAACAAGCTTGTCAACTTCATCGGCCCGAAATCGGCGATTGGCAAACTTGTTCAAGTGCGGATTACCGAAGCGAAAACATGGACATTAAACGGGGAAATGGTAGAAGAAGCGATCGAGGTGAAATAAGATGGCAAAATATACACGGGATGAGATTTTAGCGCAGGCGAAGCAATTGGCGAAAATGATTGCTGAAACCGAAGAAGTCGACTTTTTCAAGCGCGCCGAGGAAAAAATCCATCAAAATGAAAAAGTGCGTGCGATGATCGAGCAAATTAAATCACTGCAAAAACAGGCTGTCAATTTAAAACACTATGGAAAATACGAAGCACTGAAAAAAGTGGAAGCACAAATCGATGCGATTTACGAAGAGCTTTCACAAATTCCGATTGTTAGCGAATTTCAACAGTCGCAAACGGAAGTGAACGACTTGCTGCAACTCGTCGCTTCTACCATCTCCAATACGGTGACCGATGAGATTATCGCTTCAACGGGCGGCGACGTATTGCGCGGCGAGACAGGTGCACAAATGCGCTATAGCGGAAACGGCGGCTGCGGCTGCCATTAAAGACGAGACGTCCTTCATAAGGAAGGGCGTCTTTTTTATAGCCCAAAAAGTAGTCACATCCGGCAGAAACCACGCATACAATGAACTATACGTAATGGTTGATAAACTTATGTTCACATTAGGCGAAATCATGCATAGGATGAAATGAAGATTCATTTGAGGAGGGTTTCTTATATGTCTGAATACAAATACAGAGAAATTATTACAAAAGCGGTCGTCGGGAAAGGTCGCAGATTTACGCAATCCACGCATACAATTACGGCGCCAAACCGTCCATCAAGCATTTTAGGCTGCTGGATTATTAACCATCGCTACGATGCGAAAAAATGTGATAAGACCGTAGAAATCCATGGGCACTATGATGTTAACGTTTGGTATTCGTACAACAACAATACAAAAACAGAAGTTGTCACAGAAACAGTATCCTATACGGATGTAGTGAAATTAAGATACCGCGACGATGATGATATTATTAGCGATGATACAGACATTATCGTTCGTGTCATTCAGCAGCCAAACTGCTTAGAATGCACCATTTCGCCAAATGGAAATAAAATTGTCGTTGATGTAGAGCGGGAGTTTGTCGCCGAAGTCATTGGAGAAACGAAAGTATGCGTGGTGATCAACCCAGAAGGCCACAGCGACGACGATGATTTTGAATATGACAACCTTGATGAAGAATTAGAAGATTTAAGCCCAGATTTATTGCTTGGCGATGAAGAGTAAAACTAGGAAGAAGATCTTCCTAGTTTTTTTTTAGGTTGAAAAGGGATATAACTTATCATTGTTCAGCATGCCTTGAGGAGAAATTTTTTCATTTCAGTGTCGTATCAAAATTTGCATCATGCTTAGTTCTATTATACAGATAATACTAAAAAATAAAAAATTATAAAAAATAAAAATTTTTATAGACAAATACGTTTGTTTATGTTATCCTGTTTAATAACAGGAACATATTAGTTATTCTGTTTAACAACAGAACTATACTAATTGTGAATTAATAGCATAAAAACACATACAAATAAAATATTAGAGATTTTTGAAGTATGTTAAATTTATCCTCTGTTTTCTAGCAAAAGCTAGAAATTGGAAAGGCAAAAAGCGCTTTTAATGAAGCATGCGCTGATGTACTTCAGTTGTCTTAGCCATGGAAGCAACGTTTCCACTCATTGAACTGCCACAATCACCCCTTCATCATTTAACGCCAAACAAATAATTATTCTCCTGTTGTTCCACTTAACGAAGCAAAAGCTCTGCACATTGAAATCTCTTTTATGTTCCAATGTTATCTTGCAACGATTTTCGGTTATTTCGCTCACTAAAGCAATGTTTTTACATAATTTCACTTTTTAACTATTCGTTTCTTTCGAAAAGCGCATAGTCTTTTCCTTGATGTTTTTTTGGTTATTAAACCATTTATTTACATTAATGTATTTAAATTTATTTAAAGTAATATTTTTGATTTATTGTTAAATACATATTACCCGCCACGTTTTGGAATCACTATCTCTATTTTCCGTCTGCAAGCATAGTAGCAATAAATGCATTGCTTTTATTATGTTTTAATGCTGTGGCTTACGGTCATCCCTTTTTCTATCCATTGAAGGAGGTGATGCTGTTTAGTTATAGGATAAGATCACTTGCGAATGACCTTTTCTAGATTGCTCTGTGACAACGGAAGATGTGGGGGGCACGAAAAGGCCTTGCACGCAAAATGTTCTACTCCTATGCTTCCTAGTTTGGGTTGAATGATATTCTAGTATACTTTTAGACCCATCGTTTACAACCACTCTTATAAAATATCACGATACTATCAAAGTAACATGTAGGAAGGGGATGAAAAAATGAAAACAGCGGTAAAAAGAAAGGCGCAAATTCTTGCCATTGATGCCGGGGGGACGATGACAGACACGTTTATCATCGATGAAAACGGAGAGTTTGTCGTCGGGAAGGCGCAATCCACACCGGAAGACGAATCGGTAGGCCTCTTAAATTCCGCGAAGGATGCGCTTGCTTACTGGGAAACCACCGTTGAAGAGCAATTTCCGCAACTGCTTGCCGGAGTCTATTCGGGAACAGCGATGCTGAACCGGCTTGTTTCAAGAAAGGGACGCCGAGTCGGGCTGATCGTCAACAAGGGTATGGAAGATTTCCATCGAATGGGCCGGGCGATCCAATCATACCTTGGTTATTCTTATTCTGATCGTTTGCACTTAAACACTCACCGTTATGATCCTCCACTTGTACCGAGGGAGTTGACAAGAGGTGTAACCGAAAGGGTTGACTTATTTGGAAACGTTGTCATTCCGCTTTACGAACATGAAGTGGAACCAGCTGTAAGGGAACTTCTGGAATTAGATGTGGAAGCAATTGTCATCAGCTTGTTTCATTCCTACAAGTATCCACATCATGAGCGAAGAGTGAGAGATATAGCCAAAGAAGTCATGAAGAAAGTCGGCAAAGAAGTTCCTGTATTTGCGTCGGTCGATTATTATCCAGTCAGAAAAGAATCGCACCGCACCAATACGACGATTATTGAAGCGTATGCGGCCGATCCTTCGCGCGAAACGTTGACGAAAATTAACAACATGCTAAAAGCGCATGGAGCTAATTTTGATTTGCGTGTAATGGCAAGCCATGGAGGAACGATCAGCACACGGGCAAACGAATTGGCAAGAACGCTTGTCTCTGGTCCGATCGGCGGCGTCATTGGCGCGAAATACCTTGGAGAGAAGCTTGGCATTCGTAATATTGCCTGCTCGGATATTGGAGGAACGAGCTTTGATATAGCGCTCATCACCCAAGGAGATTTGAGCATCAACACAAGTCCGGATATGGCTCGCCTTGTCCTTTCACTGCCGCTTGTTGCTATGGATACCGTCGGTGCGGGAGCTGGAAGCTATGTCCGAATCGATCCAAACTATAAAACATTGACACTTGGCCCGGACAGTGCCGGATCGAGAGTCGGTGTGTGCTATCCGGAAGGCGGCGTGGACACGGTAACGGTAACGGACTGCCACGTTGTTCTCGGACTGATCAACCCGGATAACTTCCTTGGTGGGGAAGTTAAGCTCTATCCAGAGCGGGCATACGAAGCGATTAAGAAGCAGATCGCTGATCCGCTTGGATTATCCGTCGAAGACGCGGCGTACGGAGTGATTGACCTGCTTGAATCACAGCTTCGCAACTACCTTGAATCGATGATTTTAGGAAAAGGGTATTCACCGTCCCAGTATGTATGTTTCTCATACGGAGGAGGCGGACCGTTACATACCGCCGGTTATACGAAAGGACTTGGTTTTGAAGATGTGCTCGTACCGGCGTGGGCGGCAGGATTTTCCGCGTTCGGCTGTGGTGCTGCGGATTTCGAATACCGTTATGATAAGACGCTCGATATTAACGTCAATGACGGTGCCAGTGACGATGAAAAACTGAAAGCAGGAAAAGAACTGCAGGATGCGTGGGATGAACTGAAGGAGAAAGTGGCAGCCGAATTTGAGAAGAGCAAGTTTAGCAAAGAAGACGTTGAGTTCCGTCTCTATTTCCGCATGCAGTACCAAGGACAATTAAACGACTTGGAAATTGAAGCGCCGATCGAAGCTTTCGAGAACGTGGATCACTGGGATGTGCTTGTGAACGCGTTCGAAGACACGTACACGAGAGTTTACGCCAAAGCGGCGAAATCGCCGGAGCTCGGCTACAGCATCACAGGCGCCATTGTTCGGGGAATCGTTGAAGTGCCGAAACCGAAAATCCCTATGGAACCGTTTACGGGTGAAGCGCCACCGAAAGAAGCGTTTCTTGGCAAGCGCAGAGTGTATTGGAAAGGCAAATGGGTCGAAGCGGATATTTGGGAAATGGAAAAACTGAAGCCGGGCAACAAAATTAAAGCGTTTTCCATCATTGAGTCTCCGGCTACGACATTTGTCATTCCGCCGGGATTTGAAACATATCTTGACCAACACCGCATCTTCCATTTGAGAGAAATTTAAAAGGAGGTTGATCGATCATGGCGATGAACGTAAAAGAGGTGAAAAAGCGCAAAACGATCGGATGGGATGGAAAAACACTTAAAGAAATGCGGGAGGAAATCGATCGGCTTAGCCAGCTGACTGGACATTACGCAGGATTGAAAGAACTTCCGCTGAAAGAAAGCGATCCGATCCGTTATGAAAAGATCTTTTCCAAACTGCGCGGCGGTGTGGTGCACGCGCGGGAAACAGCGAAAAGAGTTGCCGCATCGCCGATTGTCGAGCAGGAAGGCGAACTATGTTTCACACTTTACACTCCTGAAGGCGATTCTATCGTTACTTCCACCGGCATCATCATTCACGTTGGCACGATGGGGGCCGCCATCAAATTTATGATTAAAAATGATTATGAAGAGAACCCAGGCATCGAAGATGGCGATATTTTCTGCAACAATGACTGCCAGATCGGAAACGTCCATCCGTGTGACGTTCATACGATCGTGCCAATTTTCTACGAAGGAGAACTCATCGGCTGGGTTGGCGGAGTTACTCACGTTATCGATGTTGGCGCAACAGCTCCTGGAAGCATGACTGTTGGTCCGGTCACCCGTTACGATGACGGTTATCAAGTGGCCTGCCGCAAAATCGGGAAAAACGATACGCTTCTAAAAGACTGGTTAATTGAAAGCCAGCGTTCGGTCCGCACTACAAAGTACTGGCTGCTTGATGAACGGACGCGCATAGCCGGATGCCACATGATTCGCGATCTTGTTCTTGATATTGTAAAAGAAGAAGGAATTGATACGTACAAACAATTTATCCGCGAAGTGATCGAAGAAGGGCGCCGCGGCTTTATCAATCAAGTAAAAACGCTGCTTATTCCAGGCAGATACCGTCAAGTTTCCTTTGTAGACGTACCGTACAAAAATCTTGATGTACCTCCTTATGCCCGTGTGAACACGATCATGCACGCGCCGACGGAGATCATCGTTCATAAGGACGGCAAGTTTGAAATCGATTTTGAAGGGGTTAATCGATGGGGCTGGCATAGTTACAACGCGACGCCGGTTTCCATTACGAGCGGAATCTGGGTTATGATGTCGCAAACGCTTATCCCGAACGACCGGGTCAACGATGGAGCATATTATGCGAGCAAGTTTGATCTGCCATACGGTTCATGGCTAAACCCAGACGATATTCGCACCGCGCACAGCTATGCATGGCATTTCCTTGTATCTGCGTGGAGCCCGTTATGGCGTGGGCTTAGCCGCAACTATTTCGCCCGCGGCTACCTTGAAGAAGTCAACGCAGGAAACGCCAATACATCCAACTGGCTGCAGGGCGGAGGATACAACCAGTTCAATGAAAACCATGCCGTCAACAGCTTCGAGTCAGCCGCTGAAGGTGTTGGCGCAAGCGCGGTAAGAGACGGGATCAGCCACGCCGCGGCGATTTGGAATCCGGAAGGCGATATGGGCGACATGGAAATCTGGGAGCTGGCAGAACCGCTCATTTATCTTGGAAGAAGCATTAAACCGAATACAGGCGGCCACGGGAAATACCGAGGTGGAAACGGCTATGAATCGTTGAGAATGGTGTATGGGGCAAAAGACTGGACGATGTTCTTCATGGGCAACGGTTACATTTCGAGTGATTGCGGATTGATGGGCGGTTATCCGGCTGCAGCGGGATACCGTTTTGAGGCTCATGGCACGAACTTAAAAGAACGGATCGAAAAGAGACTGCCGATTCCGACTGGCGGTGATCCTGATCCGGATAACCCGCAATATGAAAAACTGATGGAAGCAAAAGAAATTATCCGTGATAAGCAGGCAATTACGACGGAAACGATTTTTGAAAACTATGATCTATATTTGAACTATTTGCGTGGGGGTCCAGGATTTGGCGATCCACTAGAGCGGAAACCGAAAATGATCGAAGATGATTTGAACGAAGGCCATATTCTTCCTCGTTTTGCTGAAAGTGTTTATGGAGCAGTCTTCACTCAAGATGAAAAAGGGCGATATATCGTTGATGAAGAAGCAACGATGAAACGCCGTGAGGAAATGAGAAAAGAGCGGCTGAAGCGAGGGGTGCCGACAAAACAATGGATGCAAAAGGAAAGAAAGAAAATTATCAACAAAGAAGCAGCGATACAAGTACGTCATATGTATGCGAGCTCTTTCGCGTTAAGTGAAAAGTTTTATAATGAGTTTAAGTCGTTCTGGAACTTGCCGGAAGATTGGAAATTGACAGAAGAGGAATTGGAAATCCCGGTATTTGGTACAAAAATCAATAAGTTGAAATGAGGTGAAAACATGGAAAAGTACGATAAATACGATCGCAAGACGATAGAGGAATTAATCGACGGCACGATAGATTTTTTCAAGTTAAAAGAAATGCTCTCCAATTATAAAGACGTTGACCGATTTGACAAATATATTAGCATCCTTCAAGAAAGAGTGCCGTGGGATGATCCGATTTTGCTTCCGGCCGGGCTTCATCTTTATATTGTGCAAAAGCCGGATGGCCGACGCATCGTAAAGTGCGATTGCGGATATGAATTTTGCGAGGCAAGCGACAACTGGAAGCTTCATGCGCTCATCTATGTTCGTGACACAGTGGAAAAAATGGCGGAACTGTATCCGAAATTGATGGCGCCAGATCCGGAATGGCAGGTGCTTCGCGAGTATTACTGTCCTAGCTGTGCAACCCAGCTTGAGGTAGAAGCGGTGACGCCTTGGTATCCGGTCATCAAAGATTTCGAGCCTGATATTGACACGTTTTATAAAGAATGGCTAAAGCGCCCGCTTCCGCAGGTGAAATAAAAAAACAAAGACGGTGGTTTTTGACCGCCGTCTTTGTTTTTATGCATCGCATTTTAACATGAATCTTCCATCTCCAAGGAATGTAAGAGGGAGAGGCTCATTATAAGGCGAATTATAGGAACCACCAAACTGCTTACCGCTTTAGGCGATGTCAGAATCTGAACTTTCTTTTTTCTTCTTTCTTTATTAAATATGTTATAATGAAACGTGTTGAAACGAATCATCGATGCATAAATGTACTTCAAAAATGTCGATATTGGTTCGAAACTAGATACCATAGATGAAAACAAGATTTCACGGATACAACGAATCGCGAAGATATTTTTTAGCGGCTTTATTTTTATGGCGATATACGGATGAAACGCCATAAATGACAAGGTGGCCGCTAATTTCATTGATAAAGAACTTTTTATTGGGAAAAAAGAAACGTAAATTTGCAAGGTTGGAGGAAAACAATGGCTAAATATACGCCAATGATTCAGCAATATCTAGACATCAAGTCGCAATACCAAGATGCCTTTTTATTTTTCCGTCTTGGCGATTTTTACGAAATGTTTTTTGACGATGCGATCAAAGCGTCCCAGGAACTGGAAATTACTCTGACAAGCCGTGATGGCGGCGGCGAGGAACGGGTGCCGATGTGCGGCGTTCCGTACCACTCGGCGCAAGGATATATCGAGCAGTTGATCTCCAAAGGGTATAAAGTCGCAATTTGCGAACAAGTTGAAGACCCGAAAACAGCCAAAGGCGTCGTCCGCCGCGAAGTCGTCCAGCTCATCACTCCCGGCACGGTGATGGAAGGAAAAGGGCTTTTAGAGAAAGAAAACAACTACTTGGCGACGGTGACGCTGTTTGCCGACGATACATACGGCTTTGCCTATACAGATTTATCGACAGGGGAAAATCGCATCACGCTCCTTGCTTCTTTTGAAGACGTGATGAACGAATTGTATGCGATCGGAACGAAAGAAATTGTTCTTGCCAGTGATTTCCCGAGCCATGAGCAGCAGCTGTTGAAAGAACGATATGGAGTGACGATCTCGTACGAAGACGAGACGGAGATGCCAGAAGGGTTTGGGGCGATCGCCAGCGGACTTGCGCAGGACAAGCTGCGAACCACGTTTGCCCGTCTTCTTCATTACATTATCCGTACGCAAAAGCGCCGTCTTGATCATATGCAGGCCGTTCAAGTATACCAAGTTGATCAGTACATGAAAATCGATTTGTACTCGAAGCGGAATCTGGAATTGACGGAAACGATCCGCGCCAAAGGCCGGAAAGGTTCGCTGCTGTGGCTGCTTGATGAGACGGTGACGGCGATGGGCGGAAGATTGCTGAAACAATGGCTCGACCGCCCGCTTTTAGACCGCCGGCAAATCGAACGGCGCTTACATATGGTAGAAACGCTTATCCATCACTATTTTGAGCGCCAGGAGCTGCGCGAGCGCCTTCGCGAAGTATATGACATCGAGCGCCTCGCCGGCCGCGTCGCCTATGGAAATGTTAATGCCCGCGATTTAATCCAGCTGAAAAAATCGCTCCAACAAATTCCCGAGCTAAAAAATATCGTCGCTAACCTTTCCGATGATCAGACACAACAGCTGGCCGACAAGCTGGATCCATGCGCGGAGCTTGTCGAGCTGTTAGAGCGGTCGATTCAGGACAATCCGCCGCTATCGGTGAAAGAAGGGAACATCATTAAAGACGGGTACAATGAAACTCTTGACCGCTACCGCGACGCGAGCCGCAACGGTAAATCATGGATTGCCCAGCTTGAGAGCAAAGAGCGGGAGCGGACGGGAATCAAATCGTTAAAAGTCGGCTATAACCGCGTATTTGGCTATTATATTGAAGTAACAAAGCCGAACCTTCATCTGCTGCCAAAAGGGCGTTATGAGCGAAAACAGACGCTTGCCAACGCCGAGCGCTTTATTACCCAGGAATTGAAAGAAAAAGAAGCACTTATTTTAGAGGCGGAAGAAAAAAGCATGGAACTCGAATACGAACTGTTTGTCGATATCCGTGAACGCGTCAAACAATATATTCCCCGTTTGCAATCGCTGGCGAAAGCGGTGAGCGAGCTCGATGTCCTGCAGTCGTTAGCCACCGTCAGCGAAGAGCGGCGCTATGTAAGACCGCAATTTTCCGATGACCGCGTCCTCTATATTCAAGGAGGACGCCACCCTGTCGTCGAAAAAGTGCTCGGAGCGCAAACATACGTACCGAACGATTGCTATATGAACAAAGAGCGGGAATTATTGCTTATTACCGGGCCGAATATGTCCGGAAAAAGCACGTACATGCGGCAAATCGCGCTGACGGCGATTATGGCGCAAATCGGCTGTTTTGTCCCTGCGGAAAAAGCAGTGCTTCCGATTTTTGACCAAGTGTTTACAAGGATCGGGGCGGCAGATGATTTAGTGTCCGGACAAAGCACGTTTATGGTCGAAATGCTCGAAGCGCGCAACGCGATCGTGCACGCGACGCAAAACAGCCTCATTTTGTTTGATGAAATTGGGCGCGGCACATCGACGTATGATGGGATGGCGCTGGCCCAGGCGATCATCGAGTACATTCACGATCATATTGGCGCCAAAACGTTGTTCAGCACGCATTATCACGAATTAACCGATTTAGAGCAGTCGCTTCCAAAATTGAAAAACGTTCATGTCAGCGCCGTCGAGGAAAACGGAAAAGTCGTCTTTCTTCATAAAATCGAAGAAGGTCCGGCCGACCAAAGCTATGGTATTCATGTCGCCGAGCTTGCCGAGCTTCCAGCTTCCCTCATTCAGCGCGCCAAAGAAATTTTGACGGAGCTTGAGCAGCAAGAACAGCGGAAAGAACAGCCAAACGGCAAGAACGAAGCGGTGTTCGAACAGCTCAGCATGTTCGCTGAAGAGCTGCCGGCGAAAGAAGAAACGCGCCTTTCCAAAAAAGAAAAAAAGGCACTTGAGGCGTTAAAGTCGGTCAACTTATTGGAAACAACGCCGCTTGAAGCGTTAAACAAATTATATGAAATTCAAAAACTATTAAAGTAAAGGAGGCGACGCAATGGGAAAAATTCGCAAGCTCGATGACCAGTTATCCAACAAAATCGCCGCAGGGGAGGTCGTTGAGCGCCCTGCCTCCGTCGTGAAAGAACTGGTGGAAAACGCGATTGATGCCAACAGCACGGCCATTGAAATTGAGCTCGAAGAAGCGGGGTTGGCGAAAATTCGCGTCATCGATAATGGAGACGGCATGGAAGAAGACGATTGCCTTGTTGCTTTTGAAAGGCATGCGACAAGTAAAATTAAAGACGAGCACGATTTATTCCGCATCCGCACGCTCGGCTTCCGCGGCGAAGCGCTGCCGAGCATTGCCTCCGTTTCGAAAGTTGAGATGAAAACAAGCACGGGAAACGGTCCGGGGACAAAAGTGGTCCTAAAAGGCGGAGAACTTGTCAAACACGAACGGACGGCAAGCCGCAAGGGAACCGAAATTACCGTCTCTAACTTGTTTTTCAACACCCCAGCCCGTTTAAAGTATATGAAAACGATTCATACCGAGCTCGGCCATGTCACTGATGTCGTCAATCGGCTTGCCATGGCGCATCCTAATATTTCGTTCCGCCTCCGCCATCACGGAAAACAGCTGCTTTACACGAGCGGCAACGGCGATGTGCGCCATGTGCTGGCCGCGATTTACGGTATGGATGTCGCGAAAAAGATGATCCCTATCGAGGCAGAATCGCTCGATTTTACGATTAAAGGCTACATTTCCCTTCCCGAAGTGACGCGCGCCTCGCGCAACTACATTTCTACCATTGTCAATGGACGGTATGTGCGCAATATTCCGCTCATGAAAGCGATCGAAGCGGGATATCATACGCTGCTGCCGATCGGCCGTTATCCGATTGTCCTGCTGTCGATTGCGATGGATCCGGTTTTAGTTGATGTCAACGTGCACCCTGCGAAATTGGAAGTACGTTTTAGCAAAGAGACGGAATTAAACGAGCTTGTGACCGAGGCGGTTCGCCAAGCGTTCCGGACGCGCACGCTTATTCCAACGATGTCCATAAGCCGCCAGGAAGCGGCAAAACCGAAAGCAGAACAAGCGGCATGGACGTTTGAGCATGTGGTAAAAGAGCCATCTGTGCCAGATCTCGTACAGATGGCAAAGCCGCAACCAACAACTTCTTGGCGGGAAGAAAAAGAAGAAAGCACGCGGATGTTGCCGGAAAAAGACGAACGGGAACAGACGAACGAATATGACGGGTCGATGGAAGCCAAGGAACATGAGGAGCAAGCGGGGGGGAACGGGCAGGAGCACAAAAACGACCGCATTCCGCCGCTTTACCCGATCGGACAAATGCATGGCACCTACATTTTGGCGCAAAACGAGCAAGGGCTTTACATTATTGACCAGCACGCCGCCCAAGAGCGGATTAAGTATGAATATTTTCGCGAAAAAGTCGGCGAAGTGACAAACGAAGTCCAAGAGTTGCTTGTCCCGCTGACGCTGCAGTACCCGGCTGATGAATATGTATGGATTGACTCCCATCGCGAGGAACTTGCGAAATGCGGCGTATTCCTTGAGCCGTTTGGACATCATACGTTTATTGTCCGTTCCCATCCGACATGGTTTCCAAAGGGACAAGAAACGGAGATTATCGAAGAAATGATCCAGCAAGTCCTTGACATGAAAAAGGCTGACATTAAGCAGCTTCGTGAAAAGGCGGCGATTCTCATGAGCTGCAAGCAGTCGATTAAAGCGAACCAGCACTTGCGCGACGACGAAATTTTTGCTCTCCTAGAAGCGTTGCGCAAAACGACTGATCCGTTTACATGCCCTCATGGCCGCCCAATCATCATCCATTTTTCCACGTATGAACTAGAGAAGATGTTTAAACGCGTGATGTAAACACAAAAGCGCAACATCCTTGTTCTATCAAGGAGTTGCGCTGTATTTTTTGCCATTTGACCACATATTTTGACCTAGTGGATTGTTCAAAAATCTCGTTTTCTTTCGTATAATAAAGCGCTTTACTTACACTAATTTTCTTCTGCTCGAAATTCACATCGGTCCATTTTAATCCAAGGATTTCGCCGCGGCGCATCCCCGTATAAATCGCTAAAAGATACAAGATATAGAAATGTGGTTTGCTATCCTTTTCTGCATATTCTAAAAAGCGATTGCATTCTTCAATCGTCCAAGTATTACCTGTTTTCTTTTTCGTTTTGGCTTGTCCACTTTATGAATGATATTGTTTTTAACATATTCCCAATTGACAGCTGTATCAAAAGCCGTTTTCAAAATGGAGTGGATATACTCAACATATTCTTCAGATAATCCTTTATTAATGAGCGAATGAATTTCGTAATCATCATAGGTTTGATTTGTTCCGGTTTCATGTAACCAAAACGCTCAAATAACTAGTAACCATTCTACGCTATGAAGACTGCACTGCTTGCTACAGGCAGCTGGTACGCAATGAAATCAAATGTCAATTGGAGGAGGTAACATGAGCTGTAAATCATTACACAGTCCAGTCACGATTAGTTATCTGACACTGGAGGAATTGGAAGCTTACCGAAAACGGCCTCGGTCAAAATATTACGACCATGACAATCGCCGGTTGGTTGATTGGCGCCGGTTGAAAAGTCGGAAGCGGAAAGATATGTCAAAATAATCGAAAAACTTATAAGTGCCGTTATGGAATTCGATTCTTAATGTTTGTGATATCGGATCGTATCCAACAGATCTTAAATTTGATGCAACTACAGGATGCATAATCATGACATTTCACCTCCCTTATTTTGCATTTATTCAATAAATTAAGAATATCCTTTTGTTGAATGAAAAAATACAAAGGAGGGGCTTAAATTTTGAAAAAAATTAATATGAAAACAGAATTCATTAATTGCTTGGATAAGGCGTTTGAGTTGGCGGCAAATGGATTTTCAGAAGTTGATAAAAGTGATATTTATATGACTTATTTAACTGGAACTTTTCTAGTGTCAGGTAAATTTAGCAGGTTAGAAAAAATTAATGTTGAAAGCCGAGAAGAGTTGTATAAAGATTTAAAAGAAAAACTGTCGTCTCATGGTGTTAACGTATTTTCTTTGGCTCTCGCAATAAATAAAATAAAAAGAAAACAATATGAGAAAGAAAAAATTGAAACTTACGACCATGATAAAATCATTATTTTGGAGGATGTAACAATTAAAGAACTAAGCAGCAACACAATTTTAAATACAGAATATTTTGTATTGTTTACGGATCAAATAGCAGGGATAATCCCAGGTAAATTAGAATCGTAAAAACAAACGCCTTTTTTTGAAGGTGTTTTATGCTATAAGATAATTATTATCGAAACTGTACGTGATCGAATTCTAAAACATATGTATTTTTAAAAATAGATGCAAAAAATGAAAGTAGGAATATATCAATTTAGGAGATGAACCAATTGAAACGAGTTGCCGCTCTTTATGACATTCACGGAAATGGTTTTGCATTGCAAGCGGTAATCGAAGAATTAGAAAAACGATCCGTTGACACAGTTGTTATCGGAGGAGATGTGGTTTGGGGATCACAGCCAAGAGCCGTAATGGATCGCCTTCAAACCCTCCAGGAAACAATTAAAGTTTATTTTATCAGGGGAAATGCCGATCGGGAAGTATATGAATATTCGCAAGTGGGTTTTTACTGCAAATCCGATGATCGATGACGTCAATCGCTGGTGTATCGAGCAACTATCCAAAGAACAACTTATAGAGCTTAATGAATGGCCGGAATCTTGCGTACTCCAGATCGACGGATAGAGTGAAGTTTTATTCGTACATGGTTCTCCGCGCAGCGAAGACGAAGCCATTCGCATTCATACTCCCGAAAAAGAAGTGATTCCGATGATTCAACAGGTTCAACAATCCAAAAAAAATTCAGAAATAAGGAGAAATTCCTGCTTCAGAAAAGGAATAAATAACTAAATAGTAAAGAAAAGAGACAGTGGCTGCCCCCAAAAGGTCGGTTTAACAACCTTTTGAGACAGCCTCTCTTTTTTGGTACATGGTATCTCAGGAAAGTGGTGCAGGCAATATGAAGTTCCGTATGAGGTGTTGTGTAAGCAGGAATTTTGAGAAGAATAAAAAGGGAGGAGCATGATTTCCGCCGTAAGGATATTGACCTTCTTTGTTAACAGCCTCAAAAGCAGCCAAAACGCTGCTCCTTTTACTCCTTCAACAATGGGGTATATTTTTTAATAGTGCTTAACTCTTGGCCACATATTTGAGCAGACGAATGGGCTCATCGCTTGTTAGTTCCACTTTTTCTCCATCAAAAATAAAGAGTTGCTTCTTTTTCCAATCAATGAAGACTTTGAATGTGTCCGGTTCCACAGATTCTTCGTATCGGCCGTGAATGAGAACGGTCTGAAACGATGAATATTCAGAAGAGGCGCTTACCTCTTCTTCGGCGTGAACTTTGCGACATTCCACCGGGACTTTTCGCACGATCGGGTCATTATCATCGGGATAGGCCAATCCGATTTTGCCGGGAGTGACAAAAACAAGCAGGTGCACCGGTTCTTTTTCTCGGTTTAGGTACCCGTGCAGGACATTTTGCCAACCAAACACGATACTGCCCGGCTCGGCTACGATCGTTTCGCGATTGCCCACAAAATAAGTCAATGTTCCAGATAACACCAATGCGCAATCCTCGCCGGAAGTGTGAATGTGCGCTCCCAACCCTTGATTATACGGGAAGATGATTTCGTACAGGCTGGTGTTTTTCCCTTTGCTGGAATAGAGCAGTTCGTTTTTGTAAACAGTCGGGGGATTCGAAAGAAGAAAGCTCCTCATATTTCTCACCTCTGACATGGAAAGAGTAATAATCGACTGGGCTTTTTTATATTTTATTTCAATCAAAAAAGGCTACTGACCTGCTATGTAAGGCAAGATTGTCATCAGCATCAGCTACTCGCTTTGAGTAGGCTCTTTTTTATTCATCATAAAAGAAGAAGGACGAGTAAGGCTCTTGCATTCTTGACCACATGATCACCAAAATGACCACGAATATTATAAAAAATAATGAAGATGTAAGGTTTTGTACAATGTTTGAGTTAGGTAAATTGCTTGAAATCAACGGAAAATGAATTAATCTGTGAAAATACGAACATTGTTAATCAAACGGGTGATGTAAACACAAAAGCGCAATACCCTTGTTCCATATAAATGCCCTACTTAATAAAAGTAGGGCATTCGCGTTGATTAGCAGCAATGAGTAGGGTATCCAGGGTCAACCACTACGTTTCTTGTAATAGGTCTAAAAATATGTCTAGGGACATTGACGATATTGTGACGATTAATGTGTACAACTGGATGAATAAAAGGGACTACACGAGGAATGAAACAGTCCCGCACCACAAATCTAGGCGGACATATAACTGGTCTAGGACAAAACATGGAAAATCACCCCCCTATAAATATCTATAAACATTAAATGTATTAGTGGGTCTTTTGGAAACGGACAGATATCACAAGTTAATAAAAAAATAATTTGTTGACCTATATTACCGATTTTAGTCAGCCAGTTCATCAAGTTGTGATGAGTACAGTTAAGGTTTAGGAAACAAAATAAGCATGGTGTTTCATAGTAGACACATACTGTGCAGCAAAAATGTTGTTATTAGTAAAAATAGCGTTGCCCAATAAAGCAACGCTAATTGCTAATCATTCTAATTAACTTAACAGCATTTGCTGTCATTCCTATAAGTCCAATAATTGAGAAAATGTATGCAACGAATAAAGGAATACCTGATAAATCTTTAGTCAAGATTCTATATGTACTCAAGGCAAAGATGAACAAACTACTCAAGAGTACTAAAAATAAACGTACTTTATTGTCCAAGTCCGTCAACTCCTTAAAAAAGTGGTTCTAGACAAATTTTATATTTCTTCCTTGCTCCCTATTCTCCAAGTTTTTAGAAATCTCTTTTAAAATTTGTTTTTTCTCTTTTTAATGTTTTTTATTAAGCTTACTGCAAACTACACACCAAAGACAGTCAAACAAACATGGCAAAACCAAATAAGAATGGGCAGCTTCCATGTTAGACCTCTCAAGTTTTTGGATAATTATACCATAAATGGTGTAGATGGTGAATAACAATGGCTAAAATTAATAATACAAGCCAATTTTTCCCTCAACAAGGGAAAAATTGGCTTTTTCCATTCCTCTTATCATCTTCCTTCCATATGGATAAATTAGCTAGGAACAGAAAGAGTAGTCGGACGGTCAAGTTATTGTTATGAACGTTTCCGAGCTATTGCCAAAATTCCAATTAAAGCTAAATAAACAACATAACCGATCACTTGTAAACTTGTTGGCTTATCGGTATAGCCTACTAATGCGTGCAACAGATGCCCCGCAGCACTGTCACTGCTCAAGATGGAACTTGTATCCCATAACGTTTCATTGCCGAATGATAGCCATCCAAGTTGCTGAAATTCCCCGATTCCGCTTACTAAAAATCCTGCAGCAAATATGACAAGCAAAAAAGTTGAAAGATTGAAAAAGTATTTTACATTGATCTTTTTCCCAAGAGCATAGATTAAATATCCAGTTACACTTCCGGCTATAATCCCTAATACACCAAGTACTATATTTAGGATCGGGTTGGTTATTGACGTTAACGGAATCATAAACACGACCATCTCAAGCCCTTCTCGGAACACTGTCAAAAAGGTAAAGCCTGTAATAGCAAACTTCGATCCCGTTTTGATTGCTGAATCTATCCTTGATTCGAGTCCTTCTTTTAGATTTTCGTTCTTTTGCATCGAGGTGGCCATGTACGTTAATATACCAAACGCAAGCAAATAGGATATACCTTCAATTTGTAATTCCAAGGAGGTACCTTCGTAATTTTGAACCGTCGAGTAAATTGCAACACCAGCGATGAGTGATGCAATGATTGCTGCAAATATACCTGTCCAAACATTCCGGATACGATCCCGCTGTCCGATTAGAATGAGATAGGTAGCCAAAATCGAACATAGCATCGAAGCTTCAAAAGCTTCACGGAAGAGCATGAGAAAAGCTGCCACTTCCTCGCCACCACCTTTTTTATGGATTATAGGAATTTAGCTACAGACCATGATGGATTATGTTTCGTTATGAAATGGTTGCTGTAGCTTTGGTTTATAGTATGAAAAAAATTCGACATGGAAACGGACAAACTACCATTATCAATAGTACATTTTTAGAATAATAGGTATTGGTATTATGTTATATTCACTGGAACCCTATAAAACAAGCGAACCTCCTTGATAAACAAGGAGGTTAAAAGTCCAAACTCTCACTTGGATCTAAGCTTTTTACTTCCTCACACGCATGTTATGTCAAAAAATGAAGAAGAAATGACAGAAAGATGACAGAAAGACGACAGAGTATTTTGTGCTTCGGACATGCCATGATGGTATCATGGATATTTGGTTGAAGCAGGGCGTCACTCCGATCGACGGTGGCGTTTCAACAAAGAGATCAGATTCTAAAGGGGCACCTATTGGCGGTTCATCGTTCTCGTCTTTTTTACGGCTATCCGAAAATACAAGCCGCTTTGAGAAAAGAGGGATTCCATGCGAATCATAATGGAGTCTACAGACTGATGAAAGGGCTGAATATTCAGTCTGTGATTCGAAAAAACGACGATATTTCGATAGCAATTGTCTGCGATTCACCCTAATCGACTGAATCGAGAATTTACAGCAAGCAAGCCTAATTATATGTATTACTTATACCCCTCTTGGTTCTCGATTTTTTTACTTATCGGCTATTCAGGACTTGTATAACAATGAACAACTACATATGGTTTTATCATCACAAACGATTTTAGAAAAAACTCAATAGCACCTATTAGATAAAAGTGGATTTTTCTTATCAGATGATGAATTTATACAAGCTGACTCTTTTTTAAGAACATACCTTAAAAGCAGGGATTGGATATTTAGCAATCCCTTCATACTCCATAGGAGGTGAAACATTATGTGTTGGGGATATGGAAGTTATGGTGGTGCAGGATATGGATATGGCGGCTACGGTGGCTTCAATTTTGCGTTGATTGTTGTATTGTTCATTTTATTAATTATTGTAGGAGCTTCTATTTGGAGCCAATATTAACAAATTGTTGTCCTGTTTGTCTTGCTTATCATTGTAGGATGTTCTTGTACGGGTCTAGGCGGTTATTAATCCCCGCAAGGCGACATTAAACATCCTTTTTCATTCCTCATTTAAACGGAATAGGTGGTTTCGTGTATTGTATGGAAAAGGACAGATTGTTCATGGTCTGTCCTTTTTCAAAATATCCGCTTGGACAAACATGGATGGAAAGCAAGCCCATCATCTAGCATACCGATGAACGTAAAGTCACTGTATTCTGCGCCTCCTATCGGGTGACTTATTCAAAAAAATGAATGAGAATGGTTCATGTATCTCCTATTCCAAAATCTCTTGTGTAAGAAAGGAGGGGATAAAATGGAATATTTAAGAAGATATCAGGGAGAGCCGGTTGAGGTTATCGATCGTAATGGATGGGTTCATAGAGGAGTAATAGAATGGGTCGATCCAGTACGGGGAGGAATGTTTCTTCGCACCGGCTTTAGAAGAAGATTTATTCCATTTTTCTTAATCGCTGCTCTTTTTCTATTAAGATTCGGGAGACGGCGCGTTTTCTAAAAAACGAAAACAAAAAATCTTTGGTTCATCATTTGGGTCTCCTTTCCTCGATTCGCAAACGGAATAAATCATTAATTTTAATTGATGGTTTCATCAACATCATCTTCAAAGAACCTATATAGGTTCTTTTTAGTTTGCCAATTTTGCCGGCAAGCTAGAACCCTGCCATTTGGCGGGAATTTTTTATTGGCTATGATGCATGCATGTTCATCGTTCAAATTTCAAACAAAAACAAGTCCGAAAACCTCATTTTTCCTCCATTGGCATAGACATGGAGAAAACCTCGCATGTTGAATCGTAATCACCTTCAATTATTAACATTTCTCATTGGAATAAGAATATGCATTGTCATTAAGTAAATGTTTTCCATGTATGATCTTGTTTCTCTAAACACACGTTAATAATGTTCGAAAAAAGAATCATTCTTTTTTCGAACGCAAGGGAATTTCCAAAAGAGGAGTGTGTAAAGGTCGTGAATCGTTTACGTCTATTTAATTTTGGGCGTAATAGAGGAATGTGGAACCAATTGTTGCGCTTAACGGGACGCCGAAACAATAACAATATCGTATGGACTATATTAAGTTTAGGCTTGGGAATTGCTGCGACAGCCGTTTTCAGTATGAGAAGAGGACGCAACGCTCGGTATATGATGCCAAAACCGATTCAGCGTGCGATGCGTGGCATAACCAGCTTGATGAATCAACCAATGAGAACACCGAGCTTAGCGACTATGGAATTTTCTAAAGAAATAGCGGAAAAGCCGAAAAGCACTCCAATGAACCATAGTTATTACCAACAACAAAAATAACCTGGTGCGGTTTGTCACTTTCCGGATATTTTATGGCCATAACATAAATGCTTCCGATGCGATCTCTTTTGTGTAGATAGCAGTAAACATATCGATGTTGCCAAACAGGAAAGATTTTTCTTTGTAGAAACATCGCTGATAATTTAATGTAACGGAAACAGACGAGGTTAACATGTTCGCCCTCCTTGGCATACCGGGATATGAAGAGAAATAGGCAGAATTGGCAAAACACTTGAAATAACGTAGGGAAATGAACACAATAGATTTTCGGAGTGCATAAAAGCTGTGGGCTTAGTAATGAAACGTGCACTCTGTTGATGTTTGATACGAAAGCGAAGGCATACTTTCTTATCTGCCGCTTATCACAAAGCCCTTCCCCAACGGAAGGGCTTATTTTTTTCAAAAACAATGGTAACACAAGAAAAGACAACCGAACAGAAAGAAGATACAACTGATAAGGAAAAGAACACTTGGGGAATAAAACGAATGTACAGATCATGAAAAAGTTTAGCAACTTAGTTTCGTTGGAAAGACGGAAAAGTGATTCGTGTACAGCTAGCATGTGTATTTCCTTTATCATGGTTATCTCTCCTTTATTCAGGGAGATGAGGTTTTTTACGTTCCATTTCAGTAATGTATTTCGGTTTTTTTGATACTGCCACCAAAGAGATAATAAAGCCAATCCCTAAGATGGCTGATAATGTCCATGTGAAAATTTCAATTGGCGCCATTACCTTCTGACCTCCTTCTCTTTAGTGTTATGTAAAAGATATGCCGACATGCTTGCCCATTTTCTTGCCCGTTATTAGATGGGTGTAAATTTTACAATCACAAGAATAGACGAGTAGATGAATAAGGAAACGAAATAAGCATTCTGTTGCCAAACGAGAAGGGGGAAAGGAGAAAATGAAATTTACCGTTTTAAAGATGAAGACACAAACTATGCACTGGGATTTATGGTTAATGCTATGGACGAAGAAAAGATGGTAAATCACGTTATCAATACGGATGAACCATACGCACAAGAGGCACTTGAAATATTAAAGCGGCATGGCCATGGTGATAGAAGCAAAATAGCGGCAGAATATATTTGATTCGTCTACCATAACATTATTCATACGTTTTTGTTATAATAAAATAAACAAAGCCATTCTGTAGAAAAGGAGGAAAATAATTGACTGAATTGAGCAAGGCACAGATTCAACATCAACGGTTATCTAAAGCTAAAATCATTAAAAGGACAAGTGCTATTTTCATCGGGGCTGTTTTAATGGCAGTAGGACTTGAAATCTTTTTAGTCCCTAATAACGTTATTGATGGAGGCATAACAGGTATTTCCATTATGCTTTCGCACATTACGGGTTTTCGTCTTGGAATTTTTATTTTTCTTTTAAACCTTCCGTTCTTTTTTATGGGCTATAAGCAAATTGGAAAAACCTTTGCTATTTCCACGTTGTTTGGGATTACCGTTTTATCGATTTTTACCTTCCTTTTTCATCCTGTTCCCGCCTTTACCGAAGACATTTTGCTGGCTACCATTTTTGGTGGAATGATTCTCGGTACAGGAGTAGGTCTTGTCATTCGTTATGGTGGAGCTTTGGATGGCACGGAAATACTTGCTATACTCATGAACAAAAAACTTCCTTTCTCCGTTGGCGAGATCATCATGTTTTTTAATATCTTCATTCTAGGTGCTGCCGGATTTGTTTTTACCTGGGATAGAGCGATGTATTCAATTTTAGCCTATACGATTGCGTTTAAAACGATTGATGTTGTCATTAAAGGATTAGATGAATCGAAGTCGGCATGGATTATCAGTGATAATTCGAAAGCCATTGGGGATGCTATCATGAATCGATTAGGTCGCGGCGTTACGTACTTGAGCGGTGAAGGAGCATTTACTGGTGACGATAAAAAAGTGATATTTTGTGTGATTACCCGTCTTGAGGAAGCAAAACTTAAAGAAATTGTCGAAGAAAATGACCCAAATGCTTTTTTGGCTATAGCAGATATAGCTGAAGTACGCGGTGGGCGTTTTAAGAAAAGAGATATTCATTAATGAATCCCCAATTAATGACAAACCCACCAATAAAACAACAAGCTCCTAATCTTGGCATTCGTAGTTTTATGAACCTATTCTTAAAAAACCCTTCAAAATTTTTTCATCCGAGTATCTTCGTTCCGGATAGACCGCTCAAAGTACATTCTATAGCGAACTTTTCTATAGATATGCCAAGGATGATGAAAAGAGTTTAGAAAGGCTTTAAATTCTCTGAGTCAAGTTTAAAGGAACTGGTTCATTTTCTCGCAGTAGTATGAGAATCTCAAAAATATTGTGTATATCGATAAGTTTGACCTGGTTTAAATATGTCCAGCGTGAGGATACTGATTGTGCGGAGTAGCATCGCTATTTCCGTATGATTGGTGTCCTTTTTTCTTTTTCGTCAAAAATGATCCAGGGATTTCGCCGCGGCGAATCCCTGGATAAATCTCTATAAAGATACAAGATGTAGAAATGCGGCGGGCACCCCCTCCTCGTCAAGTAGAAAGTGATAACATTTACACAGTCATGATGAATGCAGAATGGTGTTTTCATTGGGCAAAAACCATTTGTACCCAATAGAATAATAAAAACAACGTGACAATGGTTGTTAATGGGATTACAATCAACGATACGCTTAAATAATCTTTCCATGTTACCTTAATCTTATTTTGTTTTAGGATATGCATCCAAATAAGGGAGGCAAGTGTTCCAATAGGCAATAGCAAGGATCCCATGTCACTGCCAATAATATTCGCGAGATAGATGGTCTTTAATGTGATAGGATCAAGCCCCATTTCTGTCAAGGTAATGGTTCCAATCATTAAAGCAGGATGATTATTAAAAAAGTTAGACAGAATGGACACTAATCCCCCCATGATAAAGCTCGCATAAAACAATCCTTGCTTTACAATCGGTTCACATATTTTCACAAGCATCGCTGTTAGTCCTGCATTATGGAGCCCGTAAATAATGACATACATAGAAAACGCAAAAATAAGAATGTGCCAAGGAGTCTTTTTCAAGATATCAACGGGATTGGTGCGCAAATGATACCATCTCCATACAAGCAGGACGACTGATCCAAGCACTGCAACGATTTCAATTGGAATCGAGAGATAAGATGCAACAAAGAGCAGGCAACGGATCACAAAGACAAATAACAAGATCCTCAACATAAATTGGGTGCGTTTCCGCTTTGTTTCAACAGAAATGGTTTTCTTTAATGGGTGGAAATGTTTGGTAAAAAAGATTTCCTCTATATCATATGAGAAATCTGGCAATGTTTTTGGCAATTTATTCTTTACCACTACGTATATCAACCAAGACATAAACAACAGTCCTAACGTCGCTGGTATAAACATCATGGCGGTATGCATATAAAGTGTCATGTGAACAATTTTTAATGCGATTAAATTGACGATATTACTTACCCCAATAGGTGCGCTGGAAGCTGTTGCAATCAGTGCTCCGCTTAAGAGATACGGAATCTGCTCATGTGGTTTTAGCCGGAGGTTTTTTAGAAGTAAAATTAAAATCGGGGTTGTAATCATGATGCTGCCATCGTTATTGAATAAAAGGGTCATCAAAAAGCATAGCAGTTGAATGTACCAATATAGGCGATAGCCTGAACCCTTGGCCAAACTTGCAAGTCGTGCGGCTGCCCAATGGAAAAAGCCGAAACTTTCTAATATGACAGCCATGACAATCGTTGCGATAATGGTAATGGATGCGCCAGCGATTTTATCGATAATATCGAAAATATCTCCGCGGGATACAATACCTGTTAGTAAAATAATCCCTGCGCCAATCGACGCTGGCCACGCTTCGTTTAAGCCTCCTGGCCTCCAAAAGATGACGGACATCGTCATGATGAACACGAAAATTGTCATTTGAATTTCGAAACTCATTATTCTTCCCCCTGTTTTTTTACGGGTCTTAAGTCATTTGACCCTATCAGCTTGATTTACTATATTTATATTCACCCCTATCAAGAGGGATTTGGATAATAGACCTAATTTTTCCAATATGTACTCTTATCTCGTTAGTAAAAATGTACGGTAGAGAGTAATAACTATAGATGAATGTATAGTAGAGACTAATGACTATAGATGATCGAAATAAATATAGATGGTTGTGTTTAAGAATGGGGATGGCGGAGAAATATTAAGCGGTGGGTAGCGATGGCCATCAATCGTTTAGAATATGACGAACGAGCAATTCGTATTCGACGTTATATGACAGAAGATATCGTATGGTTACAAAATTTTCCATAAACTTCGTATAAGCGAGAGAAAGTATTATTGTATTAAATCACAGGCGTTATAGTTATAATAGTAAAAGTACGCTTTTGCTCTCAAAATCGAAGGTCAGTTGATGATCATGAATGTTATGCAGTCCATTCATGATCCAGAAAAGGCTGAGGCGATGAAGCAATATTGACGAAAAGAACAAAATGAGCGAAATTATTTGTTGTTTTTCATTGGTATCAACACAAGTCTTCGCATTCCGACATCTTAAAGTTAAAAACCGGTGAAATTATCATTAAACGAAGGCTATTCATTTCCTGAGAAAAATGATAATATTTTTTATTGAAATTCTGCATATTGGTGGTGTACATATGTTTTCATCGTTAAAACGATTCTTAATCGGAAGGCCGTTGAAATCAACCGAACTGGGAGAGCAAAAGTTGGGCAAATTAAAGGCATTAGCCGTTTTATCTTCTGATGCTTTATCCTCGGTTGCGTACGGTACGGAACAGATTTTACTTGTTCTCTCGACGATTGGATTTATTGCATTTTGGTATTCCATTCCCATTGCGATTGGGGTTCTTGTCCTATTGGTGGCACTTATTTTATCGTATCGCCAAATCATTTATTCTTATCCGCATGGAGGCGGAGCTTACGTCGTTTCCAAAACGAACTTGGGTGTAAATCCAGGTCTTATTGCCGGAGGCTCTTTACTGGTCGACTATATTCTGACCGTGGCAGTAAGCGTGTCTGCAGGAACGGATGCCATTACATCCGCGTTTCCAGCTTTACATCCATACACAGTTGGAATTGCTATCGCACTGGTTGTGTTTATCACTATTCTTAATCTCAGAGGCGTAACCGAATCCGCTTCCGTTTTGGCCTATCCCGTTTATTTGTTTGTGCTGGCGCTCGTTATTCTCATTATTGTTGGGATTTTTCGTATTATCAATGGACAAGCACCGTCTACTTTACATACACCTATCGGTACTGCAGTGCCCGGAATTACCTTATTCTTGCTGCTGCGGGCATTTGCATCTGGTTGTTCTGCGTTGACAGGGGTAGAAGCGATCTCAAACGCCGTTCCAAATTTTAAGGAACCGGCGGCAAAAAATGCTGCCAAAACGTTAGTGATGATGGGGGGTATTCTCGCCTTTCTATTTGTGGGAGTCACATTTTTGGCATACTGGTATGGAATTGCACCGAAAGCAGAAGAGACGGTTGTTTCCCAGCTCACCTCCAAAGTGTTTGGAAGAGGCGTGATGTATTACTTTATCCAAGGAACGACTGCCCTTATTTTAGTCTTGGCTGCAAATACGGGATTTTCTGCATTTCCTTTGCTGGCATATAATCTGGCATCCGATAAATACATGCCAAGAATGTATCTTATACGCGGTGACCGTTTAGGATATTCAAATGGAATCATCACGCTTGGCTTTGCTTCTATTTTGCTGATTATCGCTTTTAAAGGGCAAACGGAACAGTTAATTCCTTTGTATGCGGTGGGCGTATTCATTCCTTTCACTTTGTCACAAACAGGCATGATTGTAAAATGGGTGCGCGAAAAACCGGCGGGGTGGATACCGAAGCTGCTGGCAAACTTGCTAGGTGCGATCATTACACTAACTGTACTGTGCATTTTCTTTATCACAAAATTTGCTCAAGTATGGTCTGTGCTTGTATTTCTTCCGATAATCGTATTTATTTTTCATCAAATCCATAAACACTATGATGCTGTGGCGGAACAACTGCGGGTCAATCCAAATAAGATTCCGGACAAAATCGAGGGAAATGTCGTGATTGTACCTATTGCGGGAATCACAAAGGTAGTGGAGCAATCCTTAAATTACGCCCAAGCCATTGGAGATTATGTATTGGCTGTATATGTGGCATTTGACCGGGAAAGCATGCTCCGAATGGAAGAGAAATGGAAGAGATGGAGGCCGGATGTTCGCCTGGTTACACTAATTTCTTATTATCGCGATCTTATCACACCAATTTCCAAATTGGTGGATACGATTGAAAGCAAGGCAGAGGAAAGAAATTATACAGTAACGGTTTTGATTCCTCAATTTATACCAAAAAAAGGCTGGCATAACTTTTTACATAACCAATCCAGCGTTTTGTTGAGATTGTGCCTCCTATATAAGAAAAATGTGATTGTCTCAACAGTTCCTTATCGACTTCATAAGTAGAAGTTCATATTCGATTGCAAGCGGGGATGATTGCCGAACGATCATCCCCTGTCTATAAAGACCGAATAAATCGGTCTTTTTTGTCTGTCTTCTTTCACTATCGCTCTCATTAGCGAAACAAAGCCAATTATTTATTTCTTTTTTTTGGGGTTGTTAAGTTTTTCTAGTTATCAGATTTAAGTTGTTTCGCGATGTAAACGATTTGCCCAAATATGATAAGAATAATGATACATTTGTCTTTCAATAGCTTTGATAACCATATGAGGCTCACTTTTGGTTGGAACAGGTCAATGATAAAGGGGTGCTGGTTTTCTTCTTTAACTTGTTAAAGTTGATGATAAAACCGGTCTTGGCAAAAAAAATAGCAGGAGCAAGTGTTGTTGGGAACAATTACCATATTAGTATTATGAAAATTTTTTGGTTCAGGCCATACGCTGACGGCAGTCTAGTCTATCTTTCCGAATGGCATCCTTCTCCATTTTCATGTAAATAATGATAAAACATATGTATATGTCCTCTTTCATACTATATAACGATTGCACCTTGCACCCTAAAAGGAAAGGAAGGTCCCCCTTATGCTTCCTGTTAATGATGTATGTACGGTTTATCATGGAACAAATTTATTTGCAGCAAAAATTATTCGCGATATTGGAATACGGTTGGACGCGCAGAGAGACCTTACTGATTTCGGAAAGGGTTTTTACGTTACCTTGAATCTCCAGCAAGCAAAAAGCTGGGCACAAATCAGAGCGATGCATCCACAAATTTCTCCTGAAATATTAGACCAATTAAATATCAGCAAATCTCAGTATTTTAATCATCCGGATACAAAAATTCCGGCTTATTTAGCATATGAGCTTAATTTAAAGGAGCTGCGTCAATTAAAGGGAAAAGAGTTTCCCTTGCCTCATGAGCCAGAGTGGCCGCACCATCAGCGATCGTGGGAACGGTTTGTCAAAGAGTGTCGCGCAGGAAAGAAGCACCATTATGACTACGTGTATGGACCAGTTGGAGGAAGTCATTTAACCGATCCCGACAAAATAAAGGTTTCCTATACTAAAGATCAACTGTCTTTAAATAGCATGAAGGCCACAAGGTGTTTATCCAAATTAAAAATTGTGGCTTGCAAACCTGAAGGAACACATACGAAAAAATCTATAATAAAACAACTGCTTAATCATGTCCGAAGTCTAGAAAGCGTAATCGATAATAACATGTTTTTACTCGAAATACGTGATGAATTGATGGCCATTGGCAACTTAACCAGCCAACAGGCGGATAAAGTACTGCGAAAATCTTTAGCATCCTTGCAGCTTAACCCAATCATGATGCACGAACCAGCAGCCTATTGGTCCTTCTCCATTTTGTATGGAACGCATAAGTTATGGCACAAAGAATACGAAATGTATATGAGAAAGAAGAATCAAGTTCGTAAATAACAAGACTTTCAAAGAATCCCCTTACTTCGCTTTTCCCTTTTTTAAAAACTCATTGTATAATGCAGGTTCGATATAATTCTTAGAAGCAATGAGCTTCAATCGATCTCGATTATCGTATACATAATAGCTATCCACCCAATCCTTGATGGCTTCAAAAGTTTTCGATACAAGCTTGTGCGTGTTTTCGATAATATGAGGTGGAATTTTTCTTCCTGTAACCTTTGCCCTTTCGTCCGCCCGCTGTTTGGCTAATTCTAGCGGAACATCCACTATATAGACATGCACCTCATACCGGGCTTTTTTTAGTTTTTTAATTAAATTTTTGTATTTTCGGGTTCTTGCCATGGTTCCTTCGTAAATAAAATGTTTCCGATGATGAATAAGTTGTTTCAACAATAGATCGCTAATATCAAGGGATTCTTTATGGACGAGGCGAGCAGCGTCATTCGGATGGGTTTTTTGCAATAATTTATATTCAGGGATGTATTCTTTTATTTCATCAGGGTCTACTGCAACTGCCTGTATACCTATTTCAGCCAGCTTTTTCTCAATAACGGATTTTCGCATGGTCGTCTTTCCTGAGGCGGTCCCTCCGCCAATGAGAATAGCTATTGACTTTTCCCCTTTTTTGGGGGAAGACGCTTGCTTTATCATTTTATTCACAATGTTCATATGCATGGCATGTCGCTTTTGGCTGTATTTATAGCCTTTAACTGAATATATTTCCTTCGTGTCTTTTATTTTGGGGTTATTCCTTTTGAATCCTTTTCCTAATATACGACGAACCCAAACCTCTCGTATGCCTGTTTCGCTACGAGAGATGATATTTTTTAAATTGCATAATGTCTTTATGATTTTCATTGTTTTAATCACCCATATCAATGTATGCACAAAAGAGATGAAGGTTCGGTAAAAGATATTTAATAAATAAAAAACATCTGGTTTCAAGCCGACTGTTTTTTCAGTTTTATCGACCAAGCCGACAACTTGGGCTCAGATCTGGTTTAGATCTGAGCCCTTTTTATGTAATATGCCGCTTTACATAAAAAAGATAGTATTTTTCATCTGTAATGGAAATGTAATAGATTTGTAACCACTTCTTATTGTTTTTGTTATAGATTAGAAATTTTTTTTAAATATAATGATTGACGTTAATAGAAATGTAATGTCCAAAGTACATCTTGGGGGGTACAACATGAAAAAATCATTTATTCTTACAGGTACAATTATAAGTTCTTTATTAGCAGGCCAAACTGCTTTCGCTAGTAGTTATACTGTCCAAAAAGGCGATACGCTTTGGGAAATATCCAAAAAATACAACACTACTGTAGAAGCATTAAAACAAATGAATCATTTAACTTCTGATTTTATTTTCCCTGGACAAATATTAAAAGTTAACGAAAAAAATGATACATATGTAGTGAAGCCTGGCGATACCTTAAGCAAAATTGCAAAGCAATTTAATACGACTGTTGCTGCGTTATTAAAGATGAATCCCGAAATTTCTAATCCAAATTTTATTAAGGCCGGTCAAACGATTCGCTTGTCTGGGGCGGCTCCATCTTCTATTAAATCTGCTACTAAGGAATCAAGTGCTAATGGTTATTACATCGTTAAAGAAAGAGATACTCTTTCTAGCATCGCTAAAATGTTTCATACAACAGTTAGTTCATTGCTCGCTTTAAATCCGGAAATTAAGAATCCTAATTTTATTCGAGTGGGACAATCTATTAAAGTTACTGGAGAAAAAGCTCTTGCTCAATCTTCCAATCAAAAAATTTCTAAACCTTCCCCGGGTTCGATATCTACCACTCCTTCCAATAGCACAAAAACTGTGAATTCTTCTTTGGCTGATCGAGTCATTCAAATTGGCGAAAAATATTTAGGTGCCAAATATTTATATGGTGCTAGTCCATCTCGCACAGATGCATTTGATTGCTCATCCTTTACTATGCGGGTATTTGGTGAAGCTGGAATTTCTTTGCCTCGCAGTTCGGCAGCACAATCACAAGCTGGCACGACAGTTTCTCTCAATCAGATTCAAAAAGGAGATTTGCTCTTCTTTGATACAGATTTCAATGGTGCGATCAATCACGTTGGAATTTATGCAGGTAACGGCCAAATGTTAAATGCTACAGTTTCTAAAGGCGTCTCTTATGTATCAATCAATTCTTCTTATTGGAAAGAACGGTTTGTGAAAGCAGTACGTGTAATCAATTAATCTGTGAAAAGCAATCGAGTGTAAAATCGCCTAGGTTTTACACTCGATTTTTTGATGTATCAACAATGTATAAACAGTAAAATCGGACAAGTCGATCCCCCTTGGGCGCTAAGAGGTTTTTTGTGATACTGATTTCTTCTAACAAGTCTTATGTCAACAGCCGTTGAGATAGTTTTTCTCAACGGCCTGAAAAGAAGCTCTTTCCAAAACAAAAAGGGCTTCTTTTCTATTATCATCTTCATTCTTATCATTCAACATCTTCAAATTCCTCATCATCCACCACATATGGGGAAGGATCCTCTTGAATAAATCGTACCGCATTTAAACCGATCATCTGAGCAGGCATGGAAGTGTTACCATCTGGTAAAATAGGGCAGATGGAAAGATCAGCGACTTTAAGGTTTTTGGTACCAAAGACATTCAGGAATCCATCAACAACTCCTTCTTGAATATTTCTACCCATTCTACATTGCCCACCAAAATGAGCGAGATTATGATAAGAGGCCTTGACATAATTAGCAAGCAGGTTTCGCTTTTCTACCTCATTAGTTAAATGGAATATATTTTCAGGAGGGTATACAACCTTATAAATGCCGTCCGGATCTAGTTTGCGAGCTCTTTTCATAATATTGAAAACCTGAATATACTGATCCACCATAAAATCTAAGTCATCAGGATTTCCCAGCGGATTAAGGTCAACGGATGGATAAGCCTCAGGATCGCTATGGGCGACCATAATCGTGCCCCTGCTTTTAGGGTTAATGTCGAAAATTCCAATACTCATTATATTACTTGATTTTTTCGGATCAAAATCCCAATTATTAATCATTACATCTTGAATAGGGACAAACGATGGTGTTGGGAGTCCAAATAATTGAAGGCGGCGCCCCCCTCCTCCGTCTTCCCCTTTAAAAGCACCGAGTGTAAATGGCTGATCAGGATCAGCGGACATTACCTTTAGGAGTCGTGTTGTTTCTACTTCTACACCCATTCCAACAGCATAATGCGTTTGGAAATTGTAACCAACATTTGGACTCTTTACTAATGTTCGTATGCCTGCTTTACCCAAATCAGCTGGTCTCCCAATTCCCGAACGTTGTAGAATGACCGAAGAAAAATTGCCTGCAGAGACAATGATTCCTTTTCTTGCAAAAGCTCTTTGTGATCTCCCGTTCCTGACAAACTCAACGCCAATAGCAATGTTAATTCCTCTTTTTTGTCTAAATAGAATTTTATTGACGGTTGTTTTTGTTAAAATGACCAACTTTCTCCCATTAACCCCAAATTCATCTGGATCGAACTCATCTCCTTGTGTGACAATATTTTTATTTAAATATCCAGTTGCAGTAGATGAACGGACAAACTTTCCATCTACCTCTTTGTTCAGAAATTGTGATTTGAAAAATGTACAATCTCTTATGCCCGTATTATAATCTTCAACAATTGGGATATCCAAAACATCTGATGTTGCTTTAGCTAAAATAGTTGTAAGTCCATTCTTAGGAATGATTTGTTGTCTAACGAAAATAGGACCTTTTGTTCCCCGTTCGTTTGGATCTTGTGTCTTTCCTGTATAGGTTTCATTTTTTTTGAATAAAGAACGAATATTGCTGTAACTCCATTGAGATCCGATGAGATTTGCCCACTCATCATAAAGGTTTCTACTTCCACGTACTGCATACATTGCATTATGTTCTGAGCTTCCCCCAATTGCTCTGCCGCTTGCTAATCTAAGCTGACTGCTAATGGTTGGCTGCGTTTTAGAAAGAATATTAAATGAAAATCTGTTATCAGTAGATAAAGCACTTGATGTTGCACGAGAAGGACTACTTAGCTCGTTCGTCAGATTCGTTCCTGCTTCAAGGACAAGCACAGAAGTACGTTTGTCATCCGTTAATTCTTTGGCAATTACCCCTCCGGCAGTTCCAGCACCAATCACGATATAATCAAAAGGTTTTTTGGTTGACATGCTATCATTCCTTTCAATATAGGATTTAGAATAACCAATTCTATCCTTTATCCTTTCTGTGCTGAAATGATCGGATCGGACTGTTCACTTGTTGACTTATGGAAAAGTTCAGTGCTCATCGCACATACCATTTTCTTCAGCATATAAACTTTGCTGTAACAAATTTAAAATATGTTGCCAGCTGTCAACTCGATAAAAATAATAAGGATAAAAAATGAACTCATTTTTTAGAAAATTTGAACTGGTATATTCATATTTATGGTTAAGAACCCAAATTGGTGCAATGAATATACTACCTGGAAGTAGGGCCTTTTTCTTGAGTGAACGGGTGCGTAGTGGAATAGTGACGTTAAAAATTTAAAGCTTGAGAACAGATTTTCCTTAAGCTTGCAAGGCAATAAAAATGGAGGATGCCATGGCAAAACCGTTCGCTCCGTATGCGGTTTTGCATATCGATAATATGGCTATTTATGTAACGCTTCGCCAAGTGCCGTATGACTCGCATCATTTTCTGCTTGCTTTTGAAAAGAAAAACATTCCAGCGCGCGAGTTTATTTTGCGGGTGTTTGATGGGAATCAACATTGGAAAAAGGTCAAACATGCTAACTGTTTGCCAATACGTTCATTGGCAGCAGCATTTTCTTATTTACAACGTAACATTGTTATGTTACATTATATAGCGTAGGAGGTGTCGATGGTGGAGGAGGAATTAATCTCGAAAAAAGAATTGCTGGAACGAACAGGGATCTCTTATGGACAGCTGTATCGGTGGAAACGGAAAAAATTAATTCCAGAAGAATGGTTTATTCGCAAATCGACATTTACGGGGCAAGAAACGTTTTTTCCAAAAGAAAAAATACTAGCGAGAATTGAAAAAATTAAACAGATGAAAGATGATCTGTCGCTCGATGAACTGGCAAATATGTTTTCTCCGAACCCTGCCGCGATTACTCTCCATAAGGATGAAATTATAAAACGTAATATTGTTTCGAAAATGTCGCTGCAATTCTATATGGAACAAAAAGGGGAGCAGCACACTTTTTCCTTTACTGAACTGCTGCAGCTCTATATTCTTGATCAATTGCTGCAAACAGGGGAAATTAGTTTGGAAGAAGGAAAAAGCGTATTCGATGTATTCGAGAAATATTATGCCGCCTTCCAAGGCCGGAGTTGCGAATTGCTTTTCCTGCGAAAAATGGGAGTGGCAATATGTCTATTAGTAGCAAGTGGAAATGACGTCTATGTCGAAGAAAAGGCGAAGATCATTGTTCGCCTTCATGTGCCGACTTGCGTAGAGCAATTAAAACTGATGGTGTCGGAGGGATAAACAGATGGAAAGGAAGGATTTAGTTATATCTGGTACTGGAAGTGCTTCGGGCGGTCTATACGATTTGGTCAAAATTTCTGGAACCGGAAAGGTGCATGGAGATATCGACTGCAACGATATGGCGATTTACGGGACGGCGACAATGGAAGGAAACGTGAAAGCAAAGGCGGCGCATATATCCGGAAAAGCCCGGATTACGGGATCATTAAAAACGGAACATGTAAAAATTCATGGAAGCGCCCGGATGGGCGGCGATGTGCAATGCAAACAATTTGATTGCCACGGGAGCGCAAATGTAGGCGGGAATTTATCGGCGGACGAAGTGCATATTCATGGAGAGGCAGCCATTAAAGGAGGCTGTGATGCGGAACAATTTAAAGCGAGAGGAGAGTTTTCTATTGGCGGCTTATTAAATGCGGAGACAATTCAAATAAAGCCTTTCGGACATTGCCAAGCAAAAGAAATAGGCGGAGAGCGCATCGAGGTAAAACTGCAAGGAATAACATTTTTGAAAAAACTGTTATTTCATTTTGGTCTGACTGCCGAAAGCATCGAAGGGGATGAAATTTATTTAGAGTATACAAGCGCGAAAGCAGTCAGAGGCAATCGGGTGACGATCGGCCCTGGATGCGACATTGAGGTTGTGGAATATCAAGATGAATTTCAATGTGATTCGGGCGCGAAAGTCGGTACTTATAAAAAAGTATGAAGGAGGGAGAAATGTGGGAAATAATGTGCGCCATTTAACCGTAAATGGATCTGCTCTCACTTCGGGAGGAACGTTTCATAAAGTGACGATTCGCGGGGATGCAACGATTAACGGCGATTTATGGTGTGACCGCTGCAAAGTGTTTGGCAATGCCGATGTGAGCGGCAACATCGAGGCGAAATCGTTTCACATCTTTGGTCAAGCGAATATACGAGGAAATGTTCAAGGGGAAACGATCAAGCTATTTGGGGAAATGAATCTACGCGGAAATGCCGCCGCAGCATACGATTTTCATCTCCGCGGCGCCGTCCATGCGGATGGCGATGTAACAGGAGGAACGATTCATGGTTACGGAGAAATGAAAGTATCCCGCGATTGCGAAGCGGACGTTTTTTCGGTCAAAGGCGCAGTGGAGATTGGGAACATCCTAAACGCAGATCAGGTCGAATTATATCTTTATTTTGCCGACAGCCGCATCTTCGAAATTGGCGGAAAAACGATTCGCGTCAAACGAAGTAAAGCAATGAATCTTCTTCATTTTTTGAAACGATTTGCTTACGATTCAAAGTTAAAAGCGGAAACGATTGAAGGGGATGACATTTATTTGGAACACACCGACGCCAAAGTTGTTCGAGGAGACCGCATCATCATTGGTCCAGGCTGTAACATTGATCTTGTTGAATATCACACAAGCTTTCAGCAAGACGAAAAAGCGATCGTGAAAGAAAAAAGAAAACGATCATAAGAGAGGGAGAAAAATGAGGAGAAACGAAACAAGCATTAAATGGGTGGCATTGGGACTGCTCATTGGCATTTTTGTTGCATCGATGGACAATACGATCGTTGCGACAGCGATGGCGACGATTGTCGCGGATTGAGGAGGACTTGATAAGTTTGTTTGGGTGACGTCCGCGTATATGGTGACCGAAATGGCAGGGATGCCGATTTTTGGGAAACTTTCCGACACGTACGGACGGAAGCGGTTTTTTATCTAGCTTAATCCCAGCAGCGCTGACGCTTCTGTTCGTCTTTTTCATGACAAACGATCGGCTCGCATCGATGCATGCCGCACAGCAAGGCAAGGTGCAAGTCAGGAAGGAATAAGTATCTCGCAAAAGAAAAAGCGAATGCCGGCAATACGCAGCATTCGCTTTTTTTATATTCGTTTTTTGGCAATCGGTTCTTTTTGAAACGAACGAATTAATGAGATGACGATCAAAATCATAATGATCGCAAATGGAAATGCCGCAACAATCGATGCGGTTTGCAGCGCCTGTAAACCTCCTGTCCAAAGCAGGATCACGGCTGCGGCTGACTGCGTGATTCCCCAAATAAATTTGACGGAATTTGGCGGGTTCAACATCCCGTTTGTTGTTTGCATACCGAGAACGAACGTAGCCGAATCCGCTGACGTGACAAAGAACGTACAAATTAATAAAATCGCTAATCCCGATAAAATCGTGCCAAACGGAAATTGTTGCAGCATGAAAAACAATGCGGTTTCCATCCCTTTGTCATTCATGACATCGATGATGCTGATATGTTGAAACCGTTCTAAATATAACGCCGAGCCGCCAAAGACGGAAAACCATAAGGTACTAAATACGGTTGGAACGGCTAACACACCGATCATAAATTCACGTATAGTACGACCTCTTGAGATGCGGGCAATGAACGTTCCGACAAACGGTGCCCACGCGATCCACCATGCCCAATAAAAAATCGTCCACGATTTTGGCCAGTCGCTTTGCTCAAACGGTGTCAACCGAAAACTCATGGACGGCAAGTTTTGTAAATAAGTTCCAATCGTTGTAGTAAACACTTCCATAATAAAGCTCGTTGGACCGACAAACAACAAAAACAGCATAAGCCAAACCGCAAGAGCGATATTCGTGTCGCTCAATATTTTGATTCCTTTATTTAATCCCGTTTGCGCAGAAGTCATAAACAAAAATGTAACAACAATAATAATGATGAGTTGTGTCATAAAATTATTCGGTATGGCTGGAAATAAACGCGATAATCCTCCGCCAATCTGAATCGCTCCGAGCCCTAGTGAAGTAGCAACGCCAAATATCGTCGCATATACAGAAAGCGTATCAATGGTGATGCCGACAGCGCCATTCACTTTATCGCCAAATATTGGCCGCAATACGCGGCTAATGACACCCGGTTCTTTTTTGCGAAATTGGAAATACGCAAGTGCCAGCGCAATTACACCGTAAATTGCCCATGGATGCAGCCCCCAATGGAAAAAGGCGTACCGCATCGCTAGGCGCGCCGCTTCCGGCGTTCCTCCTTCTCCGGCAGGCGGCGTATGGTAGTGAGAAATAGGTTCAGCCACCCCCCAAAACACTAACCCGATTCCCATACCGGCACTAAATAACATCGCAAACCATGTTGCGCTGCTATATTCCGGCTTCTCATCGTCCTCACCAAGACGAATGTTGCCGTACTTCGAAAAGATTAAAAATAAACAAAAAACAAGAAATGTTGTCGCTGCCAATAAATAAAACCAGCCAAATCGATCAATTAAAAAGGAATGTACTGCCGTACTGACAGCGCCTAAGTTATAATCAGGCAGTTTACTTGCGGGTATTACTCCCCAAATAATAAATAAAATAGCAATTATAATAGAAATGTAGAACACGGTCGATACTTTCCTCATCTTATCCCTCCTTGTAATCTTTGTTTAATGGGTGCCGATGAGGATCGTGTTAGCGTTTTCGGGTGTCGGAGAAGGAAAGAAAAAAGTTTTTCATTTCTATGGTAAAGAAAAAATATAGAAATGGCAATGGATTTGCTTTGATATGAAAACAAGCATTTTTTTTGTAGGAAAACGATGATATCGTGTAAAATAAATTACTCATGGTAAATAAAAAAGGGGGTAGGCATGGTGAATAGCAGAATATTCGTAATGATAAGCATTGTGCTCGCGATGCTCGTGGCATCGATGGATACGACGATCATGAATACGACGATGCCGATTATTGCGAAAGAACTCGGAGGGTTTTCTCTTTATGCTTGGGCGTTTGCTTCCTATATGATCACAACGACCGTTCTTTCTCCAATCGCCGGGAGACTTTCCGATATTTTTGGGAGAAAGAAAGTGTTTAGCTTCGGCATTATTTTATTTCTCATCGGTTCTCTTCTTTGCGGGATGTCGCAAAATATGGTTCAGCTTGTCCTATTTCGCGCTGTTCAAGGAATTGGCGCTGGCTTTATGATGCCGTTTCCGGCCATCATTGCTGGAGATTTATTTCCAGTGGAAAAACGTGGCGTCATCCAGGCGTTTTTTACGGCGATGTGGGGAATTTCTGCCGTTATCGCCCCGCTTTTAGGAGCGTTATTTGTCGAGTATGCATCATGGCGCTGGATTTTTTATGTTAATATCCCGATTTGCTTGCTTTCCTTACTCACGCTATTGCCATATAAAGAAGTGTACGAACCGAAGCGGACGTCGATTGACTATATTGGAGCGGGATTATTTGCGGCCGCGATCAGCCTGCTTCTATTGATAACGGTGGCCGAAAGCAACCAGTGGATGTATGGCGCCATTGGCGCTGTGTTATTAGTTGTTTTTTATTTATATGAAAAAAAGCAAACGTCTCCGCTTGTTCCATTGACGCTTGTGCAGCATAAAACGTTAAAATGGATGAACATAAACGGATTTGTCAGCTGTGTCGCTTTATTTGGCACGTCTAGCTATATTCCGTTATTTTTGCAAAATATCGCGCATAAAACAGTGTTTGTGAGCGGCCTCGCTCTTTTAGGCATGTCAATTGGCTGGATGATTGCCGCTGTGCCGGCAGGAAAATGGATTTTACGCTATGGCTATCGCATTTTATTGATTATCGGAAACGTTCTCCTTGTGCTTTCTGGAATATTGCTTGCACTTTTAAATGAAAGCAATGGATTTTTATATGTCTTTTTTGCCATGTTCATTCAAGGACTATCGTTCGGATTGACGTCTACCGTCGGCATCATCGGCTCGCAGCAGCTTGCCGATGCGCATGAAAAGGGAATCGCAACTTCGTTTTTTATGTTTTGCCGCAACATCGGTACAGCCATTGGCGTCACGATTATGGGCGCCTTTTTAACGAAAGCGGCCGATTTTATGACAGGCATCCATCATCTCTTTTTATTTGGTTTTATCGGCAGCATTGTGGCCCTACTAACGTCGTTTCTCATTTGGGATGAGTCGGAACGGGGAAAAAATAATTTGCTTCGTTCCGGGGAAATGGCCTAAATATTTGGCATTATATACCGATATAAAGAAGGGAAGGTGATTCCCTTCTCTTTTTTTTTTACAGACAGAGCGCTGCACGATGTGAATGAACGGGGGGATTAGATGATGAAAATCACAGTCCGAAAAAAATTGTATGCAGTATTTGCCGCCGTATATATGCTGTTAATCACGATCATTGGCATTGCTTATTACGAGATTTCCACTATTAATGCTAGTTATACGCACCTTTTAAATGACAAGGTTCCAAAACTTGTCAATGTCAAACAGTTAGAAATTTTGATCCGACGCGAGCAGGGGAGCATGCGCGGCTATTTGCTTAGCGGCGATCAAACATCATTGACAAACTTTACGAAAGCGCACAATGAATATGAAAAGCTAAGCAATGAACTCGCGAAAACGTTGACAAAGACGGAAACAAAAAAGTTGCTCGCGCAGTTGGATGAGCTGGAACAGCAGTTTTACGAACTAGGGCAACAAATGTTTCAATTAAAAGAGGAAAATAATGTGGCGGCTTATACACAGTTAATGACAACGACAGGAAGGAATATTACTTTACAATTTGATGAAGTGGCACGGCAGCTGACGGAAATTCAGCAAACAGATATGAATCAGGCCAACAAGGATACCACGTCAGAAGCGGCATCTCTTAAAGTATGGATGATTATGATCGGAGTCATGGCGCTCGCTATCGGCAACATCATTACCATTTATATCAGCCGCATTCTTTCTCGCCCGCTCTTCACCCTTTCCGAAGCTGCAAAACGAATTGCCGATGGCGATTTGACTGGGGAGGAAATTGTGATTCATAACCGCGATGAAATCGGCGAACTGGCAGCGTCTTTTAACCAAATGGCGAAAAATTTGCGCGATGTATTAGAAAAAGTAGCGGTGAGTGCCGAACAAGTCGCAGCGTCTTCCGAACAATTGACAGCAAGTGCGGAACAGACGAGCAAGGCGACGGAACAAATTGCGTTCACGATTCAAAATGTTGCTTCGGGTGTGGAAAAGCAAGTGCAAAGCGTAGAAAAAACAGCAGAGACGATCGATCAAATGTCTGAGGGAATTCAGAAAATTTCCGAACGTGCCCAAAACGTGTCGGTGATTGCGCTGCAAACGTCGGAAAAAGCATCAGAAGGCGGAAAGACGATTCAAACGGCTGTCGCGCAAATGAATACAGTAAATCATACGGTGGAGCGCCTTGCTGGGATTGTAAAAGGATTAGGAGACCGCTCCGAACAAATCGGCAAAATTATTGAAGTGATCAGTGGAATTGCGGAGCAGACGAACCTTTTGGCGTTGAACGCGGCGATTGAAGCGGCGCGAGCGGGCGAACATGGACGAGGATTTGCTGTGGTGGCTGATGAAGTACGGAAATTGGCCGAGCAGTCGGCGCAATCAGCGCGACAAATTGCTTCGTTAATTGCGACGATTCAAAAGGAAACAAACGAGGCTGTTCAATCAATGGAGGCGGTGCTAAAAGAAGTAGAAACTGGTACCGGAGCCATCTGCACATCTGGAGAAGCTTTTCAACAAATCCAGACGGCTGTCCATGAAGTCGCGGCGCAAATTCAAGATGTTTCCGCTTCTGTTCAACAAATGTCAGCGGCTGCGGAACAAGTAGTACAGTCGATGCAACAAGTAACGCAGATTGCTGAATCCGCCGCTTCGGGAACGCAAGAAGTGTCCGCAGCAACGGAAGAACAGCTCGCTTCCATGGAGGAAATTTCAGCTTCCGCTGCTTCCTTATCGAAAATGGCGGAAGACGTACAATCACTTTTAAAACGATTCAATATGTAGCGAACGTCCATGACGACGTTCGTTTTTTCATGCTTTTGCAACGAAAAATACATGCAAAATTTTTGTGTATTTGGATATAATAAATAAATGTACATATTGCTAAAAAGAAAGTAGTGGAGCTGCTGATGGGAGAGAAGCTTGTCGTCATCATTGGACCGACCGCCGTCGGGAAAACGAAATTAAGCATCGCTTTAGCAAAGCGGTTAAATGGGGAAATCATCAGCGGGGATTCGATGCAAATTTACAAAGGAATGGATGTCGGAACGGCAAAAATTAAACCGGAGGAGATGGAAGGGATTCCACATCATTTGCTTGACATTAAAGAACCGTGGGAATCGTTTTCCGTCGTGGAATTCCAGCGGCTTGCCCGCTCGCTTATTCATGAAATTTCCGCGCGCGGGCGCCTGCCGATGATCGTCGGCGGCACCGGGCTATATATTCAATCGGTCATTTATGATTACCAATTTTCTGCCGCTCCTTCCGATGAAGCATATCGCCGTCAGTTGCGAAAGATTGCCGAGGAGAAGGGAGAACAAGCATTGTATGAAAAATTGAAAGCCGTTGATCCGGAAAGCGCCGCACGCATTCATCCGCACAATATCCGCCGCGTCATCCGCGCACTGGAAATATATCATTGCACAGGCAAGACGATGACGGAATGGCAGCGCGGACAAACGAAACAACTTGTTTATGATGCCGCCATCGTCGGGCTGACGATGGAACGGGAACAATTGTACCGACGCATCAACGAACGGGTCGAGCAAATGCTTGCCGAAGGGCTGCTGGAAGAAGCAAAGGCATTATATGACCGCGGCATTCGCGATTGCCAATCTGTGCAGGCGATCGGCTATAAAGAACTGTATGACTATTTTGATGGGCGCGTTTCCTTAAAAGAAGCAATCGAACAGTTGAAGCAAAACTCACGCCGCTATGCGAAACGGCAGTTGACATGGTTTCGTAACCAAATGCCTGTTCAATGGTTCGATATGACTGATGTATCGAAGTTCGATGAGAAAACAGAGGAAATTTTTCAATACATAGCAGGAAAGCTTCAATTAGAAGCGAATATATAAAATTAGCTAGAGAGAAAAAGAGGAGGACGTTTTATGAAAAATTCCATTAACATTCAAGACCAGTTTTTAAATCAGTTGCGCAAAGATGGAACACAAGTCACCGTATATTTACTAAATGGCTTTCAGCTGCGCGGTTACGTCAAAGGGTTTGACAATTTTACCGTTTTGCTGGAAGTCCAAGGAAAGCAGCAGCTCATTTATAAACATGCGATTTCGACATTTGCCCCGGAAAAAAACATTCAGTTTGAAACAGAATAAATGCGTTTTATATAACGAATGGAAACCAAAAGTGCCCGTCTGAACAGGCGGGCACTTTTTTACGCGTAAAAATCGGTTATGCTGAATAAAATATACAAACTTGTATTCCTTGCCAAACTATGCTGCTTGCTTGTTTCTTTTACTTGGGCGATTGTCACGAATCGGCGGTGAAAGACGTATACTGATAAAGAACGAAGCGGTGAAAAAGGCAGCCACGAAAATGGTGAAGTGAGGTGACACCCCATTGTCGGAATTAACAATGAACAAGGCAAAAGGACAAATTAACATTGTTCTCAATTCGAAAAATATTAATCATCTAGTAAAAGAGGACCGACATGATTTCATTAATTATGAAGAGCATCAAGCGTTAAAAAATATTCAAAAAGAACTCGATCAGCTGATCGGGCTCGATCATGTAAAAAAAATCATTAAAGAAATTTACGCGTGGCTTTATATTAACAAAGTCCGCAAAGAAAACGGCTTAAAATCGAATAAACAAGCGCTCCATATGATTTTTAAAGGCAATCCTGGCACAGGAAAAACGACGGTGGCGCGGCTTTTAGGAAAATTGTTTTTTGAAATGAACGTGCTTTCCAAAGGGCATTTTATTGAAGCGGAACGAGCCGATTTAGTCGGTGAATATATCGGACATACTGCGAATAAAACGAGGGACTTAATCAAAAAAGCGCGCGGCGGGATTTTGTTTATTGATGAAGCATACTCGCTTGCCCGCGGCGGGGAAAAAGATTTCGGCAAAGAGGCGATTGATACGCTTGTTAAAGGAATGGAAGACTATTGCGATGATTTGGTTGTCATTTTGGCGGGCTATCCGAAAGAGATGGACTATTTTTTATCATTAAATCCAGGCTTGCCGTCCCGTTTTCCGTTAACGATCGAGTTTCCAGATTATACGGTCGATGAGCTGGTGAAAATTGCAAAACAAATGCTGCGTGAACGGGAATATGAGTTTACGCCGGAAGCGGAACGGAAATTATATGGCCATATTGAAGAAGTGCTTGAAACAAACCAGCGCGGCAAGTTCAGCAACGGACGCTACGTCCGCAACTTAATTGAAAAGGCAATCCGCAAACAGGCGGTACGCCTTCTGCGCGAAGGGAGATATGATAGAAAGGAACTGATGCTGATCCGTGACCGTGATCTCGTCATCAGTTCCTAAAAAGGAAGGGGAAATCCCTTTCTTTTTTTTGTGCAACATAAAGGATTTTGCGAGCATATGCCGAATAAATAAGCAAGGGGGAACGGAAGCGTAATATTTTGAATAATTTGTATATTTTATCATTTTTGCATATTACCGTCCGCTTCTTGATATGTTATAGTAATGATACTTTAAAGAGATAAAGGGGGTATGGCGCTTGTACATGACGATCGGGGAAGTATTTTCCCAGACGGTGCGGAAATTTCCGAAAAAAGAAGCGGTCGTCGATATCATGAAAGGGCGCCGCTATACGTATGAGCAATGGGAACAGGAAGTAAACCGCCTCGCCAACGCGCTGCTTGAAGCAGGAGTGCAAAAAGGAGACCGGGTATCCACCGTTTTGTACAATACGCTTGAACTTGGGACGGCGTTTTTCGCCTGTGCAAAAATCGGCGCCGTGTTCAACCCGATTAATTTTCGTTTGAAGTCGAAAGAAACCGCTTACATTCTTGAAGATGCGATGCCAAAAGTCGTCTTGTTCGAGAAGGCAGTGGAACCGCAAATGACGGGTATTCATGGTCAATTCCCGCACATTTCGTTTTGGTACATTGACGACGATACACCATCATATGCTGCCAATTACCACGTGCTTGTCAGCAATGCGCAAGCAACCGCTCCTTCGATGGATGTATCAGAAAATGACATTTATGCGATGATGTACACCAGCGGCACGACCGGATGGCCAAAAGGGGTGATGCACCGTCATCGCGATATGATTGAACAGAGCATGATTTGCAATGCGGTCATGAATGATTGAACAGAGCATGATTTGCAATGCGGTCATGAGCATTCGCGATACGGACCGCGGGCTTGTCAGCGCTCCAATGTTTCATTGCGCAGAGCTGCATTGCTGCTTTTTGCCGCGCGTGCATGCCGGTGCGACGAATGTCATTCTTCATCATTTTGACCCGAAGCTTGTCTTAAAAACGATCGAGCAGGAACGAATTACGTTATTGTTTGCCGCGCCAACGATGTGGAATATGCTGTTGCAGGAAAATGTAAGCGATTACGATTTATCCTCGCTCCGTCTCGGATTGTACGGCGCCGCCCCGATGGCTCCGGTTCTTGTGAAAGAATGTCAAGAGAGGCTGGGCATCCAGCTTATTCAAGCGTACGGCATGACGGAAATGGGGCCGGCGGTGACGTTTTTGCTAGAAGATGAACAATTGACAAAAGCCGGTTCGGCCGGCCGCGCCTGCCTGAATCATGAAATTCGCGTCGTCAGGCCGCAGGAAGACGGTCCGTCCGATCCAGATGAAGTGCTGCCGCCAGGGGAAGTCGGCGAGATCATTATGCGTGGTCCGTGCATGATGGTCGGCTATTACAACCGCGAAGAAGCGACGGCAAAGGCGATGTATAAAGGATGGTATCATTCCGGCGACTTAGGCTATATCGATGAAGACGGCTACCTGTATGTCGCAGATCGCGTCGATGACATGATTATTAGCGGCGGCGAAAACATCTACCCGCGCGAAGTGGAAGATGTGCTGTACGAACACCGCGGCGTGCTTGATGTCGCTGTTGTCGGCGAGCCGGATGAAAAGTGGGGCGAAAAAGTCGTGGCGTTTGTTGTCAAAAAAGACCCGGATGTTACCGCAGAGGAGCTGGAGCAATTTTGCAAAAACAGCGACCGCCTCGCTCCTTATAAACGGCCACGCGCCTATTACTTTGTCGATACCCTTCCGCGCAATGCAAGCGGGAAAATTCAAAAATTTTTGCTTCGCAGACAAATGAAAAACGCGGCGAAAAGCGGAAAAGAGGGATGACCAATGACAGCTCGCTACTTACGCGAAGAGCATCAGATTTTCCGGGACGCCTTTCGAAAGTTTTTGGAAAAAGAGGCATATCCATACTATGAAGAATGGGAGAAACGCGGGATCATCCCCCGCTCCTTTTGGGCGAAAATGGGCGAAAACGGCTTTCTGTGTCCATGGGTCGATGAACAGTACGGCGGCTTTAACGCCGATTTCGCCTATTCGGTCGTGATCAATGAAGAGCTAGAAAAAGTTGGATCTAGCATGGTCGGCATCGGCTTGCATAACGATATCGTCGTTCCATACCTTGCCTCTTACGGAACGGAAGAGCAAAAACGAAAGTGGCTGCCAAAATGCGTATCCGGTGAAATCATTACCGCAATCGCGATGACCGAGCCGGGAGCGGGATCGGACTTGGCCGGCATTTCAACAACGGCGGTCAAAGACGGTGATTACTATATCGTCAACGGGCAAAAAACATTTATTACCAACGGCATCCACGCCGATTTAATCATCGTTGCCTGCAAAACCGATCCGAATGCCAAACCGCCGCACCGGGGCATCAGCCTGCTTGTCGTCGAGCGCGATACACCGGGGTTTACGCGCGGCCGCAAGCTTGAAAAAGTCGGGCTGCGCGCGCAAGATACGGCTGAATTGTTTTTTAATGATGCAAAAGTGCCAAAAGAAAACTTGCTTGGTGAAGAAGGAAAAGGCTTTTACTACTTAATGGAAAAGCTCCAGCAAGAGCGGCTGGTGGTGGCAATCGCCGCACAGACGGCGGCGGAAGCGATGTTTGAGCTGACGAAGCAATATGTCATGCAGCGGTCGGCGTTTGGAAAACGCATTAGCGAGTTTCAAACCGTTCAATTCCGCCTTGCCGAAATGGCGACGGAAATTGCTCTCGGACGGACGTTTGTCGACCGTGTCATTGAAGAACATATGCAAGGAAAAAATGTCGTCACACACGTGTCGATGGCGAAATGGTGGATTACGGAAATGGCGAAGCGAGTCGCCGCCGAGAGCATGCAGCTGCACGGTGGCTACGGCTATATGGAAGAATACGAGATTGCCAGACGTTACCGCGACATTCCGGTCAGCGCGATTTATGCCGGAACGAATGAAATGATGAAAACCATCATTGCAAGAAACTTGGATTTATAGAAAGAAGGTGGCTTTGTGTTAAACGGAATTACAGTCATCGATTTTTCCCACTACCTGCCCGGCCCATTTGCCAGCCTTCGCCTTGCTGATTTAGGCGCTGAAGTCATTAAAATCGAACCGCCTGCCGGCGACAGACTGCGCTCGCTTGCCGATGAGTGCGTGTTTCACGCCAATAACGCAGGCAAAAAAAGCATCGCATTAAATTTAAAAAATGAACGGGATCTGCAAACAGCAAAAAGTCTGGTTTCTAAAGCCGATGTTCTTATCGAAAGCTTCCGCCCGGGGGTCATGGAGCGGCTCGGACTGGGATATGACAATGTGCGCGAGTGGAATGACACAATCATTTACTGCTCGATCAGCGGCTTCGGCCAGCATAGCCGGTATGCATCTTTCGGCAGCCACGATCTAAATTATATGGCGCTTACCGGCGTGTTGGCGCAGTTAAAAGATAGACAGGGCCGTCCTGTCCATCCGACGATTACGCTTGCTGATTTAATCGGGAGCATCCATGCTGCCGAACAAATTCTCGCCGCCTTGTTTTACCGCGAGCGAACCGGGAAAGGAACGTACATCGATCTGTCCTTAGTCGATGGCTTGCTGTCGATGATGGCTAACCATTTTGCCATCGAGCATCACACCGGCAGAAAAAACGGCATCAACGAGCTTGCCGGCACGATCGTGTCTTACCAGCTGTATGAGACAAAGGACGGCCGCTACGTCAGCATCGCCGCCTTGGAAAAGCACTTTTGGGAAAACTTTTGCCGCGCCGTCGGCAAGCCGGAATGGATTGCGCATCATTATTCGCCGGCGGACGAAGACAACCGTGTTTATCAAGAAATCGTAAACCTGTTCCGGTCGAAAACGTTGCAAGAATGGCTGGAGTTTAGCCAAACGGTTGATTGCTGCCTTGCGCCCGTACTCGAAACGGATGAGGCGAAAAAACTGTTTGCGGATGACCGTTACCGCAAGATGGTCCACATTACAGACGGGCGCATCGAAGTGGCCACCCGCTACGAGCCAAACACATTGCAAAAACGGAAAAGAGCGCCATTATTGAATGAACATGCAAATCCATTGCGAAATGAAGGAGTGATGAGGAAATGATGAAGACGCAATTGAATATTTCAACGATGTTGGAAAGAGCGGAAACGTTCTTTCCGACAAAACAAGTCGTTTCCCGACTGAAGCACGGCATCGTCCGCCATACATATAAGGAAATTGGCGAACGGACAAGACGGCTTGCCAGCGTCTTGGCCGATTTCGGCGTTTCCGTCGGCGACCGCGTCGGAACTTTTGCCTGGAACCATCACCGCCATTTGGAAGCGTATTTTGCCATCCCGGGCATCGGCGCGGTGCTGCATACGATTAACATCCGCCTCTCGCCTCAGCATATCGCCTATATTATTAACCACGCCGACGACCGCGTGCTGCTTATTGATGATGATTTGCTTCCGGCAATTGAGGCGGTGAAAGACGAGATTCCGAACGTGCGCGCGTTTATCCTGATGACCGACAAAGAAGAGCTTCCGGAAACGAAGCTTTCCCCTGTCTATCATTATGAAAAACTATTGGAGCAAGGAGACCCGTCCTTCCCGTTTAAAAAAGATTTGGATGAATATCAGCCGGCGGGAATGTGCTATACGTCGGCGACAACGGGAAATCCAAAAGGCGTCGTATATACACACCGCAGCACCGTCTTGCATAGCATGGCGCTCGGGCTTGCCGATACGCAGGGGCTTTGCGAGCGCGATGTCGCGATGCCGGTCGTACCGATGTTCCATGCCAATGCATGGGGCTTGCCGTTTGCGGCGACTTGGTTTGGTACTACATTAGTTATGCCTGGACCGGCTTTTACTCCCAAAGTATTGGCAGAATTAATTGAAAGTGAAAAAGTAACCATTGCGGCGGGAGTGCCGACAATTTGGCTCGGCCTTCTGCAAGAGTTAGAGAAAGGCAATTACGATGTAAGCAGCTTGACGCGCGTCATTTGCGGCGGAGCGGCGGCTCCGAAAGGCATCATCCGCGCGTTTGAAGAGAAATATCATATTCCGTTTATTCACGCCTACGGCATGACCGAGACAAGCCCGCTCGTATTAGTATCGCGCCTGAAAAGCTATCAGCAAGACTTATCTTATGAGGAACAATTAGAATTACGTGCAAAACAAGGCATTCTCGTTCCAGGTCTCGAAATGAAAATCGTCGGCAAAGACGGCGAGGTAAACTGGGACGGAAAAGAAATGGGCGAACTATGCTTGCGCGGCCCGTGGATTGCTGCTGAATATTACAATGACGAGCGTACGAAAGAAGCGTTTCGTGACGGATGGCTGCACACAGGCGATGTTGTCACCGTCGATGAAGAAGGGTTTGTCAAAATCGTCGATCGGACAAAAGATGTGATCAAAAGCGGCGGGGAATGGATTTCTTCCGTCGATTTGGAAAACGCGCTTATGGCCCATGAAGCGGTGTTTGAAGCGGCGGTCGTCGCCGTTCCGCATCCGAAATGGCAGGAGCGCCCGATTGCCTGCGTCGTGCTGAAAGAAGGAAAAACAGTCACGAAAGAAGAGCTGTATGACTTTTTGCGGCCGCAGTTTACGAAATGGTGGCTGCCGGACGATATCGTCTTTATGAAAGAAATACCGAAAACGAGCGTCGGAAAATTTTTAAAACGGAAACTGCGTGAAGAGCTGCAAAACTATTATTCTAGTACGAATGCTCAATAATGTGCTATAAACGAGCGATAGACTTGACTTTGAATGGGGGAGATATTATGGCAAAGACGATTGCTGTTGTTGGAGCTGGATTAATGGGAAGCGGCATCGCCCAGTCGCTCGCGATGGCGGGCAAAGAGGTCCGTTTATATGATATTTCCGAGGTGGCCCTTGACAAAGGGCTTGCTTCGATACAAAAAAGCCTTTCCCGGTTTGTAAAAGCGGGAAAATTATCGGAACAGGATGCAAAGCAAACGCTGCAGCGCATTCGTACCGCTACCGGTTTGCAAGAAGCGGTGCAAGATGTGGATGTCGTCATTGAAGCGGTGCCGGAAGATTTAACGTTAAAGAAAGATGTTTTTCAACAGTTAGACCGTTATACGAAACAGGAAGCGATTTTGGCGACGAACACGTCCGAGCTAAGCGTTACGGCGCTTGCTGTGGCGACGGCAAGGCCGGATAAAGTGATCGGCATGCATTGGTTTAACCCTGCGCCGGTAATGAAGCTCATTGAAATCGTCAAAGGCGAGACGACATCCGATGATACGGTGGCGGCGATTCAGCGCCTGTCCGAAGAAATTGGCAAAGAAACGGTCATCGTCAAAGACCGGCAAGGATTTGTCACGACAAGGGCGATTGCCGCGCATATGATCGAATGCATCCGCATGTATGAGGAAGGGATCGCTTCTGCTGAAGATATCGACAAAGCGGTCCGCCTCGGTTTGAATTATCCGATGGGGCCGTTAGAGCTTGCTGATATGGTCGGACTGGACACGATGCTGTTTGTCAGCGAAAACTTAACGGAAGCATACGGGGACCGTTTCCGGGCGCCACAGCTGCTGCGCAAGCTAGTTGAAGCAGGATATTTAGGAAGGAAAACAGGAAGAGGATTTTATACGTACAATGAATAGACGCGAGGGGGGAAAGACGATGAGAGAAGTGGTGATTGTCGAAGCGGTGCGCACGCCGGTCGGCAAACGCAACGGCGTGTTCCGCAACGTCCATCCTGTCCATTTAGCGGCGACGGTACTCGATGAAGTAGTGAAAAGAGCAGGAGTAGAAAAACGGTTAGTCGAAGACATCGTCATGGGCTGTGTGACGCCGATTGCCGAGCAAGGCTACAACATCGGCCGGCTCGCTGCGCTCGAGGCAGGATTTCCCGTCGAAGTGCCGGCGGTGCAAATCAATCGGATGTGCGGATCAGGACAGCAGGCCATTCATTTCGCTGCTCAGGAAATTCGCTCGGGCGACATGGACATTACGATTGCCGCCGGAGTCGAAAGCATGACGAAGGTGCCGATTTTAAGCGACGGCAACGAACATACGATTCCGCCATCGCTCCATGAAAAATACGAATTTGTCCATCAGGGCGTTTCTGCCGAGCTAATCGCGGAAAAGTATGGTTTAACGCGCGAACAGCTTGACGCCTACGCGTACGAAAGCCATCAGCGCGCCCTTCGCGCCCAGCAGGATGGAATATTTGACAAAGAAATCGTGCCGGTAAAAGGACTCGATAAGGAAGGAAACGAAATCATCGTCACCAAAGATGAAGGGCCGCGTCCGGATACATCCCCGGAAGCGCTTGCTTCCTTGAAGCCCGTTTTCCGGGAAAACGGCAAAATTACCGCCGGCAATGCGAGCCAAATGAGTGACGGAGCGGCAGCGGTGTTATTGATGGAAAAGGAGGTGGCTCAAAAGCTTGGTGTAACGCCAAAAGCGCGCATCGTCGTGCAGACGGTCGTCGGCTCCGACCCGACCTATATGCTTGACGGCGTGATTCCGGCGACAAAAAAGGTGCTTGAAAAGGCAGGATTAACGATTGAGGATATCGATTTAATTGAAATTAACGAAGCATTTGCCCCTGTTGTATTGGCATGGCAAAAAGAAATCGGCGCGCCACTCTCTAAAGTAAACGTCAATGGCGGCGCCATTGCGCTCGGCCATCCGCTAGGGGCGACAGGGGCAAAATTAATGACTTCGCTCGTTTACGAACTGGCGCGGCGCAATGGCCGATATGGACTATTGACGATTTGCATCGGCCATGGGATGGCGACGGCGACGATTATCGAACGGCTGTAACGAAAAAACCGGCGTGCATCATACGCCGGTTTTTTGAGGTTGATCGACAGCCTGATTCCTTAGCGAACGGTGCGGCAGTTGCCAATGGTACGTATACGATAAAATCCTTAATAGCGCGACGACAGCAAACAATAGATAAAGCCCAAAAGGGGTGGACACCAATTTTGTGCCAACCGCGACGCCGGCGACAATCGCCCATACCGCATAGATTTCCGCGCGCAGCACAAGCGGCTTTCGGCCGGCAAGAATGTCGCGGACAATGCCGCCGCCGCTTCCGGTCAGCACGGCGGCAACAATGACCGCACTTAACGGGTGATTCATTTTAACAGCGTACAGCGCGCCTTGAATGGCAAATGCGGAAAGGCCGAGCGCATCAAAAAAGTTTCCCCACCGTTTCCAATGGAGCAATGTTTTTTGCGGAAATAAATAAACGACTGTCATGGCGATCAAGGCGATGACAAATAAAAATCCTTGTTCCCATAAAGCAGAGACGGGAACGCCGATGAGCAAATTGCGGATCGCGCCGCCGCCAAACGCGGTGACAATGCCTAAAATATAAACGCCAAGTATATCATATTCTTCTTCCATTGCAACAATCGCGCCGCTGATCGCAAACGCAATCGTGCCGATGATGCTTAACACTTCCCATGTCATCTATGCATCCCTTTCCTTCCTGTCATACGGTAACATTGTATGGCGAAGGGAGCGGAAAATCAATAGCTGGAACAAGAATGTTTGTTGCAAAGGCCGTAGCGATTTTACCGCAGATTTGCTATGATGGAGACAGACTCAGTCATGCTGCTGGAAAGAAGGTGCCTAATTGAGCGAACGGGAGAAAGCGATTTTAGTCGGATGCCAGCTTCCTCATATCGATGATGAGCGGTTTTTTTATTCGATGGAAGAATTGGCATCGCTCGTGCATACGGCAAACGGAGAAGTGGTTGCGACGGTGACGCAGAAACGGGAAGCGATCCATCCGGCCACCTATATCGGAAAAGGAAAAGTAGAAGAACTTGTACATCTTGTCGAGCAAACGGAAGCGGATCTCGTTATTTTTAACGATGAACTGTCGCCAAGCCAAAACCGCAACTTGGCGAGACAGCTGGCGGTGCGCATTATTGACCGGACCCAGCTTATTTTAGATATATTCGCCCAGCGCGCCCGGTCGAAAGAAGGAAAACTGCAAGTAGAGCTGGCGCAATTGCAATATTTATTGCCGCGTTTAGGCGGACAAGGGACAGCGTTGTCCCGCCTTGGCGGCGGAATCGGCACGAGGGGGCCGGGGGAAACGAAGCTAGAAACGGATCGCCGCCATATTTACCGGCGCATCGATGAGATTAAAACACAATTGAAACTGGTAGCCGAACATCGCGAGCGCTATCGGGAGCGCCGCAAAAAAAATCGCGCTTTTCAAATTTCTCTTGTCGGTTATACGAATGCAGGAAAATCAACGTTGTTTAATCGTTTGACCGCTGCCGATTCGTTCGAAGAAAATTTATTGTTTGCCACCCTTGATCCGCTGACGCGCAGGCTCATTCTTCCGAGCGGCTATACGGTGCTCTTAACCGATACGGTCGGTTTTATTCAAGATTTGCCGACGACGTTAGTCGCGGCGTTTCGTTCGACGCTGGAAGAAGTAAAAGAAGCGGATCTAATTTTGCATATCGTTGATTCCTCCAACCCGGATTATTATCATCATGAACAGACGGTTTACAATCTGCTCGATGAGCTTGGTGTGGCGTCTATTCCTATTGTGACTATTTATAATAAGCAGGATATCCGCCATCCTCATTTTGTGCCAAGCACGGAAACGGAAGCGATGATGGTGAGCGCATTTTGCGCCGATGATATTCGGCGCCTGCGGCAGTTTATCGAAGAGATGGTCAAGAAACAGATGGTCGGCTATTACGTATCGATCCCGGATGATGAAGGAAAATTGCTGGCTCAGTTGAAATCAGAAACGATTTTGCACGAATTGCACTATAATGAAGAAAGCGGCATGTATGAATGCAAAGGGTATGTCATGCCAAAACATCCGCTATACGGACAGTTGCGTCAATTTCAAAAATAGAAAGGGTCATCGTATGTTTACACAGCTGCGACATGGAGAAAAAATTGCTGCACTAGTAAAAGAAGTGGAAGCGCAAATTGCTCCGATTCATCAAAAAATTGACGAACGCATTGATGTGAATCAATATCGCGTGTTAGACAGCTTTCGCCGCCATCAGGTCAGCGACAGCCATTTTATTCCGTCTACCGGATATGGTTATGATGACATCGGCCGCGATACACTGGGGCAAATTTATGCCGATGTATTCGGCGGCGAAGCAGGCATTGTCCGCCCGCAAATCATCTCTGGGACGCATGCGATTACAATCGCATTATTTGGCATTTTGCGTCCGGGAGATGAGTTATTGTACATTACTGGAAACCCATATGATACGCTCGAAGAAATCACCGGCATCCGCGGCAGCGGCAGCGGCTCGCTAAAAGAATTTCAGATCAGTTACCAAAGCGTGCCGCTCACCCCGGAAGGGAAGGTGGATTTCGCTGCCGTCAAAGCGGCCATCCATGAGCGGACAAAAATGATCGGCATTCAGCGTTCAAGAGGCTATGCGACAAGACCATCCTTTACGATTGAAGAAATTCGCGAAATGATTTCTTTTGTCAAAACCGTGAAGCCCGATGTCGTCGTTTTCGTTGACAATTGCTACGGAGAATTTGTCGAAGAAAAAGAACCGTGCCATGTCGGCGCCGATTTAATCGCCGGCTCTCTCATTAAAAATCCCGGCGGGGGGCTTGCGAAAACAGGTGGTTATATTGTCGGGAAAAAACAATATGTAGAGGCCTGTTCGTACCGCATGACTTCACCGGGGATCGGTGCGGAGGCGGGACCGGCGTTATATAGCCTGCATGAAATGTATCAAGGCTTTTTCCTAGCGCCGCATATCGTCGGCCAGGCGCTAAAAGGGGCGGTTTTCACGGCTGCGATGTTAGAACGGATCGGTCTAAACACGGATCCTTCCTGGGATGCGGAGCGCACCGATTTAGTGCAATCTGTCCAGTTTGACGATCCAGAGCAAATGATCGCTTTTTGCCAGGCGATTCAATTTTCCTCTCCGGTTAATGCCCACTTCACCCCGTACCCAAGCTATATGCCTGGCTACGAGGATGATGTGATTATGGCAGCAGGAACCTTTGTCCAAGGAGCGAGCATTGAATTAACGGCGGACGGGCCGATCCGCCCGCCGTATGTGGCTTACGTACAAGGAGGATTAACATATTCCCATGTAAAAATCGCGATTTGTTCGGCGATTGACCAATTAATCGAAAAGCAATTAATTCGTTTGTAAGGAAATCTAACATTTTGTTGACACATTTTCTGACAGGTTGTAAAATGAAACTATCATAAGCGAGGAGGAATTGGCATGAATAGCAACATCCGTCGTTCCATGCCATTGTTTCCGATTGGGATTGTGATGCAATTGACCGAATTGTCCGCCCGCCAAATCCGTTATTATGAAGAGCATGGCCTCGTTTCTCCAGCACGAACCGAGGGAAACCGCCGCTTGTTTTCCCTCAACGATATCGATCGCCTTCTTGAAATCAAAGATTTGATTGATCAAGGAGTTAACTTGGCCGGCATTAAGCAAATTTTTGCGTCGCGGCAGGCCGATCGCAAAGAGCAGCCAGAAAAAGTGGAAAAAGTCGTGAAACAGAAGCTATCGGACGAGGAGCTGCGCGAAATTTTACGAACGGAGCTGCTGCAGGCGGGACGTTTCCAACGTGCATCACTTCGCCAAGGAGATCTCGCTCGCTTCTTTCATTAATGATCGTTGTCAGTAAAAAATTGGGAGCCGGGGAGGAGTTTCAAAATGGCAAAATATACAAGAGAAGACATTATGCGCATTGTCAAGGAAGAAAACGTCAAGTATATCCGCCTGCAATTTACCGATATTCTTGGCACGATTAAAAATGTCGAAATTCCAATCAGCCAGCTAGAGAAAGCGCTAGACAATAAAATGATGTTCGATGGTTCTTCGATTGAAGGATTTGTCCGCATCGAAGAATCGGATATGTATTTATACCCTGATTTGGATACGTTTGTCATTTTCCCGTGGACGGCGGAAAAAGGAAAAGTAGCCCGCTTTATTTGCGACATTTATAATGCAGACGGCACACCGTTTGAAGGATGTCCGCGCTATAACTTAAAGCGGGTGTTAAAAGAAATGGAAGCGCTCGGCTTTACTTCGTTCAACCTGGGCGCAGAGCCGGAGTTTTTCCTATTTAAATTAGATGAAAATGGGCGCCCTACGTTGGAATTAAATGACCAAGGCGGCTATTTCGATTTAGCGCCGACGGACTTAGGGGAAAACTGCCGGCGCGATATCGTGCTTGAACTTGAGGAAATGGGATTTGAAATTGAAGCTTCCCACCATGAAGTGGCGCCTGGCCAGCATGAAATTGATTTCAAATACGCCCATGCGGTGAAAGCGTGCGACGACATTCAAACATTTAAGCTTGTTGTCAAAACGATCGCCCGTAAACACGGCCTTCACGCCACATTTATGCCAAAACCGATCTTCGGCATTAACGGGTCTGGGATGCATTGCAATCTATCCTTGTTTAGAAATAATGAAAATGCGTTCTTTGATCCAAATGCGGATTTGCAATTAAGCGAAACAGCGCTGCAATTTATTGCCGGCGTGCTGAAACACGCACCAAGCTTTACGGCGGTAACGAACCCGACTGTCAACTCCTACAAACGTCTCGTTCCTGGCTATGAAGCGCCATGTTATGTAGCCTGGTCCGCCCGCAACCGCAGCCCGCTCATCCGCATTCCAGCTTCACGCGGCATGAGCACGCGCATTGAGGTGCGCAGCGTCGACCCGGCAGCCAATCCGTATTTGGCGATGGCCGTATTATTGGCAGCGGGCTTAGATGGAATCAAAAACAAGCTGACTCCACCGGCTCCGGTCGATCGCAACATTTACGTCATGACGAAAGAAGAGCGCTTAGAAGAAGGAATCGTCGACCTGCCAGCGACATTGGCGGAAGCGCTCGAAAACTTAAAGTCGGATGAAGTCATTGTACAAGCGCTCGGAAAACATTTATTCGAACATTTCGTCGAAGCGAAAGAAATCGAATGGGATATGTTCCGCACCGCGGTCCATCAGTGGGAACGCGATCAATATATGGAACTGTATTAAAAACGAAGAGGCTGTCTCATGAGGATGAGACAGCCTTTTTATCATGTGTTCAAGCAGAGAACTCTCCATCTGGCTTCGTTTTCTATTCTATTTCAATGAATAATGCGATAGACGCCGATCACTTTGCCGAGAATGGTGCAATTGCGGACGATAATTGGCTCTAAATTCGAATTTTCCGGCTGCAGGCGAATATGGTCTTTTTCTTTAAAAAAGCGCTTGACGGTTGCCTCATTATCCTCAGTCATCGCCACGACGATATCCCCATTATCGGCGGAAGACTGCTGGCGCACAATCACGTAGTCGCCATCCAAAATCCCAGCCTCAATCATGCTGTCGCCCATCACTTCAAGCATAAAAACTTGATCTTCCGAGGAAACGAGCCGTTTTGGCAGCGGAAAATAATCTTCGATGTTTTCAACCGCGGTAATTGGCTGTCCGGCCGTCACTTTTCCGATCATAGGCACGGAGACGACATCTTCTTTTTCCTTCGACGCGGTGAAATCGGCATCCAATATTTCAATCGCGCGCGGTTTCGTTGGGTCGCGGCGAATGTATCCTTTGCTTTCGAGCCGCGCTAGATGCCCATGGACGGTAGAGCTCGAAGCAAGCCCGACCGCTTCGCCAATTTCCCGGACGGAAGGAGGATATCCTTTTGTTTTTACCTCTTTTTTAATGAAATCTAAAATTTGCTGCTGCCGTTTTGATAGTTTCGTCATCCTATACACCTCTTGCCACATCATTTGCTTACATTATAACACGGCGATAGGGAAAAAACAAACATAAGTTCGAGATTTATATTGACACAAACAAATGTTCTTTATTATAATGAGGACAAATACGAACAAACATTCTCAAGGGGTGGGAAATATGAAGCGGATGATGGTGCATTATCTCCTCTTTTCTTCGATGCTGTTTATGGTGGTTGGAGCGCTGTTTTACGCAAACAAACCGGTGGAAAAAGATCAATATATGGAAATCACCGTTGCTTCTGGAGACACGCTTTGGAAACTGGCGAAAGAATATGAAGATCAACATCGGCTTTCCACCGAGGAATTCATCAACTGGGTTGTCGACGTTAACCACCTATCCGGCCAGCGGATTATTGCCGGTGAAAAAATTGTCATTCCTGTGTTAAAATCAGAGGAAGATAGACAGCTGGCTGTCAACCAATAATATGAAAAGAGGATGGTATCGCATGAAAGCGATTATTTACTGCCGCGTCAGCACCGAAAAAGAAGAGCAGGAAACGTCGCTCGAACGGCAGAAGGAAGAGCTTGAACAGCTTGCGAAGAAGCACGGCTTTGAAGTAGCGAAAGTGATTATGGAGCAGGCGAGCGGCTATGAAGTGGACAGAGAAGGCGTGTTTGAGCTGTTTTCAGCATTAAAAGAACAAGAGATTGATGCTCTTTTAGTTCAAGATGAAACAAGGCTGGGGCGCGGCCATGCGCGAATAGCCCTGCTTCATTGCATCCAAAAAGAAGGGGTAAAAATATATACCATCGCCCATAACGGTGAAATGCAGCTGTCGGAAGCGGATGAGATGGTGCTGAACATTATTAGCATTGTTGAAGAATATCAACGGAAAATACATAATTTAAAAATTAAGCGCGGGATGAAGCGGGCGGTGGAGCGAGGCTACCGTCCCGAACGAAATTTAAAACATATGGGAGAAAACGCTGGACGGGAACGAATAGATCTTCCTGTCGAAGAAATCGTCCGCTTGCGCCACAGCGGTTTGACGTTTGCCGAAATCGCCGCCACGTTGCGCGGCTTTGGCTATCACGTATCAAAAGCGACCGTCCATCGCCGCTATCGGGAATATGTCGATGAGCATGCTTCGCCGCATAAAAGATAGCTTTGCCCTGTTGTGGGCGGAACGGTATACGCGGCTATTACCTCTTTCATTTTGCCATATAGTGCAGGCGCCTTTTACAGCTTGCGGACGAAAAAGCAGGACCGTTGCAATTTTTCTTTTTGTCCTATAAGATGGGAGCGTAACAACAATAGGAAACGTAGGTGGAGGCAGTCATGTTATCGAAACAAAAAATCGCGCGAATTAATGAATTGGCGAAAAAGGCAAAAACGGCTGGTTTGACGGCAGACGAAGCGTTGGAACAGCAGCAGCTTCGCCAAGAATATATTCAGGTGTTTCGTGAAACGATGGTTCATATGCTTCATTCGGTCACGGTCATCGACCCTAACGGCAATGATGTCACGCCGAAAAAGTTAAAAGAAAGCCAAAAGAAGCGGATGAATTAATATTGTTGGAAAAAGAAAGCATGCTATAAAAAGATGCTTTCTTTTTCTGTTTTATGCGCCACTTAATATTGTACATCTGGAGCAATTTTCTATATGATAGAATTGAAACTATGTTGATGAAAGGATGGAAAGATATGCCGCATACGATCGAGGAACTAGCGATTACAACGATCCGTACTTTGTCCATCGACGCGATCGAAAAGGCAAAATCCGGGCATCCGGGAATGCCGATGGGTGCCGCCCCGATGGCGTATACGCTGTGGACGAAATTTATGAATCATAATCCGAGCAACCCGAAATGGTTTAACCGCGACCGTTTTGTTTTATCGGCGGGCCATGGCTCGATGCTGCTATACAGCTTGCTTCATTTAAGCGGTTACGACGTTTCTATGGAAGATATTCAACAATTCCGCCAATGGGGCAGTAAAACGCCGGGACATCCGGAATACGGACATACGCCGGGAGTGGAGGCAACGACTGGTCCGCTTGGCCAAGGGATTGCGATGGCCGTTGGCATGGCGATGGCGGAGCGTCATTTGGCAGCTACATATAACCGCGAAGGTTTTGAAATTGTTAACCACTACACATATGCAATTTGCGGCGACGGCGATCTAATGGAAGGGGTCGCTTCCGAAGCAGCGTCATTAGCGGGACATTTAAAACTTGGCCGCTTGATTGTTCTGTACGATTCGAACGATATTTCGCTTGATGGTGAATTACGTCTTTCCTTCTCCGAAAATGTACAGCAGCGCTTTCAAGCATATGGCTGGCAATATTTGCGCGTCGAAGACGGCAATGATATCGAAGAAATTGCAAAAGCGCTGGAAGAAGCGAGAGCAGATACAACCCGTCCGACGCTGATTGAAGTGAAAACGACGATCGGTTACGGCGCGCCAAATAAAGCAGGAACTTCCAATGTGCACGGCGCACCGCTTGGAGCCGAAGAGGCAAAACTGACAAAAGAAGCATATCAATGGACCTTTGCCGAAGATTTTTATGTGCCGCAAGAAGTATACGACCATTTCCGCGAAGTGGTCAAGGAAGCAGGCGAGAAAAAAGAAGCGGAATGGAATGAGCTGTTTGCTGCGTATGAGAAAGCATATCCGGATTTAGCGAACCAATTGAAATTGGCGATCAATGGCGAACTTCCAGAAGAATGGGAAAAATCGCTTCCAGTGTATGAAGAAGGAAAAAGCTTGGCAACGCGCGCCGCTTCCGGGGAAGTGATCAATGCGATTGCAAAAGCGGTTCCGCAACTATTTGGCGGTTCGGCTGACTTGGCTAGCTCCAACAAAACATTAATGAAAGGCGCGGGCAACTTTTTGCCGGAAAGCTATGACGGCCGCAACATTTGGTTTGGTGTGCGCGAATTTGCGATGGGCGCTGCTTTAAACGGAATGGCGCTGCACGGCGGTCTGAAAGTATTCGGCGGTACGTTCTTTGTGTTCTCCGATTACTTGCGTCCTGCCATCCGCCTCGCTGCCTTAATGGGCTTGCCGGTTACGTACGTGCTGACGCATGACAGCATTGCCGTTGGCGAAGATGGCCCGACACACGAGCCGGTCGAACATTTGGCGTCATTAAGAGCAATGCCGAATTTATCGGTTATTCGTCCGGCTGACGCGAATGAAACGGCGGCGGCATGGCGGCTGGCGCTGGAAGCAACCGATCATCCTACCGCACTGGTATTGACGCGGCAAAACGTGCCGACGCTGCCGAATACGGCAGAGCGGGCGTATGAAGGCGTGAAAAAAGGGGCATATGTGGTAGCGGAGGCGAAAAACGGCCAGCCGGAAGCGCTGCTGCTCGCATCCGGATCGGAAGTAAGCCTTGCCGTCAAAGCGCAAGCAGCACTGGCCGAAGAAGGCATTCACGTTTCCGTCATCAGCATGCCTTCCTGGGATCGCTTTGAAAAGCAGTCTGCCGATTATAAAGAACAAGTGCTGCCGCGCGCGGTGAAAAAACGGTTGGCGATCGAAATGGCCGCGTCGCTCGGCTGGGAGCGCTACGTCGGCGAGGAAGGCGATATTTTAGCGATTGACCGCTTCGGCGCTTCAGCACCAGGGGAGAAAATTATGGAAGAGTACGGATTTACGGTCGAGAATGTTGTAAAACGGGTCAAAGCATTGCTTGGCAAATAGCAAAAGAAAGCTGTCTTCGCCTTTGGGACGGAGACAGCTTTTGTTATGCAAAAAATCGACAATGTTAGTGGAAAAATTTTTCGTTAATAGACATATTTTTCTCTTTTGTTTTTTTATAATAGAAATAAACGAATAAATAGAAACGGGGGATGGGAAATGGTGCGCTATTGGATTTATTTGCTAAATGAAGAGGTGGCAAGCTATTACCGTGATCGTACAGAAAAGATTGTCGAATTATTGCGTGAGCACCAAGTCGCAAAAGCGCCGCTAAAAAGCATTTGCCGAAAACAAGTCGAATTTATTACCGAACGGTTATCGTTTTCCCGATTGGAATTAGGATTGAAACAATATTTTGCCGGCAGCGTTGGCAAAAATTTAGAGCGTAATATGTTTATATTGAAAAATGAAATCGGGGATGAAGCACTGCTTATCGTGCAAAAGCGACGCCTGCTTCTTGTCACTGACAGTCCATCAGCCGCTGACGACATTTGCCACGCTCTTGCGCAAGTTTCCCCTTCTTTTTTAGCGGTCGACGCCGATTTTGGTGACTACGGTTGGCTGACTCAACTAGCGGACAGAAGAAAATTTGCGTAAATAAAAGATTTTTGTCAGGAAATATTGTATAATACCACATGGTTTAGTACACTGTTAGATAGACAACATGAAGGAGGAAATAGATGTATGTTGACAACGATTCTCGTTGGCATTCTAGCGCTTATTGCCGGAACGGCGCTAGGATTTTTCATTGCTCGCAAAACGATGATGAACTATTTAAAAAAGAATCCGCCAATTAATGAGCAAATGATCCGCATGATGATGATGCAAATGGGGATGACGCCATCACAGAAGAAAATCAACCAGATGATGAAAATGATGAACAATCATCTTAAATAAATGAAACGTTGATTTGATAAGGGGTTTCATATATTTGAAACAGAATCACCACAAATAATGAAATCAAAAAAAGTGTTGAATGGTGAATTTTTCTCCGTTTTGATTTCATTGTTAAAAGGTGAATCTTTCTAAAAAATCATCCTATTCGTTGAAAGATTAATCAACGAAAGGGGATGATTTTTTTTGTTGCTTGAGGACATTTTAGAAGAATATGACTATTATTGCATTTCAAAAGGATTCACAAGAAAAACACTCATTAACAAGCGTCAAGAGTTGAAACAGTTTAAGCGGTTCATGACTGAAAAGCGTGGAATTGTTGAACTAGAAAGTATCACTACACACGATATTAAAGCGTACATGCGATACAAGCAGAAATCGGGCTTAAAACCGCAATCTAAAATGATTCGAGCGTTTTTTTCTTGGATGGTGTTGCAAAACTAGAGTAAAAACTCGAAGTTATGCATAAGGATGCAACATAATACATGCAGTACATATCGATGAAATCCATACCATCGAGGTTGTTCCACCCCATCGCTCTTTAACTCGTTAAATACCCGTTCAATCTCGCGGCGAAGCCCAAACAGCCATTGGACAAATCTCGTTTTCAACAAAACAGGAAGAACCCGGCTTCCGTTCCTCGCTATTGCGGCGGTTGATAGGGGAAATGAATAGGATTCCTGACTGCTCAGCTGTTTGGCGAACCTTTTCGCTGTCATACGCGTCATCTCCTAACACGAACTCAATCTCCCATTGCCCTAAAGAAGCGAGTAATGCTGGTGCCACTGCCGCATCATTCCGATTCGCTGTAGTCAACACATGAGATAAAATGATTCCCTCGGCAGTGGTGCAGAGATGGAGTTTATATCCTTTAAACCAGTGGTATCGGGTGGACACTCCCCACTTTGCCTGTGAATCGTAAAGACTGCTTCGAAGGGCCGTGTTGTCGATCAGCACGATTTGGGGATACCGTACTTCTAGATCTTTGAGCAGCTGTGCATGGAAGACGGGAAATCCCTGTTCCCTAAACCACTTCGCCGCGCGGGAAAATGTAGACAGATGAAGGACTTCACCAAGCCCGTTGAAAACAGCGAAAACGATGCAAGATGCGCACTAACTTTCGTAAGGAATCAATAGCAAAATAAGTTTTCAAAAAGAAACATTTCAACAACGATTTTTTCGACACCGGCGGTCTTCCTGTCACATACGGTGTTTCCGGCAACGACAGCGAGTCGATATATCGAAATAATGCTTCTAAAATTGGATCGATTTCATAAGACCATGCATGTTCACTGTTCAAATTGGAAATCATGATAGTGTCCACCCCTTGGTAGTTGGTTTTGGTCACTGTATATGATTTCCAAGGCGGTGGATTTTTTATGTGCATTTATGCATCCATTATGCGTTTTGCAACACGTTCATTTATGTATGGCCGCTGGGGCCTACATAAATTAATTGCCGTACACTACATTAATAGATTGCCGCAAACACCTATGTACCCTCAATCACACACCACCAATTTTACCCGATCATTTTCTTAAACCCTACCCAAAATCGCATTTTTCCCTTATCGAAACCTCAATCGAAAAACATCAATAAAATCCTACCCTATCCCCTATTCTAATGGGGCTGTTTTTCAACAAAAATTGGGGTCTCCAAAAATGGATTCCCCTTTTTTCTCTTTCCATGACGATACGACCTATAATATAGGTAATTATTGAGCTAATCATAACCTATAATACTCTATAAACACACTTATTTTACCTCTATTTCCCCTTTTTTGGGACGCTTGTTTTTGCTGTAATTAAACAACATTAACACAATGCAAATCGCTCCTCCAATAACAGTAACAGCAAATCCTTGCGGAGTTCTAACAACAAAACCATATACCAGTAAAATCACAAGTATCGATGCGATTAGAATATGAAACAAATAATATTTTGACATCACGTTCACCCCTTACCCTTAATTCTCATAGCTGTAAACTGTCTTAGTCGCTCCTTTAAAATTTATATTCTTATAAAAAACTGTCTTAACCTTGAACCTATATCCCTTTTTATCGCTTTTCTTAACGTACACCTTGTAGGAAAGGTAAGACTTATACGTTTCTTTATAAAGTGAAGCCGTCCCTACAACAAAAGAAATAACCGATGCAGGTGTCCCAAGAAAACTAAGCCCTCCAAGAGTCACGCCACTAACCACGATCCCTTTTCTTCTGTCTTTGTTCTGATAAATTAACTTATAGCTTTTCGGAATGACACTGTTACTCATACATTTATATGCAGGATAACAGGCATAAGTTTCTTTTGCTCCTATTATACCACCAAATAAACCAAAAATAAGCACAAAAGAAATCAAAGTCTTAAAAATTTTCCTATTCATGCCAAACACTCCTTTATTATGGTATTATTTTACAACAATGCTACCATAACAACGGGAATAGCAAAATGTGGAATATTTACTAATTTCTTGACTATTGATACCTTTTTTCTTAGTCGTTTTATACCGATGTTAAAATAGTATTATTTTACTGAGTTTTTTGTCAATTTTATCTACTTTTAAGTCTTTTTAAATAAATTTTAATGATTCTTGACTAATTTTTATAAATTTTTAGATATTTTTAAGCAATTTTAGGTCATTGTTATTATATCCTTAAGTGGATGATAATGTAAACCATAATATGGCAAAATAAGGAAAAATTACTGCTTCAGGAGGTTTGAAGTGGAAAATTTACTATTGGCTATTCCATTGATCTTTTGGATTGGATTCATCGCCTTTTTAATTTGGTGCTTCACTAAAAGAAAAAAGAATAGAAAGTAAAAAGACGTAGAGCTAATCTACGCCTTTTTATTTGTTTTTGGCAAGTAAAAAATGCATGAAATGGCAATTAAAAGTGCCACTTGCCAAATTCCTTCATTGGTTGAGTGAGATTGAATCTTTATAGCGATGACTATCGCCTTTAAAAATGATTAAATGGGAGTGATGTATCAATCGATCAATCACTGCTTCTGTTAATATTGGATCACCAAATACATTATTCCATTGCCCAAATTGTAAATTTGTCGTTACGATGATACTTTCAGCTTCATAACACATGGAAATGATTTGAAATAACAATTCTGCTCCTTGTTTATGCAATGGGATGTAGCCCAATTCGTCTATAACCAAGAGGTCTAATTTCTCGATTTGTTTGAAAAATTTGCCTAGTGATCCCTTGTCATTTGTTTCTAATAACGCATTCACTAGCGCAGCTGCAGTGTAAAACTTCAACTTCTTTCCCTTTTTCTTAAATGTTTCTTTCATATTTTCTCTAAGATATTGTCTGTTTAATGAACCGATTAACTCAATAGAGTTTCCTTCATGACATACTGTCATTTTAACTTGTAATAAATCTGGATAGAACACATCTGTTAAAAGATGTATTTGATTAAAAACACTAGTTCTTCTATATTTTGCCGAAGGTTTTCTAATTTAACCAGTTTTTAACATTAAATCAATTTCGTCTCCTTTTTGGCTCAAATTCTTTAATTCTGCATAATCTAATAATTTTGCTTCACCTGATACCAAAATAAAACAACCTTCACAAACATAATTATCTTCTTCAAATAAATTAGATACTTGTATTAACTTATCATTATCCTCTAACAAATCTAAAGCATAATCATAAGAATAATCATGGAGAATCTTATTTGTTGATTTATTTGAGGTGTGCTTATATCCTCCTTCTACTCCAAAAGGGAAGCCAATTGTTTCGAGCCATTTTGCCATTTTAGTATTAATACTTTTTTCATTAACCTTACCTTCCATCATTTCTTTTATATAACCTCTATTTAAATTGAGCGATTATAGAATCAACCCTATTTTGATCTAGATAAAGAAAATCTCTATAAACTTCACTCAAAAAATGATCTTTCGGAATTTTCCTATTTTTGCTACAATAATATAGCGACTTCGATGAGAAGGATGGGAGAGGTTGGAATGACAATCTTTCGCGATTTATTCTGGTTTTTCCGCCAGGAGAAAAAAGCTTATCTTACGGGGATTTTTATTCTTATTGTCGTGGCGTTTTTAGAAACGATTCCGCCGAAAGTAATCGGAATCGTCATCGATCATATTAAGGAAGGAATGATGGCAAAAACGGTACTTGTCTGCTGGATGGCCGTTTTGCTGTCTGTAGCGGTTGTGTTGTATATATTGCGCTATTGGTGGCGGATTTTAATTTTTGGTTCTGCGGTGAAACTGGCGCGCCAGCTTCGCAACGAGCTGTATGCCCACTTTACGAAAATGTCGCAGTCTTTTTATCAGCGGAAACGAATCGGCGACTTAATGGCGCATGCGACCAATGATTTGCAGGCGATCCAGCAGACGGCGGGAAGCGGAATTTTGACGCTTGTCGACTCCTTGACACTCGGCAGCTTCGTGCTGGCGACGATGGCGCTGACCATCAGCTGGAAATTAACGATCATCAGTTTGCTGCCAATGCCGATCATGGCGGTTGCCACAAGCCGTTACGGAACGATTTTGCATAAGCGCTTTTTAAAGGCGCAAGAAGCGTTTTCCTCTTTAAACGATAAAGTGCAAGAGAGCATCAGCGGCATTCGTGTCATTAAATCGTTTGGCTATGAACAAGAGGACGTCGAATCGTTTCGCAAGCAGTCGGAAGAGGTGGTTGTGAAAAACGTGGCGGTTGCGAAAATCGACGCCTTGTTTGACCCGACGATTTCATTGATCGTTGGCATTTCGTTTTTTTTAGCAGTTACGTTCGGAGCCAAAATGGTCATTGCGGGAGAATTAACGATCGGGGAGCTTGTGTCGTTTACGACGTATCTCGGCCTGCTCATATGGCCGATGCTGGCGTTTGGCTGGCTGTTTAACATTGTCGAGCGAGGGCGGGCCTCCTACGACCGCGTCCGTGCGCTTCTTGCCGAGAAAGAAGAAATTCAAGAGGCGGAAAACGCGATTACTGCGCCTCCGACCGGCGATATCGTTTATGACATTCGACAATTTACCTATCCAAATGAATCCCGTCCCTCCTTGGAAAATATCCGTTTTTGTCTGCGGCGCGGCCAAACGCTTGGCATTGTTGGAAAAACAGGGGCGGGGAAAACGACGCTGCTGAAGCTGTTGCTGCGCGAATTTGACCAGTATGAAGGAGAAATCCGCTTTGGCGGCCACGAAATTAGCGAATATACATTAGATGCGCTGCGTGCGGCGATCGGCTACGTGCCGCAAGACCATTTTCTGTTTTCGGCAACGGTAAGGGAAAATATTGCATTTGCCAAGCCGGAAGCGAGCGAAGAAGAAGTGGTGGAGGCGGCGAAGCTGGCCAATATCCATGGCGATATTATGCAGTTTGCTGATGGTTACGACACGATTGTCGGCGAAAGAGGCGTTTCCCTCTCGGGCGGCCAAAAGCAACGAATCTCGATTGCCCGTGCGCTGCTAATGAATCCGGAAGTGCTTATTTTGGATGATTCGCTGTCAGCGGTGGATGCCAAGACGGAGGAACGGATTTTATCCGCTTTAAAAGAAAACCGTGCCGGAAAAACGACGATCATTACCGCCCACCGTTTGAGCGCAATTCAGCACGCCGACTTCATTATTGTGCTCGATGGGGGACGGATTGTGCAAATGGGAACGCATGAACAATTGATGCAAGAACGCGGATGGTATCGCGACATGTACGAGCGGCAACAGCTCGAATCGTTAGTCGAACAGGGAGGAGAAATATGAACGATAAACCGTTAGCCCCAAAAGAACAACGGCAAGTGTTATGGAGACTGCTTGCTTATATGCGCCGGTACAGGAAAGACACGGCGCTCGCCTTTGCCCTGCTGGTGCTTGCGACCGCAGGGGAGCTTGTCGGGCCGTATTTAGTCAAAATATTTATCGACGACTATTTAACGCCGCGGCGCTTGGATTTTGCTCCATTGCTTTGGCTGGCGGCGATCTATACCGCCGTGCTGCTCTTGAAAACGGTGATTTCATACTTTCAGCTCGTCAAGTTTCAAAAGCTGGCGCTTGAAGTGATTCAAGCGCTGCGGATGGACGTGTTTACAAAAGTACATCAGCTTGGTATGAGCTATTTTGACCGTACGCCGGGCGGAAGCATTGTTTCGCGCGTGACAAATGACACGGAAGCGATCAAAGACATGTTCATCAGCGTCCTTGCTGCTTTTATTCAAAACGGCGTATTTGTCATCGGCGTATTTATCGCCATGTTTTCGCTCAACGTGCGCCTCGCTCTTTATTGTTTGTTTATTTTGCCGGTTATTATTTGGATTATGAAATTATATCGCCATTATAGTTCGATTTTTTATAAAGACATGCGCGAGCGCCTCAGCGAGTTGAACGCAAAATTAAACGAGTCGCTGCAAGGAATGGCGATCATTCAAGTGTTCCGCCAGCAAAAACGTCTTTACCAAGAATTTGCGCAAATCAACGACAAACATTATGCGGCGGGAATGAAAAACATTAAAATCGACGGGCTATTATTGCGTCCGGCGATCGATTTCGTCTATATTGCATCGATTATCGTTGTGTTAAGCTTTTTCGGCATTTCCGCGCAAGAAAGCCCGGTGGAAATCGGGGTGCTGTACGCGTTTGTCAACTATTTGGAGCGCTTTTTCGAACCGGTGACGCAAATGATGATGCGCCTGTCGCTGTACCAGCAGGCGATTGTTTCCGGCGCACGCGTCTTTGCCCTTTTGGATCATGAAGAATTGGCGCCGCAAAACGAGGAAACATCCAAGGCTGTCATTCAAGAAGGAAAAATTGAGTTTCGCGATGTCAGTTTTTCCTATGACGGAAAACGTGATGTGCTGAAACATATTTCCTTTGCCGTCAAACCGGGAGAAACGGTCGCCCTTGTCGGGCATACCGGGAGCGGAAAAAGTTCAATTATTAATTTGTTAATGCGCTTTTACGAATTTGACCGCGGCGATATTCTCATTGACGGCATATCGATTCGCGATTATTCACGCGAGGAGCTGCGCAAACATATCGGCCTTGTGCTGCAGGACCCGTTTCTCTTTTATGGAACGATTAAAGACAACATCCGTATGTACAACCATTCATTAACCGATGAGCAAATCGTCAAAGCCGCCCGTTATGTGCAGGCGGATACGTTTATTGAAAAGCTGCCGGACAAATACGACCATCAAGTGGTGGAAAGAGGAGCTACTTTCTCAAGCGGACAGCGGCAGCTAGTCTCTTTTGCACGCACGATTGCGGCAAATCCGAAAATATTGGTGCTGGACGAAGCAACGGCCAATATTGATACCGAAACGGAAGGAGCAATTCAAGAGGCGCTTGCAAAAATGCGAAAAGGCCGGACGACGATTGCGATTGCCCACCGTCTGTCCACGATCCAAGACGCCGACCAAATTCTCGTGCTCCATCGCGGCGAAATTGTCGAACGGGGGACGCACCAAGAGCTGCTGGCGCAAAAAGGGCTGTATTATAAAATGTATTTATTGCAAAATGGCTTAGTAGATGCACAAGAGTACGTATAAAAAGAAAAAGCGCTGTTCCCGCTTGATTATTGGGCAGCGCTTTTTTGCTTGCGCTTCTGTCGGTTATAAGCGTTCAGAAGCGAATCCAGTTCTTTGCTTATTTGAATGGCGGCGGCCGAGTTCAATCCGTTTTTCGCGACAATTTCTACAAGTTCCATCCGTTTTTGCTCAATTAATGTTAAAATCTCGTTTTTAATCACGGAAAAACAGTTCCTTTCATGATCCAAAATTTATTGTAGGTGATTGTATTGTATACTATTTTGCAAGTTAATGCAAAAAGAGAAAATAGAAATATACTCATGATGCTAGGCAAATACGTTACTAATAAGCCTATTTTTGCTACAATAAAAATAAAAAATGGGTAGGGGTTGAATAAAACAATGACAGATGTCAATGTATTTTTGGCGTTTGGCGCCGGCTTTTTATCGTTTATCTCTCCGTGCTGCCTGCCTTTGTATCCGGCGTTTTTATCCTATATTACCGGTGTATCGGTAAGTGAACTGAAAACAGAGAAAGGGATGATGCAGCGGCGCAGTTTATTACATACGCTGTTTTTCCTCCTTGGTTTTTCGCTCATTTTTATTTCGATCGGCTTTGGCACTTCGCTGGTCGGTCGATGGTTTAGCGAATATCAGGATTTCATCCGGCAAATCGGCGCCATTCTTATTGTGATTTTCGGACTAATGATTGTCGGAATATGGAAGCCGTCCTTTTTAATGAAAGACCGCCGTCTTTCCTTTCAAGAACGCCCTTCCGGCTTCATCGGCTCGCTCGTCATTGGCATGGCGTTTGCAGCGGGATGGACGCCGTGCACAGGCCCAATTTTAGTATCGGTCATTGCGCTGGCAGCGACCAATCCTGGATCGGGAATGCTGTATATGCTCGCTTATTCGCTAGGCTTTGCCGTGCCGTTTTTTATCCTTTCTTTCTTTATTGGAAAAATGCAATGGATTCGCAGCCATAGTGAAAAAATGGTGAAAGTCGGCGGATATGTGATGATTGCGATGGGAGTCATCCTCTTTTTCGATTGGATGACGAAAATTATTGCGTACACGACAAGCATTTTTGGAGGATTTACCGGCTTCTAAATTGGTTGGTTAGGGGGAATTGCGGATACTATGGCAAGGATTCTTATTGTGGATGATGCGAAGTTTATGAGAATTACCTTGACAAAAATTTTGCAAAAAGCAAATCATACGATCATCGGCGAAGCGGAAAACGGAAAAGAGGCAGTGGAGTTATATCAGAGTTTACATCCAGACGTTGTCATCCTTGATATTACCATGCCGGTGATGAATGGGATTGAGGCGGTGCGCGCGATCAAGCAAGTGGATCGAAACACGAAAATCATTATCTGTTCGGCCATAGGGCAGCAGCGCTTGGTCGTCGAGGCGATTGAGGCCGGCGCAGCTGACTTTATTGTAAAGCCGTTTGAAGAAAACCGCGTGCTTGAGGCAATCAACCGTCTGCTATAACCATATAGATATATGCACAATTTGTGGGTTTTTGCTATAATAACATTGTCTATTATCATAAACTTGAAAGAAGAGGATGATGCGTTTGGCTATCATAACATCGCTCATTGCGGTATTCATGGCATTTTTTATATTCTTCGTGCGCATGAAAGCATCGCAAAAACCGGCAAACGCGAAAAAGATTATTTTGCCGCCGATATTTATGAGCACTGGCGCGCTTATGTTTTTGGACCCTGTATTCCGCGTGACGAAAGGCGAGCTGATCGAGGCGATTGTGCTCGGAGCGTTTTTTTCCATTTTTCTTATTAAAACGTCGAAATTTGAAATTAGAGATGGCGAAATTTATTTGAAACGCTCGAAAGCATTTGCGCTTATTTTAGTCGGCTTGATCCTCATTCGCCTCGCATTGAAATCCTATTTGGGCCGCACGATCGATTACCGCCAGTTAAGCGGCATGTTTTATTTGCTTGCTTTTTCGATGATCGTGCCATGGCGCATCGCCATGTATATTTCTTATAAAAAACTGGAGCGGAACTTAAAACATCGGCCGCCGATTTTAACGACATAAATGAGTAAAAAGCGGGGAAGAACCCCCGCTTTTTATTATTTCAGACAGCCGCTTCACGGACATGCCAGCATGTTTCGCCTATTTGCTTTGCAGCAAATGCTCGTAAGGAGCAATATTAATTTGTTTTTCTTTTAACGTACGGATTAAAAACTTATGGTCGCGTTTTGGGGTGGCGATAATATAGCCGCGGATAATCAAATCTTTTGTGATTCGGGAGGCGTTTTCCTCTAGCGCCAGCTCCCCGATTTTTCCGGCGATTTTTTGCCGGGCGACATCGCGAAACAGCTCAGGAACCGGCCTGACGAGCTCCTCTAAAAGCGCCTTCTCTTCTTCTCCCCATAAATGCCGCGTCCGTTCAATGTAATATTCCTGCCAGTCTAATTCCGATTTTCCGTCTTCTTTCGGCAGCCGCTTTAAAAACTTGCGAAACATAAAAAAGCCGCCGATCGACATCGTGACAAGCAAAAATACGCTCCAAAACAAAATAAACCAAAGAAACCAGCCTGTCAGCATCCTTCCCACCTCATCGAATTTCAATCTATCAACCATTATTGCGAAAAAAGCGGGTTTTGGCAAGATTAGCCCGTTTTTACGTTCTGTTACCAAAATGTAATGTAAATGTAAAGAAACACCGCAATCCTCTATGTATCAATGGGTAAGCGATTGTCATCATAGTGAAATGGAAATGTAAACCAGTGATATGTATCTATAAAAATGGTACTCTATTACACGCAGACGACAAACCAAAAAGAAACTATGAGGGGAATAGGATGATGAAAAAAATTCTTGCAACACTCGTAGTAGTTTGCTGTATGGTCGTCGGCTTTACCTCTCATTCGACAGATGCAGCAACAACTTATACATACTATAAGGTGAAGAAAGGCGACTCCTTTTACAAACTTGCTAAAACATATAAAACAACCATTTCTGCGTTAAAATCTTTAAATCATCGAAAAAGCGATGTTCTTGTTGCAGGCGAAACAATCAAAGTTCCGCGGCTGGCCAAAACTCAAGCTGTGAAGCAAGCAGCGGAGCCTGTCGCAAAAAAGCCGAAATTTTCTATTCGTGCAGAAGAACGAAAACTAATGGCACAGCTTGTCCACGCGGAAACCGGCTTTAGCGAGCCGTTTGCCGGAAAGGTGGAAGTTGCGCTCGTTATTTTAAACCGCGTGAAACATCCTGGTTTTCCAAACAGCATTAAAGGCGTCATTTACCAAAAAACAAAATCGGGCTATGCGTTTGCTCCTGTAAAAACAGGAAAACTAACACGCATTCAGCCAACAAAACAAGATTATGCTGCGGTAGATAAAGCACTATCGCTATTCCCGAACGACCGCCGCGGTTCGCTCTACTTTTATAATCCAAAAATCACAAAAGATAAATGGATGCTGTCAAGACCAGTCACGATCCGCATCGGGCATCATGTGTTCGCAAAATAAGTGAGGATATCCCCTGCGAAAAAGGGGATATCCTCTTTTTTGCATGAAAACAGCCAGCAGTCCAAACGTTGTTATACGTGGGGCTACGGCTGCTTTGGTAAAAACAAGTATTTTCCTCTTTCTGTCTCGTAACATAATTATAGGGGAAAGCACGTCATGAAGCGGATCGACCTGATCTATGAAAAATTAAAAGAATGGACAGCAGGGGAAAATCGGTGGGGCAACGCGAAGAAATTAGCGTTTCGACCGCGCCAATATGTTAAATATGTTAACTAAACTAAAACTATGTATCAAATGCTGGAACTAGAGAGAGCATACAATATTATACATTAGATGATGAACTGTGTTATGTAACTGAGTTTTTTGACTACTATAAACAAAAGCAATAACACACAACCGTATCTTTTGTTAATACAATTGTAACCGCTTTCTATAAAACGATTTTTATGTGTATAACACACTAAAATAACCATCTTAATTCATGAACTTTTCCTATTTTGACATGAATATGAATATTGCATCAAAAATATAATGAAAACAAAAAAGGAGGAGTCAGAAAATATGAATATTTTATTAGTTTGTGCAGCCGGAATGTCAACTAGTTTGCTTGTCACTAAAATGCAACAAGCTGCTAAGGAAAAAGGGATTGATGCGAATATCTGGGCAGTTTCTATTGATGAAGCAAAAGCACACATTGACAAGGCAGATGTGCTTTTGCTTGGTCCACAAGTACGTTACAAATTGGCAGAGTTTAAAAAAGAGGGGGAAATGTACGGTATTCCAGTCGATGTAATTAATCCAGTTGACTATGGAATGGTCAACGGTAAAAAAGTACTTGAATTTGCTTTAAGTTTTAATAGTAAGAAATAATGGGGTGTTATGAGATGGAAAGCCAGAAAACATTAGCTCGAGATGAAAAAACAAATAAAAAGGTGAAATATGAGTTTCCAAAAGATTTTTGGTGGGGCAGTGCGTCTTCTGCACCACAAATGGAAGGTGCTTCTAGAGAAGATGGTAAGGGAATGAGTATATGGGATTATTGGTATGAAAAAGAGCCTGAACGTTTCTTTAATGGTATTGGTCCAGACATTGCGACTGATTTTTATCATCGATATAAAGAAGATATTCGGATGATGAAAGAAATTGGACATAATTCATTTAGAACTTCCATTTCTTGGTCAAGATTAATACCTAATGGCGTGGGGGAAATTAACAGTAAAGCAGTAGATTTTTATAGAGATATGATCGATGAAATGATTGCAAATGGAATTGAACCTTTTATTAATTTGTTTCATTTTGATATGCCGTTTGAATTGCAGAAAATAGGCGGTTGGGAAAATCGAGAAGTTGTTGATGCTTATGTAAACTACGCTAAAACATGTTTTGAATTATTCGGCGATAAAGTGAAAATGTGGTTTACATATAATGAACCAATCGTACCAGCCGAGGCAGGATATTTATATGGAGTTCATTATCCTAATATTGTCGATTTCAAGAGGGCGATTCAAGTTGCTTATAATACCATCGTTGCACAAGCAAAAGCTATTAAAGTGTTTAAAGAACTTCAAATTAAAAACGGTAAAATTGGAGTCATTTTAAATTTATCCCCTGTTTATCCAAGAAGTGATCATCCAGCTGATGTGAAAGCTGCCAAAATCGCTGATTTATTCTTTAATAGAAGCTTTTTAGATCCTTCAGTAAGGGGAAAATTTCCTCGCGAACTAGTAGATTTGTTGAGAGAATACAATCTTTTGCCATATATGGAAGAGGAAGATAAAGAACTTATTAGGGATAATAAAGTTGATATTCTTGGCGTCAATTATTATCAGCCAAAAAGGGTAAAAGCGAAAGAGCATTTGCCAAATCCTTATTCGCCTATTATGCCTGAGTGGTTTTTTGATTATTATGAAATGCCTGGTAGACGCATGAATATTTATCGCGGCTGGGAGATTTATGAGAAAGGAATATATGATCTCCTAAAAAGACTTAAAGATGAATACGGAAATATTACGTGTTTTGTATCGGAAAACGGAATGGGTGTGCAAGATGAAGAAAGATTTTTGCAAAACGGAGTAATTCAAGATGATTATAGAATCGAGTTTATTAAAGGTCATTTGAAGTGGGTTCATAAGGCAATCATGGAAGGATGCAATGTGAAAGGATATCATTTATGGACTTTTATTGATAATTGGTCGTGGACAAACGCCTATAAAAACCGTTATGGATTTATTTCGCTAGATTTGGAAACGCGTAATCGCACAATGAAAAAAAGCGCGTATTGGATGAAAGAAGTTTCGAAAAATAATGGCTTTGATGACTGACTGGATGGAAAGCTTGAAGATAAGCTATTCTGTAACGATAAAAGGATGTGTCTGTTTCCTGCCATGTTATAGCAAAGCAGGGATGTTTAGGACTCTTTCCTGCAATCGGATAATCCAAGCCATTTATCATCCATGAAAATCAGAGAAATTCGCAGAAAAATGGGGGGAATCGAATCATTTTATGGGGGAGGGAACAAAAGGATGAATCAATTCATGAGATTTCTAGAAGAAAAGTTTATGCCGGTTGCTGCGAAAGTCGGGGAGCAGAGGCATCTTCAAGCCATCAGAGATGGAATTATTATGACAGTACCTTTGGTTATTATCGGTTCGATATTTTTGATTCTCGGTTTTTTCCCAATTAAAGGATACGAATCGTTTATGGCAAACATATTCGGAAAATCGTGGCAAAATAATCTTCTTTATCCTGTAGGTGCAACGTTTGATTTGCTTGCCATCTTTGTTGCTTTTGGCGTCGCGTACCGCCTTGCTGAAAGATACCAATTAGATCCATTATCGATAGCGATAATTTCAGTTGCATGTTTTCTGCTAGTTACACCTTATAAAATTTCGTTTACTCCAGAAGGGGCGGACAAAACATATGAAGTGACTGGCATTCCTCTTGCGTTAACAGGAAGTAAAGGAATGTTTGTGGCCATTATTATTGCGATTCTTACAACAGAAATTTATCGATTTGTTGTAAAAAGAAATATAGTTATTAAAATGCCAGATGGCGTTCCGCCGTCAGTAGCTAAATCGTTTGCTGCATTGCTTCCGGGCTTTGCGGTTATATTAACTGTTTGGTTGTTAAGACTGTTGTTTCAAGTAACACCGTTTGAAAACATGCATAATATTGTTTCAACGCTATTAGGTAAACCACTCTCATTGCTCGGTGGTTCATTAGCAGGAGCAATTATTGCGGTTATGGTCGCTCAAATGCTGTGGGTAACTGGTATTCATGGGCAAGCAATAGTATGGGGAATTATGTCTCCAATTTGGTTAGCCCTTGTAGATGAGAATAGAATTGCCTTTACTTCTGGAAAGGAAATTCCAAATATTGTGAATGTTCAGTTTATGGATATCTTTTATTCCATAGGAGGATCTGGTACAACACTTGGATTAGCACTTTTACTTGTTTTAAAATCACGTAGTCAGCAATTAAAGCAACTTGGCAGGCTAGCTATTGCTCCGGGGCTTTTTAACATAAACGAACCAATTATTTTCGGATTGCCAATGGTGATGAACCCAATAATGATGATACCATTTATTCTTGTTCCTGTTGTCATTGTCAGTGTATCATACTTTGCAATGGATTTAGGTTTAGTCGCGAAAACGGCTGGGGTAATGGTACCGTGGACTACTCCGGTTGGAATTGGAGGATTCCTTGCTACTGGAGGCAAGATTTCAGGGGCTATATTGCAATTATTTAATGTGGCTTTATCAGCGGCTCTTTATTATCCGTTCTTTAGAATTTGGGACAACCAAAAATATAAAGAAGAACATCAAATGAAAAAAGAAGTTAGTTAAGATGAACTGTGTTATATGATGGAGTTTTTCCATTACGGCAGCGAAAGAAATAACATGCAAACGTAAATTTCCACTCCATTTTACAACTTGTTTGTAAACGTTACCAAAACACACTCTAGCTATCTTTAACATACTGATGCTGTCGGCTTATTTTCCCAAGTTTTTCTACATTGACACGAATATTGCGTATGTAATCGGTGACAGCAAAAAAAGGAGGAATGAGAAAATGAATATTTTACTTATCTGTGCGGCAGGAATGTCGACCAGCTTATTGGTGACGAAAATGCAGCAAGCCGCGAAAGAAAAAGGGCTTGATGCAAACATTTGGGCCGTATCCGCCGATGAGGCAAAGGATCATTTAGACCGGGCGGATGTCGTGCTGCTTGGGCCACAAATTCGTTATAAGCTGTCGCATTTTAAAAAAGAAGGAGAGGCGCGCGGGATACCGGTTGATGTAATTAATCCTGCCGACTATGGGCGTGTCAATGGCGCTGGTGTGCTGGATTTTGCTTTGCGACTAAAACGATAAGAGGGGGCGCTACGGATGAATCGGTTTATCAGTGTGTTAGAGAAGAACATCATGCCGGTAGCGGGAAGGATTGCCGAACAAAGACATCTTCAAGCCATTCGTGACGGAATTATTTTATCGATGCCATTGTTAATTATCGGATCTTTATTTTTAATTCTTGGGTATCTTCCCATTCCAGGCTATAACGAATTTATGGCGAATTGGTTCGGCGATCACTGGTTAGAAAAGCTGCTGTATCCAGTCGGAGCGACATTCGACATTATGGCGCTGGTGGTCAGCTTCGGAGTTGCCTATCGGCTGGCGGAAAAGTATAAAGTGGACGCGCTGTCAGCCGGCGCCATTTCGCTTGCGGCATTTTTATTGGCGACCCCTTATAAAGTGCCGTTTGTTTCGGACGGCGCGAAAGAAGCGATTATGGTCAGCGGCGGCATTCCGGTGCAATGGGTCGGCAGCAAAGGGCTGTTTGTCGCGATGATTCTAGCGATCGTTTCCACCGAAATTTATCGAAAAATTATCCAAAAAAATATTGTGATTAAACTTCCAGACGGCGTACCGCCGGCCGTATCGCGGTCATTTGTGGCGCTTATTCCGGGTTTTGCCGTGCTTTGTGTGATTTGGATTGCCCGTTTAATTTTAGAGGTTACGCCATTTGAAAGCTTTCATAATATCGTAACGGTGCTGTTAAATAAGCCGCTAAGCGCGTTAGGCGGCAGCTTATTTGGCGCCATTGTAGCGGTGTTGCTGGTGCAGTTGCTCTGGTCAACCGGTTTGCACGGTGCGGCCATTGTCGGGGGAGTGATGGGACCGATCTGGCTGTCGCTGATGGATGAAAACCGCATGGTGTTCCAGCAAAACCCTCATGCCGAGTTACCGAACGTCATTACCCAGCAATTTTTTGACCTTTGGATTTATATCGGCGGATCGGGAGCAACGCTAGCGTTGGCGATCGCCATGCTGCTGAGAGCGCGAAGCCAGCAGTTAAAAAGCTTGGGAAGATTGGCGATTGCCCCGGGCATTTTCAATATCAACGAGCCGATTACATTTGGCATGCCGATTGTCATGAACCCGCTTCTCATTATTCCATTTATTTTGGTGCCGATTGTGTTGACAATCGTTTCCTATGTGGCGATGGCGGCGGGACTTGTGGCCAAACCGAGCGGCGTCGCCGTGCCATGGACCACTCCAATCATTATTAGCGGTTATTTGGCGACAGGTGGAAAAATTTCCGGAAGTATTTTGCAAATCATTAACTTTTTCATTGCATTAGCCATTTACTATCCGTTTTTTGTGATGTGGGATAGGCAGAAGGCGACGGAAGAAAGAGGAACGGCGGATATTCCAACCGATTCGAACACGGCGAAGCAAATGTGAGGCGAAGAAAATGGTGATTTATTGCATTATCAATGCGGACGATTTCGGCTATTCCAAAGGGGTTAACTACGGTATTTTAGAAGCTTTTCAACACGGCGTTGTCACATCGGCAACGATGATGGTGAACATGCCAGGAACGGAACATGCCGCCCGTCTGGCAAAGGAGAATCCGGAGCTTGGGGTAGGCATTCACTTCGTCTTAACGTGCGGGAAACCGATTTTAGCGGATGTCCCTTCGTTAGTCAACGAAGACGGTGAGTTTCGCAAGCGTGATGTGCAGCTGCTTTACGCCGATCCGGATGATATCGAACGGGAGCTTACGGCGCAGCTGGAAACGTTTTTGTCGTTTGGATTAACACCGACACATATAGACAGCCATCATCATGTTCATGAACATCCATGTGTATTCCCGATTGTGCAGAAGCTGGCTGAGCAATATGATCTTCCGATTCGGCCGGTACACTCTGAAAAACCACATCGTTTGCGGACAGTTGATGTATTTATTTCTCAGTTTTATGGCCGTGGTTTAACAAAAGAATATTTTTTGTCGCTGTTTGATGAAGTGAATGATGGGCAAACGGTTGAAGTGATGTGCCATCCAGCTTACATTGATGTTCCTTTGTTTACTGGCAGTTCGTATTGCAGCGAGCGTATTAACGAGTTGTCGATTTTAACCGATCCGTATGTGCGGAAAGCACTGGAAAACCGCGGAGTTAGATTGATCACGTATCGCGAATTAAAACAAATGTAGGAGAGAACGATATGCAAACATATGAGGAAATCGTATTTCAAATCATTCTCCATGGAGGAAACGGAAGAAGTCATGCCATGGAGGCGATTGCTGCTGCGAAAAGAGGAAACTTTGCCGAAGCAAGAAAGCAACTGCAAAAGGCGGCGGAGGAATTACAAGCCGCCCATCATATTCAGACAAAGCTGATTCAAAACGAGGCAAGAGGACAGAAAGAGAGTGTTACGCTACTAATGGTGCATGCGCAAGACCATTTAATGAATGCGATTACCGTGAAAGAATTAGCCAACGAGTTTGTCGAACTGTATGGAACATTGCAACATAAGGAAGGGGAAGAAATATGAGTTTCAAAGGAGTAAAAATTGTTACGATTGGTGGCGGATCGAGCTATACGCCGGAATTAATCGAAGGATTTATTAAGCGGTATCATGAGCTTCCTGTCCGTGAATTATGGCTTGTTGATATTCCTGAAGGGGAGGAAAAGCTGAAGATCGTCGGTGAATTGGCGAGGCGAATGGTAAAAAAAGCAGGAGTACCGATTGACATTCATTTGACGCTAGACCGCCGCCGGGCGCTCGAGGGTGCCGACTTTGTGACAACGCAAATTCGTGTCGGCGGGCTGCAAGCGCGGGCGAAAGATGAACGAATTCCGCTGAAATACGGCGTCATTGGCCAAGAAACAAACGGACCGGGCGGGCTGTTTAAAGGATTGAGAACCATCCCGGTCATCCTCGATATTATTCGTGACATGAAGGAGCTTTGTCCAGATGCTTGGCTCATTAATTTCACCAATCCGGCGGGCATGGTAACAGAAGCAGTGCTGCGTTATAGCGATCATAAAAAAGCAGTCGGTTTATGTAACGTGCCGATTGGCATGCGCATGGGAGTGGCAAAGCTTTTCAATGTCGATGCTAGCCGTGTGCACATTGATTTTGCCGGGCTGAACCATATGGTGTTTGGACTTAACGTTTACTTGGACGGCAACAATATTATGGATCAGCTCATCGATCGATTGACAAGCAGTGACAAAGCAGGAATGACGATGCGCAACATCGCCGATCTTGGCTGGGAGCCCGATTTTCTAAAAGGGTTGAAACTGCTGCCATGTCCATACCATCGTTACTATTTCCAAACGAGCAAAATGCTCGCGGAAGAATTAGAGGCTGCCAAAAAAGTCGGAACGCGCGCCGAAGTGGTTCAAAAATTGGAGAAAGAGCTGTTTGAGCTCTATAAAGATCCGAATTTAAACGTGAAGCCTCCTCAGCTGGAAAAACGAGGCGGCGCTTATTACAGCGATGCAGCGTGCAGTCTGATTTGCTCCATTTATAATGACAAGCGGGACATCCAGACGGTCAATACGCGAAATAACGGTGCAATCGCCAGCATTCCAGGCGAGTCTGCCGTTGAAGTAAACTGCATCATCACGAAAGAAGGCCCAAAACCGATCGCTGTTGGTGATTTGCCAGTTGCGGTACGCGGATTGGTGCAGCAAATCAAATCGTTTGAACGCGTCGCAGCAGAGGCAGCGGTCACCGGTGATTACTACACGGCGCTGGTGGCGATGACGATCAACCCGCTCGTGCCGTCGGATACGATCGCCAAACAAATCTTAGACGAAATGCTAGAGGCGCATAAAGAGTATTTGCCACAATTTTTTAAACGAACAGCTGCACGATAATGATAATATAGTAGAGCCCAGCAAGGGAAACCGAAGCTGGGTTTTTTACGTTAGATGTGATTTTTCGATAAATATTTTATGTAAACAAAGAAAGCCCTGTTGGTAAGAGCCTACTCGTTTATATGGATGACCGTGTTGTCTTGTGATTGCGCATCGCTTTGCCGTGCGCTTTTGCTGATGCGAATTTCTAAAATGGGCGCGGAAAAATGTGCGGAAATATATTTGTCTGCAAGCGAAAACGGCAGTAAAATCGTTCGTTGTTTTTCCATGCCACCGTTTTGCTGGATTTGAATGGAAAGGGAACGGTTTTCGCGAAGTACGATAATATGTTCTTTTTGACAATGGCAAAGCTCTGCTTCGATAATATAGTCTTCCTCTGTCTCGAGCACTTCGACACGAAATATCATTTCATCCAACAAAGGCGCAAGCGGATCATTGCATAACAAGTCAAGCCACTGCCGCAGCTCATTTTGCTCTTCGCCATTTTTATGCACGATGAAAAGCTCCCTCCGCATGTTAAACTGTATCGCTGTTGTTTATCGTATGCAGCATCCCCGAAAAGGTTCGCGGCGGGAGCGAAAAATCATTCTTTATTACATGTCGTGGCTAGAATTATGTTTTTGCCGCGTATGGTTTCTGTTTTTTACTTTTTTCGAACCATCCAGCGGCTCCGGCTGCCCTGGATTATCGCCCTTTGGCGCGTTTTTGCGCATGTCTGTGCCCGTGTTTTTATTGGTCATGTCCATCCTCCTCCTTTGTTTATTAGCATGCCGGCAGTCCTCTTTTATTATTCGCGGTATAATTTGTGCCACGTTTGAAACGATAAGTAATGAATGACCGCCACTAGCAAAGGAGGAAGCAATCATGGCTTATCATAAAACGAAACAAGAAGCGTTTCAAGCGGCGCAAAAGGCAACGATGGAAGCAAAAGAATGGCACGACCACTTGGTGCGCGACCAAGCCGATTACGGCCATCAATTAAGCCATTTAAAGCAAGAGGTGAACGAGGCGTTCGAACAAATTAACAACGCGCTTGAAGTCGCCTCGGAAAAACAGCGGATGCAGCTCGAAAAGTTTCGCAACGACTTGCAGGCGATTGTCGATGAAGTTAATGAAATGAAATAAAGGGAATGTCACCATCTGACATTCCCTTTTGTTTGCGACCGTTTACGGAAGGCCGGGATGACGAAACGGACGCAAAGTTATTGATTCTTTTTTCTTCTCTTATTGTTTTGGCGCTGCGCTTCTGTCAATGGTTCGTTCGAAAATTCTTCATTATAGCCGGCTCCCATTCCTTGCGCGCTTGCCGCGTTCATGCCCGGAATGACGTGATTGGCTTTTCGTTTGCCCATCCTCTTCACCTCCGGTACTAGTTTGCGACTGAAAGATAACTTTATGCTCCTCTAAAAAAAGGGATAATATGACAAAACCTTCGAAATTCTATTTACAACTTATCGTCCTTATAATAAGATAAAAACGTACCAATTTTATGGGTGTTGGGAGAATTTGTTCTATTTTTTCGACTTTGCGTCGAAAAAATAGTATAGTATTGAAGTGAGGGGGTAATACATATGGCGAAACAAGACGTTTTTAACGCCCGCTCTTCATTTGAAGTAAACGGTAAAAAATATAACTATTACCGTTTGCAAGCGCTTGAAGAAGCAGGGATCGGCAACATTTCCCGTTTGCCGTACTCAATCAAAGTGTTATTAGAATCGGTGCTTCGGCAGGTAGATGGACGTGTGATCACAAAAGAGCACGTCGAAAACCTTGCCAAATGGGGAACACCGGAAATGAAAGACATTGATGTTCCGTTTAAGCCGTCGCGCGTTATTTTGCAAGACTTCACTGGTGTGCCAGCCGTCGTGGACTTGGCATCGATGCGCAAAGCGATGGCGGATTTAGGCGGCGACCCGTATGAAATCAACCCGGAAATTCCAGTCGACCTTGTCATCGACCACTCTGTGCAAGTAGACCGCGCTGGAACGGACGATGCGTTAGAGTACAACATGAACTTAGAGTTCGCGCGCAACGCTGAGCGCTATAAGTTTTTAAAATGGGCGCAGAAAGCGTTTAACAACTATCGTGCTGTTCCGCCGGCAACGGGGATTGTCCACCAGGTCAACTTAGAGTATCTCGCTAACGTCGTTCATACCGTAGAAGGGGAAAACGGCGAATATGAAGCGTTTCCAGATACGTTGGTCGGCACGGACTCCCACACGACGATGATCAACGGTCTTGGCGTTCTTGGCTGGGGGGTCGGTGGAATTGAAGCGGAAGCCGGCATGCTTGGACAACCTTCTTACTTCCCGGTACCGGAAGTCATCGGTGTCCGTTTAACAGGAAAATTGCCGGACGGTTCCACAGCGACAGACCTTGCCCTAAAAGTGACGCAGGTGCTTCGCCAAAAAGGTGTGGTCGGCAAATTTGTTGAATTCTTTGGCCCAGGCGTAGCGACATTGCCGCTTGCAGACCGTGCAACGATTGCAAATATGGCTCCAGAATACGGTGCGACATGCGGTTTCTTCCCGGTCGACGCCGAAGCGCTTGACTATTTGCGCCTAACCGGCCGCGATGAACATCACGTTCAGGTCGTCGAAGCTTACTGCAAAGCAAACGGCTTATTCTACACTCCGGATGCGCCAGAGCCAGTGTTTACGGATGTTGTCGAAATTAACTTGTCCGAAATCGAAACCAATTTGTCCGGACCAAAACGTCCGCAAGATTTGATTCCGCTTTCGAAAATGAAACAAGCGTTCCGAGATGCGGTGAAAGCGCCGCAAGGCAACCAAGGCTTCGGATTGACGGAAGCGGACCTCGACAAAGAAATTACGGTAACGTTAAACGGCGAAGAAGTGAAAATGAAAACAGGCGCCGTTGTCATTGCCGCGATTACAAGCTGTACGAACACTTCGAACCCATACGTGCTTGTTGCCGCTGGCTTAGTGGCGAAAAAAGCGGTGGAAAAAGGATTGCAAGTTCCGAAATATGTAAAAACATCGCTCGCACCAGGTTCGAAAGTCGTAACTGGCTATTTGCGTGATTCGGGATTGCTTCCATATCTCGAACAACTTGGCTTTAACATTGTCGGCTATGGTTGTACGACATGTATCGGCAACTCCGGGCCGCTCGCGCCAGAGCTGGAAAAAGCGATTGCCGAAAACGACTTGCTCGTGACAAGCGTCCTTTCCGGCAACCGCAACTTTGAAGGCCGGATCCATCCGTTAGTGAAAGGAAACTATTTGGCATCGCCGCCGCTCGTTGTCGCTTATGCGCTCGCAGGTACGGTCGATATCGACTTGCTAAACGAACCAATCGGCAAAGATAAAGATGGCAATGACGTATACTTCAGCGATATTTGGCCATCGATGGAAGAAGTCAAAGCAGTCGTCAAACAAGTGGTCGACCCAGAATTGTTCCGCAAAGAATATGAGCGCGTGTTCGACGGCAACCCGCGCTGGAATGCGATCGAAACGACGGATGAACCGCTTTATCAATGGGATGAAAACTCGACATACATTCAAAATCCGCCGTTCTTTGAAGGCTTGTCGCCAGACGTGCGCAAAGTGGAACCGCTTAAAGGCTTGCGTGTCGTCGGCAAATTCGGCGACTCCGTCACAACCGACCATATTTCGCCAGCCGGGGCGATCGGCAAAAATACACCTGCTGGTCAATATCTCATCTCGAAAGGCGTCGAGCCGAAAGATTTCAACTCTTACGGGTCTCGCCGCGGCAACCATGAAGTGATGATGCGTGGTACATTTGCAAACATCCGCATCCGTAACCAAATCGCTCCTGGCACAGAAGGCGGTTATACGACTTACTGGCCGACAGGCGAAGTCATGTCGATTTACGATGCATGCATGAAATACAAACAAGACGGCACAGGGCTTGTGGTTATTGCCGGCAAAGATTATGGAATGGGAAGCTCCCGCGACTGGGCGGCAAAAGGAACGTTCTTGCTTGGCATTAAAACGGTCATTGCGGAAAGCTTTGAGCGCATCCATCGCTCCAACCTGGTGCTCATGGGCGTGCTGCCGCTGCAATTTAAAGCAGGGGAAAACGCGGAAACGCTCGGCTTAACTGGCAAAGAAGTATTTGAAGTGCATATTGATGAAAGCATCAAACCGCGCGATCTTGTCAAAGTGACTGCGACAAATCCAGATACGGGCGAGAAAAAAGAATTTGAAGTCATCGTCCGCTTTGACAGCGAAGTGGAAATCGATTATTACCGCCACGGCGGAATTTTGCCAATGGTATTGCGTGAAAAATTGGCGAAAGTGAAACAGTAAACAGCATAACAAAAGCAGGCTTCCAATCGCGGAAGCCTGCTTTTATTTTGTGTTCGACCGTTTTGCCGCATCTTCTAGCTTGCTTTTCGGGTCTGGAGTAAATACTGCATCTTGGCCAAAGCCTTGCGGGTTGACGCCGGGCGCCTTTGTTCCACGGTTTTTGCCGCCGTTTTTTGCCATCACCCTCACCTCCACGGGCATAGTATCACCCTTACGTGAAAAAATATGAGAAAAAACGGCTGAACGAAGCGGCCACCATAACACTGCTTCTGAAGAGGTTCATGAAGTAAAATGCCGTTTTGTCCGCCACCGTTTTCCAAGGATCCACGTCAGCGGAAGTTCAGCAAGAATCATGCCGCCCAAAATACCAATGCAGCCAATGACTCCGGAAGCGGTAAGCCGCTCTCCTGCCCAAATGTAGGCGGTCAGGGCGGCAAAAACGGGCTCCATCGCAAAAATGAGGGCGACGCGGGCGGCTGTCGTATATTTCTGAAAGTTTGTCTGAATTAAAAAGGCGGCGGTGGTGGCAAACAAAGATGTAATGAGCAGCGCGCTCCATACTTCCTGTTTCCGCAGCACCGCGATATTCCACATTTGTGTCGCGTCTTCAAACAAAAACGCAAATATGGCGCACATGACGGCTACCACAAAAATTTGCGTCATCGTTAATAACAGCGTTGAATAGCGGGACGAATACTTTCCAGTGACAATAATGTGCATCGCAAATGAAACAGCGCAAAAAAATACGAATACATCGCCGCGATTTGGCACCATTTTTCCGTTGCCAATCGTCAACAAATAAAGGCCGACAGCGGCGATGATCGCCCCGATTCCTGCGTTAAGCGACGGCCTTTGTTTAAGAAAGAGAAACGAAAATAGCGGCACAAGCACGACGCTGAGCCCGGTAATGAATCCGGCTTTCGACGAGGTCGTATACAGCAGGCCGATCGTCTGAAAAGCGTAGCCGCTAAACAGCCACAGCCCCATCCATATGCCGGAGCGAATGAGCGGCCACGTATAATGCTGAAAAAGAGAACGATGAAAAATTGCCAGCCATAGCAGCAAAAATACTCCCGCCAAGCTGAAGCGGATGGCATTAAACGAAAGCGGTTCAAGAAATGAAATCGCATTTTGCACGACGACAAACGTCGTTCCCCAGACGAATGTCACCGCCAGCAGGCTGATATCAGCGATCCAGCGTTTTTTCAACCCCATTCCCCCGTTCTGTTTTCTTCTTAACGGATGCGTATTTTTCAAAAAATAAACATAGTCGAGCGATAGTGTATCATAAATCGATGAAAAAGAACACAATTTTTTGAAAAAATATGTGCAATGAAATCGAATGTTGATATTGAAGCAAATGTTGCATAATAATAGGTAATGAGAAGGGAATTGATTGCTTTACATGTTTTCTTGACTATCATTGTATAATAAAAATAGGAAATACGGTACGGAATGGACGATGGAAGGGTGACGATGGTTTGGACGTTAGGATCCAGTGGACATATATAGCGTCAAAAAAACGCGAAGTGGTGCTGACTTCCGATTTTATCCGTGCGGAAGAGGCGCTGGCATTAGCTGAAGATTTCGAAAAAACCGGACGGGCGAAAGCAATTCATTTTATCGACCATCATGGTGGGATATGGTCGAAAAAAGAGTTAAATAAGCTTTTAAAAGAAATGGAAAGTGAACCACATGATGTGATTGCTTACTTTGACGGTGGCTTTGATCATGCGACCGCAAAAGGTGGGGCCGGTGTCGTCGTTTACTATAAGCAAAACAATGAGCAATATCGTTTGCGCGCCAACCTCCAGCTTGATGAGTTAAGGTCCAACAATGAAGCGGAATACGCCGCATTTTGGTTTTTAATGCAAATGCTTGAGGAGCTCGGTGTCCACCATTTGCCAGTCACTTTCCGCGGGGATTCGCACGTTGTTTTGAAGCAGCTGTCCGGCGATTGGCCGTGTTTTGAAGACGATTATAACGCATGGCTCGACCGCATCGAAGAAAAGATGAGCGAATTGGGGATTGAACCGATTTATGAACCGATTTCGCGAAAGCAAAATAAAGAAGCCGATCAGCTTGCCCGCCAGGCGCTCGCTGGGCAGATGATCACAAGCATGATGGAACTTACGGAGAAAGGGTAGACAGAAAATGAGAGAGAAAAGGCTAAACAAGCGAAAAGAAATATTAGACAAAATTACGGAATTGCAGCAAACGTATTGTGAAGGCTGTTTTTTAAAAAGCACCTTTCGCAAAGAATACGGAAAAACTTATGCGCAATCGTTTTGCATCAACCAATGCACGGTTGGCGAGAAAATGCGGCAGTACGGTGCAATGCTTTTAGCTGTTTCTTCGCGTTCAACAAAATAGCACAAAAAAGGACTTCACAAAACGGAAGCCCTTTTTTTCGTATGGCCGGCAGCTTAACGCAGCGCTTCATTTAATTGATGTTCTGCTCTTTCTAGTTTCTGTTCACATTGTTTGAAAAACTCTTCATCCACGCCAGTCGCTTGCGCGCGGGCGCGAGAAAGCTGGGCGTAGGCATTTTCGACCGCTTGTTTTGCCCCTTCGAGCATCTCCTTGTCCAAGCTCATCGTTGCTTGCCCGACCATTTTTTCGGCCGTTTCGACAAACATTTCTACCTGTTTTATATCGTTATAGCCGGTATGAATATCGATATCCCGTTCCACTTGCAACACCTCCTAGCGGATAGTGTTCGCGAAAGAAGAGAAAATATGCGCGCACACAAAAAAGACCGGCGCCACGCCGGTCTTTCAGCACTCACTGGTTTCGATTACGTACGTTCTTTCGTTTATATTAACGAACGCCTTATAATTTGACAACGTTAGCAGCTTGAGGTCCACGGTTTCCTTGAACGATTTCAAAAGAAACTTCTTGACCTTCTTCCAACGTTTTGAACCCTTCACCTTGGATCGCTGTGAAGTGTACGAATACGTCAGAACCGCCTTCCACTTCAATAAAACCGTAACCTTTTTCATTGTTAAACCATTTTACTTTACCACGTTGCATAATACTGAATTCCTCCTAATACCTTTAGCCGGTCAGGCTAACTTCAAGATTTTTTATCAAATAACAAAATATACCCCACAGCAATCTAAGGTGTATAATCATGCTGACTGCCTGAAATATATTCTGTTATGTGATGACTTTACTATACACTAATGGGAAGGCATCGTCAAGAAAAAGAAAGGAAATTTCCGAAAAAAGTTATAAAAGGAAAAAAAGCAGGGATTTTTTGTGGCATTGTCAAAATTATTTGATAAAAGGAAAAAAGTAAGAATGGATGAAAGAAAAGTGCCATACATTGGAATAGTAGGAACGAAAAGGGGGATGGATCGGATGTACCGCGGAAAAATCGCGGGGAAGGATGTGATTGTTCGTTTAGGAAATCGAGTCAGTAGGCGTTATTTTTCTGACAATAAAATTTACAACATGGTGCTTTCTTATGGGGAGACGGCGTTCCGTAAAGGGCAAGAAACGTTTTGCATTTACAATGACCGCATCGGCCTCATCGTCGCCGAGGTGGAAAGAAACGACATTCCAGTTATTCGTATTGATTATATTATTGAAAACGAAAATGTGTACGAATAACGGTTGACAAACAAAAGATCATGTTATATTCTCACTGTAAGCGGTATCAATAATGTAATGACAGCTTGTTTTGCCTGTTCGCTCTTAGAACAGACTTTTGCTGTATGAGGCACAAGTCTGTTTATTTTTTATGGGCAAATAGACGAAACAAACTTTCCCTTTGCTTCGTAATATATGGAGAAAGAAAAAGAGAAATGGACAAGAGGTGTGACAGATGCTATTGCGCAAAATGATGTCAAGAATAGGAGTCGGATCGGCGTATGTCGATTTGATTTTAAATAAAACGGTGCTGCAGCCTGGGGAATACATTGACGGGGTGCTGCATATTTACGGCGGAACGGTGGAACAAAAGATTACAAGGCTCGATGTGGAGCTAGTGCAAAAAACGTTGCATAACGGCAAGGAAGTGGACGCTGTCATTGCGACGATACCGGTGGCGAAAACGTTTATCATCGAACCGGGGCAGAGAAAGGAGATCCCGTTTTCGTATCACATTCCTGATTCGCTTCCGCCTTCACAGCCGGGACTGTCTTATCGGTTTATCACCCGCCTTGATATTGAAGATGCGGTCGATACGCTCGATTTCGACTATATTCAAATTTTGCCAAAAATAAAAGAAAAATAATCCAAATTTATTGACAACGCTTACAAAACTGATTAATCTTATAAGTAAGTTAATAGTTTGTGGCGGAGAAATCGGAGACCCACGCATATTCCTCGTTTCATAGGGGAAGTGTGTGGGTTTTTGTCTTATCCGTTTCCAAAAAATGTAGCTGCTTTCAAAAAAGCTGGTGTTTTCCTCCGGAGGGATGGGAATGATAGGCAGTTACAAAAAACAAAAGACAAGGGGGAAACCAAATGACATCCTTTGTTGCTGAACTTGTTGGAACTGCGCTGCTTATTATTTTTGGCGGCGGGGTTTGCGCAGGGGTAAACTTAAAAAAGTCATTTGCGCAAAACTCTGGTTGGATCGTTATTACAATGGGATGGGGACTTGGGGTTGCAATTGCAGCCTATGCGGTTGGTCAATTTAGCGGCGCGCATTTAAATCCGGCGCTAACGCTTGCATTAGCGTTTAACGGCGACTTTCCATGGGCAGATGTGCCAAAATACATTGTTGCACAAATGCTTGGTGCAATGATTGGAGCTGCCATTGTTTATCTTCATTATTTGCCTCATTGGAAAGAAACAGACGATCCTGGCGTAAAACTTGGCGTATTTGCGACAAGTCCAGCTGTTCCAAGCTATTTTGCGAACTTAATAAGCGAAATGATTGGCACTTTTGTACTAGTGCTTGGCATTTTAGCAATCGGCGCCAATAAATTTGCCGATGGACTAAATCCATTTATCGTCGGGTTTCTTATTGTCGCCATTGGTCTTTCACTTGGTGGAACGACAGGATATGCCATTAACCCGGCGCGTGATTTAGGACCGCGTATTGCCCATTTTTTGCTTCCGATACCAGGAAAAGGATCATCCAATTGGTCTTACGCATGGGTTCCGGTGGTTGGACCGGTTCTTGGCGGTTCGTTTGGCGGTTTATTTTACAAAGCTATCTTTCTAGGAAAAATGACAGCAGCATTTTGGTATGTGCTTATTGCTATTGCAGCAGTACTCACATTTACATTCATTAGCCAAGGAAAAGCGCCAAGCAGCTATGATAAACCAAAAAATGCTTTCATGTGATCAGGGGGAGGAATTGGTGATGGAACAATACATTTTGTCGCTAGACCAAGGAACAACAAGCTCACGTGCAATATTGTTCAATCAAAAAGGAGAAATCGTCCATATTGCACAAAAGGAATTCACACAATATTTCCCAAAGCCGGGCTGGGTCGAGCACAACGCCAATGAAATTTGGGGCTCGGTGTTAGCCGTCATTGCCAGCGTCCTTTCTGAGGCGGAAGTTAAGCCGGAACAAGTAGCAGCGATCGGCATTACGAACCAGCGGGAGACGACCGTCGTATGGGATAAACATACGGGGCTGCCGATTTATAATGCCATTGTTTGGCAATCGCGGCAGACGGCTGGCATTTGCGAACAGCTCAAACAGCAAGGATATAATGACTTATTCCGCAAAAAAACTGGTTTATTAATTGACCCTTATTTTTCCGGAACAAAAGTAAAATGGATTTTAGACAATGTGGAAGGGGCGCGGGAGAAAGCAGAAAAAGGCGATTTATTGTTCGGTACGATCGACACGTGGCTCATTTGGAAGCTTTCTGGCGGCCGCGCCCACGTCACCGACTACTCCAACGCGTCGCGCACATTGTTATTTAACATTCACACGTTGCAATGGGATGAAGAAATTTTAACGATTTTAGGCATTCCAAAGTCGATGCTTCCAGAAGTGCGTCCATCTTCCGAAGTGTATGCCAAAACGGTTCCATATCATTTCTTCGGCGTCGAAGTGCCGATTGCCGGGGCGGCGGGCGACCAGCAGGCGGCGCTGTTCGGGCAGGCGTGCTTTGCCGAAGGAATGGCGAAAAACACGTACGGCACCGGATGCTTTATGTTGATGAATACAGGCGGAAAAGCGGTGCAATCGCAGCACGGCTTGTTAACCACAATTGCCTGGGGAATTGATGGAAAAGTCGAATATGCGCTTGAAGGCAGTATTTTCGTCGCCGGCTCAGCGATTCAGTGGCTGCGCGATGGGCTCCGCATGATTAAGCAGGCGGCAGACAGTGAAACGTATGCGGAGAAAGTCGATTCGACGGATGGCGTTTATGTTGTACCGGCATTTGTCGGCCTTGGCACCCCGTATTGGGATAGCGATGTCCGCGGCGCGGTATTTGGGTTGACGCGCGGCACGACAAAAGAACATTTTATTCGCGCGACATTGGAATCGCTCGCTTACCAGACGAAAGACGTGCTGGCGGCGATGGAAGCGGATTCCGGCATTGCCTTGAAAACACTGCGCGTCGACGGCGGAGCGGTAAAAAACAACTTTCTTATGCAGTTCCAAAGCGATATACTCGGCGTGCCGGTAGAGCGACCAGTCATTAACGAAACGACAGCGCTTGGCGCCGCCTATTTGGCCGGGCTTGCCGTCGGCTATTGGAAAGATCGGGAAGAAATTGCATCTCAATGGCAATTAGAACGTCAATTTGAACCGCAAATGGCAAAAGAGAAACAAGAAGCATTGTATGCGGGCTGGAAAAAAGCAGTCAAAGCGGCAATGGCGTTTAAATAAGAGAGGATGCAAAAGACTATGGAATCAATCTTTTGCAGTTGCTCTTCTTTGTTTTTCCTTTCTTCCCTGCATATTTGTATTATAATCAAATAAAATTTTCGAAGAAATAGACTGCATTATTTGTTGGCATCATGAATATCCCGTAGACGAAGACATCGTCCTAAGATGTTTTGTACCTAGATATACTAATACCGCCTATATTCGGAAGAGGGGATCCCAATTACTTTTGGGATCCCCTCTTCTTCATATAATAAGCGTTTTTCATATATGGACCATTCCGTTGCGAAGCAGATCGGTCGCCTCCGCGGCGGACACCGGCGGGCGGAACAAATAACCCTGCGCTTCTTGGCAGCCTTTCTCGCACAAATAGGAAAGCTGCTCGGTCCGCTCGACCCCTTCGGCCACTACATTCATGCCAAGATGATGTGCGAGCGAAATAATCGTGTTCGTAATCACGCTTCCGTAATAGGAGTGGGGACAGTCGGCGATAAACGAACGATCAATTTTCACCGTATCAATCGCAAGCCGTTTTAAATAAGCAAGCGAAGAATATCCGGTGCCGAAATCGTCGATGGCAAGGCGGACCCCGATTTCTTTGAGGCGGCGCAAATTATTTAAAATCGTCACTTCGTTGTAAATAGCAATGTTTTCTGTAATTTCGAGCTCAAGCCATGCTGGATCCATATTCGTTTCTGCTAGAATTTCTTCAATGCGGGCGGCGAAACGCTGATCGTGCAACTCTTTTACGGAAACGTTTACCGCAATGCGAATCGGCGGCAGCCCTTGCTTCCGCCAGCGTTCGTGTTGTCTGCATGCCTGTCTTACCGTCCATTCGCCGATGGGGACAATCAGCCCAGTTTCCTCAGCGAGCGGAATAAATTTGTTTGGTGCAATCATTCCTTTGTTTAGATGACGCCAGCGGATGAGCGTTTCCATCGCGGAGAGCTTTTTTTGTTGTATATCGACAATCGGCTGATATACAACGTGCAATTGCTTCATTTTCCGCTTCACCGCATAATGCAGGTCGTTAAGCAAAAAGATGTTGGGCAGCCGCTGCCGCAAAAGCGACTCATCGTAAATATAGTAGCCGTTTTTTCCTTTTCGCTTCGCTTCGTTTGTCGCTATATCCGCATAGCTAATGATCGTATCTACATCAGCGTTTTGATCTGGGAAAAAAGCGATGCCGATGCTGCAGGTAAGAAATAGTTCACGCGGGCCAACGCGAAACGGCTCCGTAAAGGCCGCCAATACTTCTTCCGCGGTCCGCACTGCCTCTTCATTTCTAGCGATGGGGGATAATAAAATGATAAATTCGTCGCCGCTCATATAAGCGACGGTGCCGCGCTGATTCACCTTTTCCTGCAATCGCTCTGCTACTTTTTTCAACACTTGATCGCCGGTACGATGCCCGAGCGAATCGTTAATATATTTAAACCCGTCTAAATCCATATATAAAATCGCACCGAGATTTTTCTTTTCTTTCGCTTTGAGAAGCACATCACCAACAAGCTCTTGCAGCCGACGCCGGTTTGGAAGGCCTGTCAACGAGTCGTAATATGCCATATACCGAATTTGTTCATTTTGTTCGGTCCGTTCTGTCACATCTTTCGCAATGCAAGAAATGCCGATAATTTTTTTATTGACGAAAATAGGAATAGACGTGACGCTGACATAACGCCGGCTCCCCGACTGGTGGCGAATGCGAAGTTCGATATGGCATGAATGCCCTTTCACTGTATCACGGAATGCCTTTATCGCTTTTGGCACATCTTCTTCGACAATCAAATCGTAGATTTTCATTGCCAGCAGTGTGTCGCGGCTATATCCGGAGATGACGGAACACGCTTCATTGGCTGCAAAAAAAGAGCCATCAAGATACAAGGAGAAAACGGCGTCTGGATTATAATGAAATAACGACTCATATATTTGCCTATTTTTTTGCAGCGCCTGTTTCATTTTCTCATGCTCGATCGCGATTCCGGCCAATGAAGAAAACGTATAAATGAGATCAATGTCTTCGTCTTGCGGTTCACACGGCTGGTCATGATAGATGGCAAATGTTCCCAAGACGTTTCCATTGGAAGAAAAAATCGGAATCGACCAGCAGGCGCGCAGGCCGTGAGGCAGGGCGAGATGTCGATAATTTTCCCATAACGGGTCATGCTCGATATCGTTGACGATGACAAGCTCTTTTCGATAAGCCGCCGTACCGCACGACCCGGCGCACGGGCCGATTTCGAGCCCGTTGATCGCGTCCACATACGCGTGCGGCAAACTGGGAGCGGTGCCATGGTAAAGCCGGTTATCATCTTCATTGGCCAATAAAATCGAACAGGCGATATACGGGCAAATTTCTTCCAACGATTGAACGAGTTCCGTTAAAATTTCCTCAAGTGGTGTATATTCGGCGACCAGCTCTAAAATATGCTTCTGTTTCGCTAACAGCTGTTTTGCGTACGTTTCCTCCGCCATGTTGTAGCATGATGCAAGGAAAAGCATATTTCCGTGATCAGACAGTCTCTTGCCAATTCTCATTTGCATAAATAATACGTCTCCAGACTTTGTCACCATTCGCAATTCCAACGTATGGGCCGTATCTGTTGGATGTGTAAGGATAAGCCGAACTTGTTGTTTCAGGCGGAGTTGGTCTTCTTGATGAACGATGATCGAAAGGGACGCGCCAATTAACTCGTCGCGTTTGTATCCGAGCGCCGATATGGCAAAATCATTTATATCAACGATATAACCGTCCGGATCGAAAATAAATTGCACGGCAGGCATAAAAAAATAAAGCGGAATGTAAGGAGTTTGCGTCTGATCTTTCCACATATAAAGCAACTCTCCAATCATGAACGAGATAGTTTTTTCTATATCATATAATCTATATTATCACGTTTCATTCTACTTTTGTCGAAAAAATAGAAATAGTGGCGAAAAAGGATAAAAAACGAATCATACGTATGAACGGAAATATTCCATTATTTTGCAATAAATCCTCAAGTAACTATGTAATTATAAAATAAAACTATGTGCTAAATAATCAAAGAAAACAAAAAAGAAGAAACAATAAAAAATATTGAATCTGTAAAAAATATGTAATAAAATATTATCATAAAATTGTATATAGTAACAATTTTTAGAATAAAAAACAAAGGGGAGAATACATTGACCGGAAAACCAATTTTAGAAATAGACCATTTACGTGTTTCGTTTCGAATTCAAGATCAATATTATGCTGCGGTTGATGATGTTTCCCTTACGGTGAATGAAGATGAAGTGGTGGCGATTGTTGGAGAGTCGGGGTGCGGAAAAAGCGCGCTGGCACTGGCAGTTATGGGATTGCATCCGCCACAAAAGACAAAATTAGAAGGAAGCATTATATTTAAAGGAACGAATTTATTATCGTTATCTACTCCACAGTTGAATAAAATTCGCGGCAAAGATATCGGAATGATTTTCCAGGACCCGTTAACAGCACTTAATCCATTAATGACGATAGGACGACAAATTGAAGAGAGCATGGACTATCATATGAAATTATCTTCGATGGAAAAACGGCAGCGCACGTTAGAATTGTTAAAACGTGTCGGCATTCCGAATCCGGAAAAAACATATCATCGTTATCCTCATGAGCTTTCAGGAGGAATGAGACAGCGGGTGGTGATTGCGATCGCAATCGCTTGCGAACCGTCGCTTATTATTGCAGATGAGCCGACAACTGCCTTGGATGTGACGATCCAAGCACAAATTATGGGACTGTTAAAAGAACTGCAGCAACAAATGAAAACCGGCATTATTTTAATTACTCATGATTTAGGAGTAGTTGCGGAAATGGCCGATCGCGTAGCTGTCATGTACGCTGGGGAAATTGTTGAACTAGCAGATGTGGAAACGTTATTCCACCATCCTCTCCATCCGTATACACGCTCGTTATTACAATCGATTCCGTCCGCACAAACCCGTAAAGAAAAACTTCACGTCATTCAAGGAATCGTTCCTTCCTTACAAAAGATGCCACGGACAGGCTGTCGATTCCAATCACGAATCAGCTGGATTGACGAGTCAAAACATGAACCGAATCCGATTTTGCGGGAAGTCGAACCGGGACATTGGGTTCGCTGTACATGTTATCAACATTTCTACTTTCCACATGATCATATAGGGGACGTGGGCTATGGCATTTCTTAAAGTAAATCATTTAAAAGTGTATTATCCAGTACGTGGAGGTTTTTTCCGCCGCATCGTTGATTATGTGAAGGCGGTAGATGATATCAGCTTTGAGCTCAGGCAAGGAGAAACGTATGGACTTGTCGGAGAGTCAGGCTGCGGAAAAACGACGACGGGGCGTACGATTATCGGGCTCATTAAAGCAACAGCAGGTGAAATTTTACTGGAAGGCACCGATTTAACGAAACTAAGCCGACGGCAGTTTTACCCGTACCGAAAAGACATTCAAATGATCTTTCAAGACCCGTATTCCTCGCTCAATCCGCGCAAACGTGTGCTCGATATTATTGCTGAACCGATTCGCAATTTTGAAAAATTGTCGCCGCAAGAAGAAAAACGGAAAGTGCAATATTTTATCGAGAGAGTAGGATTGAATCCAGAGTCGATTTATAAATATCCACATGAGTTTTCCGGAGGACAGCGGCAACGTATTGGCATTGCACGAGCGCTTACACTCAATCCAAAGCTCATCATTGCTGATGAGCCAGTGTCCGCATTGGATGTATCGGTGCAGGCGCAAGTGTTGAATTTTATGAAAGAGATTCAAAAAGAGTTTCAGCTTACATATTTATTTATTAGCCATGACTTAGGCATTATCCGCCATATGTGTGACCGCATCGGTATTATGTACCGCGGCAGATTTGTCGAAGAAGGAACGTGCGAAGAAATTTTCCATCATCCGCAGCACATTTATACAAAGCGTCTCCTTTCGGCAATTCCAAACGCGGACCCGCGGCAAAGAAGACAGCAGTTTCAGCTTCGCGAAGAAGTTGAAAGGGAGTATAAACAGTCGTACCATCGCTACTTTGATGATGAGGGCAGGGTGTACCCGTTAAAGAAAATCTCTGAGACGCATTCCGTTGCGATTCCGTAAAGAGAGGAAGGCGACACGATGCTGAAATTTATATTGCGGCGAATCATGATGATGATTCCGCAACTATTTATTTTAAGTGTTCTCGTATTTTTGCTGGCAAAGGCGATGCCAGGGGATGCACTGACAGGACAGTTGGCGAGCAATCCAAAAATAGACGCGCAAACGTTAGCGGAAATGAAAGAAAAGCTCGGACTTAATGATCCGGTACATGTTCAATATATGCGTTGGATGAAAAACTTGTTGCATGGAGATCTTGGTATTTCCTATACTCATCAGCAGCCTGTCAACGATTTATTAGCTGGGCGAATTTGGAATACAATTTTGCTATCGGCTGCGATTTTAATATTAACGTATATGATCGCGATTCCCTTGGGAATTGTTTCGGGAAGATGGACCGACTCTTGGGCGGATAAGTTAATCGTTGGATACAGCTACGTCAGCTTTGCCACACCGTTATTTATTTTTGCGTTAATCATGTTGTTTATTTTCGGGTTTAAATTAGGGTGGTTTCCGACGGGAGGAAGCGTTGATATTCAAGTGGAAAAAGGAACGTTTGCCTATTATTTAAGCAAGCTGAACCATCTTCTGCTTCCGGCTTTGTCTGGAGCGCTGATCAATACCGTTGGGACGATTCAATATTTGCGCAGTGAAATTATCGATACAAAGGTGAAGGACTTTGTTAAAACCGCGCGTGCAAAAGGAGTGCCAGAATCAAGCATTTATTGGCGTCATATTTTGCGAAATTCATTTTTGCCAATTGCTGCTTTCTTAGGATATGAGATTACAGGATTAATCGGTGGATCGATCTTTCTCGAATCTATTTTTAGTTATCCAGGGATTGGACAATTGTTTTTGCAATCGATTTTGCAGCGGGATTACAGTGTTGTTACCGCGCTTGTGATGATTTCTGGTCTTGCAACCTTAATTGGGACGCTTTTGTCCGACATTATTTTAAGCGCTGTTGATCCACGTATTCGCATTGAGTAATGGAATGGGGGGACACAATGATGAAAGCAGAACTAGGCGATCCACAATCTATTCATACGCCAAATGAAAAAAGCCCTTCAAGCCTCTCGATTATGTGGCGTGAATTGGTGAAGGATAAGTTAGCTCTCGGTTCTCTCATTCTTCTTTCCTTGATTTTGATTGTTGTATATGGTGCTTCGGTATTATTAGACCAAGATGAAATTGTCAAAGTGGACCTATTATCCATTTACTCTCCACCGTCAGCAGAGCATTGGCTTGGTACGGATTATGGGGGCAGGGATATTTTTGGGCAGCTTATCATCGGTGCAAGAAACTCATTTACCATTGGTTTGGCGATTACGCTGATCACCGGTTTGATTGGGCTTACCGTTGGCTTGATTGCCGGATATTTTGGAGGAGTTATTGATAATATTATCATGCGTATTATCGATTTTATCTTGGTGTTGCCATTTTTAATGCTAGTGATTGTATTTGTGGCGATTGTGCCTAAATATAATATTTTCACGTTTATTCTTATTATGAGTGCCTTTTTATGGACAGGGAAGGCGCGGCTGATTCGGGCGAAAACGCTGGCAGAGAGGGAATTGGACTACGTCAGTGCATCGAAAACGCTCGGTACGCCGGATTGGAAAATTATTGTCTTTCAAATTTTACCTAACTTAAGTTCGATCATTATCGTAAACTTAACATTAAACCTTGCCGGGAATATTGGAATTGAATCAGGCTTAAGCTATTTAGGATTTGGACTGCCGGAAAGCACGCCAAGTTTGGGAACGCTTGTCAGCTATGCGATGAATCCGGATGTTTTGCAAAACAAATGGTGGGTATGGTTACCAGCATCATTGCTTATTTTAGTAATGATGTTGTGTATAAACTTTATCGGCCAAGCGTTAAAACGCGCGGCGGATGCAAGACAACGATTAGGATAAAGGGGGAGAAAAAAGTGAGAAAAACATGGCAATGGAGGTTTTTGGTGGTGCTCGTCGTTCTTTTGCTAGGATTAACGGCGTGCAGCAGCAACTCCACAAGCAACAACAAAGACAACAAGAATAAACCAACGGCACAAAAGGAAGACATTAACAAATTCCCAATGACCGTCAAAAATGATGGGAAAATCGTAGATGGTGTATTAAAATACGGATTAGTATCCGATACACCATTTGAAGGAACGTTGAACTACGCGTTATATACAGGAACATACGATTCGGAAATTTTGCAATTTTTCGATGAATCACTCTTCCGTACAAACGGAGACTATGAAATTACGAACGACGGTGCGGCGACATACCAACTTTCTGCTGACAAAAAAACGATGACGATCAAAATTAAAGATAATGTCAGATGGCATGATGGCGAACCGGTCAAAGCGGAAGATTTAGAATATGCCTACTTAGTCATCGGCAATAAAGATTATACGGGCGTCCGCTACGGAGATGCGCTCATCCAGGATATCGTCGGCATGGACGAATACCATAGCGGGAAAGCGGACAAAATTTCCGGAATTAAAGTCATTGACGATAAAACATTAACCATTACATGGAAACATGCCAATCCATCTGTACTAACAGGCATTTGGGCATATCCGCTTCCGAAACATTATTTAAAAGATGTGCCGATTAAAGATTTGGCGAAATCGGATAAGATCCGCAAACATCCAATTGGCTTTGGTCCATTTAAAGTGAAAAAGATCGTTCCAGGCGAATCGGTTGAATTTGTTCGCAACGACGATTACTGGGCCGGAAGGCCGAACTTAAAAGGTGTTATCTTGAAGGTAGTCAGCCCGCAAGTTGTGCTGCAGGCGCTTAAAAAAGGAGAAATTGACATTGCCGAATTCCCGACAGATCAATATGTCAGCGCGAAAGGGACAAAAAACATTCAATTTGTTGGTAAAATTGATTTAGCTTACAATTACATTGGGTTTAAACTTGGCCATTGGGATGCGAAAAAGCAAGAAAACGTGATGGATAATCCGAAGTTCCAAAACAAAAAGCTTCGCCAGGCGATGGCGTATGCGATTAATAACAAGGAAGTGGCAGACAGACTATATCACGGCTTGCGCTTCCCGGCGACAACGTTAATTCCACCATCTTTCCCTGGATATCATGACAAAAACGCAAAAGGGTACACGTATGATCCAGAAAAGGCGAAAAAATTGCTGGATGAAGCCGGATATAAAGATGTCGACGGCGACGGCTTCCGTGAAGATCCAAACGGCAAGAAGTTTACGATTAACTTCCTGTCAATGAGCGGCGGGGATATTGCCGAACCGCTGGCGAAATTTTACATGCAATGCTGGAAAGACGTCGGTTTGAATGTGCAACTGGTTGATGGCCGCTTGGCGGAATTCAACTCGTTCTATGACATGGTTGAAAAAGATAACCCGAAAGTCGATGTGTTCGCCGCGGCATGGTACACAGGAACCGATGTGGACCCGTATGGATTATATGGCCGCAACGTCATGTTCAACTACTCTCGTTGGGTAAACGAGAAAAATGATGAATTATTAGAAAAAGGCCATTCCGAGCAAGCGTTTGATAAAGAATACCGCAAGAAAATTTACAACGAATGGCAAGCGTTAATGAATGAAGAAGTACCTGTCATCCCGACGCTGTACCGCTCAATTATTTATGCGGTAAACAATCGTGTGAAAAACTTTACGGTTGACCCTAGTTCGAAATTGACATGGAAAGACGTCGCTGTTACTTCGGAACAGCCGGAAGTAGCGCAATAATAAATCGGAAAGAAGGAGATTCCTTTGCTCTCCTTCTTTCCCTTGTAAAAAAACAAAAAATGATTGTCATCATTAAGATACCGTGGTAAGATAGAGGAAAATTACATACAGTCTTATCAAGAGTGGACGAGAGACCGGGCTCGATGACTCCACAGCAACCTGCGTTTTGCAAGGTGCTCCTACCCGCAAAGCGGTTTCGCTTTGGATGATAAGAGCGGCTGACCCCTTTCGCATCATTCATAGCGAAAGGGGTTTTTATGTACAAAACAAAGAAGGAGGTAGGGAATGTCGAGTGAGGGAAGAAGATTCGCTTCGCAGCTATATGGCGGCTCACTTAACGGCAACGTCGTTTGCTTCCCATGTCGCCCGTTGTGTCCAAAAACAGCTTTTGCAGTTTGACCGACAGGCAGCGATTCATTTTGATTGCAGCCAAAATGTTTTCCATCTATACGGATACACGCAAGGGAAGATGTTTTCGCTTCTTCTGACGCTTGCAGAAGTGGAAGAATGGAAAGCCGCTGGTCCTTATGCGCTTGACCGCTATATTTTTGGCCAACTGGCGGCAAAAGGAATTTCATTGGTACATATGACCCCATATTTGCGGGCCGTATTTTCGCAAGTTTAAAAAGGTGATAGAAAGGGAGAGAACAAAAATGGCAGTAAAAAAATTTGAACATGTCGGCATTCAAGTAAAAGACATCGAAGCATCGAAAAAATTTTATCAAGAGGTAGTCGGTTTGGAATTGCTAAGCGAAATGACCCATACAAACGGTTCGATGAAGCTGTCGTTTTTAGGATTGAATGGCTCGGTCATTGTCGAATTGATCGAGGGATATAATCCGAATTTGCCGACGGAAGGAAAAGTGCATCACGTCGCCTTTACCGTTGAAGGAATTGAACAAGAAAAAGAACGGCTGCAATCCATCGGAGTTTCGCTTGTATGGGAAGAAATTACGACGCTGCCAAACGGGGCAAAATATTTGTTTTTCCTTGGACCAGATGGAGAATGGATCGAATTTTACGAACCAGCCAAGTAAAAATGAACCGCTCTGTTTTAGCTTCGAACAGAGCGGTTTTTTCATGACGTTTCGGCGATATATGGGAATTTTCGAAATACCCATTTCAACACGTTCGGTACGACGATAATGACAAGAAGAAGGCGCATAAATTGTAAGGAGCTGACAATTGCGGGATCCCCTCCGACCGTTTGCGCCGTTAATACCATTTCCACAAGTCCGCCTGGGGCGAGGCTCAGCAGCGCAGTCGACAGCGGAAGATCCGTTAATTTCGCAAATACATAGCCACATCCGAACGATAGAGCAATTAATACCAGCGCAAGCAAGAAATACACCCAGCTAAATTTTCCGCCAAGCTTAATATCTTCTAACGTAATGCGGTCCCCCATGTTCATTCCGACGCTAATTTGCGCCAAAATAATCAACCATGCAGGCAGTGACGGTAAGTTCACCCCGGCCACATGCATCACTGCTGTTACGGCAAGCGGTCCAACGACGTATGCCGCCGGAATGATGTTTCGTAAAAGAAGAGCACCGAAAATGCTTAACAAAAACCAAGCGTAATGACCATCGAAAGAAGCAGCTGCCGCCTGAGCGGTTGTGCTCCCTGACGACGCATCTCCGCTCAACCAATGGACAACGACCGTTGGCACAAGAAAAACGACCGTTAACAAACGAATCGTTTGAAAAATCGTCACTAAAGCAGTATTGGCGTTTAACGATTCACTGGCAGCCACCATTTCCGACAACCCGCCCGGAACCGATGCAAACACGCTTGTCACTTTATCAATATGTGTCCATTTTGTCACTGCAATGCTGTTCATAATATTGATCACAATCAACAATACAGCGACGGCTAGAAACGGAACAATATATGGGGCAATTGTTAACAGCGTCTCTTTTGTAAACGATAGTCCAAAGTAGGTGCCTAATACAATCAATCCGCTATTGGACAACGCCTTTGGCGCCGCTACTTGGCGCTTGATGACCGTTTTCCAAACAAGCATTCCGGTAATGGCCCCGAGCATCCACGGAATTGGGGAATGGAGATGATAAAACAGCAAACCGGTCAGTCCTGCGACGATATATGTTTCAAGCACTTTCATTGCTGTAATCACTTCCATTCTCTGTAAAACTATTACTATTGTAAAGGAAAATAAAAGGAAAAGGAAGCGATATGCTCATGTGATATACTAAAAAGGAAAGGGGTGGGAGAAACCATGGAAGAACAAGTAAAACATGCGATTCAAGACGAATACCCAGAGGAATTTGCCTGGTGCTACGGATGCGGGCGGATGAATGAGCACGGCCACCATTTCCGCACTGGGTGGCAAGGGGAGAAAACGGTCACGATTTATACGCCGCGTCCTGAGCATATCGCCATTCCCGGCTTCGTGTATGGCGGATTGATCGCCTCGCTGATCGACTGCCACGGAACGGGTTCGGCCGCGCTGGCGCTGCATCGCAAAAACGGTCATGAACCTGGTGACGGCGAGGCTCCGCCGCGTTTTGTCACCGCTTCGCTGAAGGTGGAGTTTGTCAAGCCGACGCCGCACGGAGTTCCGTTAAAAGCAATCGGCACGGTCGAAGAAATCCATCCGAAAAAGTGGAAAGTAGATACGGAAGTATTCGCCGGCGGAGAACTTTGCGCGCACGGGGAAGTCGTGGCGGTCGTGATGCCAAAGACGTTTGGGCAAAAATAACGCATCCATCGCAAACAAAAAGCAGGAGGTCATCCTGCTTTTTTACCGTTTTGGCATGATCATCACCGAGGAGACGGCGCTTGCCACTTCTTTGCCGTTTTGCGTTAAGACGGCGGTCAGATAGGAAACGGTGCGTCCAAACTTTTCCACTTTCGCTTCGACTTCCACTTCGCCGACAACAGTCGGGCGATGGAACGTCGTATGTAGATTGATCGAGGCAAATGTTTGGTCCTCATGTAGCAACGTCGTAATCGCATACGCCATCATAATATCGGCCGCCGCACTGACAAATCCCCCCATAACGACGCCGTTGCCGTTTAGCAAATGCTCCCCAATCGTCCATTTTCCTTTCGCATATCCTTCGCCAGTTTTCACCAATTGAACGCCAAGCGACGTATCACAGGCTGGCGGTGCGCTTTTTCCCGCAATGACTTCATGCAAGTTGACGGTTTTTGACATAACTACAACCCTTTCATTAAAAATGGTAAGATCTCATATTACCTTATTCGCGGAAATGAGAAGATTTCCTTTTTTATAGGGAAGGGGCTGCGCAATATTCATGAATAACCAATTTATGCGCCTTCATCCCGTTTTCATTGCAGAATGGCGTGGTCCGATTTCGACAAATGGCATAACGGAAAGGGATGGAGATCGCCAGTGAAAAAAGCTCCTGTATTTTTGTATGAAGCACATTAAAAATAGGCGGCAAAACGAGGAGGAAATAAAGGAAGCAGGAGAGAAAGAGGAAGAAGGGACATCATTTACATGGTAAAGGGTCATATTCCGATATAGATGAGTCGTACAGAGCATATAGCAGGGAGGTTCGCGTTTTATGTACAAACAGCCGGACAAGGAGAGATGGACGGGTCGGATCGACAGCGAAAGCGAGGAAAAAAGTTTTCGCGTCCATCAAAAGATTCGTCTGCTTGATATGAGGCAAATACAGGCGCAGGCAGAAAACGCCTTTGCTTTATTAGGCTTCCAATGCGATGAAGGGGTCCGCCGCAACCAAGGGCGCCAAGGAGCGTATCACGCGCCGGTGGAAGTGAAAAAAGCGCTGGCGAACTTGCCGTGGCACCTGCCGTCTGACGCAACACTTTACGATGCGGGTGAAATTGTTTGTGGCGGGAGAGAGTTGGAAAACTGCCAGAAACATTTGGGCCAGGCGGTAGAGCGCCTTATCCGCCATCGCGTCACGCCGGTTGTCATCGGCGGCGGACATGAAACCGCGTACGGGCATTATCTCGGCGTTCGGCAGGCGGTCGGCCTGGAAACGAAGCTTGGCATTATTAACATCGACGCTCATTTTGACATGCGCCCATATGAACAAGGACCGTCATCGGGAACAATGTTTCGGCAAATATTAGATGAAGATGAAAACGCGGGATACTGCTGCCTTGGCATTCAAACGCTAGGCAACACGGCGGCGTTATTTGAAACCGCGAAGCGATACGGATGTGCGTACATGCTCGAGGAAGAATTGACATTGGCAGCGCTAGAGCGCGCGTACGGAATCATCGATGATTTTAGCAAAAACTATGATGTGTTGGTGCTGACGCTTTGCATGGATGTGTTGAGTGCAAGCGCGGCGCCGGGAGTGAGCGCGCCTTCGCCGTTCGGGCTTGATCCAAAAATCGTCCGCGCCCTGCTTCGTTATATTATTTCCAAACCGCAAACGATCAGTTTCGATATTTGTGAAGTGAATCCGTTGGTCGATGAAAATCGAAAAACGATCGCGTTAGCGGCTGCCTTCTGCATGGAAGCGCTCGTTCATTTCCACCGCCGCCAGTCGGCGGCGACAGGCCGGTGAAGCCGATGAAGCTATTGATTGCGGAGCGGGATGAAAACGAGAGCGCGGCGATCCGCTGGCTTGTTTCCGCCTATTCGCTGCCTATTCATCGCGTTTATACCGCCAATACCGTTGAGCAGACAATGAGGATATTAGAAAAGGAAACACCAGAGCTGTTATATACCGAATTGGACATGGTTCCCCATGATGATTGGGAGGAAATGACGAAATATGTGCGGATGTTTTGCCAAAAAGTGATTGCCGTTACGGCCGAGGCAACGTTTGCTCGAGCGAAACAGGCGATTGAATGGCAATGTGTCGATTTATTCGTCAAACCGCTCGAGCCAGTCAAGCTGAAGCAGTGCCTTCAAAAAGCGGCTTCTTCCTTTGTCCGCCAAGAACGCCTCGATCCGATCCATTCCAACGATGCGGAACGCTATTCGTACCGTTCGCTCTTTTCTGAAGAAGTGGAAGCGGCAGATGTGGCGCTGCTGCTCCTGCAAACAGAAAATCCAAATCAATTGCGGGACATTGTTTCCTTTTTAACGCAATACCCGTTTCGTTATCCATCTCGCGTGCTGCCGCTATCAAATGTGGTCGTCTGTTTGCTTTCCGGTGTATCGGGCGATATGAAAGAAGAAGCAAGGAAACTGCTGCGCGACTGGGAGGCGGAGCACACGGAGCCGTTGGCAGTTGTCGTGCTGCCGCCTGATGGCGGTCAAACGGTGCGCACTCAATATCAAACGGCGCTTCGCTTATTGGAAACGACGTTTTTTATCGGGTACCGGCAGGTGATTGCCCCCGCTCCTGAATATGAACGCTGGAAGGAGCTCGACCCGTTTTTAACGCCGGAAGAGCAGCGGAAATGGATTGACATGCTGAACCGGTTTGACAAGCAGGCCATCAAAACGTGGATGCACCGCGAATTTTTGCGTATGCTGACGCCGTTTCCTAACCCGGAAATGGTGCGGACAAGGCTGACGAGCATATTGGCACAAATCCGCCGCTTTATGAAAACGTATCAACTTGACCGCGGCGTGACGGAACGCGGCTATATGCGCATTTTTTCATGAAATTTTATACAACCGCGTCTTATACCGCATTGTGCAGGAAATGCTTCTTTTTCTCTATAGGTTGCTCGATCGCGCGAAACAGGCGGAAGAGCAGGCGCGTACCGATGTCATCGAAAAAGGAATCCGCTATATAGAAGAACATTTTCGTAATCCCGATTTAACGCTTGGGAAAGTGGCCGCGGCTGTCGGAAGAAGCCCGGCGTATTACAGTCATTTGTTAATGAAAAAACGCGGCATTTCGTTTCGCAAGCTGCTGACGCAAACAAGAATAAAAGAGGCAAAGCGCCTGCTTGCCCAGACGGAGCTGTCCATAAAAGAGATTGCCCATCAAACCGGCTTTCGCACCTCGCACTATTTTATCCGTGTGTTCAAAGAAGAAATGAAGAGGACGCCAACCGAATACCGCGATGAACAGCGCAAAGAACCGCAATGACGAGCGGTTCTTTTTTGTAAATCGAAAAAAATAAAAAAAATCTAAAGAAAATGATGCAAAATGGCCATTTCATTTCACTATTGGGTATAAAATTCAAAAATTTATATACGATTTTAAAAATGGGATGCATATATTTGCAACCGGTTTCATTTTATAATTTTTGATAAATAAAAAGGAGAATGGCTAAGTCGGACTATAGTCATTCTGATGGCAAGCTGCCAGTTTTCTTGCTTAAAAAAGGAAAAAACGGAGGGGATCGCGATGGCAACGAAACGCCGGCCGGTGCAAGCATACACCGGCTCGACTTTGCATGCGAAAGGCTGGATTCAAGAGGCCGCGCTGCGAATGCTAAACAACAACCTAAATCCAGAGGTGGCCGAGCGCCCGGAAGATTTGGTCGTCTACGGCGGCATCGGCAAAGCGGCGCGCAACTGGGAGTGCTACGAGGCGATTGTCGAAACGCTATTAAACTTAGAAAACGATGAAACGCTGCTCATTCAGTCAGGAAAACCGGTCGCGGTGTTTAAAACGCACGCCGATGCGCCAAGGGTGTTAATTGCCAACTCGAACCTTGTGCCTGCTTGGGCGACGTGGGACCATTTCCATGAGCTCGATAAAAAAGGATTGATTATGTACGGACAAATGACGGCAGGAAGCTGGATTTACATTGGCAGCCAAGGCATCGTGCAAGGCACGTACGAAACGTTTGCCGAGGTGGCGCGCCAGCACTATGGCGGCACGCTAAAAGGCACGATTACGGTGACGGCAGGTCTTGGCGGCATGGGTGGGGCGCAGCCGCTCGCCGTCACGTTAAACGGCGGTGTCTGCATTGCCGTCGAAGTGGACCGAGCCCGCATCCAGCGCCGCATTGACACGAAATATTTAGACACGATGACCGACAGACTCGATGCGGCGATCCAGATGGCGAAAAAGGCGAAGGAAGAAGGAAAGGCGCTATCGATCGGCCTGCTTGGCAACGCGGCGGAAGTGCTGCCGAAAATGATCGAAATCGGCTTTATTCCGGACGTGTTGACAGACCAGACGTCCGCCCACGATCCGCTTAACGGCTACATTCCGGCAGGCGTGACGCTCGAGGAAGCGGCTGAGCTGCGCCGGCGCGATCCGAAGCAGTATATCCGCCGCGCCAAACAATCGATCGCCGAACATGTCAAAGCGATGCTCGCCATGCAGAAACAAGGCGCGGTGACATTTGATTACGGCAACAATATCCGTCAAGTGGCCAAAGATGAAGGGGTAGAGGATGCATTTTCGTTCCCGGGCTTTGTGCCTGCCTACATCCGTCCGCTCTTTTGCGAAGGGAAAGGGCCGTTCCGCTGGGTGGCGCTGTCAGGGGATCCGGAAGACATTTACAAAACCGATGAAGTCATTTTGCGCGAATTCAGCGACAACCAACATTTGTGCAACTGGATCCGCATGGCGCGGGAGAAAATCCAGTTTCAAGGGCTGCCGGCGCGCATCTGCTGGCTCGGCTACGGCGAACGGGCGAAATTTGGCAAAATCATTAACGACATGGTGGCGAAAGGCGAGCTGAAAGCACCGATCGTCATCGGCCGCGATCATTTGGATTCCGGTTCCGTCGCCTCGCCAAACCGCGAAACGGAAGGAATGAAAGATGGCAGCGACGCGATCGCCGACTGGCCGATTTTAAACGCGCTTCTTAACGCAGTCGGCGGTGCAAGCTGGGTATCGGTGCACCATGGAGGCGGCGTTGGTATGGGCTATTCGATTCATGCGGGAATGGTCATTGTCGCCGATGGCACGAAAGAAGCGGAAAAACGACTCGAACGCGTCTTGACGACCGACCCGGGCCTTGGCGTTGTCCGCCATGCCGATGCCGGCTATGAACTCGCCATCCAAACGGCGAAGGAAAAAGGCATCCATATGCCGATGCTGAAATAAACGAAAGGAGGAAGGTGCATGCGCCCGTTGTTTATACGCAACGCCAACCAGCTCGTGACGCTGTCTGGAAGCTCCACAGCCCCACTCTTGAAGGAGAAAATGAACGAACTTTCTATCATTGAAAACGGCAGCGTCTGGGTAGAAGGCGGAAAAATTGCCGCTGTCGGAACGGATGAGGAGCTTTCGCGACGATTTCAAGAGCGGATCGCGGAAGCGGAGATCATCGATGCGACAGGGAAAACAGTGACGCCGGGGCTTGTTGATCCGCACACGCATTTCGTATACGCGGGAAGCCGCGAAAGCGAATTCGCGATGCGTCTTAGCGGAGCGACGTACATGGAAATTATGAACGCCGGCGGCGGCATTCACGCGACGACAAAAGCGACGCGGGAAGCATCGGAAGAAACATTGTATGAAGAAAGCAAGCGGCGGCTCGATCAGTTTTTGCTTCACGGCGTCACGACCGTGGAGGCGAAAAGCGGCTATGGCTTGAGTCTCGAGCACGAAATCAAACAGCTGACGGTGGCGAAAAAGCTCGATGAAACCCATCCCGTCGATGTCGTGCGCACGTTTATGGGAGCGCATGCCGTGCCCGCCGAGTGGATAGACAATCCCGACGGTTTTGTCCGCGTCATCGTCGAAGAGATGATTCCAAAAGTGAGCGAGCTCGGACTTGCCGAATTCAATGACGTCTTTTGCGAACGAGGCGTGTTCACTCCGGAACAAGCAAGAACCATTTTGGAAGCGGGAAAAGCGTACGGGCTGATGCCGAAAATTCACGCCGATGAAATCGAGCCGTACGGCGGCGCCGAGCTGGCCGCGGAAGTCGGGGCGGTTTCCGCCGACCATCTCCTGCGCGCTTCGGACGAAGGCATTCGCCTCATGGCAGAAAAAGGGGTAATTGCGGTGTTGCTGCCGGGCACAGCGTTTTTCCTGATGACCAAGGCCGCCAACGCCCGCAAGATCATCGACGCCGGCGCGGCGGTCGCGCTTTCCACCGACTGCAATCCCGGCTCCTCGCCAACCGTATCGCTCCCGCTGATCATGAACCTCGGCTGCCTGCAGATGGGCATGACCCCTGCCGAAGCGCTGGCGGCAGTTACGATCAACGCCGCTCACGCGATCAACCGCGGCCACGAAATCGGAAGCATTGAAGCCGGGAAAAAAGCCGATTTGGTCCTTTTTGACGTCCCGAATTATATGCAGCTCATCTACCATTACGGCATGAACCATACCGATACAGTCGTGAAAAACGGCCGGGTGGTGGTGAAAAGCGGGAGGCTTTGCTACTAGGCGTTGGCAATCAAAAGCACGTGTTAGCGCGCGTGCTTTTTAACCATAGAAAACTGAATTTTTAAACAAATGAAAGCGAGGTGGTGGGGAAAATGAAAGTAAATACAAGCAAACAGCCTTCGCTGCCGGTACAAACTTCCACTGGTCAGGCTTGGAAGTTTTTTGTTTACAGCGCGATTGGCATTTTCATGTTTTTCGTTCCCGTGCAAATCGGGAAGACGTCCTCGATTATGCTCGACCATATCGTCTCATGGATACGTATGCAGTTTCCGGCGCTTGTACCGTATTACGCGCTCATCGTGATTGCTTTAGGCGCTGTGTATCCGTTTTACACTAAAACGTGGAACAAAGATGTGGTTGCGATCTTTTTTTCCTTGTTAAAACTATTAGGACTAATGGTAGCGGTAATGTTAATGTTTAAAACCGGACCGTCGTGGCTGTTCAAACCGGACATGGGACCGTTTTTGTACGATAAACTCGTCATCTCTGTTGGTCTGTTAGTGCCGATCGGTTCCGTTTTCCTCGCCCTTTTAGTCGGATACGGGCTTTTGGAATTTGTCGGAGTGTGGATGCAGCCGGTGATGCGGCCAATTTGGAAAACGCCGGGACGCTCGGCGGTTGATGCTGTCGCATCGTTCGTCGGAAGTTATTCGATTGGGCTGCTCATTACCAACAAAGTATTTAGAGAAGGAAAATACACGATTAAAGAAGCGGCCATAATTGCCACGGGTTTTTCGACCGTATCGGTGACGTTCATGGTCGTTGTGGCGAAAACATTGGGGCTGATGAACATCTGGAATACGTATTTTTGGGTGACGTTTTTTGTAACTTTTGTGGTTACGGCTATTACCGTCCGGTTATGGCCGCTAAGCAAAATGAGCGATGATTATTATGATGGCAAAGGTGACCCTGAGGAAAAAGTTACGGGAAACTACATGAAAGAAGCATGGTCGGAAGCGATGAAAGCGGTGCAGTACTCGAAAGGGCTTTGGGAGAATGTATGGGAAAACTTAAGAGATGGTTTTATCATGACGATGAGTATTTTGCCGTCGATTATGTCGGTCGGGCTGATTGGGCTGCTTCTTGCCGAATATACGCCTCTGTTTGACTGGTTTGGCTATCTTTTCTATCCGTTTACCCTGCTACTGCAAATTCCGGAGCCATTGCTTGCTGCCAAAGCATCAGCGATTGAGATTGCGGAAATGTTTTTGCCTGCCTTGCTTGTAACGGAAGCACCTCTCGTCACTAAATTCATCATCGCGGTCGTTTCGATTTCCGCCATTTTGTTCTTTTCCGCTGTTATTCCTTGTATTTTGGCAACGGAAATCCCGATCAGCATTCCAAAGCTATTAGTCATTTGGGCCGAGCGGACGATTTTGGCGCTTATAATCGCCACGCCGATAGCGTATGTGCTGCTATGAAGATAAAAGAGCCTGTCCATTCATCTCGGTCAGGCTCTTTCGTTTTATTCGCCTATTGCATTTCCCGCTGTTGTTTCAACAAATCGCGGATTTCCATCAACAGTTCTTCTTCCTTCGTTAAAGTCGGCGCTGTATCTTTGACTTCTTCTTCCTTTTTATTGAGCCGGTACAGCTTATTCAACACCTTGACGAAAACGAAGACCGAAAAGGAGATAATGAAAAAATCAACGACCGTTTGGATAAACATGCCGTATTTCACGACGGCCTTGCCGAATTTCCATGACAGCCCGCTAAAATCAATGCCGCCAAGCAATAAGCCGATCAGCGGCATCAGGATGTCATTGACGAGTGAAGAAACGATTTTGCCGAATGCTCCGCCGATAATGACCCCGACAGCCAAGTCGACGACATTTCCGCGCATGGCAAATTCTTTAAATTCTTTCCACATAATTCTCACCCTGTTTTTACAATATTGGTACAAAAAAATATAACATAGGGTGGTTCAAAAATGCCAGCTCCATGCGGTTGGTATAACTTAACATTAAACGGTGAAGCAAAAACATAGAAAATCAATCAGATTTATAGTATTATATAATGTGCTTAATTTTAGTAAAGGGGGGAGACAACTTGGATATTGCAGTAAAAAAACAAACGGACGTCGGTGTCAAGCAAGCAGCAAACGCTCCGAAAAATCCAACGTCGTGGATCATCGCCATTGCATCCATCGTGTTAATCGGAGGCGCGTTGTTTTTATATAGCCGTGTTTCCTGGCAGCAAGCGCTCCTTTACGTGTTAGGAGCGTTCGGGGGATTTGTCTTGTACCAAGCGCACTTTGGCTTTACGTCTGCATGGCGCAAATTTATTTTATACCGCCAAGGCGAAGGCATTCGCGCGCAAATGATCCTGATGCTAGTGGCAAGCATTTTCTTCTTGCCGCTATTGTTGAAAGGAACCATATTCGGCCATGCCGTGGCGGGCAATGTGCATGATGTCGGGATTTCCGTCATCGTCGGCGCGTTTATTTTCGGCATTGGCATGCAGCTTGGCGATGGCTGCGCGTCCGGTACGCTGTACCATATCGGCGGAGGCGATACGAACGGCATCGTCACCTTAATCGGGTTTATCGCCGGATCGGTCATTGCGACGACCCATTTTGATTTTTGGATGAACACGCCGCATCTGGCGCCGATTTCGCTGATCCACCAGTTTGGCGCGTTCGGCGGTTTTCTGTTTCAGCTCGCGCTGTTGGCGCTCGTTTATTACATCGTGACCGTCATCGAAAAACGCCGCCACGGCAAACTGATTTCGGCGAAAATCGAAAATAAAAACGGCTGGAAAGTGATTTATAAAGGTCCATGGTCGCTTCTTGTCGGCGCGCTCTTGCTTGCCGTTATGAACGCTCTAGTATTAATGTTCAACGGCAAACCGTGGGGCATCACTTCCGCTTTCGCGCTTTGGGGAGCGAAATTCGTGCAGTTGTTTGGCGTTGATCCAACCGAGTGGGCATATTGGCAGGATCCGGCGAAGCTAAATGCGCTGAAAAGCCCATTGTATCAAGATACGACAACGGTCATGGACATCAGCTTAATGTTCGGAGCCTTGCTGGCGGCAGCGTTTGCCGGCCGCTACGCCAAACCGATCCAGTGGAGACGCCCGTCGCGCATGACGATCGGCGCCCTCATCGGTGGCCTGATGATGGGGTACGGCGCCCGCCTTGCCTTTGGCTGCAACATCGGCGCGTACTTCAGCGGCATCGCCTCCTTCAGCGTCCACGGCTGGATTTGGTTCGTGTTCGCCTTCCTTGGCAGCCTTATCGGCGTGAAATTACGTCCGTATTGTGCGTATAAGAATTGAAGAAAGCGAAAAAGGGAAAGCGATAGTGCTTTCCCTTTTTCTATTTGTCAGAGAAGTTATTTTCATGCATGGATGGAGATTTTGCGATCCATTTTGCGGAGTGGGAATCGTTGCTAGATGAAGCGAATATACAGGCTTGTCTAGATATAACCCATCTGTTTATGATGAGACAAGATATAAAGGATGTCATGTCATCATGCAACTGAGTAACGATGGTTTACGTGTCATATGCAGGTTTGTGGTGGTGATAAAAAGTGTATTGTTTGGAAAATGGTAAAAGTCGTTGCTTAATGTATATCCACACCTTGGAGGTTTTGCTGGATCTACAGGGGGGTGGACTTTTTTGTATTTATGAAATTTATTTCATTATGCGCTTTTTATCTGTATTGGCATAGTTTTTTGACTAAATAATATTGCGGTTAATTTTATTATTATTTATAATAACAATATACAGAATATTGTATCTTGTTAAACGTGGTGTTATATGATATGATGGAGAATTTTTATTCGAAAAGCGGGCTTACTTTAAAACAAGTTGCAGAGGAATTACTCTTTTACGAACCAAATGAGCGAATACCTAGAATAAGCGACTTAGCCGAAAAGTTTCAAGTCGGCAGGGGAACGGTTCAATCTGCATTAAAGATTCTAGAAGAAACTCAGAGTATTCGATTAGAGTCGCGGGGGCACCTTGGAACGTTTTTGAGAGAGAAATGTGTATCAAATCTTTTGAAATTTTCAGGGGTTGACCGAGTATTGGCCGTAATGCCTTTGCCATATTCCAAAAAATATGAAGGGCTTGCATCAGGGCTGGCTTCTGAATTCAGCCGTTTAAATCTCGCCTTTAATATTGCTTTTATGAGAGGAGCAAAGCCTCGTCTCGAAGGGGTAAAAGAAGGGAGATATGATTTTGCAATAGTTTCAAGGTTTTCAGCATTGGAAGAAATGAAAAACGATGATGGTCTTATGATTGCTCTTTCCTTTGGCAAACAGACCTATGTTTCAAAGCATGCTGTAATTTTCTCTGATCCAACGAAGAAACGAATTGAAAACGGGTTTAAAATCGGCATCGATACCTTTTCAAATGATCAAAAATTCTTAACCTACGCAGAAACAGAAGGAAAAAATGTTGAATACGTTGAGATGAACTATATGCATCTATTGCAACATTTGAAAGCGAATACAATTGATGCAACGATATGGAATATGGATGAAATTGATACGACGCTCTATCACGTCGAGCCATTAACTTCTAAAAAAGCTATTCAATATGAAAAGGAGATGAGCGAAGCCGTTTGTGTGATTCGGAAAAGCAATAGAAAAGTGGAGTACATCTTAAAGCATCTTTCGAAAGAAAAAATAGTCGAAATTCAAAGAGGAGTTGAAAGGGGGGATGTTATGCCTAAATACTAACTTGTTTCTTTCTTATTATCAATATACAAAAAATTGTACATTGAGGTGTGAGAATGGACACTCTATTGGAACGCCTGGAAATACTAGAAAAGTCAAACGTGATTACAGAAAATGCAAAAGCCATTTGTAGTAAAGTAATAGAACAATTTGTGGATGAAGAGAATGCAAGCAGATATTCCATGTTAATTACTCACCTCGCAATGGCTGTCACAAGAATAGAGAGAAATGAAACCGTTTATTCACCTCCAGATATCATCATGAATGAAGTTTATTTATCTTCCCATTTCCCTGCAGCAGTAGAGAAGGTAGCTATGATTGAAAAGTGGATGAATGGAAATTTTCCAGAAGAAGAAAGGAAATTTTTATATATGCACTTTGTTAACGTTTTATCAAAACCTTAATGAGGAAAGGATGGCGTTTATTATGATAAGGATTGTCATTGGCGGGCAAGTAGAAAAAGTGGAAATTGAAGCATTAGTAAAGAAGTTTAGTGGTGGGCAGGTTCAGACAATGATTAAATCCGATTTAGAAGCAGCAATGGCAATAAAGTCAGGAGAAGCAGATTATTATTTTGGCGCTTGCCATACTGGTGGTGGCGGGGCGTTGGCAATGGCTATTGCATTGTTGGGAAAACAGCGATGTGCAACTATCTCTATGCCGGGGCAGCCTCCGACAAAAGACAAAGTGGAGGAAGCAGTTGCACAAGGTGCAAAAGCTTTCGGTTTCACAGGAGATCACAAAGAAAAAGCAGTGCAATATTTAATAGAAGCACTGTTAAAGAGGTAAGTTAAGGGGGAAATAAAATGTTAGAAGTTATTTTAATGATGTGTATTGGTGCGTTAGCAGCGGTCATGGCGAATATGGGAATTGCTGTATTTAATGATGGGTTGCGCCCAATTGTGCCAGAAAATCTAGAAGGCCGAATGAGCCGGAGAGAGCTCGGTGTAACTGCTTTTGCCATGAGTTTCGGATTGGTCATCGGCTTTGGTATTCCGATCTCGATTGCCGGAAGCATTATTTTAATTCACAGTATTTTGCTTGGAACGGATATTATTGGGTTAATTTTCAAACGTGGTAAATTCACTACACCGATTGCCGGGATACTTGGAGCGCTGTATGGCGCAGGCATTTACTACGGTCTAAAAGCAGTAGTCGATGCGTTCAAGCTTCTGCCGCTTAACTTTGTTGATGGGTTTAACAAGGTAGGAGAACCAGTTGTTGTTTCTTTTATGGTATTCCCGGCAATTGCAATTGTTTTGCAATTTGGAATGAAAAAAGGAATTATTGCTTTTCTAGTTGCAGCTCTATCCCGTCAAATCATTGTTTTTATGAATACAGAAAAGATTATTAAAATGGGTGGTTCGCCTATCACCCTTAGCCCTGAGGGAATTGCTCTCATTGTCGGAATGATATTTTTATTGGTTTATGCGATGCGTGAAAAATCAACGGAAAAGAATCTTTCCACATTAGCAACACTATTTACGGATCGTGTCACAAGAATTAAAAAACACGCTTGGGTGTTAATGATTAGTGGGGGCCTTATTGCCGCTGCGACTAACCTTTTATTAATTGCTGGTGACCCAATTTCATTAAATCTGCTTTCCGACGGAAAAATTTCCGAAGGTGGAATTGCCTCGTTAGCAAAAGCATTCGGATTTGTTCCATTGATTGCCAGTACAGCTATTGCCACCGGTGTCTACGGACCAGTGGGATTTACGTTTGTGTTTGCTGCGGGTATTTTTTCTCCAAATCCAGTTGTTGCAGCGATTCTCGGTACCATCATTATTTTAGCAGAAATTTTCTTATTAACCAAATTAGCTGCTGTTCTTGACCGTTTTCCTGGCATACGAGCCTCCGGTGAGAACATCCGTACAGCGATGACGAGAGTACTAGAAGTTGCTTTGCTCGTGGGTGGTGCAAACGCAGCCAACACCATTGTGCCTGGCTTTGGATTTTTTGCTATTGTAGGATTCTATCTCTTAAATGAAGTTGCGGGGCGGCCAATCGTTCGAATGGCTGTAGGGCCTATTGGCGCCATCGCGGTGGGGATTGTCGGGAACCTATTCGCCCTGTTAGGACTTTATACACCGCCAACACAGTAAGGGGATGCATGACGAATGTACATTCAGACTGTCCTTGGGAGAATTCAGCCGGAGGAACTAGGTGTTTGTGCTTGTCACGAACATCTTTACATCGATTTAAGTCGTGTTAAAAAAAATACCGATACGTGTCTACAAAATCTGGATCTTGTAGTAGAAGATTTAAAAGTTTTTCTTCAATACGGCGGCAAAGCGATTGTTGAAATGACAAACGATGGAATGGGACGTAATGTAAAAAAGCTGGTAGAAATCAGTAAATTGCTTGATTTACACATTATCGCTAGTACTGGTTGCTATAAAGATCCTTTCATTCCTCAAGAAAAGATAAATTGGGATCGGGATGAATTCGCGAAGTGGATGATAGATGAAATCGAGAATGGCATTGATGGGACGAATATAAAACCGGGAGTTATTGGTGAGATAGGAAGCAGTTTCAATGAGTTTAAACCGGTTGAGCTGGAACTGTTTTATGGAGCAATTGAAGCTGCCAAAACAACCAAACTGCCTTTATCGACACATACTACGCTAGGCACACTCGCGCTGGAGCAGGTCGAATTATTTATCCGCGAGAATTTGCCTTTACATCAGGTGGTCATCGGGCATCAAGACTTGAATGAAGATGACGAAGTCGTATTGGAAGTTTTATCGTCAGGCGTATACATCGCGCTAGATACGATAGGAAAAGAGAATTATCGCAGTGACATGAGCCGAATGAAATCGTTGCTATATTTTCTTGAAAGAGGATATGAAGATCAAATCTTGCTTTCTAGCGATGTAACGCGTCAATCACATTTACTTTCTCGCGGCGGACAGGGATATAGCGTGGTATTGCGAAAATTTATTCCTTCTTTAAGGGAAATGGGGGTACTAGAGACAACGATCGAAAAGTTGCTTGTGAAAAATCCGCAAAAAGCATTTAGCATACGGAAAGAAGGTTAATTTATGGCAAAAAAATATGAACAATCTGTATTACAAAATATGACATTGGAAGAAGCAAAGTTGCTGCAGTTTCGGTTAATTGACGAAATCACAAAGGAGTTTTCCAATAACGAGTTTTTTCAATTAGGCGATGTTGGGCTTCATCCAGAGTATCATCGTCCCCTCATGACGGCTAGAATGGAGAAGGTTCTAGCAAGAACATTCCACGCGGAAGCATGTGCGCTAGTACGAGGAAGTGGAACGGGAGCGATTCGTACGGTACTGAGCATGTTAGTGCGTCCCGGGGACATATGTATTGTACATGATGCACCAATGTACGAAACAACGAAAGAAACTTTCCGCATTATGGGATTGAGGAAACATGAAGTTAATTTTAATGACAAAAATGCAGTGTTGAAAGCACTCGAACAGGCTGCAGAAGCCAAAGTATTTTATGTACAGCACGCGCGCCAGCAGCCGGTGGACACGTATGATTTAAAAGAACTAATTGCTATGGTAAAGGAACACAGACCGGACTTGCCGGTCGTTGTAGACGATAATTATTGCGCCATGAAAATGAAAGGAATCGGAGTGGAATATGGAGCAGATTTCTCGGCGTTTTCCGGTTTCAAACTCCTTGGTCCGGAAGGGATCGGCATCATTTTGGGCAGAAAACATATTATCGAGAAAATCCATGAACGTAATTATTCGGGCGGCGGTCAAGTACAAGGATTCGAGGCGCATGAACTGATTCGAAGTATGATTTTCGCTCCGGTTATGTTTGCCATTCAAAATGAGCAAGTGGATGAATTATGCGACCGTTTAAATAGAGGGGAAATTGACGGCATCAAAGAGGCATATATTACCAACTCACAGTCCAAAAATGTCATTGTCGAACTAAAAGAGCCTATTGCGCAGAAAATTATTCAGACTGCCGCCAAATTTGGCGCTGCGACCTATCCTGTCGGCGCGGAATCACGATATGAATTAATACCGATGATTTACCGCGTTTCTGGCAGTTTTTTAGAAAGCCGTCCGGAATTAAGGGATTATGGGCTTCGAATCAACCCTATGAAAGCCTCTGCCAGCACGGTGATTAGGATTTTAAAAAATGCATTGCAAGAGGCTTCAAGGACTGATGGCACATGTTTTTAAATATGATGTTACAACGAAATGAAGAACTGATTCGGGCTGCGGCCAAATTACATCAGGATGGAAAAATACCTGCGAATACCTATGTGATTGATCTAGACTCTTTGGAAAGAAATGTACAACGGATTAGCCAAACCGCAAAAGATCATGATCTAAAACTTTACTATATGACAAAGCAAATCGGCAGAAGCGGGTTTGTCGGGCAAATCATTCAGAACAACGGAATCGAGCGGGCGGTTGCCGTCGATATTGATGAGGCAATCGAATTAAAAAAAGAAGGGTGCTCCATTGGCAATATCGGGCATCTTGTCCAGCCGAGCAAGTCTCAGTGGCATTACGTGCTAACCTTTCTCCGTCCGGAAGTAGTAACTCTTTTTTCGTATGAAAGAGCGAAACAATTATCGGACGCGGCTGAAAAATTAGGAAAAAAACAAGATGTTCTATTGCGGGTGATTCGGCCAAACGATGTGATTTTTCCAGGGCAATTTGGTGGATTTCTTTTAGACGATTTAGAAGGACAATTGGATGACATATTGACACTAAAAGGAATTAATGTTGTGGGGGTCACAAGTTTTCCGATTTTCCGTTTCCATCAGGAACAACAAGACTTTTCTTTTACTCCCAATATAGAAACACTGCAAAAAGCAAGAAATATTTTGGAAAGAAAAGGGATAAAAGTAACGCAGGTCAACGCGCCTGGTGCGACGAGCTGCTATACCATCCCTAAATTAAAAGAAGCAGGTGTTACTCACGGCGAGCCAGGGCATGCAATGACGGGAACTACACCGCTTCACGCCTATAAACCGGACTTGCCGGAGGTTCCTAGCATTGTATATGTATCGGAAATCTCGCACATGGACGATGAATTTGCATATACGATCGGGGGAGGTTTCTATGCCCGTTCAAATATGAAATACGCGTTGTTTGGGGGAACTGAAGAGAGAATTATCCAACAAAAAGCAGAAATTGATCGCTGGTCGGCGACGAATATTGACTATTATGGCTGTCTGAAGCGAAAAGAAGAGATGAAAGTCGGTGATACGGTTATTTACGCGTTTCGCACACAAATTTTTATAACAAGGTCTCATGTCGCTTATATCCGTGGCGCTCGCCAAAAAGCTCCTGAGCTCGTTTATTTCCAAAGAAGGGGGCAGTAGCAATTTGAAACGGGTTACTTTATTAGTATTGGACGGATTTGGAATTGGTTTCATGGATGATTGTACAGAGGTGAAGCCAGAGGACGTCGGGGCAAACACGTATAAACATCTTCGAGAGGCCGTCGATTTACACATTCCTACTTTGTATGAATTAGGATTGGGAAAAATCGTTGACAATATCGGCGAGCCGAAGGCAGCGTATGGTAAAAGCAATTTGGCCCATTATGGCGCGGATACATTTATGGGGCATCAGGAACTAATGGGAAGCAAGCCGGGAATTCCGAAAAAACGGCTAATGAAAGATGTGGGAGCAAATATAAAAACCGCCCTAGAAAGCCATGGATATCATGTCGAATATCCAATAAAAAAAGCCTCGATTATCTTAGTAAATGGTGCGGTTGTCATTGGGGATAATCTGGAAGCGGAAAAAGGCAATATTATTAATGTAGTCGGCGACTTAAATCTAGTTTCTTTTGATGAATTGAGTAAAATCGCTAAAATTGTTAGAAAATGTGTAGATACAAGCAGGGTTATTGCGTTTGGAAATAAAAACACAAACATTAAAACGATTCTTAACGCGGTAAAAGAAAAATCGCCAGGACAGTGGGGAGTGGACAGCCCGAAGGCAAATGTATACGGCGACGGCTATCAAGTGCTTCATTTAGGATATGGTATAAATTACGACAGGCAGTTTGCCCATATTGCGGAGTTGAATCAGATACCGGTTTACCGAATTGGAAAAACAGCAGATGTGATTCAAGCAACTGGATTTAAAGATCCAGTTGTCAACACGCGAAGTGTCCTTGAAACATATCGTGCCTTATTCAGAGAAAGTAAGGGGGATTCCGTTTTTCTTGTCAATGTTCAAGAAACGGATTTGGCGGGGCATAAGCAAGATTGTGCCTGGTATAAGGAAGTATTAGAAGAAGTAGACGGCTTTTTGTCAACTTTTATTAGTGAACTGAAGGACGATGATCTTCTCATCGTCACTGCCGATCACGGGAATGACCCTACTATTGGGCACTCTAATCATACACGTGAGCAAACACCAATTCTAGTAGTCGGTCCAAAAGTAAGACCTGTATCGATTGGCATCCGCAATACGATGGCGGATATTGCCGCAACCATGGCACAATATATGAACATTGATCCCCCTGAATACGGGGTGAGTTTCTTGCGGGATATAATCATGGAATAGCATAGGATGTGATCACTTTAGTTTTTATTAGAATTCACCTGTTACATGGAGAAAGTGGGAACTATTGAAGGTGGAAGATGTGCAAGTTTGAAGTTTAAGAGCTTGTTATCAAGATTGCATCCGCCATCCCATGCATGTTTGTTGTGCTGCTGGGATGGTGTTTTTTTTGTGTATGGATGTATCCAATAGGCTTTTTGCATCACACTTTTTCAAGAATTATTAGACGTTTCGTCTTTATTTTTGTAAAATATAAGGTAAAAATTACTAGTTTATCATATTGGCAGAAACAGCTTTTAAAGGAGAATTTCCAATGGCGGCTTTGATAAAGCGTCTAAAATTAAGGCGTACCGCAGCAAAGACATTGTCATAAAGCTTGAAGGAAGGTAGATAGTCATCACCAGAGGAGCCGAACGCAAAACACTTCCGATTGACACTTTGCTCAGACAGCCGTCGATGGTGTTTAAGGAATTGTAAGATTGATGGATAGCGATGACATTTAAAGAAAAATAGCACTAACGGAGGTAATAATCATGAAACATTTGCAGCAAAAAATTATTGAATTTCGCGATGCGCGTGATTGGAAACAGTTTCATACCCCAAAAGACTTAGCAATTTCATTATGCCTAGAAGCAGGAGAGTTGCTGGAAAATTTCCAATGGAAAAGCAGCGAAGAGGCTGTAAAAACAAATTTGGAAAATATAAAAGACGAAATTGCCGATGTAGTCATTTATGCACTCCTGCTATCGCATGAATTAGGAATTGACGTCGAAAAAGCAATTATAGATAAAATCAAGAAAAATGAACAAAAGTATCCGATTGAGAAGTCGTTTGGGTCAAAAAAGAAATATACTGAATTATAAAATTGAAAGAGTATTGGTTGATTTGACAGATGTAGAAAGAGCGTGAATCATGCCATAAAAAGGTGATAGAGATGATTGTGTATGAAGCAACGAAAGATGAATTTTTAAATGATGTATTTGAGGATAGGCTTGTACAAAATATTTGCGAAAATTTTAAAGCCAAAATTGGCGGAATAAACGAGCGTGAGATTCGAGCATGGTATAATTCGATGCAATATATGTATCGCGTATTGAGCGATTATGAAATTCCAAGTAACACAGGAATAGCGATTGAATTTAAAATTCCTCATACTTCTAAAAGAGTGGACTTTCTTATTTCTGGGATCGATGAACGTAATAACCATTCTGTCGTCATTGTCGAATTAAAACAATGGGAAAACGTAGAAAAAGTAGATGGTAAAGAGGCGATAGTAAGAACGGTGATTAATCGTCATTTTGTAGAGACAACTCACCCATCCTATCAAGCATGGTCTTATGCGTCTTTAATTAAAGATTATAACGAAACTGTCCAAAATGATGATATTCAGCTTTATTCGTGCGCCTATTTACATAATTATATCCATTTAGGGAAAAGTGACCCCGTGACTGATGGGATCTATCAATTTTATATTAATAGGGCCCCTTTATTTCTAAAAGGAGATGCTGCTAAGTTACGTTCCTTTATAAAACGACATATAAAATACGGAGATAACAAGGAGAATCTTTATAAAATTGAAAACGGACGCATTCGTCCATCAAAATCTCTTCAAGATTCATTGAATAGTATGCTAAAAGGTAATCAAGAGTTTATCATGATCGATGACCAAAAGGTTGTATACGAAGAAGCGCTTCAATTAGCAGCTAAAGCAGTTAATACAAATCAAAAACAAGTGCTGATTGTCGAAGGTGGTCCAGGCACAGGGAAGTCCGTCTTGGCGATTAATCTGCTTGTCGAATTGACCAACCGCAATCTAGTTTGCCAATATGTTACGAAAAACGCTGCACCGAGAAAAGTATATGCCCAAAAGCTAAAAGGCGATTTTCGAAAGAGTCATATTGATAATTTGTTTACTAGTTCTGGAAGCTATGTTAATGCCCTTCCGAATGAATTTGACGTTCTTATTGTTGATGAAGCACACCGTCTTAATGAGAAATCGGGGATGTTTCAGAATCTTGGAGAAAACCAAATAAAAGAAATTATCCATGCATCAAAACTGGCCATTTTTTTCATCGATGAACGACAGCGTGTTACATTAAAGGATATTGGAAGTATAGAAATGATTCAAAAATTTGCGAACGAATATAAAGCAGGCATAACTAAAATGAAACTCGAATCCCAATTTCGCTGCAACGGCTCCGATGGCTATTTAGCTTGGATTGATGATGTGTTGCAAATTCGTAAAACAGCAAACTACAATTACTTCGACAGCAATTATGATTTTCGTATTTACTCAAACCCGAATGAATTGCGTGAAGAAATCGAAAGACTAAATAAGGTGAACAATAAATCCCGCATAGTAGCTGGATATTGTTGGGATTGGATAAAAGAAGGAAAAAACAACCCAAATATTCACGATATTATTATTCCCGAATATAACTTTAGCATGAGTTGGAATCTTGCCAATTCCGAAACATGGGCAATTGATGAAAATTCTGTTCACCAAGTAGGCTGCATCCATACGTGCCAGGGACTAGAGTTTGACTATGTAGGTGTTATTATTGGGGATGATTTAATCTATAAAGATGGGCAAGTTCAAACAGATTATACGAAGCGCGCAAAAACTGACCAATCATTGAAAGGCTTAAGAAAAATGTTAAAGGAAAAACCAGAAGGGGCTTTAAAACTTGCGGATGAGATTATTCGAAATACATACAGAACTTTATTGACACGGGGCCAGAAAGGATGCTTTGTCTATTGCACGAATAAAGAGTTAGAAAATTATTTGAGAAAACGATTAAATGAGGTTCAATATACATCTTATCCTGATTTAAATTCGATGGTAGCAGAGAAGCAGGGAGAATACTGACTAGCTCATGTTGTCGAAAGGTTTAACATTAGTAACTAACTTATATAACTTTTACTGCTTTTTTCACTAATCAAGATTAAGAAAAAACATATATTTCTTGTCTGAAATAAAGATCAACCAACATATTGAAGAACTTGTGTGTTAGTTAAAGTAAAAAGTAAAAATTTCCTACAAGCACTTTGAAGCAATTGGCGCGGATATTGAGTTGGTCGGTCCGGAAAATGGCGTCGATGCGTTTATGCTGTGGACCATCAGCTATTAATGTTTCAGGCGGAAGCCATAAAGCGCTTCTGCTTTTTTTGTGTGTTTGACAATATTCGGAACCATATTTTTACAAAAGTTGATAGAATTAGATTAACTAAGTCTTTCTATCTATGACAGAGGGAGGGAAATAAGATGGCAACGATTTACAAAAGGGATTATTTTTATGGTGCGCTCCTTTTTGCATTGGTAAATGGCGGTCTGACGCCGGCTTTGTTCGAAAAGCCAAGCGACAATCGCCAAATATACGAAGTAACGACAAATCAAAACAGCTATATCATCTATACAAAGTACAATACGTCACCAACCGGCTCAAAAGATTTCACTTGGTCCTTTCCGTTTAGCGACAATGAGCTTGAAGAGATTATCAAGATTTATCATGAAAACAACAAGAAAAAAGAATTTATCTTTGCCTTCATTTGCGGCCAGAAGCAATTAAGTGGCTACAACCAAGTGATTGCCATTGTCTACTGGGACGAATTTCTGGAATGTGTGGATATCGAAAAAGAGCAGATTCGCGGAACAGCACGGCTGTCAGTGAAAGCGGTCAAAGGCTCCCCATGGCTGCGCATTTATGGCAGCAAGCGTGCCGATATGTTGGACGGGAAAGATAACATGATTAAGATTGAACGAGACCGGTTAGCGGATTTGTAGCATCATATGATGTGGAGGAAAGTCACGTGGGAGTGAAAATCAATATACCCCTTCAAATCGTAACGTTTCGCTCAGAGGAATTAGATCAGTGGAGAAGTGGAGAAAGGGCAGACTGCCAGGATTCGTATTGTAGAAAACTGCCTAGTACGATTGGTCGCTCACTATGTAGTAATGCCGATGTTATTTAACGGTACATTTTTACATAATGAAAAACAAATATCTCCATTTATTTAACAAAGTGTATAATGAAATGTTTGTTCACAATAGGTAGAATATTCCTAAAATTATACCTTTTGGTCTGTTATCGACTAGGATAGGAAGGTGTAATCTTTTTAGCGTTTTAACATAATTGGAAATAATAACTTATAACGGTAACTAATGGTGGTGAGATGAACATTTCACTCTCTGGTTTGGAGAATGACTTCCAAAAAATAGGATATGATTTAACAGATCGAGAAGCGATAGAAGAAGTCAAACAATATTTATATTATTATGATTCACGTGCCATTAGCTCGATTTTGGATGATGTCTATGGGATATGCTTTAAATAGACATAATCATCGTATAGAGCATGTGCCAACAGCTACTTCTGAAGGACTTGGATCGAATAAAAAGAATTGGAGTAGCGGCATCTTTTTTTATTAATCATGTTTATTATTGAGGAGATCGGAATCAAAAGACATTTTTGGGACCAGAACGTGCTTCTAGAATTAATCCTTTGATAGATGTGATTGAACGTAATATATTATTTACTTTGCATTCGGACTGTCCATTACTCTCATTTCCCCTTTTTTATTTGAGTAGCTGTTAACCATATAACACGAGAAGGAAATATTTTAGGTCCGGAACAACGTTGTGATGTCGAAACGGATCTACGATCTATGATTACTTTATAGTGCAAAACCTAATTTTGATGAACAACATACCGGTAGTATAGAAGTGGGAAAACAAGCTGACTTTGCTATTCTTTCGGAGGATCCAACAAAGGCTACCAACTCAAACCAAAAAATTCTGAATTAAATTAATTTTTTAAAATGATTTAAATTAGTAAACACATAAAATAAATGTTGATAGGGATTTTAATGTAGTTTTTAAACTTAGTTAGGATGGGGGAAATTATTATGGCCTTTCGTAAAGTAACTAGTCTATTGACAGGATTAGTTATACCATACTTGTCAGTGCTTGGAGGAATTGCTTTTATCGGCAAGTATGACACTCCTATTTTTGGTATACCAATTCTTTATTTTTGGATCTTTTTATGGCTTCCTTTGACTTCTCTTTGTTTGGCTATTTCTTGGTCTTGTTTTGATCGATATGAGTATCAAATAAACCAAAGTAGAAAGGATGCTAAATAATGGCGGCATTTGTATTTGGAACTATTATGTGTTTGTCTATTGCAATTGCATTGTATGCGCGTCGTGGTAAAGATGTGTTAAATGTTGAACAATACTTAGTAGGAGGACGTTCGTTTAGTGGAATATTATTTTTCTTTTTAGCGGTGGGGGAAATTTACACTATTGGTACTATGATTGGTTTTCCGGGAGGAATTTATGCAAAGGGAGCTAGCTACGGAATATGGTTTGTAGGTTATATTCTCCTAGCCTATCCAGTGGGATACTTTCTAGCTCCACTACTATGGAGAGCAGGAAAGAAATACGGTGCCATGACTAGTCCAGATCTTTTTAAAAAGCACTATTCGCATAGAGGGCTTGAACTAGTAGTTACCATCTCTGCATTAATTTTTATGATACCGTTGGGACAATTGCAGTTTGAAGGATTAATAGTTGCTCTCAGTGCTCTTGGATTTGATTTGTCACCTGTAATGGCAGTAATTATTGCGGGTTGTATAGCATTTCTATATATTTCTGTATCTGGTGTAAAAGCTCCAGCGCTTGTTTCCATTTTAAAAGATATTTTAATGTTTCTTGGAATATTAATTGCTGGTATTGCAGTTCTTATTAAAATGGAAGGCGTATCGAACTTGTTTACTTTTGCAAAACAACATGGTACTTCTGTAACAATTGATCAACCAGAAGTGATGGTCTTTGTCTTAACTACTATTCTTTTTCAATCGTTAGCTTTTTATGTCACTCCTCTAAGTATACCGATGATATTTACTAGCCGATCGGAAGCCACCATAAAAAAATCACAAAGATTTATGCCTTTATATATGTTTATGTTTCCGTTTCTTATTTTCACTTCTTACTATGCTTTAGTCGCAATTCCTAATTTAAAAAACCCAAACCAATCATTCGTAGCGTCGGTGAGTGCCCTTCTACCCTCATGGTTAGTAGGTTTAGTAGCTGCTGGTGCGGCACTGTCAGGAATTTTGGTGCTAGCAGTTAGTAGTTTAAGTATTGGAGGAATGGTGTCTCGGAATCTACTTCCTAATGTCCCTGAAAAATTGCAACGAAAGTCTGTCCAAATAACTGTCTTTCTGTACCTTTTGATTTCAATGGGTTTGACTCTATTAGCTCCTAATTTAATGGTAAATATAATAAATATGGCTTATTATGGATATGGTCAATTCTTACCAGGGATCTTAGCTTTACTTTTCTCGCGAAAAATAACTCCTATCGGAATCACCACAGGTCTATTAGTTGGGGATATAGCGGCTATTAGTATGCACATTTTACATGTCAATATATATAACATCAATATCGGTTTGTTAGCTCTAATTTTAAACTTTGCAACAACATATACAGTTAGTATTTTAGTTAAAAATCGCTCTCAAAATATTATACCAATCATCACACGACATGTCAGAGCATAAAAATAAGGAGAATCAGAACAAATACACAAGTAGGTTATTAAGTTAAATCATATCACAAAGGAGGTTTAATTCATGAATAACTACGTTACAGATTCTAAACTTCGTCTTCTTCGCGATAGGGAGGAAGTAGTTAAGCTTACACAAGCACTTGTGCGAATTCCAAGTGTTTATCGGCCGGGAGACCCTAATGGGAATGAACAAAAAGTTGCCCAATATGTAGCGAATTATTTAAAACAGATGGGAGTTGAGGTGCATATAGAGGAAGTAGAACCGGGACGTCCTAACGTTATCGGTATTGTCGACTCTGGGAAACCTGGGAAAACTCTCCTTTTTGAAGGACATACGGATGTAGTAACAGAAGGAGACAGAAGTGCATGGACTTACGATCCTTTCGGAGCCGAAGTTGTTAATGGGAGAATATACGGAAGAGGCACAAATGACACAAAAGGAAATTTAGCTTGCATGATCACTGCTGTTCATTCTTTATTGAGGGATAAAGAACAATGGAAAGGAAAAATTATACTTTGCATTCCTTGTGATGAAGAAGGAATGATGATAGGGATTAAACACTTTATCCGAAGGGGCTGGGCAAAAGGAGTTGATGGAGCGATTATTTGTGAACCGGAAGAAAATCAAGTATGTATTGCGCAAAAAGGAGCGATGAGGATTGTTATTCGTGTATATGGAAAGATGGCACATGGAGCAATTCCTTTAAGTGGTATAAATCCAAATACAAGAATGGCGAGATTAATATGTGAGTTAGAACAACTGGAGAAACGAGAAAAAGAAAGATTGGGAAAACATCCATTGCTTGGTTGGCCAAGTATTACTCCAACAATTTTGAAAGCACCTGTCTGTGGCGATGCTCAAATTAATGTAATTCCTGATCAATGTATGACAACGCTTGATATACGAACGATCCCGGGACAGGATCATGAAGAGCTCTGTAAAGAAATTCAGCACATCTTTGAAAGATTAGCTAAGGAAGATCCAGATTTTAAAGGGGAATTTGAAGTAATTGAAAATAGACCATGGACGAAAACGAGTAAAGATGATCCAATTGTAAAGGCAGTGGCAGAAGCAGTGAAAAGAGTAACTAAGAAAAAACCTTATTACAATGGTGTACCCGGAGCGACTGATGGTACCTTTTTACACCTGGAAGGCATACCTATTGTAACTATTGGAGCAGGGGACCGTGAAATTCCGCATCAAATTGATGAGTACGTAGATATTGACGAACTTGCTGAAACAACTGAAATCTATAGAACAGCGGCTTTGCTGTTCTTAAACGAAGAGGTTTAAAGGATGAGGGAGTTTCGAATAGCCGTTCTTCCAGGTGATGGAATCGGTCCTGAAGTAATGAACGAGGCATTAAAAGTTTTACGGATACTCAAAGATAAAGATTCTACATTTCAATTTCATGCAGATATTTTTTTATGGAATTCAGAGTATTACTTAGAGCATGGAAGAATGATGCCAGAAAACGGTCTAGATATATTAAAGAATTATGACGCAATCTTGTTCGGAGCTATCGGAGACCCACGTGTACCTGATGATATATCTGTCTGGGAATTAATTATGCCAATACGCAAAAGGTTTTGCCAATATGTGAATCTTCGGCCTGTGAAAAAACTTAAGGGAATTCCTGGGCCATTTATGAATCAAGATCGACCTATCGATTTTGTAATAGTAAGAGAAAATGCAGAGGGAGAATATTCTAATAGTGGAGGAAGAATATATCAGGGTACCGAACAAGAAATAGCTGTTCAAAATACAATTATCACGAGAAAAGGAACAGAGCGAATAGCGAGATATGCATTTCAATATGCTAAAAAACATGGTTATCAAAAAGTCATAAATGCAACCAAATCGAATGCGGTAGTTCACTCGATGAAATTATGGGACGAGGTTATCGAGCATGTTGCCAACCAATATCCAGATATTCAATTAGAAAAGTACTATATTGATGCTTTAGCTGCATATTTTGTTCAAAGACCCGATACCCTGCAAGTTATTGTTGCCTCTAATTTATTTGGGGATATCCTTTCAGATTTAGGTTCTGCTTTAGTAGGAGGACTAGGTATATCACCTTCCGCTAATATAAATCCTGAAGGTGTATTTCCATCGATGTTTGAGCCAGTACATGGGTCGGCACCTGACATTGCAGGGAAAGGAAAAGCGAATCCGATTGCCCAGATTTGGTCAACAGCACTAATGCTTCAATCTTTTGGCAGAGGAGATTTAGCTAGAATTATCTTAAAAGCAATTGAAAAGGTAACAGAACACGGAGAAAAATTGACACCTGATCTTGGCGGTAATTCAACGACAATTGAAATGGGAGAAGAAATTGTTCGACAAATGGTCAAAATAATGAGCTAGAGACGGTGAGGTGAGATCGATTGTATATGCGCTTTCTGAACAAAGTAGTCATTGTTACAGGTGCAGCAGGAGGTATGGGGAAAGCTGCTGTGAAACGCTTTTTAGATGAGGGAGCTCACGTTGTGGCTCTCGATCTTTATCCTAAAGGTGTACCAGAGACAGCGGATCACTTTTATCCATTTGCTGTAGACGTAACAAATGAAGAAAAAGTAAAGGAAGTATTTAAAGAGATTCGAAATCGATTTGGCAAAATAGACGCACTTGTAAACTTTGTAGGGATAGCACAAAAAGCTGAACCAATCGAACAAGTTTCTTTAAATAAATGGCTGAAGATTTTGAATACAAATTCTACTTCCTTATTTTTGCTTTGTAAAGAAGCTGTTCAGATTATGAAAGATACACGAGCCAAAGGATCAATTGTTAATGTTGCCTCCATTTCTGTCGTCCGACCAAGACCAGGATTGCAATCCTACATAGCTTCTAAAGGTGCAGTTGTATCTTTTTCTAAAGCTTTAGCTCTTGAACTCGCTCCTTATCAAATTAGAGTCAATGTGATTCATCCAGGACCGTGTGATACTGATATGTTAGGAGAATTTGTAGCTTTTGGATCTGATGTTAATTTGATAAAAGAGGAAACATTTAGAAATAGTATTCCGTTAGGGGAATTAATCCAACCAGAGGATGTAGCGAGTACAGCTTTATATCTTTGTTCAGATGAGGCACATATGATTACGGGGAGCGTTATTCATGTCGATGGTGGACGCGGTATATAATTAACAACATTGCGGCAATTTATGTCTATTAGTTTAGTATCGTGGCAACATATAAAACTATTGCATATAAGCAAATAGATATTCATGGAAAATGTTTCATATAGAGGGGGAAATACTCTATTGATGTGTTGAAATGATTACTTCACTAGCAGTTGCACTGTATTTTGACATGATTATAGGGGATTGAAATGATCATTGTTACAGTAAGAAGGGGGATGGACATGAGAAAACTAAAAATGTATATAGACGGAAAATGGGTCGACAGTAAATCGAAAGAGATAATAACCATTTTCAATCCTGCAAACTATGAGCCAATTGCTCAAGTTCCCCGTGGCAATAATGAAGACGTAAATCAAGCAGTTGAAGCTGCGCGAAAAGCGTTTGAGTCTCAGCAATGGAGGAACATTAAACCGTATGAACGGGGTTATATTTTACTTGAGATGGCTAAAAGAATACGTGAGTGTAAAGATGAATTGGCACTATTAGAAACATTAGATGTTGGAAAGCCTTTGTCTCAGTCATATGCAGATGTGGAAGCAGCAGCACGATATTTTGAGTTTTATGGAGGGGTTGCCGATAAAATAATGGGTGAAACCATTCCAGTTGAACCAGGAATATTAGATTATACCATTCGCGAACCGCTTGGTGTTACAGTACATATTATTCCATGGAATTATCCTATTCAAATTTCCTCAAGAAGTGCCGCAGCAGCAATTGCGGCAGGCAATACTGTTGTCATGAAACCAGCTGAGGACGCTCCTCTAACAGCGTTAAAGCTAGCAGAGCTTTTTGACGAAGTAAATCTTCCAAAAGGAATATTTAACGTTGTAACGGGATTTGGACATGAAGCAGGAGCAGCCTTGGTATCCCATCCAAATATTGACCATGTGACATTTACTGGATCAGTGGAAACAGGAGTATCTGTTATGCAAGCAGCGGCCAAAAACGTCATTCCTGTTACGTTGGAACTAGGCGGGAAATCTCCAAATATCGTATTTTCAGATTGTGACAAAGAGGAAGCTTTGCATTGGATAGTCAAGTCAATTGTACAAAATGCTGGCCAAACTTGCTCTGCTGGTTCTAGGTTAATTATCGAAAAATCGATCAAAGATTCATTTATAGAAGCTTTAATAGAAAGGTTTAAAAACATTACAATTGGTCCAGGTATAGAGGACTTTGATATCGGACCTATTATTTCAAAAAAACAGTTTGATAAAATACAGAAATTTCTTTTAATGGCAGAGAGAGAAGGGAAGATACTTGTAGGGGGACAACAAGTAATTATTCCAGGTAATGAGAAAGGATATTATGTACAGCCTACCATTGTTGATGAAGTGGATCCGAATAGTCCATTAGCTCAGGAAGAAATTTTTGGACCTGTGTTAACGGTCCTTACTTTCGAATCGGAAGAGGAGGCCATTCAAATTGCTAACGGGACCAAATTTGGTCTTGTTACAGGCATTTGGACATCAGATGTGAAGAGAGCCCATCGCATCGCAGAAAGAATTCAATCTGGGCAGGTCTTTATCAATAATTATGGGGCAGGAGGAGGCATTCAAATGCCTTTCGGTGGATATAAAAGAAGTGGGTTTGGGAGAGAAAAAGGCCTAGAGGCGTTAAAAAATTATACACAGTTAAAAAATGTAGCTTTAAAATACTATGACTAGGTTTACTCACTAAATATTTTTGTATCTGTGGAGCTGATTAACTCCTATTGTTTAAACGTACCAATAACCACAAGTGTATCATCAAGAAAATTCGGTCTAGTACCATTTGAGACTATCGAAACTGGCAAGGAAATACTCATACTTCGTGGCCAAAAAGTGTTCTTTCAGGCATTGAAGATGGATTTGGACCGCTTGTACGCTTGCAATCGGGAATCTTGCCCGTCTTTGGAACGAACGTCTTCGGTTGGCGAAAGAACATTTTCTCCAATACGGCTACTGCCATTCTTAAAAACTGCATCAACATCACTTCTGCACGGTCCAAAAACGACCAAAAAAGGACATAAGTGTGCAGCGCCATTTTGCCTTCGTAGAGTAAAGCGTGATGTTGATATATCAAGGGATTGGACGTTTGACTATTTCGTTCAAACATTCTAGTTTACATAACAACAATTTATTTTTTGCAGGGTTCTTGGGGGTGTGCAAAACCGCCCCTTGCCTCCCTAGAGAATCAACGGTAAAATGAAGGTGTTCTTTTAAAAGACTGACCTCGTTTAGAGGATTAAAACTACGACCCCTCCGCAATGTTATCCTGCCCGTCAACGTATTCTTTTAAAAGACCGACCTCGCTTAGAGGATTAAAATCTGCCTTTTGGACCATCATGGAAATAAACGACAATGTAGCTTGAAAAACTTTGTACTCATGTTGGTGAAAAACAAGAGCTTATGAAGATGTGTCCTTGCCCTGTTTCCAGTGTGGAAACGATGGGGGAATAAAGAGGTTTGAAAAAAGAGAGCCATCCATGCGGATTTGCACATATCCCTGTCAAGTAGACAAGGAAAAAAGAGTATATCAAGCTGCGGCCTTTTCCCGATATTCAACCGGGGAAAGGCCGTTCCGCTTTTCTTGGAAACGGCTGTGATTATAAAAACGAATATACTCTTCCATCGCCTGATATGCCTGTTCGATCGTTTTTGGGCGCACTAGTTTGTTCTTTCTTCGCCATAAAAAACCCCTCCCAAGCAGACTGTTGAGGACATCATATCGAATGTCCTCTTTTTTCGCTGCCTGCTTGTAGAGGATATATTGCCTTGGGAAAATGGTGAAATAGTGATTTTTAAGGAAATAAACGGTCCTAATAATATAGATTACGGATTCTTTTCGATATTACTATGCTCTTCTCATCAGGTGAATGGCTTAGTCAGTGCTATATTAGTCTTTCGCTAGCGGTGCTATTTGTTTGTTATAGCCGCTTTTTAAGCGTTTTTTGGCAAATGCGAAATAAGAAATCATCACTACGGCCGTGATTAAGAGTGTCAACAGTAATTGGGAAACCATCGTTTTGATAAATAACATGGAGATAAGGATTACTAATAAAGCCAAGATAGTCAAATAAGTTAGATACGGGAATAACCACATTTTTATCTTTAATGCTTCAGGATTGCTTTGTTCAAGTTTTTTTCGCATACGCAATTGTGAAACCGCAATAACTAAATATACAAGCAGGGCAATAGCGCCTGAGGAGTTAACGAGAAATAAAAACACTTTATCTGGGGAAATGTAATTCATGATCACCGCTATGTACCCAAAGAATGTGCTGGCAATAACGGCTTGAGCGGGTACACCGTTTTTGTTTAGTTTGAGGAATCGTCTTGGCGCTTCTCCTTTTTCCGCTAGGGAATAAAGCATTCTTGAGGTGGTATATAGCCCTGAATTTAGACAAGATAAAACGGCTGTTAATACAATAAAATTCATGATTTGTGCGGCGGCTGGTATGCCAACGTGCTCTAGCACCGCAACAAAGGGGCTTTTTAAAACGTTTGCTGAGTTCCAAGGCAATAAAGTTACTACTACAGCGATCGAGCCAATATAAAAAACTAGGATTCTCCATAGGACGGACTTAATCGCTCTAGTTACTGCTTTCTGCGGTTCAGGGGATTCTCCGGCGGCAATCGTAACGATTTCTGTTCCAACAAAGGAAAAAATAACAACGACAATTCCTAAAAGGATGGAACTGATGCCATGCGGCATAAATCCGCCATTACCGATTAGATTTTTCAACCCAATTGGGCTGCTGTTTGGATAAAGTCCAAATATGAAAGCGACCCCGATCATTAAAAACAAAATGATGCTCGCTACTTTAATTAACGCAAACCAGTATTCAAATTCCCCATATGATTTAACCGACCAAATATTTGTAAGCGTTAACAATATGGTGAGAATTAAACTTAACAGCCATATTGGAATACTATTAAACCAATATTGAATGATAGCAGCACCGGCATTTGCTTCGATAGCAATAACGATTACCCAGAAGAACCAATATAACCATCCGATGGTAAATCCGGCCCAAGGCCCAATGGCATCGTGTGCATATGCCGAAAAAGAGCCGCTAGTAGGATTAGCTGCAGCCATTTCTCCTAACATTCTCATCACAAGAACTACTAAGCAGCCGGCTAATGCATAGGAAACAATGGCCCCAGGGCCTGTAGAATGAATGACTGCGCCGCTTCCCACAAAAAGTCCGGCCCCTATAACCCCAGCTATTGCGATCATTGTCATGTGGCGTTCCTTTAACCCTTTTTGTAGCCCTGTATCCTGTTTTGCCAAGAAAATCCCCTCCTTGGAAAATGGTTTGTTAAAAATTATCTGAATAATTAGATAAATGTTTTTATACTTAGTTTATGTTAGAAAGTGATTACATATCATTAGGCAAAGTGTAAACAAAAACAGGCCATCCATTTGACGATTTGTAAAATACTCAATGCTTTTTGGTCTAGAACTGGAATAGCCGTGCTTTGTATGAGCCTGTGTATCTTAATGGTTTCATCAACTTCACGACAAATCAAAATTTGCATAGCTTTGTTATTACCTTGAAATAGTTTATTACAAAACAACTGTTAGATTTATTCAAAATCAACAGAGTTATTTAAATAGGATAACGTGTTCTCTTGTCTTTTATTTCCTTTCCTCAAGACTCTACATATTGATCGCAAACGAATGCGGTAATGTCAATTATGTTCATAGTATATTTTTACATAATGAAAAACAAACCCCTCTACTTATTTAACAAAGTGTATAATGAAAAGCTTATTTACTATAGATAAAATATTCTTAAAGTTCGGATTCTTGGGTCTTATATCAATCAGGATAGGGAGGTGTTGTCTTTTTGGTGTTTTATACTATGGAAAATGCTTGCTTTTAGTAGGTTTGAAAATATAGAAAAGCGAGGGATGGAGAGGTGGCTGATCAAGTAACAATCGGTCTTATTCAAGCGTCACATGATGTCCATGGGGATGAGCCGGTGGAAGTCCATAAAGAAAAGGCGATTGAAAAACATATAAAATTGGTGCAAGAGGCAAAAGACCGGGGAGCGCAAATCATCTGTTTGCAAGAAATTTTCTACGGTCCATATTTTTGTGCGGAGCAAAATACAAAATGGTATGATGCTGCGGAAGAAATTCCGAATGGACCAACGACGAAAAGATTTCAAGAACTGGCAAAACAATTAGGTGTGGTCATTATTCTGCCAATTTATGAAAGAGAGGGAATCGCTACTTATTATAATACAGCCGCTGTCATTGATGCAGACGGCACATACTTAGGAAAATATCGAAAACAGCATATTCCGCATGTTGGCGTAGGCAACGAAGGATGTGGATTTTGGGAAAAATTTTATTTCAAACCAGGGAATTTAGGATACCCGGTATTTGATACGGCATTTGCCAAAGTAGGCGTTTACATTTGTTATGACCGCCACTTCCCAGAAGGGGCAAGAATTTTAGGCTTAAAAGGTGCTGAAATTGTTTTTAACCCTTCAGCGACGGTAGCTGGTCTTTCCGAATACTTATGGAAGCTGGAGCAACCTGCCCATGCAGTGGCAAACGGATATTATGTCGCTGCCATCAACCGGGTCGGATATGAAGCCCCATGGAACATGGGAGAATTTTATGGTCAGTCTTATTTAGTCGATCCAAGAGGCAACTTTGTTGCGATGGGAAGCCGTGACAAAGATGAAGTCGTCATCGGTGTGATGGACAAAAAGATGATTCGCGAAGTTCGTGATACGTGGCAGTTTTATAGAGACCGCCGTCCGGAAACTTACAACGAAATGACAGCATTACTGCCATAAAGCGTAAAAAGGGATTAGGGTTTTACTCTATTCCCTTTTTTAAAATGAAAAAGGAGGTTGTTCGCGATGAACCTATCTCTCTCTGATTTGGAGAAGAACTTCCAAGAAGTAGAACCGGGGTTAACCGATCGAGAAGCGATAGAAGAAGCCAACCGATGTTTATATTGTTATGATGCGCCCTGTATAAAAGCTTGTCCTACAGGGATTGATATTCCGACTTTTATCAAGAAAATTGCGTCGGGAAACTTAAAAGGATCGGCAAAAACCATTATGTTGTCCAATCCTGTTGGCGCCAGCTGTGCAAGGGTATGCCCGACGGAGGAGTTATGTGAAGGTGCTTGTGTTCTGAATCATTCCACCAAGCCTATCATGATTGGAAAACTGCAACGATATGCGACAGACTGGGCCATTTGGAATGAAGAAGTATTGTTTCAGGCTGGAAAGAAAAACGGAAAAACAGTGGCTGTTGTCGGCGGCGGTCCAGCTGGATTATCTGCCGCTAGAGAATTGGCCCGAATAGGATATACGGTCACCATTTTTGAAGCGGAAAAAGAAGCAGGGGGACTGAATACCTATGGCATCGTTTCCTTCCGGCTTCCGCAAAAAATATCGTTTTGGGAAGTGAATCAAGTCAAAAGTTTAGGGGTACAAATTCGCACCAATACGAAGGTAGGAAAAGATATTTCCGCTAAGGAGCTTTTAGATCATTACGATGTAGTCGTGTTGGCTGTCGGCATGGGGAAAGTTCCAATGTTAGGGATTGAAGGAGAAGACTTGGACGGAGTGTATGATGCCATTGAATTTATTAAAGAAACGAAAACAAACCCATTGACTGACAAGCTAGTGGGGAAAAGAGTGGTCGTCATCGGTGCTGGAAACACTGCGATTGACGGCGCAACTTGTTCGGTGCGTTTAGGAGCGGAAAATGTAAAAATTTTATATCGCCGTACAAAAGAGGAAATGACCGCGTACGATTTTGAATACGAGTTTGCGAAGCAAGACGGCGTCGAGTTTCGCTGGTTAACTGCACCGAAGCGGATTATTGGTGATGAAAACGGAAAAGTGACCCATATCGAATGTGTTCGTATGAAGTTAGGAGAATCGGATGCAGATGGACGCCGTCGTCCTGTTCCCATTGAGGGATCCGAGTTTACGATGCGAGTCGATGTAGTTATTAAAGCAATCGGCCAGACGCGGCACCTTGATCTCATTCAGGAATTTGGATTAGAGCATGATGATGGTGTGGTAAAAGTCAATCCGGAAAACTATCAAACATCCAATCAAAAAGTTTTTGCTTGTGGTGATGTCATTTTTGCGAAAGGACAAGGCGAAGCGATGGTTGTCACTGCTGCGCAGCAAGGAAAAGAGGCAGCCTACGCGATACATGAATATTTAACAAAAGCAGTAAGTGAAACTGCCTGATATTGTCATTTTTAACGGAGGAGGGCAAGAAAATGGCAGATTTAAGCATTAATTTAGCGGGAATAAAGTCTCCCAATCCATTTTGGCTCGCTTCTGCGCCTCCAACCAACTCCGGTTATCAAGTGCAAAGAGCGTTTGAGGCTGGTTGGGGCGGAGCGGTTTGGAAAACGCTCGGTGAACCGATTTTAAACGTATCATCCCGGTTTGCGGCTGTAAGCTTTAATGGACAGCGTGTGATGGGCTTTAACAATATCGAGTTGATTACGGACCGTCCCCTTGAAGTGAATTTAAAAGAAATCTATGAAACCAAAAAGCGTTTTCCAGATCGAGCCGTGGTGGCATCCCTTATGGTCGAACCAAAAAGGGAAAAATGGCATGAAATTGTGAAAAGAGTGGAAGATGTGGGCGTAGACGGGCTTGAACTGAATTTTGGCTGCCCGCACGGAATGGCCGAACGGGGAATGGGGTCGGCTTCCGGGCAAGTGCCTGAGCTCGTGGAAAAGCAAACCTATTGGGTGAAAGAGGTGGCTCAGACGCCTGTCATCGTTAAGCTGACTCCTAATATTACAGATATCACGGCGACAGCTGAAGCGGCTGTTCAGGGCGGAGCCGATGCCATCAGCATGATCAATACCATCAATAGCTTAATGGGAGTTGACCTGGACACGTGGAATACCATTCCGCATGTAGCGGGGAAGGGAGCGCATGGAGGCTATTGCGGCCCGGCGGTGAAACCAATCGCTTTGAACATGGTTGCAGAATGCGCCCGGCATCCGCGTATTCATGTGCCGATTTCCGGCATAGGCGGCATATCCAGCTGGAAGGACGCAGTGGAATTTATGCTTATGGGGGCAACCGGGGTGCAAGTATGTACGGCTGTCATGCATCACGGCTTCCGTATTATTGAAGATATGATTGAAGGACTGAACCATTACTTGGATGAAAAGGGAATTGCTTCCGTTATGGATATTGTTGGGAAGTCGGTTCATAAATACTCCAATTGGGGGGACCTCGACCTTAATTATAAAGTGGTTGCCCGCATTAATACCGATGTTTGCATTAATTGTAATAAATGTTATATCTCGTGTGAAGATGCTTCTCATCAATGCATCGATCGTTTAACGGATGAAAATGGAAAAGAGTATTTAAAAGTGCGCGAAGAAGATTGCGTAGGATGCAATTTATGTTCGATCGTCTGTCCGGTGGATGGCGCGATTGACATGGTCGAAATACCAAGCGAACATCCACCGATGACATGGAATGAGCGACAAGCAGCCATTAGCGGACTTAGCAGCTGTAATGTTGACGTAAAATAATCTTTTCAATCAAAGGAGGACGTAGAAATGACAAAAATTATAAAAAACGGAACAATTGTTACCGCAACGGATACGTATGAAGCGGACTTGCTGATTAAAGACGGGAAAATTGCGATGATTGGCCAAAATTTAGAGGAAAAAGGCGCCGAAGTGATTGATGCAAAAGGTTGTTACGTATTTCCAGGCGGCATTGATCCACATACGCATTTGGATATGCCGTTTGGGGGTACGGTGACAAAGGATGATTTCGAATCCGGGACGATTGCGGCGGCATTTGGCGGGACAACGACCATCATCGACTTTTGTTTAACGAACAAAGGGGAACCACTGAAAAAAGCGATTGAAACTTGGCATAACAAAGCGAGGGGAAAAGCGGTTATTGATTACGGCTTTCATTTAATGATTAGTGAAATTACGGATGAAGTATTGGAAGAGCTGCCGAAAGTCATTGAAGAAGAAGGAATTACATCATTTAAAGTGTTTATGGCGTATAAAAACGTATTTCAGGCAGATGATGGAACGTTATACCGTACGCTGGTGGCCGCCAAAGAACTTGGAGCGCTCGTGATGGTGCATGCGGAAAATGGTGATGTGATTGATTATTTAACGAAGAAAGCGCTTGCGGAGGGGAATACGGATCCGATTTACCATGCATTAACAAGACCTCCAGAATTGGAAGGAGAAGCGACAGGGCGCGCATGTCAATTAACCGAGCTTGCCGGTTCACAGCTTTACGTCGTTCACGTGACGTGTGCGCAAGCGGTTGAAAAAATTGCTGAGGCGCGCGATAAAGGATTGGATGTATGGGGAGAAACGTGTCCGCAATATCTTGTTCTCGACCAATCGTATTTAGAAAAGCCTAATTTTGAAGGCGCGAAATATGTTTGGTCTCCACCGCTTCGTGAAAAATGGCATCAAGAGGTATTGTGGAATGCATTGAAAAACGGCCAGCTGCAAACGCTGGGATCTGACCAATGTTCGTTTGACTTTAAAGGCCAAAAAGAACTTGGCAGAGGAGATTTTACGAAAATTCCAAATGGCGGACCGATCATTGAGGATCGGGTTAGCATTCTCTTCAGTGAAGGAGTAAAGAAAGGAAGAATCACGTTAAATCAATTTGTCGACATTGTGTCGACAAGAATTGCCAAATTGTTCGGGTTATTCCCGAAAAAAGGAACCATTGCGGTAGGCTCAGACGCGGATTTAGTCATTTTTGACCCGAATATCGAACGGGTGATTTCGGTCGAAACACACCATATGGCCGTTGATTACAATGCATTCGAAGGAATGAAAGTAACGGGTGAACCGGTATCGGTTTTATGTAGAGGCGAATTTGTCGTTCGTGATAAACAATTTGTCGGGAAACCAGGGTACGGACAATATTTAAAACGTGCAAAATACGGAACCTCGACTATTTCCAAACAGAGCGAGGAATTAACCATTTAACTTGCCTTCTAAAACGGCTTCAAAAATGTAACATATATCACCCCAATTTTTTTAGCTTAGCCTTATCCCGTTCTAAGCGATAGTAGATCTTCAAAAATCACTATCGTTTGGAATCTTATTCACAATATTTAGGAGAAAAAAGGCAAGCAAATGTTTGGAAGAAAACGGTTCATTTTTATTAGGAGGTGGTAATCAGATGTCCTATCAAGAATTTTTGGCAGAAAGGGATAAAATTGACTATTTGATTCAACAAGGATACTATATCAAAAATGTGAGAGAAAATTTAAGCGGGGCTTTCGTCGAATTCGAATTAAAAATGCCAGACTCTTCAGGAAAAAAGGACACGACACAAATATTGCATATTCAAAATGCGGATGCCCGCAAGTATTTTTCATCCCTATTAATCCGTCAAATGAAACAAGCAAAGTAGTTTTATCGATAAATAAGAGCAATTGCCCCAAGGTATGAGCATAAATTTATGAATATTAAAAAATATCAACAAAAACAGGAAGGAAGAATTACTGTGGAATTTTATTTAAAAGCGAAAGATGGTGCTTTTCCGTGTGAAGTGACCATCGATGAAGACAACGGCCGATACACGATCCGAAAAGCGGATACGAGCGGGGAATTTTTTGATACTCCACAAGAGCTTGTGAAATGGATTATGGATAATTGGCGCAGTGACTATTTCCAAGATGAGGAACAATTTCAACAAATGATAAAAGAAATTCAAGTATATATTCCGGTTAATGAATAATTAAAAAGGGAGTGAGTTCGTCTTATCAAGATCTAAATCATAAAAAATCTCTAAAAATAAAGGAGGACACATATTAATACATGACTAAAATGTGTTCTCCTTTATTTTTTTAACATATTTACCGAGAAGTCTCCCACCTCTTAACGGAGTGTAGGCGGAAGAGGTTCATAACTTTTTATAATTTGGGTCTTGATAAACTTTTTTGAAGGAAGTTCCTTGCGTCGATAAAAGGAGAACTTAAGTCAATTCCCAAAGCGGGATAGTAAAGCTGTTCTCCTATTACGCCAAAACGCTTCCATAAACGATCCAGGGAACTGTTTGCCACGCCTCCAAGCGTATACATTTCCATATTGTTCAGATGTTTCTCCATTCGGCTGCCAATGCCCCAGACTTCCCGTAACGGAACCAGCCATAACTTGTTTGGTGTACATTCCGCGATACCTTGCTTTTTGGCGTATACATCCAGTACGACTTTGCTGTTGAAACGGTTCGGGCCGATGCCAATGCAAGATGGCAGACCGAATTGATTCCAGATTGCGCTGCGTATTTTTTGGGCTGCTTCCACGGGAGATCCATGTAGTTTTTCCGTACCGTCTAGGGTTAGCCAGCTCTCATCAACGCTGTACGTGAGAATCGCTTCAAAAGGGACGAAGGTGGAAAACAGTTCTGTCATTTGCACACTGATTTCTAAATATCGCTTCATGCGGGCGTTAAAAATATGGATATGGCGACGGCAAGGCACTTCCATATAGACGGCTTCCTGTTCTGATTCCGTAATCTTGCTTCATTTTTGGAGATGCGGCCAGAACCACGCTCCCGCTTCGATTTTTATCAGAGACAACGACGACATAATCCTCGAGAGGATCCAGTCCATGATCGACACATTCGCAACTGGCGTAGAAACTCTTCATATCGATACATAAAGGCAGACAAGAAATATCAAGCGGCATCGACGCGAAGGGCTCCTTTTTAAGAACATACGTCCTATTCGCGAATATATGTTTTTATTTTGATTAAAAAAGTCAAGCGTAAACTGGGAAAAGTAGGGAGATAAATAAGGAAAAGGAGTTGTTAGACAAAAATAAAAAGACCAGATTGTTCCGGTCTTTACAGCTTGTTGACTTTGATGGAAAGATGAAAATCTGAACTGTAGTGATATACATCACAATATTCCTAGAATTTTAAATATAACATAATACTGTATTTAACTTAACTTACAAAACTGACAAGGGAGAGATAGTTGATGAAAGCAGCAGTTATGGAAGACTTTAACAAACCACTAGTCATTCATGAAAACTTTCAAGATCCAGATTGTGGTCCAAATGATGTCATTGTAAAGGTGGAGGCAAACGGGGTCTGCCGAAGCGACTGGCATGCATGGGTCGGAGATTGGGAATGGATCGGATTGAAGCCTGAACTTCCTCATATTCTCGGGCATGAGTTTGCGGGCGTTATTGAAGAAGTCGGAAAAGATGTTAAGCGCTTCAAAAAAGGAGATCGCGTTGTAGTTCCTTTTAGCCTAGGGTGTGGAAGCTGCGAGTATTGCCAAACAGGGCACCAAAACGTATGTGAAAACTTGGTAGTCTTCGGATTTTCTTGTAAAGGGTCTTATGCCCAATATACGAAGGTGCCGTTCGCAGATCAAAATCTAGTTCATTTGCCTGATTCTATCGACTTTACCACAGCTGCCTCCCTCGGGTGCCGGTTTATGACGAGTTTTCATGCGGTTGCCGATCAATCAGGGGTGCAAGCAGGTGATTTCTTTACTGTTTACGGTGCAGGCGGCGTTGGTTTAGCCGCGATTCAAATCGCCAATGCGCTTGGAGCCAGGGTCATCGCCGTTGATATTGATGATGCCAAACTGGAAAAAGCGAAAGAACTAGGTGCTTTTGCAACGGTAAACTCAAGAAGGGACAATCCTGTCGAAGCAGTCATGGAAATTACTAAAGGCGGCAGCGACATTACGTTGGATGCACTTGGTATTGCCGAAACATGCCGAAATGCGATTCTTAGCTTGCGAAACCGTGGAACACATGTGCAAGTTGGATTGACGACGCAAGAAGAGGGTGGAATGATCGCCCTTCCGACGGATTTAATTGTAGCAAAAGAGCTGCAAATTAGAGGATCGCTTGGTATGCAAGCGCATCGATATAATGATTTATTAGCAATGGTGGAAAGTGGGAAGCTGCATCCAGAAAAATTGATATCCAAAACGATTTCTCTTGAAGAAGCAGGCGGAGTGCTTGAATCGATGTCTCAATATGGTACGTTGGGATCCATTGTGATTAACCGTTTCTAACAGCAACTGAAAAATGAAGGCAGAGAGAAGAAACGTTTTTCTAGATGCTAGGATTAAAGCGGTTACAAAATGAAGCAAGAAATAATACAATCACCTCAAGAAAGAGACAGGCCGATAGAGCTTCAGAAAAATGAATAAATCCATTTGTTCAAAAAGAGGCTGAATCAAAAGCAAAATGTCTGACCCTACACGCAATATATAGTACATAAGCATGTGAAACGCGCGTGTGTCAGACATTTATGGGTCAGCCCCTTTTGTTTTTTACAATCAATCTTATAAAAAGTGAGCGAGAAAACCCATAGCTTATGTCAAAAAAATTGGACCCCATGAATTCGGAACGTTTACGCTGTGAAAAAATTAAATTATGAAATTGACTCTCACATTGTTAAAAATTAAGATCGGTTGGGGAAAAAGCGGCAACTCAGTCCGTAACATTTAAGGTAGTAGAGGATAAAGATGGCTAAGATTCCGACTAGAATCTCCCACATATGCACATTCAAGATGATCATCTTACGGGCAATGGCAAAAATGATTATATCCATGACGAGTGTCATATCGTGCTTGATGAGCATAAGTGCGACCTCTAATCCAATAATATACAAGAGTGCATGAGCTAAAAAATCTTGAAATTTCTCCATGATTTCTCCTTCCATGATGTAGCTGAATAGGTCATGGACGAGCATTGTTCCTTCTGCAATTACCGCTACAATAATGATTCCCGCTAGCAGCCATTCGAAAAATTTTACCGTCTGGGTAAATACTTGTTCGAGGGATTTTACATTCATCTCCATTACCTCGCTTTCTTTAATTCCTTAATTTTTATATAGGAATTATAAGAGTATATCAACGAATTCAAAAAGTGAGAAATGAGGATTTGAAATGAGGATTATAACTCACCTTTGGAAGTTAAGGACCATTTTTGGGGTCACAAACCGCGTCTCTAAAATTTAAAAGAGCACTATGCTGAACGTCTCGTCAAACCTGGTAAACGGGGGAGAAAACCCGATCCGAAAATACCATCGTAAAGGTCGCGGAAATCCTGGCCCAAAAAGAACATGCAAGCCCATTTCGAGGTCGATTATGATGGGCAAACCTTAACGTTTCATCGCAATGAAGCAGCATTAGCCAAGGAGGTGTTACGGGATGGGAAGTTCCTGATTAAGACGAATACCGACTTGACCTCAGTCGACGTGGTAACCGGATACAAGACGCTCATTCAAGTCGAACGAACCTTCAAAAGGATTTTCCGAATATTTATCCTTGTTAGTATTGTATTATAACAGATATATATACGCAACTATTGTTATATAAAAGTGTGGTTATATTTTTGTCATCAATCTTATATTGATGGTTGTTTTCTTCGCCTAAAAATAATATTGTCTTCAATGGTGTTAAGATTTTTTCATTCATAACTCTCAAAACTTTGGCAACGCCTTCACGGCATCCGCCAGATCGCTATAGCTGTCTTTTTAAGTATCTGGAGGTTGTGGCGATATTGCTGTGGCCCGCAAGTCTCCGTACTTTCTCGATATCGTTGTTCGTCGCCTTTAACATCCACTTCCAAAACATATGGGGCGTGAGCTTTTTGTTTGGTAAGCTGTAGCTTTCAATTATTCGCTGAATGCCCCGGACCGAAAAATTCGGCGAGCGCTGGCTATAAAAGACGTATGGCGATGCGGCCACATGCGGTTTCTTTTTCGCCATTTCTGCGCGGAACATTTCAAACTTCTCAGTGAAATCGTCCCCCTTGAAATATCAGGGGGACGAGTATATATAAAAACGTCATTTTGAATTGTGTATAATAGTACGCCAATCTGAGAAGCCGTTTTTTAAGGTATCTTATTTTTGACCTTCTTCCCGGGGACGCTCCTTCCTTTGCCTCCCCCATTATCATTTTTGCTTGTTAGGTGCGTAAAGGGACGGCTTGGGGAAGCCAAGTCGGCTAACCAAGCCTAAAAAAGTACAGCTTTTAAAGCTTGCTAAGTCATTGGGCTTTCTGCAAGCCGTCAGCGAATCGCTTGATACTTCGTATGCTCCACTTCGTTCCGCACCCTTCTACCTGTCTTCGCACAATTAAGACTCCAGACCAGTCCCGTGTTAACTCTGGATCAGAAGTAAACTCCCCGGCTCAACGCTGCGCAAAAAGGGGCTCGGTTCGCCTACACTGTAAAGCTGCAAGTAATGCATAGCTCGGGTGCAGGCGGTGTAGAACAATCTACGCAGGCTCTCATCGCCATATACTTGCGCCGATGCGTTATAAATGATGACGGCGTCGAATTCGATGCCCTTGGCCAAATACGCCGGTATGACGACAACACCTTGTTCATATTCGGTAGATCCGCTCTTCACGAGCTTAATTTCTTCGACGTTGCTCAGTGCTTCGTATGCGGCGGTACTTTCTGCAGCAGATTTGCATATAATCGCGATCGTATTATACCCCCGATTCCGCAAGTCAGCGACTTTGGAAGCAATGCAGCGGTGCAGTTCGGCTTGATTGGACACTCTTGTCAGCACAGGCCTATCGCCGTCGCGTTCAAAAGCGGTAATCCGTTCGCCGCCGGGCACGAGTCTGCGCGTAAATTCGACGATCTGTCTTGTGGATCTGTAGCTGCGGGTCAAGGTTATCACATCCGTTTCATCAGGCCCGTATAAGCTAGTAAGTGTGTGAAAATCGACCGTTTCGCTGGCATGGGTGAATATCGCCTGGTTAAAGTCACCGAGCACGGTCATCCTTGCCGAAGGGAACAAACGTTTCAAAAACTCGAATTGAAATGGAGAATAATCTTGCGCTTCGTCTACAAGCACGTGTTTGATCGAGCTATTCGTCTGAAAGCCTTGAATCAGCTCTTTCAAAAATAAAAACGGAGTAGCATCCTCGTAAAACAGTTTGCCTTCGTCTAGCATTTTCACAGTCAATCGGCAAATATCCTCCCACTCTTCGGGTGTTTCCACCTCCATCCACTGTTTGATCCGCGTTGGATCGGCGAAAAGTTGCTTGTATATTCCCTTCATGTCGATGAAACGAAGCGCCCGGATCTGTTTGCGCAACGGCTTCATCTTCTGGCGAACGATCAATCGAACGAGCGCTTTCTCATAATCACCAAATGATTCTCCTTTAAAGCCGCGTTTTTTCCGTAAGTGGGTATAAACCTTTTGGTAATCCTCGTTGCTAAGCAGCTCGATTTCTTCCTGTACCCATGGCTTGGTCCGTTCAAGCTTCTCGGCTTCATCTAATTGCCTGTTTAGCCAATCTCTCAACTTCTTAAGTCTGTTGTGAAAGCGGAGCGAGGTGTCGCTACTATAAAACCTTTCCTCGATTTGTTTGGCGGTGATGATCGGCTTTCCTCTAAAAATAATATCTTTGAATAGCATGCCGGATAATTCTAGCGACTGGCTGTATTTTTTGATCGCCTCAAAAAAACGGGTCGATGCCTTGAATCGGATACTCGCAGTCCTAGTCCGATATGAAGGGTCATCCGATGCAGTCAACACATATTCCAATTGCTCGTAAGGACTCTCTACTTGAAATTCGTTGCCTAGCCGATGGTCCAAGTATTCTTGAAATGTGACCTGCAGCATATTCTCTTCGCCGAGTTCGGGCAACACATTGGATACGTAGCTGTTAAACATCGAATTAGGTGAAAATAGAATAATTTGATCGGCTGTCAGCCTATCCCGATACTTGTAGAGCAAGTAAGCGATCCGCTGCAGGGCGGCCGATGTCTTGCCGCTGCCAGCGGGGCCTTGAACAATGAGCAGCCGCCCGCGATCGTGCCGGATGATCCGGTTTTGTTCCCGTTGAATGGTGGCCACTATGTTGTGCATATGTTTGTCTGAGACTTTGCCAAGCACCTGCTTTAAAATCTCGTCTCCAATGGTGAGACTGGTATCGAACATCGATTTGATAACGCCGTCGCGGATGATATATTGCCACTTTTTCTCCAGCATGCCACGGATTACGCCTTCGGGCGTAACATATTCGGCCGGACCGGGAGAGTAATCGTAGTAGATACTCGAGATCGACGCCCGCCAGTCGTAGATAAGGATGTTCTCTCCGCTTGTATCTGTGAGCGTGGAGATGCCGATATAGATTCGTTCAGCAGTTGAAGTTCCTTCTTCAGTGAAATCGATTCGGCCGAAATAAGGCACCTCCCGCATGCGGCGCAGCGTAGACAACCTCTTGAAGGCGTGCCTGTGGGTGCTTTGGCTTACGGACAGGAGCTGAGCCTGTTGTCTCAAGCTGATGATCGTCTCAAGAAAATCGTCGAAAGTATCTATATTAACCTTGATGTCATCCCAAAAGTGTTTGCGGATATCAATCACTTCTTTCCGACGCCGGAGGGTTTCGTCTTCCAACATGCGGATTTGCTCCGCAATAATCTCCATTATGCTGTTTAATCGTTCTTGCTCTTGCCGAAGTTCTGTCATTTCAATCACTCCTTTAAAAAAATAAAAATTGGGGTTGACTGAAGGGGGATTATGTTGTATAATTAAAATAGGGATATTATATTATATAGATAATAAAAACGTGTTTCTACACTAATTTATCATAGTTTCTCTATTTTATCAATAATTTTATCAATGTATTTAATACTACAGCTGTTATGATGGATCGTACTTGTTGCAAATTTAACAGTTTTCCCGAGAAGTCTCCCTTCCCCTAAACGGAGTGAAGGAGGGAGATGAATCGGGAAATTTTTGATTCCTAAAAACAAACATACGTGCTATAACCAGGCCATCTATCAAACAAAGAAAAAGGAAATGCTCATGCTTCGTGGGTAAAAAGTGTTCTTTCAGGCAATGAAAGCGGATTTGGATCGCTTGTACGCCTGCAATCGGGAATCCGCCCGTGTTTGGAATGAATGCTTCCGCTTAGCCAAAGAACACTTCCTCCAGCATGGGGGCTGGATCACCAAAAGCAAGCTGTAAAAACAAACGAAAAGAAAGTTCCATCTTCACAGCCAATCGATTCAAGCCGTCTGCCACCAATACCTCTTCGCAAGACAAGCCGCACATCACGCGATCCAACAAGGACATGCTGTCCGTTATCCCTACAAGAAAAAGAAGTACTTCCCAATGAAATGGGCGAAAGACGGTTCCAAGGTTTACGAAAACGGAAAAATTGAACTCTCCATGGGTATTCATCATGGAAAACGGGAAAAGCCGATTATCGTGTATGCGTCGCATCTGCCAAAGGGAACGATCAAAGAAATCGAATGCTGCTTTGATCAAGGTCTTTATTTGGCTGTGATGCATGAGGATGGGCAAAAGGCAACAGCGTACAAACCGGGTTCATCGGTCGGAGTCGATCTTGGAGAAGTGCACACCATCGGCGCGTTTTGTGAAAACGAGCCAGCCGGAAACAAGCACAGAAACTCTCGAATTGGTCATTCGGGAAAGTGAAGCAGTATCTACGCTTATAAGCTGGTCCAACATGGCACTCGCTTGCATGAAATCAAAGAGTCATATACCAGCCAGACCTGTCCTGTCTGCCAAAAGAGAAAAAAGCATCTTCCCGACAGTTTGTGTGCCGGTGTGGGTACAAGGAGCATCCGGACGTTCATGGAGCGCGAAATATCTTAGGCAAGGCGCTGCGCGGCGCCTTCAAACACTGGAACGTACAAACGAAGCTGACGTATCTACAGATTGCGTAAGCAAGAAGTAGTAGAAGGGTTGGACTGCCCCATCGGTCGAAAAGCCAATGTTGCTTACCGAATCGACTGGGAAGACTTCCGATGCATGAATCGAGCCAAAGAAGACAACTTTCTTCGGACGGGTGGTAAGAAACTTCCACCTCTTGACGGAGTGTAGGTGGGAGAGGTTCATTCATACATATAAGAGGAGGAAACATCTCGTCTCGTTTTTCGAACATCGTGAATGCAAAAAAAGTGGATTAAAAAACACTCGTTATGGATAAAAATAGAAGAAACTCAAAATCTTTATTTCGAATTTTCATTGTGATAAGCTTCCAAGGCAATTTTTTATGAGTGTTTAGGACTTTTTGATGGTATCTTTCTGAAAATCTAGAAACTCCCCCTCTTTAATATACAATATATTCAGAATTATTAAATAAAATAATGGTTGGCGCAAATCTTGCTTTTTATGTAAGTGCCAGTACCAAGAAAGGAGATGAAAATAGAAGATGTATTGAATGAACACATTTTTGTGATGTCAAATGAGAAGGATCGCATATATTTTGAATACGTTTTATATTTAAAGGAGGGGTTCTATTGGATTTGGGTTTTCTGACAAGACGAATGGCCAATGACGTTAATGTGAGTAATAATGAAAAAATAGCTATAAAAGAAGAATCCGGAAGGTCATGGACATATAAGGAACTCCATCTGGTTTCGAATGCCTATGCAAATAAGCTTCGTGAACTGGGAATACAAAAAGGTGATCGGATAGGGATTTTACTTTACAACTGTCTTGAATATTTTGGTCTTTATTTTGCCGCAGCCAAACTTGGAGCAATAGCTGTTCGTCTAAACTTTCGCCTTGCAAGTGCTGAATTGGAATATGCTCTAAATGATTCGGGGACGAAAATATTATGCTTCCATTCAACTTTGGCAACTCATGTTAAAGAAGTTAAGGATCAAGTTCAGGTTGAACGCTACATATGTCTATCAAATAACGAAGCAGACATTCCACCTTGGGCGGAAAGTTGGGCTATTTTAAATAGCGGTGATCCAGACGAGGTAAAGACCGATCATATTGAATTAAGCGACCCACTCATGCTTATGTATACTTCGGGGACAACGGGAAGACCTAAAGGAGCCATCTGGACGCATGAAACGACGTTTTGGTTTTGTGCCATGCAGTCGATGAAGTGGAAATTTACAGGACAGGAAATTGGGATGACGACAGGGCCGCTCTATCATGTCGGAGCGATGGAAGATCTCGCTCTTCCTATTTTGATGATGGGCGGAACGGTTATCATAACGAAAAGCAAAGGTTTTAAGATTGAGAGAATTCTTTCTGTTATCGAAAAAGAAAAAGTGACCGACTGCTTTTTATTCCCTTTTATGATTTATGAAATGCTCAACTCACCCGCACTTGATCAGTATCAGTTGAAACACTTAAGAACAATCTACACCGGAGGCGACCCGCTCATGCCATGGGCTTTAGAGACACTAAAACAAAAATTTCCGCATCTCGGCGTTGTCCAAGTGTATGGGTTGACAGAGGGAACCCCAATTGCCGCTGCCCTTGACCCAGAAGATGCACTTTTGAAAGGACATACCGTTGGAAAACCGATGCCGCTGACTGAAATAATGATCATCGATGACGACGGAACACCTTTACCAACTGGAGAAATCGGGGAAATCGCGATCAAAAGCCCGGCGGTTTCCGTCGGATATTGGAGGAAGCCAGATGAAACGAAAAAAACGTTCGTAAATGGTTGGTGCAAAACAGGGGATTTGGGGAAGTTTGACCATGATGGGTATTTATCGATTGCCGGCCGGAAAAAAGATATGATCCGTAGCGGCGGTGAAAATATATACGCAGCTGAAATTGAAGATGTACTTTACCGGCATGAGGCAGTTAAGGAAGTGGCAATCATCGGCATTCCCGACCCGAAATACATTGAAGCCGTATGTGCGGTCATTGTAAGGAAAGAAGGGGCCAAGTTGACGGAGGAGGAAGTGATAGAGTATTGCAAAAAGTATCTTGCCAGCTATAAGAAACCGAAAAAAGTCGTTTTTGTTGAAGAATTACCGCGCACTCCATCCGGAAAGGTCCAAAAGTATATTTTGCGAAACCAGTACGGCCGCAGGAATGAACTTGAGGAGAGAAGCCGATGAAAAATAAACAAGCCGTTTTTTGGTCAATATTGAATAGTATTGCTGCAATCACCATCGACAATCCTCCTGTCAATGTAATGGATGCAATTGTCTCATGCAGTCGATGAAATAAAAGCTAATGCTGCTGTGAAAACGGTTATCCTTACAGGTGCAGGTGAGAAAGTTTTTGTCGCCGGTGGGGATATTAAATCGTTTCCTGACTGGATGGGAAAAGGAATCGAAGAAGCAAAACAAAAAATCGTTATGGCCTCAAGCTCCTTCTTTCGGAAAAATGGCGCTCGCTGCGTTGGAATAGGCTCCGTTTCCATCGGATCTGGCAGGCAAGAGATCGAAGAGGTTCTCGCCCTTTACCGGCAAAGCGAGGGCTTACCATTGCCACGAAAGTCGACAATGTGTCTTGGCGCATTTTTAGGCCGTTGCATTTTAAAAAATGCAACAGGCCAAAAATGCGTTTTATTTTTGCCTCCTTCCCAATTACGCTCCTTCCTTTGCCTCACCTCATTATAATTTTTGCTTGTTAGGCGCGTAAGGGTCTGCGCTCTTTCGGACGGTTGATACTGCGTTCCACACCTTTCTACCCACCTTCGCACAAAAATTCCCTCCTTCTCAAACAAGGGAAGGAGGTCTAGAAGATGAAAGAGAAGGCGTTGTCATCGCTTTTATCCTAATCGCAGCAGCCATCTTCCTCTTTTGGACGTCACATTTCATCCCGAAAAAACTTAATCTACGGAATCATCACAGCAATACTGGTTATCTACTTCATCGTCGAAATTATCAGATTCAACTTCTAATGAAGTGAAGTGATGAACCACTCCTTTTTTTGCTTTAAGAAGGAAAAAAGAACAATATACTGAATATTATTATTATATTCAAATTATCTGTTGCACAAAGGAGGAAAAGAGAAGTGTATGAAAACTTCCAAATTAACCGTTTCCGATATTTTGAAAAGGAAACATTTTGAACATATTCAAATTGCAGCAGGGCATCAAGGTTTGAATCGCACGGTGAAATGGGTGCACGTTGTGGAAGTGACAAAAATTAATAAGCTATTGAAGGGAAAAGAACTGATCCTATCCACTGGAGTAGGATGGAAGGAAAATAAATCGTTGTTTCTATCTTTTGTGCAACAACTCATTGAATGTGATGCGTCCGGATTATGTATTGAAATGGGAACTTATGCTTCTTCCATTCCACAAGAGATTATTAACTTAGCAAACGAACACCACTTTCCCATCATTCTCTTTCTCAAAGAAGTTCCATTCGTCGAAATCACCCAAGATATCCACACCTATTTAATTAACCAGCACTATCAGATCATTTCCACCCTAGAGTCGTATTCACAAGAATTAAACAAGAAATTGTTATCGATTGATCATTATGATGAGATTTTAAAATTTCTACATGATTATTTAGGTCATCAAGTCATTTTTCGGATCAATGGAAAAGAGGTAGAGTTAGTACCGAAATATGTGCAACAATCTAAAGAAGAACAGCAATGGTTTGATCCTACGCTTCATCCACAGCAAAAGACAGCCTCACAGTCCATCCGAATCTTCGGGAATGAATATGCGGAATTATCCATTGTTTCCATCGATAAAGAAATTAGCGAATTGGATCTTCTCATTTTGGATCGAACGGCTACGGCCCTTGCCCAACATTTATTGCGGGATTTATATGTAGAGGAAAAAAAGCGGGTGCAAGAAAATGAATGGTTAAAGAGCTGGTTAGAAGGAGAGCATACGAGTGAAGCTATTGTCGACTATTTAACAGACCATGAAGCAGAATTAAAACCAAAAGGCGGATTTGTAAGTATTTTTAGATTCAAATCATCCAAACAATACTCCAACTTAGATATTACTTATTTCAAATTATTGTGCCGGACTATTTTTGAGCAACAGGGATTCTCCACGTTTCCCGTTGATTTTCGCAATAGCGTTGTGTTTATTATGGTGAATAAGCGTGACATAAAAACATGGAAAAATCGTATGAAGATAGGAATTAAATATTTGATGGAATCCGATTTTGCGAATAAGAAAAGAATACCGAACTTTCTCATCGGAGTCGGGAAATTTGCGGAAAACCTCTCCCATATGGACAAAAGTTATCGCACGGCTTTAGAAACCATTAAAATTCGAAACCAACTTGGAGAAAAAGCAAATAGCTATTTTTACGAGGATTTACATATATATCGAATTATTTCGCTTATTCATAAATATAGCGATTTGCAAGAGGTGGTAAAGGAATATTTAGAACCTGTTATTCAATATGATAAAAAATACAATGGAAAGCTGATGGAAACATTAAAGGTGTATTTGGCGTGCAACGGTTCGAAAAAAGAAACGGCCAAAAGATTGTTTGTCGTTAGACAAACGCTTTATCACCGTATCCAAAAACTAGAAAAATTATTGGGTGACGATTTTATGAATCCGGAGAAACGGTTAGCTATTGAATTTATGATCAAAGCATACGAATATTTAATGCCAAATAACAAAGCGCAATATGTACAAAATGACAAATAAGGCTCTTCTACAGAAGTAGAGGAGCTTTATTTCTTATGTATTTGTTGCTGTTCAACAAAGGAGCCTAGTCATATTGTGGAATGAACGCATTTATATTTTTTACATTTTGTCTAATGAAGGAGATTGGAAATTAAGAGATAATTTTCTTAAAGTTAAATAATTCGAAATAGCCCGACATAAAAAAGGAGGTTTTATGATGACGGTGACAAAGAACGAAACAACGATTTTGAAAAACTTTATTAATGGACAATGGGTAGAATCAAGCGGGACAGAAACATTGGAAGTGCCGAATCCGGCGACAGGGGAAGTATTGGCGCGGGTTCCGATTTCGACGAAAGAAGATGTAGACAGAGCCGTTCAAGCGGCCAAAAAAGCATTTGAAACATGGAAAAACACACCGGTTCCTAAGCGGGCGCGGATTATGTTTACCTTTCATCATTTATTGAACGAGCATCGCGAAGAATTAGCAAAGCTTGTCGTTCAAGAGAACGGAAAGGCCTATAAAGAAGCGCATGGGGAGATTCAAAGGGGCATTGAGTGCGTGGAATTTGCCGCGGGCGCTCCAACATTAATGATGGGAGAGTCACTATCGGGGATTGCGGAAGGTATCGATTCCGAAATGTTCCGTTATCCTTTAGGAGTAGTCGCTGGAATTACACCATTTAATTTTCCGATGATGGTGCCTCTTTGGATGTTTCCGTTGGCGATTGCTTGCGGGAATACGTTCGTATTAAAGCCATCTGAAAGAACACCGATTTTAGCCAATAAACTAGCTGAGTTGTTTACACAGGCTGGGGCGCCAGAAGGAGTGCTTAATATCGTTCATGGGGCGCATGATGTCGTTAATGCCCTCATCGACCACGAGGATATTAGAGCCATTTCTTTTGTTGGTTCACAACCTGTTGCCAAGTATGTATATGAGCGTGCCGCTGCACAAGGCAAACGTGTACAAGCGCTTTCCGGAGCGAAAAACCATCATATCGTCATGCCTGATGCGGATATAGAGACAGCGGTGCAGCACGTGATCAGTTCCGCTTTTGGAAGTGCAGGGCAGCGTTGTATGGCATGCAGCGCAGTTGTCGTGGTCGGCGACAATGAACAGTTTGTAAAATTGCTAAAGCAAAAGGCAGATGAGCTTATTATCGGAAATGGCATGGATCCAGAAGTACTTTTAACCCCAGTTATTCGTCAATCCCACCGCGAAAAAGTATTAGGCTACATTCAAAAAGGGATTGAAGAAGGAGCAGTACTGATTCGGGATGGACGCAAAGAAATGGATGAAATGCCAGAAGGCAACTTCCTTGGACCAACGATTTTTGATCATGTCACACCAGATATGACGATTGCCAAAGAAGAGATTTTTGCTCCTGTTCTTAGCTTGCTGCGTGCCAAAGATTTGGACGAAGCGCTTGAATATATTCGCAAATCCCGGTACGGAAACGGTGCGACCATTTATACGAAAGATGCGAAGGCTGTCCGGAAATTCCGAGAAGAAGCGGATGCGGGAATGTTGGGAATCAATGTGGGTGTACCGGCAACGATGGCATTCTTCCCGTTCTCCGGCTGGAAGGATTCATTTTATGGGGATCTCCATGTAAACGGAAAAGATGGAGTGAACTTCTATACACGCAAAAAAATGATTACTTCTCGATTCGATTTTTAACAACATTTTGTACGAAGTTTTATTAAGCTGAGCAAGAACAGGTTTACTTACTCGGGAACCCCTCCGTTTTGAAACGAAGTCTAGGCGGAAGGGAGTTTACTTTACCATAGAAAGAAGGGAAGAGAAATGGTTCAGGTTCATCAAAGCGAGCAATGGCTTGCGAAAGATAGTCAATATATATGGCATTCGATGAAGCCGTATAATCCGGATGCGACACTAGTGGTGACAGAAGCGAAAGGATGTTGGGTTACCGACCATACAGGAAAAAAATATTTAGATGCGATGGCGGGATTATGGTGTGTGAATGTAGGATATGGACGTGAGGAATTAGCGGAAGCAGCTTACGAACAGCTAAAAAAACTTGCGTACTTTCCGCTTACTCAAAGTCATGTGCCGGCCATTCAGCTTGGTGAGAAATTAAATGAGCTGCTTGGGGACGAATATGTTATTTTCTTTTCCAACAGCGGCTCTGAAGCCAATGAAACCGCCTTTAAAATCGCAAGGCAATATCATCAACAAAGAGGAGAGTATAACCGATATAAAATTATTTCCCGCTATCGGGCATACCATGGCAATTCGATGGGAGCTCTTGCCGCAACGGGACAGGCACAACGGAAATATAAATATGAACCGCTTGCGCCAGGGTTTATTCATGTGCCACCTCCAGACAGCTATCGTGACAATGATCAAGCGGAAAATCCGCGAGATTTACGGTCCGTTAAGGTAATCGACGATGTGATGACATGGGAGTTGAGCGAAACTATTGCGGCGGTAATCATGGAACCGATTATCACTGGAGGGGGAGTGCTAATACCGCCGGAAGGATATATGAAAGCCGTAAAAGAAGTGTGCGAAAAACACGGCGCCTTGTTAATTGTCGATGAAGTGATTTGTGGATTTGGCCGGACAGGCAAACCGTTTGGATTCATGAACTATGGGGTAAAGCCAGATATTATTACGATGGCAAAAGGAATTACAAGCGCGTACTTGCCGTTATCGGCGACCGCTGTTAGAAAGGAGATTTATGAGGCGTTTAAAGGAACGGAAGAATATGACTATTTCCGTCATGTTAACACGTTTGGCGGCCATCCTGCAGCATGCGCTTTGGCATTAAAAAATATTGAAATTATGGAAAGGGAAAATTTATTTGCGCGTTCGAAGGAAGCAGGCGACCGACTGTTAAATGAATTAAAAAATAAACTGCAAGACCACCCTTATGTTGGCGATGTGCGCGGAAAAGGCTTGCTCATTGGAATTGAACTAGTAGCTGACAAAGACACGAAAGAGCCTCTAGATGTTTCGCTTGTTAATAAAGTGATTGGCATTTGCAAAGAAAACGGCCTGATTATTGGGAAAAACGGCACGACTGTTGCGGGATACAACAATGTGCTAACATTATCGCCACCATTGAATATAGAAGACAGCGATCTCTCGTTCCTGGTAAATACGTTAACCGACGCATTATGGAAAATTAAATAAGGAAATACGGATGATGTCAAGGCCGATTCATTTTTGGCATTAACAATTTTACGGTAAACATGGGAAGAAAACTAAATTACAAATAACAAAAAATGCAGGCAGAAAATAAGGGGAGTTCCTTTTCCTATTTAATCAGTCTGATTGAAGGAAAGGAACTCCTCTGATCATTTTAAAGTTTAAAGTATATGACGTTTTTAAACCTGTATGAGTTCTAACACAGAAAACCCTTCTCTTTTATATTTAGTTATGAATTTTTTGTAAAATCATATAAATTTAAAAAGAGAAGTAACTTTTATAGTTAGTAACTCTATTAAAGCGATAGGTTTACTTTTTTTAAAAAAATTATATATAATATCTATTAAGTTCTGAAATAAACAAAAGTTCTGTCTGTTACAAAAATAAATCCATACAAATCAAAAGCAAAGAGAAAAAAGAGGTTTATAGACAAGCTAGCATACATAAATTTTTTCATCGATCATTTCATCATGTAATCGTTGAGAGAAGTGTAAGAATCTTTTGGAAATCAGGACAATCAGGATGAGGCTAAATTCTTTGCCATAGAGATTGATTTTTATGATCGGCACCAACTTGTTTTTATCAAGAGCACTTGTCTAGCCGAGTATCTAGAAAAGCAAAGGAGAGAGAGTAGATGGACAAACGTGATAACCGTGAAGAGCTGAATCTTGAAGAGCTCCGAACCGAAACATTGGTTGTGCATGGCGATGATTGGGTAACCAATGATAGAACGGTGGCTCCGGCAATTTATTACACAGCTACGTTTCGTGCGCATAACTCCAGTGAATTTGCGGAAATGGCGGGAACACCCCGTCATGCCCGGTATTACACACGTTACGGGAATCCGGTGCATGAGCGCGTAGCGAAGATTATGGCTGAGCTGGAAGGAACAGAAACCGCAATGGTAACGGGCTCCGGGATGGGGGCAATTGCTACGACCATTCTAGCTCTAGTCAGTGCAGGAGATCATGTGATTGCACAGACGCGGCATTATATGAGTACCGCCAAGATCATGGATGAGATGCTGCCGCGATTTGGCGTGGAAGTGACTCTGGTCGAACAAGCGGACATCAACGCTTTTGCGGAAGCGATACGGCCTAACACAAAGCTCATCATGGTGGAGACGCCAGCTAATCCAACTTTGGTGTTGACGGACTTGGCTGCTGTGGCGGACCTGGCGCGCCCGCATGGAATTATCGTTGCGGCCGATAACACGTTTGCATCGCCGATCAATCAGCGTCCTCACGATCTGGGTGTCGATATCGTCATTCACAGCGCAACAAAATATTTGGGTGGGCACCATGATTTGACAGCTGGTGTCATCTGCACCAGCGAGGAGTTGGCCGAGCGTATTTGGCACACGCATATTTCCATCGGCTCTGTCCTCTCGCCGATGGATGCATGGCTATTATTGCGCGGTCTGCGTACGCTTCCGATACGGATGGAACGCATTAATGCCAACGCCTTAGCTTTGGCTGAGTTTTTGGAGCAGCAGCCACAGGTAGAGCGTGTATATTATCCTGGCCTTCCTAGCCATCCGCAACATGAGTTGGCAAAACGTCAGATGCGGGGGTTCGGAGCAGTCATTGCCTTTGCCATTAAAGGCGGTTATGAAGAAACTCAGCGGTTCGTTTCTGCATTGAAACTGCCGCCAAACGCGGTGAGTCTGGGCGGGGTCGACTCCCTTGTGGTACACACAGCGGCGATGTGGGAAGGAGTGATGACCGAGGAGCAAATGCGGACCGCTGGGATTCCGTCTAATTTCGTGAGATTCTCGGTCGGAATAGAACATATCGATGATCTGAAAGCAGATGTATGGCAGGCGTTGCAGGTAGTTTAAGGGCTTCTTGAAGTGAGTATTGGATCACGATCGGCAGTGAAGAATGGAAATGAAATGATAATGTGCATTGTGACGATAAAAGAATATGTGTTTTCACGAAAAATGGCGAACAGTACACATTACTGTTCGCCATTTTTGAGGGAGTAAAATGGCAAGTAAAGGGGATTTTCATGGTACTTGCCATATAAAGTAAAGGCCGTATTACGACCTAAGTAATGGATTTATTGAAAAAGATCTTTATGTTTTATTTCAAGTGTTTGCCGCAGTTCGGAAAGGGAAGGGGTTTTCGTCTTGAATGTATATGTGTCTAAACAAATGAGCGAATAGTCGTCGCCCGGGTCAAAAACAACGGTGACGATTTCTTCCGTCCCACAGTCGATTTGCTGAAACGTATCGATGTCCTGCGGCTGAACGTCCAACTTGTTGTATTTTTCCCGAATCACATAGTATCCTTCCTTCAGTTGCTCGGCAAACAAGGTTTCCGTGCCAATCAATTCATGCACGATCATTGCCCGCGCCTCCTGTCTTGTGAAATACTTCTCAATCTCACTATACTACAAAACCGCGGCAATTGTAATCGGTTTGGATTCATATTCGAAAAGTTGTCACGTTTAAAGGCGCTTTTTGGGCACAATATTGGAAAAATTAGGCCAGCTCTCTTTCTGTAGAGAGCCGGCTGTTTTATAGCGTGAATGATGATCTCGACAAGATTTTGTCGATAGCCATGTTTTTGTGCCAAAGGGCATCGCTTTCCGCTACATATCTATTTCATCATATCGTTCATTCCAAAACATCGCGATATTGATCGCGCACTAACGTTGTAAGGCCAATCTCGTCCAAATAATGGACAGGGCATAAAAAGGTGACGGTTACAACCCCTGGATGTCTGCCAATTTCGATCGCTCCCGTGATCGTTGCACGGTTCATCACTTCAGGAACGGAAATGCCTAGCACTTTTGCTGCTCGCTGCAGACCGTTTTCCGTTGCTTCATTCAGGTTTGCGCCTGTTCCGATAAAGGAAATCGGAAGGGATTCCTCCAGCTTTCTCACGCCCCATGTTTGCGCGAGATCAAGTGCGATCTCTTTTTCTTTTTTCGTTATTGGTTTTGCTAAATATGGAAGGTCTTCTGCGACAGGCAAAAGAATTGGACCATCGATCGTCAGTCCTTTGATGACTTTGACTTGAAGGGTTACGATGCCGGCAACATCGGTAGTATGTCCCGCAATTTCCCCGTCTCCTTGCATGGCGTGCATATCACCGAGATAAACGCCGCCGCCACGCACTTTCACAGGGCAGATTAAAACGGCGCCTTCCCGAACGCGGTTAATATCCATATGTCCGTCTGTACGGTTTTCAAGCTGCACTTTTGTAATTCCGTATTCATGCGGGGCGTCGATCAGAAACTGCCCGAAGTCGCCTGCGTTGTGCGAGTCCGGAAACGGCTGCGCAGGCGTTGTGCCAAGCTGTCCAAGGAAAGGACGAAGTCTGGCGACGGTTCCGACTAAATCGTGAGGCGCAAAAGTGACGATCGGGTTTTGCACCGAGTTGTCAGGCGTTGTCATGTAATAGCGCCCTTGTTGGGCAATATGTTCTGCCGCTTCTTTATGCAGCGTGATGCCGACTCTTTTATTGGAATCAAACGCCATCGTATAGCCGCTCGTAAACACAAATGGGGTGACGTCCGCGCCGCAATTGGCGCAACGAATTGCTTCCGGGCCTATTCCTTCTATTTTTGTTTCTGGATACATCGTTCCGCATTGTGGGCATTTCACGGCGACAAAAGGATCTCCAACAAATCTTCCTTGCATTGGCTTATCATTTCCGGAGGATGTAGCGATGGAAGTGACGCGAATCGATTTAATTTTAATGGCGATCGCATCTCCCACTTCTGCCCCTTCCACGAAAACAGGTTTTGTGACTTCATGGCCGCCGCGAATACAAGGAGTGATCATCGGTCCCCAGCATCCAGGAGTTGTATTGGCGACAATATACCCGCCATCTTGCACAGGACCGAGCATTTCGCCGTTAGGATCTAAAATCCCGTTCGTAAATTCGTTGACAAATACGGTTTGTTTCGCTTCCATAAGCTTCCCTTTCCTTTCATGCTAAAATATCTTTCTATTAAATTCTATTAAAAATTATAAGAGATAATAGTAAACGGTTTCAAAGAAATAGACTGATAATTCTTGAAAATTTAACTTAATAACTGAGCTAATCGGATATTAATAAAAATATAATATTACGAATGTTGTTAATTTTGTGAATAGTAGTGTATAATTTAATTTTAGGAGTGGGGAAAATAAATGAAAAAAGTATAAAAATGGTATTACAAGAAAAAGGGATTAAAGTGTCTGAATGGGAACTAGTGTTGCTAGAACATCAATGGAAAGCGCTTCAACAATTAAAAAAAGGAATCGAGACACTAAAATTAAATGATGCCGATATTGGCATTACTCATCATCCAGGAGGTGTGTATCGTGGGAAAGTGGTTAAATGAGAAAACGATCTCCGAACTTGCGCCGCTTGTAAAAAATAAGGAAATTTCTCCTGTGGAGATCGTTAACGACGTACTGGAACAAATCCTTCCTCTTTTTGCGGCATTGTCGGCTTAAAGCCTACCCATGGATTAGTGAGCAAATACGGTTGTTTTCCGCTCGCGTGGCCGTTGGATCACATCGGTCCGATGACGAAAACGGTGGAAGATGCTGCTTATATTTTGGAAGCGATTGCAGGATATGACCCAAAAGACCCGACCTCTATCGATGCCCCTACAGCCAGATATTCCTCGCAATTAACAGAGTCCATAAAAGGTGTAAAAATCGGTATAGAACCATATTTCTTTGACAGTGTGGACGTGGAAGTGGAAAAGGCGGTGAAAAATGCCATTTCATCGCTGGAGCGGGAAGGTGCTGTCGTTGAAACGGTACGAATTCCAACATTGCGGTATGCGCAATACGCGGAAATGATTACGATTATCTCGGAAGCTAGCGCTATTCATCACCAAAATTTAGTAGAAAGAGAAGAGGATTTTGGTGACGATGTCCGCTTTCTATTGAAGCTTGGAGAAATACCATCCGCTGTGGACTACTTGCAAGCACAGCAAATCCGCTTAAAGCTGGGTCGCGAATTGGTGGAGACATTCAATAAGGTAGACGTTCTCATTACCCCAACACTTCCGTTACTGCCTCCGAAAATCGGGCAAGATACGGTATTGTTAAACGGGAAAGAAGTGAATTTTCTTGACCATATTATCCGTTTTACAGGACTGTTCAACTTGACAGGCTTGCCGGCGGTAACGGTGCCGTGCGGTTTTGCTCAAGGTCTTCCTGTAGGCATGCAAATAGTCGGCCCGGCTTTCGGGGAAGTGAAAATATTAAACGTTGCCGATGTATTTGAGAAATTGCATCCAGAGCTAAAACAAAACCCGATTGCCCTGAGACAGTAAAAACGGCCTTCCCTTTCCGATCGGAGAGGGAAGGTTTTGGATGGACGGATATCTCCGAATAACGTGAAGCAGGAAATTGGCATGTTCAATATTTTTGTAATTTGTTCAGTCTTATATCGATACGTTAGCGAAATGTGAGGTATGGCTAGACCGCTCGCGTGATATTTTCCGCTTGTACACGTTACATTCATTGAAAAAACGCATAATTTTGTTGGCGGAACGGCGAGGTTCTTGTTTAGACGTAATCTTCTTGGCCAAACTATTGAGATTCAAACGATGTGATACAAAACGCTTTGGACAACAAAATGTTTTGACCAGCCGGAATAATTTTGCTATCGTAAAGTCAAGGATATGGAAAAATTTTGAGGGGGATGTTTTGTGAGCGAATTCAAGGCGTTAGTGGTAAATAAAACGGAAACAGATTTTACCGTCAATGTACAAGCTGTTTCCATGGATGACCTTCCAGAAGGAGATGTCCTAATAAAAGTCCAATATTCCAGCGTCAACTATAAAGACGGATTGGCGTGCATTCCCGATGGCAAAATTGTAAAGACGTATCCGTTTATCCCGGGGATTGATTTAGCAGGTATTGTTGCTTCTTCGAGCGATCCGCGTTTTAAAGAAGGGGACGAAGTCATTGCGACTGGTTATGAAATTGGGGTGACGCATTACGGAGGGTACAGTGAATACGCCCGTATTCCTGGGGATTGGCTCGTCCCGCTTCCAAAAGGATTGACATTAAAAGAAGCAATGGCGCTGGGAACGGCAGGGTTTACTGCGGCATTGTCGATTCACCGTTTGGAGGAAAACGGTCTGTCTCCGGAAAAAGGAAAGGTGCTTGTTACTGGGGCAACCGGCGGTGTGGGCAGTTTGGCAGTTTCGATGCTGGCAAAACGGGGCTATGAAGTAGTCGCGAGCACAGGCAAAGAAACAGAACACGAATATTTGCGTGAGCTTGGCGCGAAAGAAATTCTTTCCCGTGAAGATGTATGTGCCGAAAAGATCCGTCCGTTAGATAAACAACATTGGGCAGCGGCCGTTGACCCTGTCGGCGGCAGAACGTTGGCGACAGTGCTAAGCCGTATTCAATATGGCGGTGCTGTAGCAGTCAGTGGGCTGACAGGCGGCACGGACGTTCCAACCACCGTTTTCCCATTTATTCTTCGCGGCGTTAGTTTACTAGGCATTGATTCCGTTTATTGCCCGATGGAGTTGCGAAAACAAATTTGGGAACGAATGGCCAGCGATTTAAAACCTGATAAACTATTAGAATCGATTGCGCAGGAAGTTACTCTTGAACAGCTTCCTGAAGCCTTATCGAATATTTTAAAGGGTAAACTGCGCGGCAGAACGGTGGTAAAACTGTCATAATGCAATCGGAAAAATTCATTATGACAAGCATGTTTTTGTTTCCCCTATCTCGAGAATACAGATAGGGGATTTTTTGTGTGGAAATGTGATCGATACATATTATCTGCTCTTTCTTATTCAGCCAAAGTTTTAGCGCAATGTATTTGTCTTTTTTAAGCTGTCCTCATAAATGATGTCGTGTCCTCCATTTTCTGTATTTAACATAACAGTAAAAAATATTTTTATTATTCGGTGTTTGCTAAGATTCTTCTAGTTTTCAGGTAGCAAAGAAATTAACGTTTTTTAGTTTGACATACAAAATTTAGAAAGAATGGTCGCTATTTATGGTAGAATGTAAGAAGAGAAAAGCGATCCAATCATACAGGGGGAGAGAATGATGAAAAAACTAATTAACGATCCAAATCGAGTCGTCAACGATATGCTAGAAGGAATGGTCGCAGCTTATCCAAATCGGCTGAGACGGCTGCCGGGTACGAATGTGATTGTGAGAAATGACGCTCCAGTAAAAGGGAAAGTTGGTGTTGTAAGCGGCGGCGGCAGCGGACATGAACCAGCGCATGCGGGCTATGTTGGCAAAGGAATGTTAGACGCGGGGGTATGCGGGGAAGTATTCACCTCGCCGACACCTGACCAAGTGCTAGAGGCGATCAAAGCGGCCGATAGCGGGAAAGGTGTATTGCTTATCATTAAAAATTACACGGGAGACGTGATGAATTTCGAAATGGCTGCGGAGTTGGCCGAAGCAGAAGGCATTAACGTCGCGAAGGTGATTGTGAATGACGATGTCGCGGTGGAAGACAGCACGTTTACGACAGGACGGCGCGGCATCGCGGGAACGGTGTTCGTGCATAAAATTGCAGGAGCGCTGGCGGAGCGCGGCGCATCGCTTGAAGAAGTCGAGGCGGCGGCGAAAAAGGTGGTGCAAAACGTTCGTTCCATGGGAATGGCGCTTACTCCGTGCACCGTGCCGGCAGCGGGAAAACCTGGCTTTGAACTTGGAGAAAACGAAATCGAAGTCGGCATCGGTATTCACGGTGAACCAGGAATTGAAAAAACCACGATCAAAACAGCGGACGAAGTTGCAGAAACGCTGCTTGACAAAATTTTGGATGACATGAAACTAGAAAAAGGCGATCGCGTTGCAGTGATGATTAACGGGCTTGGTGCGACACCGTTAATGGAATTATATATTGTCAACAAGAAAGTTTCGAAGATATTAGAAGAAAAACAAATTCACATCTATGAAACATTTGTCGGAGAATATATGACCTCTCTGGAAATGGCCGGCTGTTCGATATCGCTGTTAAAATTGGATGATTCCTTGATCGAATTGTTAGATGCGCCTGCGGATACGATTGCGTTGAAAAAATAAAAGGGAGAGGGGAAATCAGCATGGCGTTTGGCGTGGAACAGGCAAAACGATGGATGAGCATCGCAAACGATCACATTCAGCAACAAAAACAATATTTAACGGAGCTCGATCAAGCGATCGGTGACGGCGACCATGGGCTGAACATGGCGCGGGGATTTCAAGAAGTAGTTGAAAAAATTGCTTCTGCCAATTACGAAGACCTCGGCTTGCTTTTTAAAGACGTAAGCATGACGCTAATCGCGAAAGTAGGCGGAGCTTCGGGACCGCTATACGGCACTGCTTTTTTGAAAATGTCGCTGGTGCTAGCGGGAAAAAAGGAAGCGGATGATAAAGAACTGATCGCCGCGTTAGAAGCGGCGTTAAGCGGAATCAAAGCGCGTGGAAAAGCAAAGGTCGGCGAGAAAACGATGGTGGACGTATGGGAGCCGGTCATGGAATTTTTGCGGGAGAAAGAAAGCTTGCAAGCGAAAGAAGCGGCGCTGCTTGCGAAAGAAAAAATGGAACATACAAAAGAACTCGAGGCGAAAAAAGGGCGTGCCGCTTATTTAGGAAAGCGATCGGTTGGCCATATCGATCCAGGTTCGGCTTCTTCGCATTTATTGTTTGCTGCTTTAGCGGAAGCGCTGGAAGGATAAAGGAGAGAGCGATTCATGAAGTATGTCAGCCTTGTATTAATTTCGCATAGCGAGGAAATTGTAAGCGGTTTAAAGAAACTATTAAATCAAGTCCAGCCTGATGTCAGCATCGCCGTTGCAGGAGGGAATGACGGAGAGATTGGAACGAACGCTTTCCGCATCAAAGAAGCGATTGAGTCTGTTTATTCGGAAAAAGGGGTTGTCATTCTGTTTGACCTTGGAAGCGCTTTGATGAACGCGGAACTAGCAATGGAGATGCTAGAGAAAACGGATCACATCGCTATCGCCGATGCTCCATTGGTGGAAGGAGCGTATATCGCCGCCGTAGAAGCAGGATTGGGCAAATCGCTTGATGAAGTCGTCCGCGCGTGTGAACAGGCGAAACAAATGGTGAAGGTGGTGCGTTCAGAGGCTGAATGAGCGAACCATGGCATAATGGAAAACGATAATAGATGTAATTCTGGACCATTTGTTTTACAATAAAGTTAGAAAGATTTTGCTTTTCTTGTTAATAGAATGTTTCAGCCTTTAATGAGGAATGAAACGATTCTATCACGGCATTATCATGGCAGTTTCCTTTGAGGGACATGCTTATGGTAATGCCTTTTTCTTTGGCTAAATGCTGAAAAGCATAAGACGTATACACCGTCCCTTGATCGTTATGGAGTAACACTTGTTTCGGTTGTCGCTCTTTTTCGACCATTTCTAGTGCCTTTAACACTAACTGAACATCTTGTCGGTCACTGATTTAATCGGCAATAATCTCATTATTGTATAAATTCATAATGATAGTTGACAAGTAAAACATCGAAGTACCAAACGGCAAATAAGTAATATCCGTTACCCACTTTCCATTTGGTTGAGAAGCGGTAAAATCACGGTTTAAACAACTCGGTACGATGATTTTACTTTCTCCATTGATCCAGTTTTGACGTTTTTTTCTTCACACGGCATTGAAGCTTCCGTTTTTGCATGATTTTTTGTACAGTTTTGCAATTGAATTTGGTTCCATATTGAAGCCGTAGAATTTCTTTTACCTTGCGATGACCGTAATGATAATGATTCTTTACACAGATTTCTTGAATCAACCCAATTACGAGGGATACGATCATAATTTCCAATTTGGTTATCGATTGCAATGTTTGACGAGGTGTTCCCTCTTTTAGAAGGAATTATTGGTATAAATTGATTAACTATCTCTGTCAGAAACGCCTTATTTTGCAGGATATTAGTGATTGACAAGATAATTATTAGAATATTTCTTTTTTAATAGCAAATCACAATTTTGTATTACAAAAATTCAAAAAAAGGAATGAAAGCGTATCCATGAATTAGTTTACTAGCGCTACAATAAGTGTAGAGAAAGGAGGATATAATGATACTGGATGGAAGAAGCATCCATCTCTTAAGAGAGGTGATTAGGAATCCGAATATTAGCAGCAAAGAATTAGAAAAGAAGTACCAGTTAAGCCGTAGGCAGATTGGGTATAGTTTTGAGAAAATAAATATGTGGCTAAGAAGCAAAAATATGAATGAAATTGAAAGAACGAAAAGCGGCTATTTTCTTATCGATAAAACCTTAAAATCTAAGCTTAATCTAGAACTTAATTTAGACGAAGAGTTTGGTTATGAGAATTTAAACGAATTATCCAAAATGCAACGAGTAAACATAATTTTGCTTATGTTATTAAGCAAAACGGAAGAACTTTCATTAGTTCATTTTACTAGTGAATTAAGAGTAAGCAAAAATACTGCAATAGATGACTTAAAACAAGTAAAGAAGCTTGTTAACGGCTTTGATCTTGAGCTTCGTTACTCACGAAGATACGGCTATCTAATAGAAGGAAAAGAGTTCAACATTCGAAAATTATTGATATCGACAATATACAAGATTTTGAAAATGGATCGTGGAATCGAAAGAGTAAGACAAATTGCTCAGTTATCTGATGAAGAAATAGCAGAATTTAGAAATAGAATTGAAAAGGTGGAAAAATCGTTAAACTTAAAATTTACCGATGAGAAAATCGAGGTAATGCCTTATATTTTGCTCCTTGTTCTAAGAAGGATTAGTCAAGGGATGAAAATTGACTCACCTTATATAAATTATAAGGAAATTGCAGATACAAAAGAATACTTAGCAACAGAAGAAATTCTCCGTGATTTCAAAGAAGTTCCAGAAGAGGAACGCCTCTTTATCACACTTCATTTACTCACAACCAATGTGCATTGGTCAAAAGGATTAACTGAGGAAACCATTCCTGATTTGGTGTCAGCGTTGGATGAGATGCTGATACTTTTTGAAAAAAATACATGCATTTTTTTAAAAGATAGGGATCAGTTGCTTCAAAAGTTGCTTCTTCATATGAAGCCAGCGTATTACCGAATAAAGTATAATTTAACAGAAGTTAATGATATGTATGAAATTGTTAAAATTGTTAACCGTGATTTTAAAGAGCTTCATCATTTAGTGAAAAAGTCTATTCAACCGTTAGTTGATTTAATTGGATGTGACATTCCAGAAAGCGAAACTGTTTATTTAACGATGTTAATTGGGGGATGGCTTACACGCCAAGGAGAAAATATAAGCAAAAGAATGAAAGCAGTTGTCGTCTGCCCTAAAGGTGTTTCCATTTCTCGATTGATGTTCAGCACGCTAAGAGAATTGTTTCCGGAGTTTATATTTTTAGACTCATTATCAATTAGAGAATTCCAAGAATATCCAATAGACTACGATATTGTATTTGCACCGGTGTTTTTGGAAACACCAAAAAAATTTTTTCTAGTTAACTCCTTTCTCGGATACGAAGAGAAAAAAAGACTACGCAAACAAGTGATGCACGAATTATACGGATATGTGCCAAATGAATTAAATGTAGATGGTATATTGGAAATTATCGAAAAACATTGTGTGATTAAGGATAGAAAAAATTTATCAAAACAGTTACTAGAGTACATTAGTCAAGACCGTTCGCCAGAGTTAAATTATGGATTTAGTACGAAAAACCCGGATTTATGTGAATTAATAACACCGTCAACGATTACTTTGCGACATTCTGTTAATACTTGGGAGGAAGCAATTAAAATTGCCTCACGACCTCTGCTAAAAAGTAACAGCATTACACAGCAATATATAGAATCTATGATTCAGCGCTGTCATTCTGATCCATATATTGTAGTTGGTCCGAATACAGCTATTCCACATGCAGCACCAGATGAAGGAGTTAATGAACTTTCTATGAGTTTACTTCGGTTAAGAAAGGGTGTAACCTTTGCAACTGACTATTCAATTCAGCTAGTGATTGTTATCGCAGCATTGGACAAAGACCGCCATCTTCGGGCGCTAATGCAGTTGATGAAACTAGTGAGAAATGATCACGACCGCCAACAAATCATAAATGCAAGATCTGTTTATGAGGTACACGAAATCATCAAAAAATATGCAGTCGATCAATAATGTATGTTTAGAAATATCGAGGTGATAAATAAATGTGTGAAATATATTTTGATGAGTCATTAATCTTGAAGGATGTAAATGTGAATAATAGAGAAGAATTATTAAAGATCATGGCCATAAATCTGTTTGAAAAAGGATTAGTAAAAGAAAGCTTTATTGAAGCTGTTATTGAGAGAGAAAAAAACTCTGCTACTGGTCTTCCTACCAATGGCGTTTCTGTTGCTATTCCTCATACAGATTCAGAGCATGTAAATAAAAATGCCATAAGTGTGGCGATATTAAAGGAACCGGTGAAATTTGGGGTTATGGGAGAAAGAAGCGCAGAAACTCCTGTTCAAATAGTATTTATGCTTGCAATAAATAAGGAAGATTCTCATCTCGTTCTTCTCCAAAAACTAATGGGAATATTTCAAAATGAAGAGGAATTGCAGTTTCTAATGTCAGAAGAAAACAGGACAAATATAAAAAATCGCTTAGCTAATAATTTACAAATACTATAGAAGGAGAGATTAACATGAAGAAAAAACAAGTATTAGTAGCATGTGGAACAGGAATTGCGACATCTACAATTGTGAATAAAGCGATAGAAGATCTTTGCAAAGAAAACAATATTGAATGTGACATTGTTCAAATTAAGATTACTGAAGTAGGTTCGTATGTCGATACAGCTGATCTGTTAGTTACTACAACTATTGTTCAAAATGAATACCCATTCCCTGTAATCAATGCACGAGCGTTTTTAACGGGGATTGGATTAGAAGAAGTGAAAAAAGAAATTTTGGAATATTTAAAAAATTAACTAATAGAAATTTCACATAACAAATTCGGATTCCATGATTTCTGCATGGAATCCAAAAGTTAATATTCGAAGGTATTAAAATGGGGGATTAAATTATGAAGGAATTTGTTGATGCATTGAAGGCGTTTTTAGATTTGGGTGCAACTGTTATCTTGCCAGTTGTTATTTTCCTGCTTGGTTTGTTATTTGGTCAAAAACCCGGAAAAGCTTTTAGAGCAGGTCTAACAATAGGAGTGGCATTCGTTGGAATTTTCTTAGTAGTCGATTTACTTGTAAGTAATTTGGGCCCAGCTGCCCAAGGAATGGTTGAAAGATTTGGAATTAAATTGAATGTTATCGATGTCGGTTGGCCAGCGGCAGCTTCTATTTCATGGGCTTCTCCGATTGCAGCGTTTATTATACCACTTGGTCTATTATTAAATGTCTTAATGCTTATTACCAAAACAACTAAAACGATGAACGTGGATATTTGGAACTTTTGGCATTATACATTTATGGGAGCTATTGTATATGTTTTAACAGATAGCATGATCCAAGCACTAATCGCTGCACTTTTATTCCAAATTGTGTGTTTAAAAATTGCCGATTGGACAGCACCAATGTTGGAAAATTACTTTGGGTTACCAGGTATTTCCGTTGCTACTGGAAGCACAGTTTCTTATGCAGTATTAGGGATTCCGATGGTGAAATTGATGCAAAAAATTCCTGGTGTTAAAAAATTGAATGCAGATCCTGAAACAATCCAAAAAAAATTCGGAATATTTGGAGAACCAATTTTCATGGGACTAATTCTTGGTTTAGCTTTAGGTTTACTTGCCGGTTATTCCGTTGGCAAAACGATTAAAATTGGTATGTCGATGGCAGCGGTTATGGTTCTTATGCCTAGAATGGTGAAGATTTTAATGGAAGGTCTCATGCCTATTTCAGAATCAGCACGTGAATTACTTCAAAAGAAATTTGGTGCTCAAAATATTTATATTGGGCTAGATGCCGCTGTCGCGATTGGTCATCCGGCAGTCATTTCAACAGCGTTAATTCTTGTTCCGATAACAGTGGCATTAGCTGTAATCTTGCCGGGCAATAATGTGCTTCCTTTCGGTGACTTAGCAACGATTCCTTTTATTGTCGCATTTATCGTTGGTGCTTCGCGAGGGAATATAGTTCATTCCGTGATTGTCGGTACTGTTATGATTGCTTTATCACTTTACATGGCAACAGATCTTGCAACACTTCATACACAAATGGCAACTGATGCTAAATTCCATATGCCTAAAGGTGCAAGCAAAATATCCAGTATCGACCAAGGTGGTAACTTAATTAACTATATAATTTATAAACTTTTTGCTCTCATAAACTAATGAAACTGAATAGATTTTTAGGCTCCTTCTGTTTCCTTATCATAGAGTATAAGGAGGACAAAAATGAAAGCGTTAGTCAAAAAAGAATTAGGTTTTGGTAACCTAGAAATTATAGATATTGAAGAGCCGGAAGTAGGAAAAGATCAAGTCAAAATATTAGTGAAATATAGTGGGATATGTGGTACTGACATTCACACGTACGAAGGTAATTATAAAGTAAAGGCACCTGTTATTTTGGGCCATGAATTTTCAGGGGAAATAGTTGAGGTCGGTGAAAACGTAACAGAATTTAAGCCAGGGGATAGAGTAACGTCAGAAACAACTTTCTATATTTGTGGAGAATGCATTTATTGTAAAACAGGTGATTACAATTTATGTAGCAGTAGAAAAGGGTTAGGAACGCAGCAAAATGGCAGCTTTGCTAAGTATGTAATTGCTAGAAAAGAAAGCGTTCATAAGCTTCCTAAACAAGTAGATTATGTATCTGCTGCTATGACTGAACCGCTTGCTTGTGCGCATCATGCGGTGACTAAAGCAACAATTAAGGAAGGAGATGTTGTTGTCGTTTTAGGACCTGGCCCAATTGGGTTACTTGTTGCTCAAGTAGTAAAAACTTATGGAGCGACTGTTATTATTACTGGTTTATCTGCTGATAAACTTCGTCTGGAAAAAGCCGAAGAATTGGGAATTGATTATGCTGTTAATATTCAAGAAGAAGACATAAACCATATCGTAAAAAGTTTAACAGATGGATATGGTGCTGATGTTGTCTTTGAATGTGCAGGAGCTGTTTCAGCGGTGAATATGGGGCTAGATTTATTGAAAAAGAAAGGGCAGTTTATACAGGTAGGTATTTTTGCAAAATCTGAGATTCCTATTAATTCAGAAAAGATTATTCAAAAAGAAATTACGATGATTGGATCTAGAAGCCAAAAACCTGCTGATTGGGAGCCAGCATTAGCTTTGATGAATGAAAAGAAAGTAAATGCCAAAGCACTTGTTACGCATCAATTTACAATTGATCAATGGGACGAAGCGTATAGGGTAATTAAAAATGGAGAAGCCATCAAAGTACTGTTAACACCTGTTGATTGATCTTTAAATAAAGAAGCAGTTTCCTTGGATAAGCGTAACTTATATAAAATCCAAAGAGCTATTCAAAAAATAAGAAAGCGCTTTCTGTGACTGCCCAGAAGTTAAATTAAAAATAAAAGGCGGTCGGAATTTATGATTGAAAAAATTCTTGATTTTGTGTTTGGATCATATGGGAGAATGGTTGGAGATTTTTATGTTGAGCATCAGTTGTTAATTAACACCATTGTTGTCGGTATAGCGTTAGCCTCTAAATTTTATTTAAAACAAAGAAAGCCATCTACCCAATCAAATCTTTCTGTTGAGGCTGCGGAATCTAATGAAATATAAGCAGAGTAGGAAGGAAGTAAAAATGAATGAGGGCATTAAAGTTATATGGAAAAAGAGATTTGCGATACGAGGAAGCCGAGGAACCGTTTATTGAAAAAAATGATGAGGTCATTATAAAAGTAAAGGTGGCAGGCATTTGTGGCTCTGACTTATCTAGATATGCTAAGTTAGGTCCATATATTGAAGGAATGGTATGGGGACATGAGTTTAGCGGTGAAGTAGTTGCAATCGGCTCTGACGTTCATCATGTTAAAATCGGGGACCGTGTGGCTGCATGCCCTGCACTTTATTGTGGAAAGTGTGAAAGCTGTAAAAAAGGATTGCTATCACAATGTAAAGAATTAACAGTAATTGGAGCTAGACATCCTGGAGCATTTGCAGAGTATGTAAAGCTTCCTGGAGAAAATGTAATTTCTATACCGGAAACAATTGACTTTGATTCTGCGGCATTTATAGAACCTTCAGCTGTAGTGGCACATGGATTTTACCGAACTAGAATACATCCTGGCGCAGATGTTGCAGTAATGGGGTGCGGGAGTATTGGCTTATTAGCTGTTCAGTGGGCAAAAATTTTCGGTGCTAGTAAAGTTTATGCGATCGATATTGATAGTAAGAAATTAAATATTGCAAAAGAAGTTGGTGCGGATGTTGTTATTCATTCAGCTGAAAAATCAGCTTATGAACATTTAATGGAACTAACTGATGGAAATGGGGTTGATTTAGTTATTGAATCAGCCGGTTCTCCTATTACATCTGCTCAAGTGTTTGCGTTAGCCAAAAAAGGAGGACAAGTTTTGTTTTTAGGTATCCCATACTCGGATGTAAACATCGAACGATTTTATTTTGAAAAAATTGTAAGAAATGAATTAACTGTGCTAGGATCTTGGAATGCTATCTCAGCTCCATTCCCTGGAAGAGAGTGGAACACAACAATCGAATGTATGAGTAAGGGATTGATTAATGTAAGGCCATTAATAACTCACCGTGTTCCTCTTTCACAGGGACCAGAGATTTTTGAAAGAATAATAAATAAAAACGGATTTTTTGGGAAAGTTTTGTTCTATCCTGAAATACAATAAAATGAACAATGAAAAAGTCGGTACCCATATTAGTTTGGGTACCGACTTTTTTACTGATACCGCTCCAACCGGGCGAAAAAGTCTTTCACAAACCGATAAAACACTTTGACCGACGGCGCCAGTTCGTGATGATCGGAAACAATGATGCCAACGTTTCGCTTGACTTGCGGCATTTCGATCGGCACTTTGACGGCAAAGCGCAATACCGTTTCATAAAAGGCGCTTTCCGGAAGCAGGGTGACGCCGATTCCCGCCGAGACAAGCCCTTTGATTGCATCCAAATCTTCTCCTTCTGACGAGATGACCGGGGAAAATCCGGCCTGATGGCAAGCATCAAGCACAATTTGATGCAGCACATACCCTTCTGGAAACGTGACGAACGGATCGTTGCGTAGCTCGTTTAGCACTAAACTGCTTCGCTTGGCGAGCGGATGATTGCTTGGAAGAAGAGCGGCAAACGTTTCTGAAAACAAAATCTCCCCTTTAATGCCCTGTTCGCCAGTTGGAACAGGTCCGAGAAACGCCAAATCGATTTCTCTTTTTTTCACCGCTTCGATTAAATACCGGTACGCCCCTTGCCGCAGGTGAAACGCCACGTTTGGATGCTCTTCTTTAAAGGCGGAGATGACCATCGGCATCGTATGGCTGGCAAGGCTCGTCGGGAAGCCGATTTTGATTGTTCCGCGCTCAGGATCCAAATATTCTTCGATTTGCTGCTTGGCGTATTCGATCGCTTTGAGCGCCGTCTCGACATGCGGCAAAAAATGGCGGCCGACAGGGGTGAGTTTGACGTTTCGTCCTTCCCGCTCAAACAATTGGACGCCAAGTTCTGCTTCCAAATTTGCAATTTGCCGGCTGATGGCGGATTGGGCGACATGCAGCGCTTCCGCCGCTTCGGAAACGTGTTCCCGCTTCGCTACCTCCACGAAATATTGCAGCTGTCTCAGTTCCATTTTTCTCTCCCCTCCCTGCCATTTATCGCAAAATGAGATGGATTTAATCTAAATTATATATTGTTTATATTATTTTTGAAAATTACAATGATTATTACAGAGAAATCGGAACGGGAGGGAAGCAGCATGAAACATTACGGACTGCCAAAAGCACAAGGGCTTTATCGCCCTGAATTTGAACATGATGCGTGCGGGATCGGTTTTTATGCACATTTAAAAGGGAAGCCGTCTCACGACATTATCAAAAAAGCGCTGCATATGCTGCGCCAGCTTGAACACCGCGGCGGACAAGGAAGCGATCCGCGAACGGGCGACGGCGCGGGAATTATGGTACAAATTCCGCATGAATATTTCCGAGTGGCGTGCGGAAAAATGAATCTTCCGCCAAAAGGGCGCTACGGCGTCGGCATGGTGTTTTTGCCGGAAGATGAGGAAAGACGGGCGTATTATGAAACAGAGTTTAATAAAATCGTTGAAAAAGAGGGACAGACGCTGTTAGGGTGGCGTACTGTGCCTGTAAATATCGAAAAACTTGGAAAACTTGCAAAACAAAGCAAGCCATTTATCCGCCAAGTATTTATCGCAGCAAGCGACGATCTTACCGATGAACTTGCGTTTGAGCGGAAATTGTACGTGATTCGCAAACAAGCGGAAAAACTCGTTGAGAATAATGAATGCTATTTTGCAAGTCTTTCGAGCCGGACGATTGTCTATAAAGGGTTGCTTACTCCGGAACAATTGGATGAGTTTTACGTCGATTTGCAAGATGAACGGTTCCGCTCGGCGTTTGCCCTCGTTCACTCCCGCTTTAGCACCAACACGTTCCCTAGCTGGGAAAGAGCGCATCCAAACCGCTATTTAATTCATAACGGCGAAATCAATACGCTGCGCGGCAACGTCAATTGGATGATGGCGCGCGAAAAGCAGTTTGTATCGGAGCTGTTCGGCGATGATTTGCAAAAAATTACGCCGATTTTGGATACGAACGGCAGCGACTCGTCGATTTTAGACAATGCATTCGAATTTTTTGTCCTAGCAGGGAAAAAGTTGGCGCATGCGGCGATGATGCTGATTCCGGAGCCATGGTTTTGGGATGAGGAAATGGATGAGGCGAAAAAAGCGTTTTACGAGTACCATAGCTGCCTGATGGAGCCATGGGACGGGCCGACAGCAATTTCGTTCACGGACGGAAAGCAGATCGGTGCGATTTTGGACCGCAACGGGCTGCGGCCAGCGCGTTATTATGTGACGAAAGATGACTATATTATTTTCTCGTCGGAAGTCGGCGTCATCGATGTCGATCCGAACAATATCCTCTATAAAGACCGGCTGAGCCCGGGGAAAATGCTGTTAGTCGATTTAGAACAAGGGCGGATTATTTCCGATCAGGAAATCAAAGGAGAAATCGCCAAAGAGAAGCCATACCGCCAATGGCTTGACGAGCAAATGATTGCTCTTTCTGACCTTGACATTCCGGAAACGGTAAAACCGGTCGACAACCTTGTGACGTTGCAAAAAGCGTTCGGCTATACGTATGAAGATGTCGAAAAAATGATCATCCCGATGGTGACGGAAGGGAAAGATCCGACCGGCGCGATGGGGATGGATGCGCCGCTGGCTGTTCTGTCCGACCGTCCGCAAAGCTTGTTTAACTACTTTAAACAACTGTTTGCGCAAGTGACGAATCCACCGATTGATGCGATTCGCGAATATATCGTGACATCGACGATGACGCTTCTCGGCAAAGAAGGGGATATTTTACATCCAGATGCATCGGCAGCCCGTCGCATTCGTTTGGAGACGCCGATTCTTTCCAATGAGGAACTGGCAGCGTTAAAATCCAATCCGTATCCGGAATTTGCCTGTGTGACGCTTCCAACGCTATTTACTGATGATTTAAAACAGGCGCTTGATGAGCTGTTTGCCAAAGCTGACGAAGCAATGGAAAACGGTGCGACGCTTCTTGTCTTGTCTGACCGCGGTGTGAATGAAAAACATGTCGCGATTCCGACATTGCTTGCCACGAGCGCCCTTCATCAATACCTCGTCCGCAAAGGGACACGGACGAACGTAAGCATCATTGTTGAAAGCGGCGAAGCGCGGGAAGTGCATCACTTCGCGGCTTTAATCGGGTATGGCGCTGACGCGGTAAATCCATATTTGGCGCTTGAGACGATCCGCCAGGAAGTGGAAAAAGGCAATGTGGCGCTGTCGTATCGCGATGCGGTGCGTAAATATATCAAAGCCGCTACCGACGGTGTCGTGAAAGTGATGTCGAAAATGGGCATTTCGACGGTGCAAAGCTACCGCGGCGCGCAAATTTTTGAAGCGGTCGGCATTGGCGAAGAAGTGATCGAGCAATACTTCACCGGTACGGCATCGCAAATCGGCGGCATCGGTCTTGCTGAAATCGCCAAGGAAGCGAAAATGCGACACGAAGCAGCCTTCTATACATCTTACCAAGACGGCACGCTAGAGACGGGCAGCGAGCTGCAATGGCGGCGAAACGGGGAACATCATGCGTTCAACCCGAAAACGATCCATCTGCTTCAATGGGCATGCCGGAAAAATGATTATGAGTTGTACAAACAATATTCAAAATTGGCAAATGAAGAATGTATGACGTTTTTGCGGAATTTGTTTGAATTTGATGAAACAAGAACCCCGGTTCCAATCGAAGAGGTCGAACCGGTTGAATCGATCGTGCGCCGCTTTAAAACCGGTGCGATGTCTTACGGTTCGTTAAGCCAGGAAGCTCATGAAGCGCTGGCGATCGCGATGAACCGCATTGGCGGAAAAAGCAACAGCGGCGAGGGAGGCGAAGATCCAAACCGCTACGTCAAGGATGCAAACGGCGACTGGCGCCGAAGCGCAATCAAGCAGGTTGCATCGGGCCGCTTTGGCGTCAAAAGCCATTATTTAGTCAACGCCGATGAATTGCAAATCAAAATGGCGCAAGGGGCAAAACCTGGCGAAGGCGGACAATTGCCGGCCAATAAAGTATATCCGTGGATTGGCAAGGTGCGCGGCTCGACGCCGGGAGTCGAGTTGATTTCGCCGCCGCCGCACCATGACATTTATTCGATCGAAGATTTGGCACAGCTTATTTACGATTTGAAGAACGCCAATAAAGACGCGCGCATCAGCGTGAAACTCGTGGCGAAAGCAGGCGTCGGAACGATCGCCGCCGGCGTCGCGAAAGGAAACGCCGACGTGATTGTCATCAGCGGCTATGACGGCGGCACCGGCGCATCGCCAAAAACGAGCATTAAGCACGCGGGGCTGCCGTGGGAGCTCGGTCTTGCCGAAACGCATCAGACGTTGATGTTAAACGGCTTGCGCGACCGCGTCGTCTTGGAAACAGACGGAAAATTAATGACCGGCCGCGATGTCGTCATGGCTGCCTTGTTTGGCGCCGAAGAATTCGGCTTTGCGACTGCTCCGCTTGTCGTTTTAGGCTGTGTGATGATGCGAGCGTGCCATCTCGATACATGCCCGGTCGGCGTGGCGACGCAAAATCCGGAGCTGCGCAAAAAGTTTATGGGCAAACCGGAACATGTCGTCAACTTTATGTATTTTGTCGCCCAAGAAGTGCGTGAAATCATGGCTCAGCTCGGATTCCGCACCATCGATGAGATGGTCGGAAGAGTCGACGTCTTAAGAGTCGGCGAACGCGCGAAAAATCATTGGAAAGCGAAACATTTAGATTTATCGCGCCTTCTTTATCAAGCCGACGGACCGCGGACATTTGCCCGTCCGCAAAATCATCGTCTCGAACAAACGCTGGATTATACGGAAATTTTGCCGGCAGTCCGACCGGCGCTTGAACGGCAGGAAAAAGTCGAGCTTCATTTGCCGATTCGCAACGTGCACCGGACGGTCGGCGCGATGACAGGAAGCGAAATTTCGAAACGATACGGGGAAGAAGGGCTTCCAGAAGATACGATTCGCCTTCATTTCACTGGTTCGGCCGGACAAAGCTTTGCCGCTTTCGTGCCGAAAGGAATGACGCTCGAGCTCGTCGGCGATGCGAACGACTATGTCGGAAAAGGTCTATCCGGTGGCAAAGTAATCGTTCGTCCGCCGCAAGACGCTCCGTTTGCTTCTGCGGATAACGTCATTATCGGCAACGTTGCTTTCTACGGGGCAACGAGCGGCGAAGCCTACATCCGCGGACGCGCCGGCGAGCGGTTCTGCGTGCGAAACAGCGGCGTCCACGCCGTTGTGGAAGGTGTCGGCGACCATGGCTGCGAGTACATGACAGGCGGACGCGTCGTCATTCTTGGTTCTGTCGGGAAAAACTTTGCGGCTGGAATGTCCGGCGGCATCGCCTACGTATTGGCGGATGAAGAAGACTGGCAAAAAACGGCCAATAAAGAATTGGTGCTGTTTGAACAGCTCGAGGGCGAACGGGAAATCAACGAAGTGCGTGAAATGATCATCAAACATTACCGCTACACGGGAAGCCGTAAAGCGTCTCATATTTTGGCCCATTGGGAAACATATGTCAGCAAATTTGTAAAAGTCATTCCGCGCAATTACAAATTGATGATCGAAACGATTCACACGCTCGAACAATCCGGGCTTTCGCAAGAGGAAGCAATGATGGCTGCGTTTGAAACGGTGGCGAAACGAAAAAAAGCCGCGGTAAGCGGAGTACACGTTTTGCAGGCGGTCGCGAAGTAATGCGATCGCTTCGCCACCGTTATTGGAATGGTACGGAAAAGGAGGGACACGATCATGGGAAAAGCAACCGGTTTTATGGAATATGCACGCGAGGAAGAAACGAAACGTGACCCGCTTTCCCGTCTTGGCGATTGGAAAGAATATACGTTTCCATTTTCCGAGGAAATGCTCGCACGGCAAGGAGCCCGTTGCATGGACTGCGGGACGCCGTTTTGTCATATGGGATTGGAATTAAACGGTCTGACGTCAGGATGTCCGATTCATAATTTAATTCCGGAATGGAACGATTTAGTCTACCGCGGCAGATGGAAAGAGGCGCTCGAGCGGCTACTGAAAACGAACAACTTCCCAGAATTTACCGGACGGGTTTGTCCGGCGCCATGTGAAGGCTCTTGTACGGTGGCGATTTCCGATCCCGCGGTTGCAATCAAAGGCATTGAGCGGGCGATTATCGATAAAGGATTTGCCGAAGGCTGGATTCAGCCGCGCATTCCGCAAAAACGCACCGGGAAAAAGGTGGCGATCGTCGGCTCCGGCCCTGCCGGCCTCGCCTGCGCCGACCAGCTCAATCAGGCGGGGCATTCGGTAACGGTGTACGAACGCGCGGATCGCATCGGCGGCCTGCTCATGTATGGCATTCCAAATATGAAGCTGGAAAAAGAAATTGTCGAGCGCCGCGTTCGGTTATTAGAAGCAGAAGGCATTACGTTTGTCACTAACACGGAAGTCGGCAAAGACATCACCGCCGATGAGCTGCGCGCGCAATATGACGCCGTCGTATTGTGCGTCGGCGCGCAAAAGCAGCGCGATCTTGCGATTGAAGGCAGAGAGCTTGAGGGCGTCCATTTTGCGATGGATTATTTGACCGGAGTCACAAAAAGCCTGCTTGATTCCAACTTTGCCGACGGCAACTTTATCGACGCGAAAGACAAGCGCGTCATTGTCATCGGCGGCGGTGATACAGGAGCGGACTGCGTCGCGACTGCATTAAGGCAAGGATGCAAAAGCGTCGTGCAGTTTGGCAAGCACCCGGCCCTGCCGCATGAACGCCGGAAAGATAACCCGTGGCCGCAGTTTCCGCTTGTCTTTACCCTCGATTACGCCTATGAAGAAGCGAAAGCGAAGTTCGGCGCCGATCCGCGGCAATATTGCATTCAAACGAAAAAAATCGTCGGCGACGAACACGGCCGCGTGAAAGAGCTGCACACGATCCAAATGGAAAAGATCATCGATGAAAACGGCAAAGCAGTATTTAAAGAAATTCCAGGCACCGAACAAGTGTGGCCGTGCGATTTAGTTTTCATCGCCATCGGCTTTGAAGGCCCGGAGCAGCCGGTGTTGAAACAGTTCGGCGTCGAAACGATCAACAACAAAGTCAAAGCGCCGTACGGGAAATATACAACGAACATCGAAGGAGTTTTCGCCGCTGGAGATGCCCGCCGCGGCCAAAGCTTAATCGTCTGGGCGATTCACGAAGGCCGGGAAGCGGCGAGAGAAGTCGACCGTTTCCTCATGGGAACGACGAATTTGCCATAATGGTAGGATTCCTCTTGAAAACAAGTTGTTTTCAAGAGGAATTTTTTATGTAAAAAACGAATGTAAACATTATCTAACGATATTAAGTGCTGGGAGGATGGATATGAATATCGTAGATCCATCTAGACGCGAAATTTGGCAGCGCTTTGTGCGTGAAGGAACATTGGATCATGCAAGGATGAACAAAAGAATTGCGGAATCATGGTATCTCTGCCGCCAGAAAAATGTGGACCCTTATGACGGAAAAGGAAAGATTATTTTAGAGCCTCATTTGCTAGCAGAAAGGAAAAAACGGAATCAAAGATTGCTTCAGATTGCCGTACCTATTTTAGAAAAGCTGCAAAAATATTTACAGGAAACAAAATCTATTTTTCTCCTTGTCGATCGAGAAGGATATGTTTTATATGCAAAGGGAAATAAACAAGCAATGAAAATGGCCGAAGGAATAAAATTTGTGGAAGGAGTAAAGTGGACAGAAGATGAGGTTGGGACAAATGCCATTGGCACGTCTTTGAGAATTTGCGAGCCAATTACGATTGTCGGCTTAGAACATTATTCCGTTGCTTCTCATCAATGGGTTTGTTCCGCAACACCTATTTATGACGAAAAGAGAGAATTTGTCGGAATTATCGACGTTTCATACCCCATCAATCATTATCCGTTTCACGACCATGTCCTAGCCACGGTTGTTGCCGCAGCATATACCATCGAACAACGATTCCACATGCAAGCGAAAGAAGATGAATTAGAGTTGTTTAAGTATGCTTGCAATATGGAAAATACCGATTCCCCCGTAGTTATATGTAATCATAAAGGGAGTATTGTCTGGGTTAATCATTGTTTACGCTCTTCCTTTTCAAACATGCTTAATCGATCACTAGAAGATGTTTGTGGTGATCATTGGGTGATAAAATCTAAGATTCCGATTTATTCTTCTATTCATCATGATGTTATTGGTTATCGAGTTACTCTTCAGAAGAAAAATAATGATTCCAAATTGGTTTCAACGACTTTTCATTTTGAAGGAGTAACCGGTAGGAGCATATCATTTGCAAATGTAATAAAGAGCTGTGAAAAGGTAGCGAAAACAGATGCTACTGTTCATATAACCGGAGAAACAGGAACAGGAAAAGAATTAATCGCCCGCGCTATTCATCAAAACAGCAAAAGAAAAAACAGGCCATTTGTTGCGATTAATTGCGGCGCAATACCGAAGGAACTGATTGGCAGCGAACTGTTTGGTTATGTGGAAGGGGCATTTACGGGGGCAAAACGTACAGGACATAAAGGAAAATTTGTTCAAGCAAACGGCGGAACCATTTTTCTCGATGAAATTGGCGAAATCTCTTTGGAAATGCAAATAGCGCTTTTACGGGTTTTGCAGGAAAGGGAAGTCGTTCCTATTGGCGGCACAAAACCAATTCCTATTGACGTAAGAGTAATAACGGCAACACACTGCGATTTATATCAATTAGTAAGAGAAGGAAAGCTAAGGGAAGATTTATTTTATCGCATTTATGTATATCCAATCAAAGTTCCGGCGTTAAGAGAACGAAAAGAGGATATACCATTTTTGATTCAGTATTATTGCCAGCAAAAGAATTGGTCTGTTTTCTTTCCTGATGAAGTGATCCAACTATTGATGACCTATCATTGGCCAGGAAATATTCGCGAATTATTTAACGTGTTGGAGCGAGTTCGAATTGAATACGGAGATCATATTCCTTCTATTCCAGAACTCCGATCGATGTTCATTGGCTGGGAAAGTCAGGAAGAAAATATGGAGTCAGGTCAAGAAACTTTATCTTATCGTGAACAGATTGAAAAAAATCATATGATGGATATCCTGCAGAAAACAAAAGGCAATATTGCTCAAGCAGCCGCTGAGTTAAATATTCCTCGCAGTACATTTTACCGGAAATTAAAGAAATATCATTTGATATGAGACAAAATGAGAAAGAATGAGAAAAAATGAGAAAAAATGAGATTAGTCCGAATTTGTCTTTTCAAAAACGCTTACAACCATATTTTTGTAAGCGTTTTTTTTATTGGCACACTCCTTGCATGGTTAATAAAGCGAGAAGATTTCATTTTCATTCATCACACTCATAAGGAGGATGGAAGGATGACAGTGACAAAACCGGAATCCAAGAGTTTTACGAGAGAAAAAGCAAAATGGATGTATCAGAAAATGTGTGAAATTTGTCAGTTTGAGGACAAAGTTCATGAAATCTTCAGCAGAGGAATTTTGCCAGGATTTGTTCATTTATATGCTGGTGAGGAAGCAGTAGCGGTAGGGGTTTGTGCTCATTTGAATGAAAAAGACTATATTACGAGTACGCATCGCGGACACGGCCACTGTATTGCAAAAGGCTGTGATTTGAACGGTATGATGGCGGAGATTTATGGAAAAGCTACAGGATTATGCAAAGGAAAAGGGGGATCCATGCATATTGCCGATGTGGAAAAGGGAATGCTTGGTGCCAATGGCATAGTCGGTGGCGGATTTCCTTTAGCGGTTGGAGCTGGTTTGACGGCGAAACTGAAGAAAACCGGTGCTGTTGCCGTTTGTTTCTTTGGCGATGGGGCGAATAATCACGGTACATTTCATGAAGGAATCAATCTTGCGGCTATTTGGAAATTACCAGTTGTTTTTGTGGCGGAAAACAATGGCTATGCTGAAGCAACTCCTTTCGAATATGCATCCAGCTGTAAAAACATTGCAGACCGGGCAGCCGCTTACAACATTCCAGGAGAGATGGTGGATGGCAAAGACGTGATTGCCGTATACGAAGCGGCAGAAAGAGCAATAACGAGAGCTCGCAACGGGGAAGGGCCAACTTTAATCGAATGTAAGACCTATCGAAACTATGGTCATTTTGAAGGAGATGCACAAACGTATAAATCAGCGGAAGAAAAAGAAAAACATTTAAAAGAATTAGATGCCATCGTAAAATTCCGGAACTATATTCTTTCCAAACATCTATTATCAGAACAAGAATTGCTTGAAATAGAACGGAATGTGGCGGAAACGATTGAGAAAGCAGTAGATTTTGCGGAAAAAAGCCCATTCCCGGCGGAAGAAGATCTTTTAAAAGATGTTTATGTATCCTATTAATCATAAAAGTAAGGAGGCAAATAACCATTATGACAAGAACCATTTCTTTCTCAGAAGCAATTAATGAGGCAATGAAGCTCGCGATGCGCAAAGATGAAAATGTTATTTTGTTGGGAGAAGACGTAGCTGGCGGTGCAGCCGTTGATCATTTGCAAGATGAGGAAGCTTGGGGAGGAGTAATGGGCGTCACCAAAGGTCTTGTCCAAGAGTTTGGGAGAGAAAGAGTATTAGATACGCCGATTGCGGAAGCTGGATATATTGGGGCAGCGGTTACTGCGGCGGCTACGGGGTTAAGGCCGATTGCAGAATTGATGTTTAATGATTTTATCGGAAGTTGTTTAGATGAAGTAATGAACCAAGCGGCAAAACTCCGCTATATGTTTGGCGGAAAGGCGAAAGTACCTTTAACCATACGAACGATGCACGGTGCCGGATTTCGCGCGGCTGCGCAACATTCACAAAGCCTGTACGCGATTTTCACCCATATACCAGGGCTAAAAGTCGTTGTTCCTTCTACCCCGTCCGATGCGAAAGGTCTTTTACTTACCTCGATTTTTGATGATGATCCTGTTATCTTTTTTGAAGATAAAACGCTTTATAACATGAAAGGAGAAGTGGAAGAAGGATTTTATACCATCTCTCTTGGAAAAGCAGATATTAAAAGAGAAGGAAATGATTTGACCATTGTGGCGATAGGAAAACAAGTGCATACGGCTTTAAAAGCAGCGGATCTGTTAAAAGCACGCGGAATGGAAACAGAGGTAATTGATCCAAGAACTTTATCCCCGCTGGATGAAGAAACCATTTTATCTTCGGTAGCTAAGACAGGTCGATTAATTGTGATTGACGAAGCAAATCCGAGATGTAGCGTAGCGGCAGATATTTCGGCTCTTGTGGCGGATAAAGGATTTGATTATTTAGATGCTCCGATTAAGATGGTTACTGCTCCGCACTGTCCTGTTCCTTTTTCACCAACATTAGAAGATCTTTACTTACCAACCCCAGAAAAAGTACTTCGTGCAGCAGCTGAAATAATAGGAGATGAAACGATTATAGCAGTTTAAATAAATCCAAGCGTGTTGCTAAAAGTGATTTCGATGTGGTTTATTTAGCAGCACGCATTCCTTGTACCAATCGAAAAGGGGAGAGATAGGAATGGCGGTTGAAATTTTCATGCCAAAGTTAGGAATGAGTATGAAAGAAGGAACGGTGGTAGAGTGGTTAAAGAAAAAAGGAGATAAAGTGAAAAGAGGGGAATCGATCGTTGTCATTAGTTCCGATAAGATTGAAACAGATATCGAAGCGCCGCAAGATGGGGTGTTATTAGATATTCTTGTTGAACAAGATGAAACGGTGGAAGTAGGAAAGGTAATTGGTTACATTGGTCAGGAAGGAGAACAGCCAGATGATCAGTCTAATGAAACACCGCAACAAGCAATACAAGAAGTAGCCGTTTCCGTTGGAACCATCGAGGCAAAAGCAACGTCTAGACATATGTTGCGCGTTTCTCCTGCCGCTAGAAAATTAGCCCGTGAAGCGGGAATCGATTTAAGTAATATTTCAGGTTCGGGGCCCAAGGGTAGAATTACACGGGCAGATGTAGAAAAAGCCATTCGATTAAAACAAACATCTTTACAGCTAGGAAATGAAAAGCAAACGATCGTAGAAACGAGTCCAATCACAACGGAACAAAAAGGTGTCAAGGTAAAACCGGTGACGGGGATGCGAAAAGTAATCGCGACAAGAATGTTTGCAAGCCTGCAGCAAACGGCTCAGCTAACGATTCATATGAAAGCGGATGTGACAGAATTACTTAAGCTACAGGGACAGATTAAAGAGGCTTTACAAGATGAACCGGATGTAAAGCTTACGATTACTGATTTTATCGCCCGTGCAACGATTTTAGCATTATGTATCCATAAACAAATGAACAGTCTTTACCAAGACGGGCATATTCATACGTATGATTCCGTGCATTTAGGAATTGCAGTCGCATTGGAGAACGGTCTAGTCGTTCCGGTCATCCCTTATGCAGAGAAACTTTCTTTAAAAGAAATTTCTAAAAAGATTAAGGAATTGAGCGTACGGGCAAGGGAAGGAAAATTAAGCAGCGAGGAAATGAGGGGCTCTACTTTTACCATTACAAGTCTCGGTGCTTATGGCGTCGAATTTTTTACACCAGTGTTAAATCCGCCGGAGATAGGAATTCTTGGGGTAGGAACGGTCACAGATACTCCGGTTTTTGTAGGAGATGCCATTCAGAAGAGAAAGATTTTACCGTTAAGTTTAACGTTTGATCATCAAGTGATCGATGGTGCCCCGGCTAGTCAATTTCTTGCCACCATTAAAAACTATCTAGAAAATCCATATAAAATATTATTATAGGTATTATATTTTAATTTAAAGAAAGAAAAAGAGACAGGAGTTTCTTATCATGGGTGCTTGGGAAAGAAAGTAATCTAGTTTCGGATTGCTTTCTTTTTCTTTTGATAAGGTGATGTGGATAGAAAGGAAATAAGTGGTTCATATTGCATAGTATCATAGTATAAATCATATCATTTTTCTTAATTAAATCGCTTTCCATGTATAAAATGTCCTTCATTGCTGGATTCGGAAAACAAGGAAATGTGAATTTGAAAATTTTTCTTTACACTCTACGGTTATTTTTTTATAATTTTATTAATTCCGATAAATTTACTTAACTAAAGGGGGAAAGGACATGGCTCAAGCTTCTACATTGGTTAAAGTCTCTGCTAAAGGTAAATGGGAATCGGGCGTCAAAACCAATATTTCTATACGAAATTTTCCTGCTTTTTCTATGGATGAACCAGCAGAATTAGGAGGGGTTGATGCAGCGCCAACTCCGCTGGAATATGTAGTTGCATCACTGTGCGGTTGTAATGGAGTGATGATTCCGTTAGTTGCCAAAGAATTAGGCTTTACTTTCTCGGGAATTGAGTTTGAAGCGACAGGCATTATTGATACCCGGGGGCTAATGGGGGAAGAAGGCGTTCGCACACATTTCCAAAAAGTTCGTTTCCAAGTAAATATACAAACCGAAGAAAGTGAAGAGAGAATCGAGCAACTGAAAAATGAAGTGGAAAGAAGATGTCCTGTGTTCAATCTTTTGCATGATGCTGGGGTTGAAGTGGATACAAAATGGAGCAAGAAATAAATACGATCATCTAAAAAAGGTCAATTGTGGGATCTTAAAATGAATAGAGCGAGAAAAAGGGGTGGTCCTTGCCATCTCTTTGTTTTTTCGTGCGCTCAGCTTAGGGATGCTGTTTGATGTATGATAGACACAACGAGTGGGAAAGTGTGGAAAAGGAGGCTTTCAGGGAATTAACCGCTGTGCCGGCGATGATTAATTTTTAACCTGTCATTGGAAACTTGCTTGTGAGCCTCCACGACTGAATTGAAAATTCTAGTCGGGGCATCCATTATCAGTACAGCTTTGCTCATGCTGTCAAACACCTATAGTGTTTGTCGCCTGACGCAAGCCAATGAATGAAGATAATTATAAAAAACAACCTTATCGAGTGTCCAAATTTATTAGGGAGCAAATGAGAGTTTCCATTTTGCCGAAAAAACCCGAGGCAATGTTGTCCTCGGATTTTGATTGCTGGATAAGTTGTTATACTTTCGGTGTACGGTGCTGGCCTTTGTTGTCGCTCATTCTTTTTTCCGTGGCAAGGTCTTCTGGAGTAGCCTTGACTTCAAGGTTTTTCATGCCTTCTTTCGTTTTTTTGTCCATCATCATCCCTCCTTGTTTGCAATTGTAGTTTTTTCTAATTTCGGGAGGGCTATGCAAAGGGATTGTTAAAATAGAGGGATATGGAAAAAGGGTTGCCGATAGAAGCCGATCATTTGCAAGGATGCTTATACAGCATAGCGAAAAAAGACCAATCTTCCATACGATTTACGCGAATTTAAAAGTATACGAACAACTTTTAAACGCATAAATTACCCATCTCATGGCGCAAACTACCTATGAGGTGAAAAAGATGAAAGAAAAAGAGCAATATTTCCCAGGTAGTGTTGTCGATATTAAAGACGAAGGAGAAGAATCAGCGGAGACCTATAAAAATTCTCTTTCGCAGGAGTTGGCAGAAGCGATACGGCGGGAAGAAGAGAAAAGTGATTGAGCGAAATTTCATGAAAAAACCTCTTCGGGTTGCGCTGAAGAGGTTTTCACGTTTTTGTTAATATGTAAATCGGAAATGACACCGGAAAATGGTGTGATATACCAACGTTTTTACCCATTATCATTCCTCATTCGCGCCCAAAATCGTACATTCATTCACACGGCAACCATCATGTCCTTCTATACAAAAGGATCAAGGTATGAATTTACTTGTTCATTTAACAGGGATCATTAGAAGAAGAAAATCCAAAACAAAAAGGTTGGATCAGAGCGCCAACCTGTTAAATATTAATAAGCATTGTATTCCCCGCTTTGCTGCTCACTTCCAGCAGGGAACGAGATTCCCATCGATTTTAATGCTGCTTTAGTTTGAGATAAATAAGATTCTGCTTGGTTTTGCCATTGGATAATCAGTTTAATAAAAGGCTTGAAATCTGGAGTAGCATTATCCTCCATTATTTTTAATCCTTCACGAACTTTTTTATCCCGGTTTTCTGCATTAATGATACAGGCGGTCATTGTTTGTACAATAGATTGTTGTTGCTCACCATTTGCTAGTCTTTGAGCTGAACCCACTGCCGTGACACGATGATAAGAAGCAGGAACTAGATGGTTATGCATCTCACTACTACCTTTTAAGTCTTTCGTTTGTGGGATATGAAAAAGCTGACTACTCATGGCACATACCATTTCTTCTGCGTATAAACTTCGCTGTAACAAAATTAAAATTTGTGTCCATGAATTAACTCGATACAAATAGTTAAAATGCAAAAAAATCAACTCCTTTTTGATAAAATAGAACTCCCTATCCTCATTTTTATGAATAAAACTCGAAGTTAATGTAAATTTGTGTGAAATAAAATGATGACTTCTCCATATTGTTTATCTTTCTTCATCCATGATAAATAATTATCTCGATGACGAATGCCTAATTCCTCCGCCATTACAACGACTGATCCCTCGTTCTCTAGCACTCATCGAATTGCTTCTAGTTTAATTTTTTCTGATGATGATATGCTATTCCCCCCTTAACCCATACATTCTAGCTGTCGAGATAACATTGTGTCATTGCACGGACACTGTTCGAAGATGGAGAAGATACTTAAAAATGACATGCAAAACAGGGATGAGATGTTAAGTTGTGTCAATAAATAGAATGAAATTTATACAATCTATGGTGCTAGTTAAACTCTATTGTTCCACTCGCACAAAAGCAACCAAATCAAAACAGGTACTTTTTCTAAATGATTCGTTCAGAGGCTGTAGGTTTTAGCTTTCAATGCTTCCCAAGCAAACTCCCTATTTATTAAAAATAGATGATTAACAGGGGACAAGTACATAATCACGTTTGGAAGCGAAACATATATTACTGGTACCAAAAGAAAAAAGGAGGAAATACCCTTATGGGGAAACACCATAAAGAAGATTACCATGATGATCAGGAAGAATTAAAAGAAGCAATCTCTGTTAAACACGACAAAGACGGTCTTACAATTTATATCAACATTTACAACAATAATAATCTTGCAAACCAAGGAGGTAAAGCTGGTAATAAACAAGCAGCAGAGACCGGCGGACAGATCAATGGAAAAGGGCCGAACGCAAATCAAGGCGGACAGATCGCGAAAGAAGGCGGGCAGAACGCAAACCAAGAGGGACAAATCGCGAAAAATGGCGGAGAGAATGATTTAGTCGAAAAAAATAAAACTAAAATTGGAACCGAAACAAACACGGATGAAGTTTAAGGTGAAGTTTAAGGTGGATATGCCGTAAGGGGATCGGGGCGACCACAACTATTGGATTGTCGAAGGTGGGTCGTTACCGTCCTTTTTCTTTTTCTATTTTTAACGAAGGATATTCAGGCATTTTTTGTTTGTTTAACTAAACCAGTTTTTACAACTAAATTCGTTTATTCTTTGGGCAACGAGGACGATATATGTACTGCATGAAAATTGTTTTTGGTGAAATACTGTAAGTAAAGCGCCTCCCCTAAAGGAGTGAATAACGTGAGAAACGGTGGAAGTAGAAAAATTCATCTATTTTTACTATTGGTTGTTATTGCCGTTTTTATTTGATCAGCAATTAAACCGACCAGTTACCTGAAATGGGCGTTAGAGGTTAGTCCTGCCGTTATCGGTTTGATCATTGTCATCGCAGCATACAATAAATTCCGTTTCACCACACTCTCTTATGTCATTATTGCTATTCTAGCCATAAGTATGTTCGTCGGTGGTCATTATATCTATTCCAAAGTCCCTCTTTTTGATTGGATCAAAGACACTTATGATTTAAAGCGAAATCATTACGACCGATTTGGGCATTTGCTTAAAGGCTTATTTGCGATTGTGCTGAGAGAAATTTTACTGCGAAAAACTCCATTAACAAAAGGGTCTTGGTTAGTTAACATTGTCCTAAGTATGTCGCTAGCCATCGCTGCTTTGTACGAAATTATCGAATGGTTAGTTTTTAAAATAAGCAAGGGAGGAGAAGCGTCCAAAAACTTTTTAGAAATCCAAGGTGATATTTGGGATACACAATGGGATATGTTATGCTGCTTGATCGGTTCGATTGTTGCATTGCTCATCTTTTCTAAACTACATAACAAGCTGTTAAAAAAGAAATAATAAAAGAACCCGTGGTGCTAGTTGAGTCTTAACGCTCAACTAGCCCAAGAACAACAAAGGGAGTAGGCCAGTAAAATATCATCCAGTGCCGTTTCAAATCCAGAAATCGAGTTCGCTCGAATCTCGGTGATCCGATACGAATCGACTAAAATCGAAAACACGGTTTCCATCACTTTGCATTTTCGTTTCACTCACTGTTTCCATGCGTCGGATTGGTGAATTCGCTGATTTTTTCGAACGGGCGTCCAAAAAGCGACTCGATGCTCTTCGTACAGCTTCTTTTGTAGTTTTTGACTGATGTATCCTTTGTCACCGAGGTTATATGGATGTGGAATTTGCGTCATGACGGTTTCAGCGGCCACCCGATCGTGACAAGACGCTTCAGTAACGACATATCCCATCGAAAGCCCTTGATCGGTGACCTGCAGGTGAAGTTTCAACCCATCAAAAGTGATCCTTTTAGAAGCACAATAGCCAATATCGGCGATTCCACGAAACCGTTTGACGCGATACATTCGGGCTGAATGACACAGCTCGATCGGCAAGCTGTCCACAACCGCATACGCATGGTGTTGCCTGCGCTTGGCCAGCTGGTGCCGAATCCACTTGATCGTAAAGCTAAGCGCTCGGCAGCGACGGTTGTACCGAGAACGTTCAGGGAACAAGGCCTTGGGAAACAAATTCCCGATCACAAACCGGTGCCAAGTCCGTTCGGAAGTGAAGCCTAACAACTTTCCAAGGACATGGATGGTGATAATGACTTCGTCTTTCTGTTTCAACAAATGACGATTTCGGCGTTGAAGATGAATCTGGACACTCGATAGTTGAGCCGATACAAAAAGCAAAATCGATGCATATTGTTTTTGAAGTTTGGCACGATCTGTTGTAAAATGAAAGTGCTCTTGCATAGGAACTTCTCCTTTTGATGTTTGGTCGCACTTTCATTTTAAGGAGATCCTCATGCAGGGCTATTTTTTATGCTTGTCTGATTTTATCTAGCACCACGGGTTTATACATGCTATACTTATACTTTTAAGGATCTTTCTGACCAGTTCCCTTTTTCTGTTGGGCTGTTTCTAGAATGAATCCTTGACTCCATAAACACCTTACACTACAATGGTTAGTGTGAGGTGTTTCTACGATGAAAATACAAAATTTCAAATTTAATGAGAGGGGTTTGAACCGCTTTTTTGGTCCGCTTGAAGCAAAGATTATGGATGTTTTGTGGAACGGGGCGGAAATGAGTATTAAAGATGTTCAACGGGTGCTAGAAAGAGAAAAGCCTATTAATTTTAATACGGTTATGACAGTAATGAATCGGTTAGTCGAAAAGGGAATTCTGCAAAAAAGAGTAGAAGGCAGGACCTCTTTATATCAACCTGTCCTTTCAAAAGAGGAGTTTTTTGACATACAATCAAAAGAATTGGCTCATGAGCTCATTGACGAATTCGGTTCTCTCGTTGTGAATCATATGTTGGATGCATTAGAAGAAGCGGATCAGGAGCTTATTGAAAAGTTGGAGCAAAAAATAAAAGAATTAAAAAAGGAAAGATAATGTATGTCGAAAAATCGGTCAAGAGTGATTTTTATAACGTGTACATGTATTGCGGGAACCATTCTTTTTCAAATGGGAATGTACGTACTGTATGTTTTGTTGGGCTGGGACCCACAAAGTTTAACCTTATTCAAGTATGCCATAGTGTGGCAAGGTCTCTTGGATTGTCTTCAGTGGAATACATGTTAGATGCTCTAGTTTTTTATACTGTATTTTTATCTATCTGGGAGATTGGAAAGCAGCTTTTTGCAGCTAACAAAAAAGGTTTGCTGTATACCGACACGAACAGCTGACTCAGGAAATCAATCGTAAATATAACGAGGGAAATCAAGATTTTACGGTAATATCTTGCCTAGCTCCAATCGCGGTTACAATGGGATTTCTAAATCCCAAAATTATACTTTCAACAGGGTCTGTTCAATCTTCTGGATAAAAATGAGTTAGAGGCGGCCATTTATCACGAGTTGTATCATAAAAAACATAGGGCCCCTTTAAAATTATTTTTATTGTCCCTATTTGCTTCGATTTTAAAGTGGTTTCACCAAAAGTATAAAATTATAAGAGAAGTTTTAGCTGACACTATGCCATCAATAGGCAGGGAACTCCAATGGATTTAGGCAGTGCCTTATTAAAGATGTTGAAAACAGTTAATCGAGCAAACATGCCTTTTTCATATGTCTTGTTTGCAGATGCATCAGCCAATTACAGGATTAAATATATACTTGACCCTCAAACTGAAATTCCTTTAAAGCTTCCGTTTATGCTAACCATTACGTCCATCTATGTATTTTGTTTCTCATTACTTTATTTTAAATTTTTCAATGAATTGCACTACATAATGTAGTTTATAGTAAAGAAAAAGAGGTGGAAATAAAATGATTAAAAACTTAGATTAGGCTCTTTCATTATCCGTCTAGTGCTAGGTATAATTTTATTGGTTCATGGATTTACGAAATTTCAAGGCGGTATCGAAAATACGGCAGGCTTTTTTAGTAGCATAGGATTACCTGGATTTTTGGCTTATCTAGTAGGGGAAGTTGAACTGATTGGCGGAATTCTTTTAATACTTGGTTTAGGAACACGAATCATTGCGGGTGCCTTTGCCGCAATTATGGTAGGAGCGATCTTTACGGTAAAACTGAAGAGTGGTTTTGTTGGAGGATATGAATTCGAATTGGCCTTGCTAGCTATGTCTTTACACCTTTTGTTTAGCGGTAATCAGTTCTTTGCGATGGATAATGTATTCGTGCGCCGCAAATCTGAAAATCAGAGTACGTAATTTTACCAATCTTTCATTATTGTTTGTTCCAGAATAAATTTTTAAGTTTTGTGATTACTTTATGCATGGTCTTGAAAAAGTATCCGAAGGAGGTAAATACGTGTCAAAGTCGAAGAAAAACAAGAAAAAATCAATATCTACATCCAATCCATTATCCAAATGGATTGTCTGGGTTGTTGGTTTATTTAGTGTATGTGTTGTGCTCGGTATCATTTTTTGGGGGAATTTATCTAAAAAAGAAACAGCCATTGATTATGAAGGTCAGCCTTACTTAGGAAGGGAATCAGCTCCAGTTAAAATTGTTGAGTTCGGCGATTATAAATGCCCAGTTTGTAAGAACTTTAACGAATCGTTCTTTCCTCTGATTGAGAAGGAATTCATTGAAACGGGTAAAGCTAAATTTTATTTTATGAACTATTCGTTTATCAATGTAGACTCTATTCGTGCCGCCCAATTTGCAGAAGCGGTCTATCGAGAACTTGGAAACGATACATTCTGGAAATTTCATGAACTTTTATATAGCAAGCAGCCGGAAGATACGAAATATGAAAAAATGGATATTTTTACAGAATCCTTCCTTGAAGACACTTTAAAAGAAGTTGCCAGCGATAAGGAAACGGAAAAAGTGGTGAAAGCCTTCAAAGAAAACCAGTCTAAAGACGCTTGGGAAAAAGATATGTCTTATGCAAATAAACTGGGGGTTACTGGGACACCAACATTATTTATTAATGGAAAACAGTTTGAAGGAAAAACATTTGAGGATTTTAAAGAGATGGTAGAAGAAGCGGCAAAGGAGAAGCGTAGCAATGAATAAGCCGTTGATTTTTGCTTGGATTACAGCCATCATAGCTACATTAGGAAGCCTGTTTTTTAGCGAGGTTATGCACTTTGTCCCTTGTACTCTTTGTTGGTACCAGCGAATTTTAATGTACCCGTTGGCGATTTTGCTTGCAATCGCCCTCTACCGTAACGATCCAGCCATTTATAAGTATGTGCTTCCCTTTTCTATCATAGGAATGATCGTGTCAAGTTACCATTACGGCCTGCAAAAAATTCCTCTTCTAAAGAAATTTGAAATGTGTACAAGTGGAGTTCCATGTTCGGGACAATATATTAACTGGCTGGGATTTATTACGATTCCGTTGTTGGCATTCATCGCTTTTACCATTATTACGATCATGATGCTAATACTTCGGAAACAATCTTAATTAGGAAATAGTTCAATAAAAAAACGAATCAAATGCAAAAGGGGCTGAACCAAAAGCGCTTTATGTGCCTTTTGGAGTCAACCCCTTTCTTTTTGAACCGGTACTTGATAATTAAAACCTTATATGAATACGTTGATGATAATACGAGTGCCGGTTTTTTGCTTCTTTTTGAGGGAGACAATCATACTTATTCCATGAAGTGCATAAATCTTGTAGGAGTAAATATTTTGATAGTAATAGATATTCTTTTCGGATTATTCAATATGATTAGTTGAGTGGATCGATTACTATTACCCTAAATAACCATTATAAATGATCAATTATCATATATTGATAAACAAGGAGGAGCTATGGGATAGATCCGTGCTGCACGAGGAAATACTCTTCGTTGTAAAGGCTGGCGGCAAGAGGGATAGCTCCATTTGCGGATAACGAGAGTGCTAGGTTAGCAAATAAGTATATACCGTTTCAAGGATTATCGGAACGCCGAATGGGTTGGACACGGTGATCGGACGTGGAGAAGAAAAAATATGGGATTAATCATGGATGATGTAAAAGCGGCAGTCATAGTTGTGGATGATGCCTATGAACAACGCCCTAATTACACCTTGTCTGTGAAAAGGGGTAAACTCGTGCGGGTAGAAGACATTCAGATAGGAATGGAGATTGCCGTTTTATCGATTAGCAAAGAAATATATCCCTCTGAGCTCCAACATTCGCGACGCTATCTTATACCCGGAAATAGAGCAATCATTTGGGATTTCCATGACTTAAAAACCCGGATTGCTACCTACAAACGGCGCAATGGAGATAATGGTAACGGATGGAACTGATCAATCAGGTATTCCAGTATGTAGTGGAAAATCGAGATCGTTTTTTGGATGCAGTGATGGTTTATATCAAATTAAGCGCGTTTGCTTTGCTTTTCAGTATGCTGCTTTGTGTTCCCTTAGGAATATTATGTGTAAAAAATTCAAAAGTCCAAACATCCGTGAGATGAACATTGTCAATTCTTTGCGAGTGATCCCAAGTTTGGCGATTCTCGTAATCGCTATTCCATTTTTAGGAACAGGAGTTACTCCAGCGTTGGTGGCGCTAACCGTATTGGCGTGTCCTCCTGTTTTAATTAACACGTTTCTTGGGTTTCGATGCATCAATCCTGCTGTGCTGGAGGCCGCTTCGGGCATGGGAATGAAAAAATGGCAAGTTTTAACTAAAATTGAATTTCTTTTAGCATTGCCAATCATCAGTTTAATGTTAGTCTAGATGATAGACATAACGAATGGGGAGATGTAGAGGGAGGAGGCTTTCAGGGAATTAGCCGCTGTGCCGGCGATGATTGATTTTTAACCTTGCGACATTGTCAAGATTAATAATCAGCAATATTTATTTATTGGAAAAAATAGGTCATATGACATAGATAAAGTTTTAAACGCAAAACTTGTTTACTTGGGAGAATACCTGATCGACATGATCCAATCAAAGAAAAGATAACTGATAGACTGAAAAATTTGATGACATTTTCGTTTGGATTACGGAGGAAGAATTTCCATTCCATGGTTTATATATTTTCCTAAAATATGTAAATTTATATAACTTTTGGTTTATAAATCAAATCGCCAAAAAACCATACTAAAGAATCTATTTGGTGAGACATGTTTATGATAAAATTTACAGAAAGTTCAGATTGTTAGTTTGGTTTTTGGTGGAGTTGTACCTGTTTTAGCCATTTCATTTTTAGGAGGGATTAGTATGGAAAATACTGTTCGTTTGATTCCGTTTAAGATTGAAGAAAAGCTTGATAATGTAAAGGAAATCCCTGAAGGCGTCAATATGGTACAAGCACCTGAGATTTGGAAAGAAGGTATAAAAGGCAAAGACGTTGTGATTGCTGTCATTGATACTGGATGTGATAAAAATCATCCTGATTTAAAAGATAGAATTATTGGCGGTAGAAACTTCACCACAGATGATAACGGTGATGATGATAATTATTCAGATTATAACGGTCACGGAACACATGTGGCTGGAACGATCGCCGCAACAGAAAATGGACAAGGTGTAGTTGGTGTTGCCCCTGAAGCAAAACTATTAATTTTAAAAGTGTTGGTAAATGATCCAAACAATCCGGAGTTAGCAACTGGTAAATATGAATGGATTGTGAATGCAATTAACTACGCTGTAGATCAAAAAGTAGATATTATCTCCATGTCATTAGGTGGTCCTTCCGATGTGCCGGAATTACACCAAGCTGTGAAAAGAGCTGTTGAAAACAATATTTTAGTAGTATGTGCTGCAGGGAATGAAGGAGACGGAGATGAAAGAACGGAAGAGCTTTCCTATCCAGCAGCCTACAATGAAGTTATTTCAGTTGGAGCCGTCAGCCTCGATGGCCAAATATCTCGATTTACCAATTCCAATAAGGAAATTGATGTTGTAGCACCAGGGGAAAAAATTCTTTCCACCATTCCGGGCGGAAAATTCGCCGTTTTTAGTGGTACATCGATGGCAACTCCTCATGTTTCGGGAGCTTTGGCTTTAATCAAGCAATTATCTGAAAAAGAATTTGGACGAAAGCTTACAGAACCTGAACTCTATGCTCAATTAATCAAACGTACAATGCCTCTAGGCTTTTCAAAAGCATTGGAAGGAAACGGTCTCGTTTACTTAACGGCACCGAATCTTTTAGGCAAACATGGTAAAAAACCACAAGTCTCAAGCATATAAAATATTTGAATGAACTATGATATCCACATAAAGAAGAGTGTTGCTGTAAGTAAGATGAAAGTAATGACAACAACTTTTTCATCTGTTAAACCTCCTTCCTTTGTTTGAAAAGGAAGGAATTTTTTTGTGAAGGCGGGTAGAAGGGTGCGGAACGAAGTGGAGCATACGAAGTATCAAGCGATTCGTTGACAGTTTACGGGAAGCCCAATAACTTAGCAAGTCTTAAAAACTGCGCTCTTTAGGCTTAGTTAGTCGATTTTCCCCAAGCCGAAGAGCACAATCCCTTTATGCGCCTAACAAACAAAAAGTTATAATGGGGGGATGCGAAGAAGGAGCAGAGGTAAAAGAATAAAACACATTTTTTCATGTAACGGCCTAAAAATGGGCCAAGCCAAACTTCTACCCAATGTAACTGACCTGAAAAAAGGGGAGAAAAATGCTCCTAAAGTCCGTTTCCATTTTTATGAAAACGAGTATATTTAAGGGTAAAAAATAACTTGGAGAAAGGGGTTATATGATGAAAAAGGTATTCCTCTTTTCCTTTATCGTTTTGTTCTCCTTCTTAATGAATTTCCATTCTGATGTTTATGCTGTAACCCTTAAAGACAAAAGTACCATTATTTTTGATGGTGCTCCTGATGGTAAAGTCTATACAACTAGAAAAGTATGGGTTCCTAAAGGTGGGTATCTAGGGGTATATGGCCATAATAACAATTCTGATCTAGGACATACGTGGTTATATTTTAGAGTTTATAGAGATGACGGAACAGACGTTACTAATCAATTTTGGCGAAAAGACCCTGTTTGGGGTTATTTTCTCAATGAAGAAGAAATAGTAAATAAACGAGTTGGTCCAATTAAAGAAGGACATAGTTATTATATCTGGGCACAATGTGAATTTAGATGGGCTCCAATTGGAACGGGTTGCGACGGGACTTTCACTATTAGTAGTTGGTATTAAGGAATTTGGTGCAAATTATCATACTAATTTGCATCTGTTGTTAGATTGTTAGTGAAAAAGAAAACGGCACATTGGTAGCATCAGTTGACGATAATAAAACTATGGTAAACTATTCATTATAATTGTATTATACGCAATTTAAACTCATCCCCCTTGAAACATCAAGGGGGATGAGTTCGTTCTATCTTTGAGGAGTTTGGATGTTACAACAATGCCGCAAAACATTTTTCTGTGTCTTTTTTACACGTAATGATGTCAAGGCAGATCAATTTTATGTTACTGATTGTTATAGGATTGCAAAGAACTCATCTTTTAAATCTGATACAAACATATGTCCTGGTGCATGAGTGATCATAAATTTGCAATTACTCTCGATTGCTACGGCTTGTGGCGTCACTCCACAAGCCCAAAATACAGGTACTTCTCCTTCTTTAATAGTAACAGGATCTCCAAAATCTGGTTTATCTAAATTGTATATGCCGATATCTTCTGGTCTTCCTATATGAACTGGCGCACCATGTACAGCCGGAAACCGAGATGTGATTTGAACAGATTTAATTGCATCTTTTGGAGTCATTGGTCTCATACTTACTACCATATTTCCATGAAAGCGTCCTGCAGGAACACAAGGAATGTTTGTTTTATACATAGGTACATTTCTTTGTTCTTCAATATGTCGTATACTTATTCCATGCTTTATTAGAGCATTTTCAAATGTAAAACTACAACCAATAAGAAATGCTACAAAATCGTCTCGCCATATATCAACTATATCTGTTACTTCCTTTATAAATCTCCCGTTTTGATAAATTCTGTACTTTGGTAAATCGGTACGGATATCTGCATGAGAAGCAATGGTTTTTAGTATAGGGTCTCCTACATCTGTAACCTCTAGTAGCGGGCAGGGTTTTGGATTACGTTGGCAAAATAACAAAAAATCAAAAGCGTCTTCTTTTGGAAGTATAACAAGATTTGCTTGTGTATATCCCGGAACTATTCCGGAAGTTGGTTTATCCCACTTTTTTTGTTTTACCATTTCACGAAATTCTCTTGGAGTAAGTTCTTTCATTTCGCCCCACCTTTATCCTATTATTGATTAATTAATCCATGTATCCGTGATTTAAGTTATATAATGATGTCTAAGTAAATTGTTAACATTAGCAATAACGAATAAAATCGTAGCCGGCTACATCATACATCGTTCCCATACTACTTTCCGGAAAATTCAAAAATATTTTACCGCTCCATGATGTTCAAGTCATCTCATATGCTTGTTAATAAATGATATAACTATCCATCGGGCAGATTCTGTTGACCGGAGGAAAAAGACCGTTTTAGCTATTTTTCCAAAAACTGTTTGTATAAAGTATAATAACTAATCGTCGTTGTGATTCCCATTCTTCTGTAAAATACCTTCCAACCAGGAATAAGAAAAGTGGCTTCCTCGGAAGTTGACCAGGGGCTGATCGGAATTTGAAGAAATTCAACAATCTGACTTTTGAGTAGAAAGGGATATAAAATATTTCGAAAATTATAAATCATCAATTGATTAATGCATCTTGTATTATGTATAATGTATACATAGTACACCATTTAATATAACTCTATATTCTCTTTTATAACGGTAAAGGATGATGAAGTAATGGGGCGTATTAAATTAGAGCCAATTAAAGAAAAAACTACACAAGAAATGGTTTATAGACAAATTATGGAAGCTATATTAAATGGTGATATTGGCAATGAAGAAATTTTTACAGAAGTTCAATTGGCAGAATTATTAAATACATCAAGAACCCCTGTAAGAGGGGCTGTACAAAATTTAGTCAAAGAAGGGCTGCTTGTACCTATCCCGCGAAAGGGATTGACTATAAGAAAAATAACACCTGATGAACAAGAGGAAATCTTTATATTAAGAAGTGCAATTGAAGTGGAAGTAATCAAAAAACTGATCGAAATCAACCCTTCTCCAACCAAACTTCAGTTACTTAAAAACATTGTTCAGGAACAAAAAAAAGCCATGGAAAACGATGATAATATTAAATTCATTGATTTAGACCAAGAATTTCATCTTTCATTAGCAAGATTGGCTAACTATAAACTAATGGAACAAGTTTTAAATAATCTTCATAATCTTACTCAATTGATGGGCTTAAAGGCAGTCAGTCGAAAAGGAAGAATGAAGGATGTATTAATGGAACACAATCAAATTATTAAAGCAATAGAGAATAGAGATTCAGGACTAGCATCAAAATTTATTTTGGATCATCTACGTAAAACTAAAGAAACATTAAAATTATGTAGGTAGTAATTGAAAAGGGGATTCCTTTCAGATTATGGATTAAATCATACTGCTCAAAATTTTAGTTAATGGGAAAACATAAAAAATTAGATGCACAGATTTATGTGTTTATTGGAGGAATCCATCTTCATGTGAGTGTTTTTAAGCAAAAAGGAAAGCCTTAACTATGTTTTTATGTACAAAGTAAAAACGATTGTAACTGATGAAAAACATTACCGAATATGAAACTATTACTCGAATTGGGGGATTTTTAAATGAAAGTAGCATCTATTCAAGTTGAAATTAAAGATGGAGAAACGAAAGAAGAGAGAATTATCCGAGTAGGTCAGAAATTAGATGAGCTTGAGGGTTATGATCTGATTATTCTTCCTGAAATTTGGGCAACAGGTTATTTTTCATTTGACAATTATATTAAAGAAGCTGAAACAATCAATGGCTCTTTCGTGCAGTTTTTTTCCGAAAAAGCAAGAAAACTAGGTGCATATGTGCATGCTGGGAGTTTTGTTGAGAAGGAAGGGAGCAAATATTATAACACAAGTGTTTTATTTAACAGAGAAGGGAAGCTTATTGGTAAAAGTAGGAAAATTCACTTATTTCGCTATGGTTCGGCAGAAGGAGAAATATTAACACCCGGGGAAAAACCAATTGTGGTTCAAACAGAATTCGGAAAAGTTGGACTTTCAACTTGTTATGATTTGCGTTTTCCTGAATTATATCGTTCACAAGTAGACCAAGGAGCGAAAATTTTTCTTGTCACATCTGCTTGGCCGCATCAGAGATTAGAGCATTGGAAAATATTTAATGTAGTTCGAGCGCTTGAAAATCAATGTTTCTTGATTTCTAGCAATTGTGTAGGAACAACAAGGAATGTCCTCATGGGTGGTCATAGTCAAGTTGTTGATCCTTGGGGTACAGTGATTGCTTCTGCAGGTGAATTTGAAGCTATAGTTAAAACTGAAATCAATCTTGATCAGATTGATTATATACGCGAGATGTTCCCACAACTAAAACATCGAGTATTATAACATCATTTCACATAAAAATAAGATTTTTGCAACTCATGAAATCTTCTTACATAAATGGAGGTGACAAGTATGGAATTAGAAAAATGGATAAGTCAATCAAAGAGCTAAGATTTTAATAACGATTTTTTCAATACGTAAATGTGATTGGGGGAACATTGATGGTTAAAGTTACTGATAGGACAGTCCAAATTGATCACAAGAAACAACAAAAAATTGCTGGTATTTCTAGTGTATTAGGATCAACTATAGAATGGTATGATTTTTTCCTTTACGGAACAATGGCCGCAATTATATTTCCACTTAAATAATCGTGCCTTTTATATTTTCTATAATGAGAGTGATTTGCTTTTTTGAATTTTTTAGTAAGTATGGGTTTTAAACTCTTTTCATTCTGTGCTTTTTAAAAATTAGAGTCTCCTTTCAGTTAGAAAAGGAGACTCTTAGACTGTTGGCAAAATAAAATTTTGTTCCAATGGGAAAATGGCGCTTGCAATGCTGGAATATACACTATTTTCGAGTAATCTAGATTGTGGGCACAATGATACCAAGAAACACAGGAGGGGTTGTCATCATCAGCGATGCAGAGATCTATGTGCATCACATACACGTCCCTCCACTACAACGAAATGAAACCAGTATGGGGCAGCGAGAAGCGTATCCCCACTGTCCTATATTACACAGGTTTAAGAAATAAAGTTAGAAAGCGTGTCGAAAAATATTTTTTAACACCTCTGAAACGGTTACAATCGTTGATATATCAACATTTATAAAGGGAGGTATTAATTAAAAAATAAGGTAAATAACAATTTTCCGATATCTGGATTTCGTGCAATAAGTGAGATCTGTCTCTTTACGTTGAAATCTACAATTGGAAGAACCTTAATAATTGATCGATCTATATTATGGGTAAAAATTTCTGGAAGAATAGATATGCCTAAATTTGCTGAGATAAACCCTATAATACTTTGACCAAAGTCAATTTCAGAAGCAATATTTAGTTGAGAATGATGAAGTCTATATGCTTCTTCTATTAACATGCGAACATCGCATGAAGAAGGGAGAACGACAAGGGGTTCATTTTTGAAATCCTTAAAATAAATTATATCTTCATGCTTAGCCAGTGGATGGAGATGATTGACAAACAAATAAAAAGGTTCTTTAAAAAGTGGTTTAGACCAATATGAATGTTGAATTTCTCGATCATCTAATAGTGCAGCATCGATGTCTCCGGAATGTAGGTTATTTAAAATATCATAAAAGCCATAAGAAATTTTAACACTCACTTCCCGGTTATGCTCCTTAGCAGTAGCTAATTTATATGGGAGATAAAAGCTGGCAATACTTGGCCACGTTCCAATTTTAATTTCTGATGTTTCTTGTGTAGATAGGATCTTTCTCTGTATAGAGCGAATTTTATGTAAAACAGGTTCAATTTCTTTAAATAATATATCCCCAGCTTCTGTTAATTCTACTCCTTTTGCAGAACGTGTAAATAAAGTGGCTCCCAGATCTTCTTCTAATTTTCTAATTTGTTTGCTTAATGCTGGCTGTGTCATATGAAGTTGCTCACTAGCTTTTGTTAAGCTTTTTGTTTTCGCTGTTACCAAGAAAGCCTCTAGCCATTCTGTTCTCATTTTTATCCCCCATAACTTTTTGTTATACCCCTAGTATATAAAGGAAGTACTCCTAATGCAAAAATCATGATAGTCTGTGAATGAGTTCAAAACAACAGCAGTTTATTAAGGAGGACAATCCTATGTTTCCAAACAGAATGTATGTGAATGGACAGTGGATGGATGCAAAAGAAACCATTGATGTCATCAATCCAGCTACAAAGGAGATCATCGGAGCCGTTCCAAACGGCGGTAAGAAAGAAGCGAAAATGGCAGTAGATGCAGCATACACTGCTTTCAAGGAGTGGTCTAAAAAGACTGCCGAAGAGCGTAGTAAACTTCTATTAAAATGGTATTACTTAATTGAAGAACATACGGATGAGCTAGCGGAAATCATAACCACTGAACAAGGAAAACCTCTTTCCGAAGCAAAAGCAGAAATTTCCTATGCCAATAGCTATATCTCTTGGTTTGCTGAAGAAGCAAAACGAATTTATGGAGAAACTATTCCAGCATCTTCTCCTAATAAACGTATTATAGTAAAAAAACAGCCTGTAGGTGTTATTGCAGCCATCACTCCATGGAATTTTCCGGCAGCTATGATTACACGAAAAATTGCGCCAGCCCTTGCCGCTGGTTGTACAACAGTTTTGAAACCATCTGAAGAGACACCTTTCACTGCTTTGAAACTGGTAGAACTTGCTGAGCAAGCTGGGATTCCAAAGGGAGTCATTAATATTGTAACAGGCGATCCTGAACCGATTGTAGATGTATGGCAAAAGGATGAACGTGTACGCAAGCTCACTTTTACCGGCTCTACACGTGTGGGGAAAATTTTAATGCGTGGGGCTGCTGACACTGTGAAAAAATTATCCCTCGAATTAGGGGGGCATGCTCCGTTTATTGTAACAGCCAATGCAGATATAGAGAAAGCTGTAGAGGGCGTTATAGCTTCTAAATTTAGAAACGCCGGCCAAACATGTATATGCACAAACCGCATTTTTGTAGAAGAAGTGATTGCTGAAGAATTTTCTAAAAAACTAGCAGAAAAAGCGGCAACATTGAAAGTGGGTAATGGGTTCGAAGAGGGCGTAGATATAGGCCCACTCATTAACGAGGCAGCAGTTCGTAAAGTACAGGCACAAATTGAAGACGCTAAACAAAAAGGAGCTAAAATCCTTGTAGGAGGCAACTCCATAAAAGAAGAAGAAGGCTTTTTTATGGAACCAACTGTTATTATTAATGCTACTGACGATATGGACTGTATGAATGAGGAAACATTTGGGCCACTTGCTCCCATCACAACATTTAAAACAGTGGAAGAAGCTATTGAACGTGCTAATAACAGTCCTTATGGATTGGCTGCTTACGTATTTACAGAGAATATTAAAGAGGCTGTTTATATAACAGAGGCATTAGAATATGGAATTATAGGTTTAAATGATGGTTCCCCTTCGGCTGCACAAGCGCCATTCGGTGGATTTAAAGAAAGTGGGTTGGGGCGTGAAGGCAGCCATTATGGAATGGAAGACTATCTAGAGATTAAGTATATTTCACTCGGATTGAAATAATTGACCTAATAATAACAAAAGAGATAATAACGGGGAAATACCTATGAACACCAAAGTATTGATAAAACATCTTAGTAGAGGATTAAATCGTGTAGGAATCACCTTACAAACTTTTAAAATATCACTAGCAGCAGGAATTTCGTGGTGGCTAGCGAATTTCATTACTCCCCATTTGTATCCTTTTATTGCTCCGTTAACAGCCGTTTTAATTACTAATACAACTTTTGAAAAAGCTGTAACCAAAGCGATTAATCGTTTTTTAGGGGTTGTAGGTGGAGTGGCATGCAGTCTGTTTATTTCTCAGTGGATCATGCCGTCAGGAATAGCAGTCTTTCTGAGTATTTTTGTAGGGATGGCAATTGCGAACGCTCTTAAACTTCATCCAGACAGTATCTCACAAATAGGCGTAACTGTCGTAATGGTTTTGGCTTTTTTACATTCGGGAGGTTATGAATGGGCACGCATAATGGAGACAGTCATAGGATCAGTCGTTGCCATTTTCGTTACTATTTTTCCACCTAACAGAAGAGCTGGTAATTATGATACCCCTTGATCTTGGCTTGGTGCAAATGTTCCACTAACAGGGAACGTTAGTGGAACAATACATACAAAAAAGACCGATTTATTTGGTTTTACCCCTGTCAAGCAGGCAGTTATAAAAAAGACTATGCAACCATTGTGTTTCGGTATTCCACTGAAGCACAATGGTTGAGCTTTTCTGAAATCGTTCGTGATGATAAAACTATATGTGGTTGTTGATGACTTGGATAGAGTTCTTGTTCTGTTTTACACGGAGAAAAATACAACTATTTATTAAAAACAAAAGATAATTCTTATGTTTGCTGTTAAACCATTTTTTCTAATGAACAATGTAATAAAACCGAAACAAGCGTTCGTTCCTTATAGAAAAATTTTCTAAAATGTGATATAATAAAAACGCAATAGTACGGAAAACTCAAGGGTGGTCGGCATTCTACCCCTATAGAAAGGGGGTGGTGCCGTTGACAGTATTCGAATCATTGATGTTTGCGATAACTTTCGCAGGTCTGATCGTTTCGATACTGTCATATCATCAAAAGAAGTAATCCACCCTTGAGTTGACGACGACTGGGTGGATTATTTTCTGCCTACTGTCCGATCCCCTTGAAGGGAACCGTCTATTGCACGACCGAGGGTGTTGCCGCACCTTCGGTCTTATTTATTTTATATGTACTTTCTATATATATTATACATCATCAATATTAGTGTGTGCAAAATGCAAATTAATATAAACTAATATTTTATGCTGCTTTTCTTGTAACTATTCATTAAATAATTAAAAAAATAAAAATGAACTTTGTGTATAAACACTCCTTTGTCTCTTTTTCGCTTCACCTGTTTGGACTAGATAACTTGAAACTTCTGAATGATTTTGTTTGGACATTGCATCAGTAAAGGATTTTGGTGAACACCAACTGGTACACGGGCGAAAGCGGGTGTCTGTCATTTATAGACAAATGGTTATCGGAGCTGATTTTTCATGTGTATGAAACTGGATTTCAAGTTCAAGAGAAACGGCGGTGGTTTTATGTTACCAGTATCAGTCACCCATTGCCATCGCTTAGAACGAGGTCAGGAAGCTATCTAAAAACAATGGTCTACACGGTGCATGGAAACCGTCATTTCGGTATTCCTATGCCCGCCATATGCTGTGTAATGTCTATTATCTTCGGGAACTCAAGGCATGCGGAACATCTGTGAACATGGTTGGGCAAATACATGAAGGGTCTGCTTACCGACATAAAATACGAAATGGAACAAGCGGGAAGTCGTTTGGACGAAGAATGAGCCCATCAACAGGAAACGTTGTATGAACGTATGCTTTCTCATGGCACTGCTTATTAAACCTTTCTTCTAAAAAATGCAAAACGAACACAAACTACGATAAGCTGCGAAATGATTGAAATGGCTTCAGTCCTACCAATTCTGTGTACTCCGATTTCTTCGCAATCCGATGTCCCATTTGACAATAATGAATCCAAACGGGATTACGTCTGGCAAAGACGAAGCAACACATATATCTCGGGTACTTTTCATAGAGGAGAGGATGTCCATCCATGTGTTTTGTCTGATTCACAACGTAATCTCCATGATTAAAAAGCAGAAAAATGTATTATCCTTCTAACAACTTATGAAGGGAAATCGTATTTGCTTATTTTCCCCTTTTACATAAACAGGGGTTCTAGAAAAGAAAACATCTTTTTTGTGTTATCTTCCATCAAATTCACTACCAATGGCTTGAATAGTATGACTATTTCGATTTATATAAATTTTATATTGACAAATCTGAACAAAATTAACATAATTATATACAAAGGATGTTAAAAATGAACAAAAAATTATAAAGGAAAGGTTATGATGTTACCAAGTGAACGTCGTCGTTGGATTGAATTAGAAATTATTAATCAAGGGAAAGTTGACATTGAGAAGTTATCAAAACAGTTAAATGTTTCCACTATGACAATTCGAAGGGATTTAGCCAAGTTGGAGGAGGAGGGGAAGATTGTAAGAACCCATGGAGGTGCCATTTATCCAAAAGCTTTAATTCAGGAAACTCCATATTTAGCAAAGAAGGGAAAAAATATTCGGCAAAAGAAAGCAATTGCTCGTAAAGCCCTTGAATTCATTCCGGAGCGTGCAAATATCATTTTAGATTCAGGGACTACAACGATGGAAGTTGCGAAGCTTTTAAAAGGCAGGGAAGACTTGACTATTATTACAAACGATATCAAGATTGCAGCTGAATTGACTGAAAGTAAGCTGAAGGTAATAGTGACGGGAGGAGAGCTTCAAAATAGGGTTGGTACCTTATATGGGTGGCCTACTCAAGAGCTTTTAAAAAACATTCATGCTGATGTTTTTTTTCTAGGTGCCCATGCTATTGATATTGAGTCAGGAGTGACAGCTCCAACCTTTGAAAAATCTCTGATTAAAAAGCTAATGATTCAAGCTGCTGAAACTACGTGGCTACTTGCAGATTCTAGTAAATTCAATCAAAAAGCTTTTTCGTTTGTTTGTGATCTTTCGAGATTAGAGGGGATTATTACGGATTCTGGTTTAAGTGAAGAAGATAAAAACAATTATGAAGAATATGTAGCGATTTACCGTGTGGAGGAGGATTAGTTTCAAAAAAATTTATAAAAACAAATTAATTTGACGAAATATTAAGGAGTCTAAAAGATGAATCAAAACGATGATGGACGTTGAAAAAAGAGAACATAGAAGATGTTATAGAGAATGAAAATGAATTTATATGGGAGAAAACGCTTTTGTAAAGAAGGAGACCGTAATTTGACGTAAATAATAGGTGTTAACAATGACTTCAGTGTATGCGGAGAGAGATATATGAATCGGGGGAGAAGGGAGATCAGGAAAGTGAGGGTAGGTGTTATTGCAGATGATTTGACAGGAGCTAATGCAACTGGCGTGAGATTAGCAAAACAGGGGTTCAAAACAGCTACAGTTGTTCAACATGCTCCTTTTCCAAATTTTGATAAGTATGATGCCATTTGCATTGATACAGATAGCAGATATTCGCCAAAGGAGATCGCAGAAAATCGTGTTCGCAGGGCTGTGCAGATTCTCAAACAATGGAACGTTCAAGTATTTTGTAAGAGAATTGACAGTACAATTCGTGGAAATATTGGCTTAGAGATTGATACTGTTTTGAATGAACTGGGTGAACATTCGATTGCCATAGTTGTTCCCTCTTTTCCAGACTCAGGAAGAATCACAACAGGTGGATATTTGCTTGTTGACGGCGTCCCCGTTCAAGAAACGGATGTGGCAAAAGACCCAGTGATGCCAGTTGATAAATCATTTGTTCCAGATGTAATAAAAAAGCAAAGTAACTATCCCGTCTCTTTGATAGGTTTAGATATTGTTCTTTCTGGAGTAGAGACGATTACAAATAAACTAAAGGAAAAAATAGAACAAGGATATCGAATTGTGGTTATTGATGCGGTAAATGACGAGCATATTGAATCCATTGCTTTAGCTATGACAAAGATTCGGGATAAAAACATGATTCCAGTTGATTCAGGACCTTTAACAGCTTATTATGCACGTCTATATTTACATCAAGAGGTTAATTCGAAAAAGCTATTAGCTGTTATCGGAAGTGTGACATCTTTAACCGGACGTCAGCTTCACTATCTCTTATCTAAAACAAATGCCAATCCAGTATATGTAGACCCGAAAAAGTTAGCTAGCTTTACGGATAGCTGGCGAGAAGAGGTAGATCGTGCAGTATCTGCCGGATTAGAACTGTTAGAAAAAGAAAATATTTTAATTGTTACTACTTACCATCCAGGAAATAAATTAATTAACTTGAAAGCGTTATCGGAAATGGAACAAGTATCTGAGGATGCTTTAGCAAAACGAATTACAGATGGGCTTGCTGTAATAAGCCGAAAAATTATCGAAAACTCTAAATATCCAATTGCTGGATGCTTTTTAAGCGGCGGAGATGTAACAGCCTCTCTATGCGCTGTAGGCAGAGCAAATGGTATTGAGCTTGAAGATGAAGTGCTGCCATTAACATCATTTGGATACTTTTCCGGAGGATATTTAGATGGTCTGCCAGTTGTAACAAAAGGTGGAATGATTGGGGATCAGCGATCTATTTATAAAAGTTTAAGATTTTTACAAATGAAAATTACTGATAAAGGGAGTGTAAGAAATGTCAGTGCAAACTAAACACATTATTGCAATTCCAATGGGAGATGCCGCAGGGATTGGTCCGGAAATTACGGTAAAAGCTCTAAATAATCCAGAAATATACGAAGTTTGTTTTCCGCTTGTAATCGGTCATTCTAAATTGTTGGAAAATGCTATGGAGTTTTCCGGTGTTTCTCTAAAAATCAATGAAATTAATGAACCTTCTGATGGAAAATACGAATATGGAACGATAGATGTTATTTCATTAGATAATTTAGATGTAGAGTCTCTTGAAATCGGAAAAGTCCAGGCCCAATGTGGAAAGGCAGCTTACGAATACATTGAAACTGCTGTGCAATTGGCCCTTGATGGAAAAGTGTCAGCCATAGCTACAGCGCCGATAAACAAAGAGTCCTTGAAAGCGGCAAATGTACCGTTTATTGGGCATACAGAAATACTAGCGGCATTGACAAACTCTGACGATCCACTGACAATGTTTGAAGTTAAAAATATGCGGATCTTCTTTTTAACTAGACATCTTTCACTAAAAGATGCCATTGCTGCGATGACAAAAGAACGTATTTATGATTACCTTATTCGCTGTGATAAAGCGTTGCAACGCCTGGGAGTTGAAAATCCAAAAATTGCGGTGGCGGCGTTAAATCCACATGGTGGAGAAAATGGTTTATTTGGAAGAGAAGAAATAGACGAGATTATTCCAGGAATTCAAATGGCCGTTGAAAAGGGGATCAATGCTGTTGGACCAGTTCCTGCTGATTCTGTTTTCCATCAAGCATTGCTTGGAAAATATGATGCTGTGCTTTCACTTTATCATGACCAAGGGCATATTGCAGCTAAAATGACTGATTTTGAACGAACAATTTCAATTACAAATGGGCTGCCATTCCTTCGCACATCCGTTGATCACGGTACGGCATTTGACATAGCTGGTAAAGGAATTGCGGTATCAATCAGCATGGAAGAATGCATAAAAGTTGCAGCTAGGTATGCTGGAAAGTTCCGTGCTCCGCAAAAGGCATAAACCTATGGAGAAATAATCGGAGATATACTCTTTTCCGATTATTTCTCATTACGAATATTGAAAGCGGTTACTTCTATGGTCAAAAATCTAGTTATATACAAGAAATTCATAATATTCCCCCATTAATATAGGAGGCACTTTTTATGAGATCATCAAAATGGTTAAGAATTATTCCGGTTGCATTTATTATGTATATGCTTGCTTATATGGACCGTATCAACATTGGTGTTTTAATGCCTTATATACAAAAAGACTTGAATATTTCGGCTTCCGCAGCAGGTGATATAGCTGGCATATTTTTTGTTGGATATTTAATTCTTCAAGTCCCAGGCGGTATCCTTGCTACTAAGTGGTCTGCCAAAAAGTTTATTTTTATCTTAATGATTCTTTGGGGATTAGCCGCAATGGCTTCTGGACTTGTTCAAACCGAGGGACAACTTAAACTCGTACGATTCCTGTTAGGAGTGGCGGAAGGTGGTGTTTGGCCGGCAGTTCTTGTTCTTCTTGCTAACTGGTTTACTATCCAAGAAAGGGCTCGGGCGAATGCATTTTGGATGGCATGTTTGCCAGTTTCAGCCATGCTTATGGCGCCACTGACAGGCATTTTATTAAAGTATTTTAACTGGAAAATGGTATTGATTTTCGAAGGTATACCACCAATTATTTGGGCATTTGTGTGGTATATGATCATTAAAGATAGACCATCAGAAGCAATTTGGATGGATGAGAACGAAAAAAAGCAACTATTAAGTAAGTTGGCGGCTGAGCAAGACAAAGCTGTCAAATCTGAAGGATACACTGCAGCATTTAAAAATAAAACCGTATGGGGACTTGTGATCATGTATTTTTTATGGATGACCGGATTTTACGGTTATACATTATGGGTGCCAAGCGTTGTTGGGGAATTCACGGCAGATTCAGCCACCATGGGATGGTTAACAGCTATTCCTTTTACGAGTGCTTTAATTGGAATGATTATCAATTCTTATTGGTCTGACCGACGCATGAACCGTGTACAGCATGTGGTGGTGCCACTACTGATTGCCGCTTGTACAATGGTAGCAGGACAGTTTGTTGAATCGCCTATATGGAAAATGATTCTCCTGTCTATTACTGCTATTGGCGTTTATGCACCATACGGTCCACTATGGGCAATACCAACCGAAATTATTCCGGCTGGAATCGCTGGTGCTGCTCTCGGTTTACAAAATGCTATCGGAAACCTTGGTGGGTATAATGGGCCGAAATTCTTCGGTGTATTGAAAGATGCTACCGGAAGTTTTCACGCTGGGGTTTATTTCTTAGCATTATCGCTTGCCCTTGCAGCAATCGTTACCTTAATTTTGGGAAGATCTATGACTAAAAAAGAGGCATCCATTGGAGCAAGCAACAATGATAGTGTTGTAAAATTAGATTAAAGATTCGAAATTATGGATAAGTATGCAACATAATACATGATGTAAATATCAATGAAATCCATATTGTCACGGCTGTTCCAACCCATCAGTCTTTAATTATTAAATACCCGTTCAATCTCACGACGAAATCCAAACAACCATTGGTTAAATCTTGTTTTCAAAAAGACAGGAATCCGTTCCAATTTGAAAATTATGATCGTGCCCACCCCTTGGTTTTAGTTTTGGATTCATGTATATGATTTCCAAGGTGTGGGTTTTTACGTGTATTTATGCGTTTGGCAACACGTTTAGTCAACAGTTTGAACATAATAGAATAGTAACAGAAAAACTGTTACCAAGAGCAAAGTCTTTAAAATGTCGATCTCGTGTCTACATAGTGTTCACATGGTGTTGACCCCATTTCCTCATATATTCTTCCTTTAGATAAATACTGAATCCCTTTACAAATAGATAAGTTTGTCGCATTCAAATTTTTACTGCCCGCAAATCGCTGTGCAAGCGTCGAGCTTTTTACCGTTAAACGTAAACGATCATCAGCATCAGACATATCTAGTAACTCGATAGCTTAATCAGAGGGGGCCAAGAAAAGTTAATCGTTGTTATTGTTACGAACCTCCTCTATTTTCTATGTAGTTAATAGAAAGTTATCTCCCTCGATTAGTGTAAGAACCGTTTTATCATCGGCTTTAAAAGTAACAATAAGACTCCGCTTTTTTCGGAATAATCATCCTAAAATAATAAATATTATTTATATTTTGATTATTGATTGACAAATGAAAAATAATTATGTTATTTATAAGCATAACAACAAGTAACAGGAGGGGAAAACATGGAATTTTTGTCTGTTCGGAAAAATGAGGATATTGCCTATGTAACATTACAAAATCCAAGAGAGTTTAACGCTTTATCATTAAAATTGCTCCAAGAATTAGACTCTTTTCTTCAACAGGTTGCTGAAAAAAGAGAAGTAAAGGTCGTTGTGATTGAAGGATCTACAAAAGCATTTTGTTCTGGCCATAGTTTACGTGAAATAGAAAATATGAGTGCACACGAAGTACTAAAACTCTTCCAGACTTGCCAACTCCTGATGAGAAGAATTAGAGAAATACCACAAATTGTTATTTCAAAGGTTGAAGGGGCAGCTGTTGCAGCTGGATGTCAATTGGTAGCTATAAGCGATATGGCTGTCGCAAGTGAAAATGCCAGATTTGGCACACCGGGTATTAACAGCGGTTTATTTTGTAGTACACCAGCAGTATTTTTAAGCCGGAATATAGGTAGAAAAAAAGCAGCCGAAATGTTGTTTACAGGAAATTTAATTTCTGCCAGAGAAGCTTTGGAACTTGGTTTGGTAAATAAGGTAGTCCCTCCAAACATGTTAGATGAGGAAACAGAAAAGTTGGCCAAAGACGTTACTAAACAAAGTTTAAATATTATTGAGATAGGTAAAAGAATGTTCTATCAACAACTTAATATGGAAGATTTCCAGGCTTTAAATTATGCAACAGAAGTCATTGCTTTAAACAGCAAACATCCTGATGCTGTAGAAGGAATTCGGGCATTCTTTGAAAAAAGAACCCCTGTATGGAATGACAAATTAACAACAAGAATTTAATTTTTAAAAAACGTTTAACGTAGTATGAATACGGCCTTTCTATTGAAATCTACCATAAGAAATGCAGATGTGGCTGATGGGGGAAAATTGGTCTAGAAATGACAAAAGCTTTTCTTGGAAAAATGTAACTTTCATTGAGAAAAGCAATATGTTGCCAAACAGACTAATTGCGAATAAGGCAATAGTAAAAACAGTCTAAGACAAAACTTAGGCTGTTTTTATTTGGTTCCGGTGCAAAGCAATTACAAAAAATATAGGACATGAATTTCCTGCTAACTTACGGATTATGATGCGATGTGAAACAGTTTTTTACTTTAGGCTGACTTTGTCCCTTGATAAACTGGTCTTTTTTCATCGTGTGCATCGCTTTAGCACCACTTAATATGCAAGTAGATGTTTGAAATCACTTGAATCCCAGTATGGAGCGTACTCGTTTATTAATTGCAACGGCGATCCTGTTCAACGATGTTGTTTAGATGACGAATCTGTCTTATTTGAATAGCTTCGGACATCTTTTGATTGTTTTTTAGTTGTTGAATAGCTACTCGATACGTTAAATGTTTATCAACGATAAGAAACAAAAACAGACCGCAAAGCTTTCTTTAAGAGCGCTTTGCAGTCTTTTGCTCTGTTGTTTTGCTTAAATAAAAATCAATGGTACTCCCTTCGGAACCAACTGCACGATACAAATATATCCATTGGCCTTTTATAACTTAGGATGATACTGTTTTTTAGTTTGCTTTTTTCATCATATGCGCTTGCTCTTGGTATGAATCTTTTTTGCGCTTCGTTCTATAGATAAAATAAATACTTAAGCCTATCATCATCCAAATGCAGAAATACAACCATGTTTCAAGTGCAAGGCGAGTCATTAAGAAGACACAACACGCAATCGTCAAAATTGGAAGATATGGAACAAGCGGTGCCTTAAATCCTCTTTGCAGATTTGGATGGGTTTTGCGCAGCACAATAACGGATAAGGCAACCATCATAAATGTTAACAAAGCACCAATATTGACTAAGTTGGACAATACTCTCAAATCAATAAATCCAGCAATTGCTGCTCCAGTAAATCCTGCAATCCATGTCGAAAAAACAGGTGCTTGAGAGTGTGAGTGAACCACTGAGAACGGTTTTGGCAGTAAACGATCGCGGCTCATAGAGAACAGAACGCGCACGGTTGCGTAAAGATAAACAAATATAACTGTTGTAATGCCGACGATTGCTCCAACTGATATGACACCTGCAGCAAAATTTTGTCCGACCGCATGAAGCGCAAATGCCATCGCGTCGGAAACATTTAATAAATGATATGGAACCATTCCTGTTAGGACTAAGCAAACAATAACGTATAAAAGCGTGCACACAATTAAAGAAACAATAATGCCGATTGGCAAATCACGCTGCGGTTTTTTCACTTCTTCTGCCGCAGTTGCAACTGCATCAAACCCTAAAAATGCAAAGAACACCGTAGCAGTTCCTGCGAGAACTCCTTTCCACCCAAACGGCATGAATGGGTCCCAATTTTCCGGCCGAACATAGAATATTCCGACAATAATAAACAACAAAATGATGGATAATTTGATGGCTACCATCGCATTATTCACTTTCTTACTTTCTTGCACACCTTTTGACAGCACCCATGTCATCAGTAAAATAATGCAGACAGCCGGCAAGTTCACTATTCCGCCTTGCTGAGGTACTGCACTTAGCATTTTCGGGATATGCAAATGAAATCCTTCTAACAATGAGTGAAAATATGCAGACCATCCATTTGCCACTAGTGCAACGGACAAAACATAAATTAAAAGTTGCGTCCATCCTATTAAATGTGCAACTACTTCCCCAATTGTCACATACGCGTACGTATAGACACCTCCGGAAACCGGAAGAGTCGATGCTATTTCTGCATAACAAAGCGCTATAAATCCACACACCAATGCTGCCAGCATGAACGAAAAGATAATCGAAGGACCCGCATCATTTGCTGCTGCGACACCTGTCAACACAAGAATGCCGATCCCAACAATCGCTCCGATACCAAGCAATATTAAATCATAGGCACCCAATGTTTTCTGCAATGTTTTCTTTTGACTTAACAAGTAGGTAATTGACTTTTTTTGAAGTAAATTCATGACGTCTCCTCTCTCTTATGCAATTAGTTCAAAATGCCAAGCAATTCGGTATTATAACATATTTCTACTTTTTGTGGCGTGTTTTTCAATTTTAACTTTAATTTTAATTTTCTGTGATTAATATAAAAAGAGTTTAATCACGTGAGGTGGGAGGAGATTGTTACGCTGTCCGGCTGTGCAAAAGGCTTATACATTTGGTCCATCGCCATGGGCATTTGGCGGATTCATGATGGCCGGGCTCGCTCTCTCCTTGGTACTAAGCATGTTTGTACCTGATACAATGAAAAAGGTCAACTCGCGATATGATGAAAGCGTGAATATTGTTGAAAGCTGACATGCCGCCTAGCCCGAAAATCGAACGGATCATTTTGTTCGTTATTTTGTATAAGGCATTCTAAAGAGAGGACGGGGTGAGGTTACAGGATAACTAACCCCGAAAGTCCGAGACTTGAGTCATCGGGATGAAGTGGAAAACGGTTTTGAACCAAGCCGACAGCTCGCTAAACGCCAATGAGGTGTTTGCCCATGATACTTAACAGAGGCAGGAGTGAGCGCCTGCACGCTGGTGTAGGAAAAACTCTCTAGCACGTCAGAACCTGCCTAATTTGGTCGCGCAGAAGTTCAGAAAATTAATGGATTGGGGGATTACTATTTTCACTTAAAAAATGCCGTGATCCCTTTTTTTAACAAGGGGAATGGCGCTTTTGCTTTCGGGAAGGATTTTTTACCTTGTGGATTAGGAAAGAAGGGGCAATTTGCTTGGGCAGAAAAAATGTACTTGTCTCCATCCGAAACAAGCAAGATACCTTTTCAATCGAGCGCTATTACAAAGGACAGAAGCTTTTTGCTTCTCTGTTTTTTCTTTTATTTACATTATTTAGTGGTATTTTTCTCTAAAAATCAGCTAAAATAAGTATAATAAGATTTATCTAAATTTTTAAAAACAAAAGTTGTTTTTATCAAAAGATAAAGATGAATAGACTAGCGTTCAGGAAAAACGATGAAGAAGGACCATGACTTTATTGGTAATAATTGGAATTAAGGCGCTTGCAAGCATTTTGAACCATACATAAGCAACTAATGATTGAAAGGAAAATTTTATAAAAATAGGAATAAGAGGGGGTTCGAAATGACCAACCAACAATCTAACGTGCGAGTAGCTGTTGTGCAAGCTGCTTCCGTGATTATGGATCGAAAAGCAAGTACGGAAAAAGCGATTTCGCTAACGCAACAAGCTGCAGAAAAAGGCGCAAATATCGTCGTATTTCCGGAAGCTTTTATTCCAGCTTATCCAAGAGGGCTTACTTTTGGAACGAGTGTCGGAAGCCGTTCTCCAGAAGGACGAAGAGACTGGCTTCGTTACTGGGAAAATTCCGTAGCTGTACCAAGTGAAACAACCGAAATGTTGGGAGAAGCAGCCCGTAAGGCTGGAGTTTATCTCGTTATCGGTGTAGTTGAAAGAGACAATGAGTTTAGTAGAGGCACTCTTTACTGCAGTGTTTTATTTTTTGGACCAGACGGCACTTTGCTTGGAAAACATAGAAAGCTAAAACCTACAGCCTCTGAACGAATCATTTGGGGGGAGGGGGACGGAAGCACTTTGCCTGTTTTCGATACTCCATATGGAAGGATAGGGGCGTTGATTTGTTGGGAGAACTATATGCCATTAGCGAGAGTAGCAATGTACGCCAAAGGGGTTCAAATTTATATCGCTCCGACGGCAGATGCTAGAGAACTGTGGCAGTCTACAATTCGCCATATTGCAGCGGAAGGAAGATGTTTCGTACTATCCTGCAATCAGTATGTCACGAAGGATATGTACCCGACTGATTTAGCTTGCTATGAAGAATTGGCGTCATCTCCTCATGAGATGTGCCCTGGAGGAAGCGCCATTGTAGACCCATTAGGAAACTATATTAAGGAACCTGTCTATGGCAAGGAAGACATTCTTATAGCCGATTTGGATTTGCGTGACATCGCCTACAGTCAATTTGATTTTGATGTAGTAGGGCACTATGCAAGACCTGATGTATTCCAGCTTTTAGTGAATGAAGAGAAGAAAGATAGTGTGAAATGGATAAAATCTTCTATTTCGCAACCGTAAATTTTAGGTGAAGTGGTAGTCTATTTGTAAGACATGAACCTCCTTGTAGGATGGCATGGTGACACATCTACTCTAAACAAGCAATCGGGTTCATGTCATCTTATTTTATTCGACTTTAAATTTATGTTATATGATTTTTTCCAGTACAGTGATTATAGGATTTTGCCTAACAAATGACCAGAGTTGAGTATAATTTAGATAAATATCATCACAAAAGCAAGGAGCATGAATATGAACAAACGTCTTCTATCCGTATCTGCAGTTGTTTTTCTCCTGTTTCTTGCCATATGGGCTGCGGTGGCGGCTGGAGCGGCTAATGCGATAGATCAGCGACTGTTGCAATTATTTGGCGCGTGGGGCTGGCTTGACCGCTTTACTGTATTAGGCAACAATTACACCATCGGCATTTTTAGCATCATTCTCTTGTTGTTTTTATGGTTTCGCAAGCGCGATTATTATGGCATGGTGCTTGTGTTGGCCGCTGTCGGCGGCGGTTACGGGTTGAACACGTTCATCAAGGACCTTGTCGGACGGGCGCGGCCGCCATTTGCGCAAGGGGTGCATGGGTTTAGCTTTCCGAGCGGCCATGCAATGGTCGGCAGCATTTATTTGTTGTTAATCGCGTACTTTCTAAGCAAAGAGGTAAAGAAAGCATCTCAACGGCGGGTGATTTTTTTCGTTTTCGGCCTTTTTGCGTTATTGACAGGGCTTAGCCGCTTAAGTCTTCAAGTTCACTATCCGTCTGACGTTTTGGCAGGGTTTTTGTTAGGAATTGCTTATCTCTTCGCTTGCATTTCCGTTTACCAATTTTTTGTAGTAGAATGGATCCGTGCGAAGCAAAGGGAACATTCAAAGGATGGGTAACATTGATTCGACAACGAAAGCCGTGGATTTCCGTTGTTCACGTTTGTGAATGGAAGGTTAATCAAGAAGCCCTCATCTCGAAGCCGAGGGCAGATGGGGGAGGAAAGCGATCAAGCCTTATTTCGTCGGCATGAGTAGGCAAGCAGGGGGTCGTAGTGTTGTGAGAACGTGTATTTTTGTCTAGGAAGTTTGGTTTCTGCATGCTAAAATGAAAAGCAAAGAAGTACTACATTAGAAATCATCTTCCATTATAAAATTTCCTCACGCTGCTTTTTCTTCGCGAAAGAATTTTCTCGATTGGTACGTGGAGGATAAAAAAGTCTAGCTGTTTTCCGTCTAGACTTTCTTCCTCTTGCATAAAATATGATGAAATAGGATGCATGATTCGCCTTTACAAGGGGAGGAGAGGATGGCAATACGTTTAGTAAGAACCGGATATTTATTAGGTATAGCGTTGATATTGGCCGGCATTATTTATTTTTTTGCGTCTAATTGGCAAGGAATGGATCATTTGACAAAGGCAGGATTAAGCATCGGCTTAATGGGATTATTTTACGGAGCGAGCGCGGTTTTTGCCTATGTCATGAAACGCCATGATTTTTTAGGCAGGTGGCTGTTCGTCTGCGGGACGTTGGCGTTTGGCATTACAATCGCTCTGATCGGACAGATTTATAACTCCCATGCCGACAGCTATTGGCTGTTTATCATTTGGCTCGTTCCAACGGTTGTGTTTGCATGGATCACGAAGTATGAAGTATTTTCGGTCATCAGTGTCGTGCTGCTGGAGCTGGCATGTTGGTTTTATTATTTTCCGTCTTCATACCGGATTGAGTGGAGCGAATGGCAGTCGTTTTTTCTGCTTGTGATGTTTGCTGTCATCAATGGCATTGTATGGATTTTTAGCCGCTCTTCCATTGTTGCTTATCTTGCGTATGCGGCGATGCACGGATGGCTGTTTGTGACGGATGTGACGGGATTTTTATATGGCCGTGACGCGTGGTGGCCGTATGTGTATGCTCTGTTGTTTATAGGGTTCTTTTATTACTTTTTCGCCGTGGCGAAAAGACGGTCGTATGTGCTGCTGACGAGTTTATTTGCGGGGGCGTTTCTGATTGCGCAATATTTCCGCGTGATTGGCGAGCATTTTGAAGAGGGGTTTTTGCTTGGGGGGCTTGTGCTTGCGGCAGTCATTGTATATGGAAGTGTGTTTTTATTAAAACGGGTAAAGCATATTTCGAGCGAGAGCACAAAAGGAAGGATTTTTCTTATCATTTTCCAGTCTATTGTCACGTTTGTCGCTTCGCTGATTGCGGCTGCGAGCGTCATGGGGCTGTTGATGATATGGATGGAGTCGCTTTCGATGTATGTATTGTTTGCGATATCGGTCATGGGATTTGTCGCTCCCGCGTTTTTGGGGAGACGCTGGAATCCGACTGTGCGCTATACATTGCTTGCCGTCGGATATGGTCTTGGTTTGATGACAACGTGGAAAATCTCGCTTGTGCTGCTTACAGTTTATACGGCTGCACTTCTTATTTGCTATGTGCGGTCGGCTGATGGTGGCATCCGCGCATTGACAAACATGGCCGTGTCGCTATATTCGGCCGTGATTCTCGATCAAGTAACGAATGAGGAGCGTCTTGTGCTGCTTGGTGTTGCCGCATTGAACGGGTGTCTATATTGGCTGGGCAGGCGCAGGAAAGAATCCCTTTTCTTGCCGCTCGTTTTAGGGATGGGCGCACTTCTCCTCTTAACGAGCATGGATGTCTTCGCAGCGGGTGCTTGGTATGTGGCTGCCAACATTTTGTTTATCGCTGTCATTTTCGCTTTTCTTTTTGCACCGCTTTTCCAAAATGAACGATATGAGCAGCTTGTTGCCTGGGCATATTTTTGGCTGTATCTCGTGCTCAAGTATTATGAATTTGCCTGGAACTTGCTTGACAAGTCGATTAGCTTGATTATTGCAGGGCTTTTGTTTTTCATTGGAACCGCGGTATTGGAAAAACGAAAAGGACTGCTGCCTGTTAGTCCTGCACAAGGACTGTATCGGAAATGGGCGCCGTTATTAGCGATTATGGTAGCGCAGGCCGTGTTTGCCGGATACATGGTTTGGGATAAGGAGCAGCATTTGCGAAATGGAGAAGTAGTGAAGCTGGAATTGCAGCCGGTTGATCCCCGTTCGTTTTTACAGGGAGATTATATACGGTTATTTTATGATATTTCGACGATTCGGTCTTTAGACGGGAGCGGCAAAGTACAAGTAGTGCTGCGAAAGGATCAAGACGGCGTGCATCGCTTTGCGGATATCTATGCGATAAACGGGCAGCAACAAGAGGAGTATGTTCCGCAAGATGGCGATGTAATCGTCAATGGAACGTTTTACGGCAATACGGTCGTGTATGGAATTGAATCGTATTTTGTTCCTGAAGGAGAAGGAACAAAATGGCAGGAGAAGGCCCGCTTTGTCTATGTGCGCGTTAGTGAGGATGGAGATGCGCTGCTCGAAAAGATCAGCAGCGAATGAGGGAACCATTTCCTCATGCAATAGGTTTGGTAAAGCTAATTCGAAAAAGGAGATGTTCTTTGAATTAGCTTTTTCTTTTTCATAGAAAGGAAAAATTAGGGAAAATATCCTAATCAAATCAGGAGTAAAGTGGTATATACAACTATACCATAAATTGCTATTCTATTAAAATGAAAACCCTTCCAATACCTCTGCTTCAACATTTTTTGCCCCAAGGCAATGCATCAGGAGAAATACGCTTTTTTCTATTTTTTCTATTAGTTATTTTGATGAAAAGGAGGCTGCTGATGAGCAATCGGTCTATTTCTATCATTTTGTCGTCTGTCATGTTAGGATCCATCATCTTTTCTTCACCTCCATCTATTTTAGCAACATCCCATGAACGCCCATCTCCCACGATGGAGCAAATCGAAAAGAAAATGTACAAAACAACTCAGTCCAAAATACAAACGCCTTTTTCCTGGGATCATCCCGGCCCCGTTTCCCCGGTTATACACCCGGGATCGCCTAAAGCGGCTGGCATGTGGGAAGAACCTTTACGGGAAATCGATCAAGTAATAGAACAGGCGATGCGTGACCGTGTTATCCCAGGGGCAGTTGTTTATATTGTTCGGAGAGGAATCATTGTCAAACACGAGGCGTATGGATACGCAAAGCGATATGAGGATGATTTGTTTACCGAATCCAAACAGCCGATACCAATGCGGGAAGATACTATTTTCGATTTAGCTTCCATCAGCAAGCTGTTTACGACGGCCGCGGCGATGAAGCTTTATGAGCAAGGAAAGTTTTCTTTAGATGACCCTGTCGCTAAGTATATACCGGAATTTGCGCAAAACGGAAAAGAAAAAGTAACCATTCGTCAATTAATGACCCATACTTCCGGACTTGCGGCATGGATTCCTCTATATAAAATGGGAACCAATCGCGAAGACCGTTTGCAAATGGTGTTTGCACAGCCGCTTGAACATCCGCCAGGAACCACGTATACATACAGTGATTTGAACATGATTACATTGGGGGCGTTGGTGGAGCGGCTGTCCGGTTTGCGTCTTGATCAATTTGTGTACAAATACATTACGAAACCGCTTGGCATGAACGATACGATGTATAATCCCCCTCCACAATTAAAGACGAGAATTGCCGTTACGGAATACCAGCCGTGGACCGGAAGAGGGCTTGTCTGGGGAGAAGTCCACGATGAAAACGCGTGGGCGCTGGACGGGGTGGCCGGCCACGCGGGAGTGTTTTCAACCGCTCACGATTTAGCAATTTTTGCTTCGATGTTTTTGCAAAACGGAAAGTATGGCGATAAGCGAATCCTGCAGCCGGAAACGGTTCGGCTGTTAATGGAAAACCAAATTCCGCAATTCCCTGGCGACGATCATGGATTAGGATGGGAACTTGCTCAAGGGTGGTACATGGATGCGTTGTCGGAAAGCACGACACTGGGGCATACGGGATATACCGGTACATCGATCGTAGTAAGCCCGAATAATCATGTTATTGCTATTTTGTTGACAAATCGTGTGCATCCTACGCGGAATACCGTGTCTACCAATCCGTTGCGCAGACAAGTTGCCCGTTTAACGGCGGATGCCATTCCGGTTGCAATGCCTGGGAAAAAACGAGCCTGGTTCGCAGGGTACGGTGACGGTTTGAACGCGGTGTTATCGACAAATGTAACATTAAACGAACAAGCAATATTAACGTTTGATACGTGGTATCGAATAGAACCGAACGTTGACTTTGGCGTAGTGGAAGTATCACCAGACGGCATTCATTGGACACAGGTCGGAGAATTATTGACAGGCAGCAGCGGAAATTGGGTGACAAAGACTGTAACAATTCCAGCTCATACGGTCTCGATTCGTTTTCGATATCATACCGATGCTTCCGTCAACGGGCGTGGCTGGTATGTAACGAATGTTCGTCTTACGGATGAGAGAGGTAAGAAGATTATGGCAACATGGGAAAGCAGCGAGTGGGAACAACGTTCATTTTGATATAGGGGAGGAGAAAGGATGTTGTCATTTTATAAAAAAATAACGGCTATTTTGGTTACAGCGATGATGCTCTTCGTTCCATGGACTTCACCACAGGCGCATACGAAAAAAGCGAAGACCGGCTTAATCATTTATCAAAACATTCCGGAAGTAGATGTGAAAGTCAATGGCAATAAGATTTTATTGCGGGCGCTTCATGTTCATCGGGAAGGATATTTCACCGAGGTAACAGAAGGGCTAAGGTGGAAGTCATCCAATAAAAAGGTAGCTACTGTGGATGATCATGGTGTTGTTACTTTCTTCGGAAAAAGCGGAAAAACGTTTATCACGGTGACAGACGGAATGCGGAAAGACCGCATCGCTTTTAAGGTCAAATCCGCTCCTGCATCGAAAAAAAGCGGCAAACAAAACGTGAAAGTGACTGTTGTCAAAGAAAAAGGAAGCCACTATGACATCATTCAAAAAGCGATAGATGGTCTAACGTTGGAAGAAAAAATCGGGCAAATGTTGATGCCGGATTTCCGCAATTTCAATGGGAAGCCTGTCACTGCCATGCTTCCGGAAATCAAGGAACTGATACAAAAATATCATATTGGCGGCGTCATTTTATTCCGTGAAAATGTGGCGACGACAGAGCAGACGGCAAAGCTTGTCGCGGACTATCAGCAGGCGGCTGAAAAGTTCGGTTTGCTTATGTCGATAGACCAGGAAGGCGGCATCGTGACGCGGCTGCAGTCAGGGACAAATATGCCAGGAAATATGGCGTTAGGAGCGACGCGGTCGAAAGAACTGGCTTACAAAGTAGGGCGTGCGATTGGCGAAGAATTATATGCGCTAGGCATTAACATGAATTTAGCTCCGGTTTTGGATGTCAATAATAATCCGGACAACCCGGTGATCGGCGTTCGTTCGTTTGGAGAAAATCCAGAGCTTGTCGCGGAGCTTGGGGTATCTTATATCAAAGGATTGCAAGACAGCGGAATTGCCGCTACCGCCAAGCATTTCCCAGGACATGGAGACACCGCTGTTGATTCCCATCTTGGGTTGCCGGAAGTGCCGCACGACCGCGACCGTCTCCAAAAAGTCGAACTGTATCCGTTTCAAAAAGCGATGGAAGCGGGAGTGGACGCGATTATGACCGCTCATGTCACGTTCCCGAAGATCGATGATACGAAGGTGATTTCGCAAAAGGACGGAACGGAAATTTCGCTTCCTGCCACTTTGTCGCATAAAGTGCTAACCGAGTTAATGCGTAAAGAAATGGGCTTTGATGGTGTCATTATTACCGATGCAATGAATATGCAAGCGATTAGCGATCATTTTGGACCGGTGGATGCGGCGGTAAGAGCGGTTCAAGCCGGTGCTGATATCGTGCTCATGCCGGTAGGACTGGAAGAAGTGGCAAACGGATTGAAGAAGGCAGTTCAAAACGGTGACATTTCGCAAGAACGCATCAACGCCTCCGTAAAACGAATTTTAACGCTAAAAGTGAAACGCGGCATTTTTAAACAAGAAACACCGCCTGACACGCAAGAAATCGTCAACCAGGCTTTGCGTGTTGTCGGTTCGAAAGAGCATAAACAAATTGAAGCCGAAGCAGCGGCAAAATCGATTACGCTTGTGAAAAATGACCATGTATTACCGCTTCAGGCAAACGAATTGAACAACCTTGTTGTTGTAGGAAATACGATGATGGAATCATTAGAGCAAGCAGTACGGACCTACGTTCCAAATGCGACTGTCATCCAAGCGGCGGCTCCTTTGGATGAGGCGCAGCTACAAAAAGTGAAAGAAGCAGATGCGGTCATTGTCGGCACGTATACATCAAACGTATCAGGAAGATTGCCGTCTAGCCCGCAAATGAAAATGGTGCAGCAAATTATCGCAAATACGGATGCTCCTGTCATTGCAATCGGAATTCGCAATCCGTATGATGTGATGTCCTATCCGAATGTAGATGCCTACCTCGCGCAGTACGGTTTTCAGCAGGCGAGTTTCCAAGCGGCAGCAGATACGATTTTCGGAGTAAATACACCGACTGGCAAACTTCCGGTAACGATTCCAAGTTACGATGGCAGCGTGCTGTACGAATACGGCCATGGCTTCACTTACTAAAAAGGGGGAGATTTCATGAGAAAGCGATGGTGGATTGTTTTTTCGGCAGTGATCTTGAGTTTGTCGCTGTTTACTGGTGTATGGGCAAAAGGCCCATCAAAAGAGAAAAGGAACCAAAAACTAGAGCTTGGTGTAGAAGTCCTATTAAAGGAGAAAAAATACTTAATTAAAGGAAAACGGGTTGGGCTTATCACTAATCCAACGGGTGTCGACCAGCGCTTAAACAGCGTAGTGGATCTTCTTTACAATGACCCTGACGTCCATCTTGTCGCGTTATACGGCCCGGAACACGGGGTGCGCGGCAGCGCGCAAGCTGGGGAATACGTTCCTTTTTATATCGATGAAAAAACCGGCCTTCCTGTATACAGTTTATATGGGCCGACGAAAAAACCAACCCCGGAGATGTTAAAGGGAGTCGATGTGCTTCTTTTTGATATCCAAGATGTCGGAACGCGGTTCTATACGTACATTTATACAATGGCATACGCGATGGAAGCGGCAAAAGAAAACAATATCCCATTTATCGTATTGGATAGGCCAAATCCGTTAGGCGGCACGAAAGCGGAAGGGCCCGTATTGGACCCGAAGTATTCCTCCTTTGTGGGCATGTATCCGATTCCGCTGCGCCATGGGATGACGGTTGGCGAATTAGCCTTATTATTTAACAAAGAGTTCGGCATCGGAGCCGATGTGACGGTTGTGAAAATGAAAGGCTGGAAGCGTTCCATGTATTACGATGATACAGGGCTGCAATGGGTATTGCCATCCCCGAATATGCCGACGCTTGATACCGCGATGGTGTACCCCGGAGCGGCTCTTATTGAAGGAACGAACGTATCGGAAGGAAGGGGAACGACAAAGCCGTTTGAACTGATTGGCGCTCCGTTTATCGACAGCATTAAATTAGCGGAGAAACTAAACGCACTAAATCTGCCAGGGGTTATTTTCCGTCCGGCAAGTTTCACTCCGACTTTTTCGAAATATAGCGGAAAATTAACACACGGCATCCAAATTCATGTGACGGATCGTCATGCGTTTAAACCAGTAGAAACCGGTCTATCCATTGTCAAAACCATTCATGATTTATATCCAGGTCAATTTGCCTTCAGCCAAGAAAACAGCCAAGGCGTTTCGTATTTTGATCAACTTATCGGCAATGGCTGGGTGCGTAAGGCCATAGAAGACGGAATGTCGGTGGACGAAATGAAACAAAAATGGGAGAAAGATGTAGAAGCATTTATGAAGATCAGAAAGAAATACTTGCTTTACTAAAGAGAGAGGCCCCCTCTCTCTTTTTTGGCGAGAAGGCTTCAAAAGATGCAATGAGGGCGAATCAATAGACTCGCCCTCATTTGTTTCAAAGCGATTCTAATAATAACGGGATTCTTTTTGGATCGAGTGTTTTGATGATTTTTAATAATTATTACCTTAAATAGCGGAAAATTCCAGTGAATAATGGGAAGGCTGTCACCAAATATGCAAAAAATAGAATTTCGCTTTCCATTAACAATATATTGTATGACAACGGCATATGGATAAGTTGTTTGAAGGAAAACAGATGGTGGTCGATGAGTTGCTGCGGAGGGCAGAGATAGGAGATGTCTCTCCGTGGTTTACGGAAAACGGCAGATTTGCCCATGTGTTTGCGACAGCGCTGTATCATGTCACCGATCAGTTGGCGGGAAAATACGGCGATGATCCGTCGAAGTGGAAGTGGAGGGATTACCACCAGCTTTACTTTGCCCATCCGATGTCAAGTTCCTTCCCGGTGCTGCAGTTTTTCTTCAATCGGGAAAAGACGGTTTCTGTCGGCGGCAGCCAGGTGACGGTGCAGGCGGCGAGTTTTACGGATGAAGGCATTGTCAGCCATGGCGCTTCCTGGCGGTTTGTCATCGATGTAAACGATATGAAGCATGGCTACCATATCGTCAGTCCTGGCCAGGCGGGTCATTTACGCAGCCGCTGGTATCACGACCAAATCGACGACTGGGTGAAAGGAACGTATCATGTGACCACGTTAGGAAAAGTAGAAGGCGGGGATATTTTTTAGTACCAAAAGAATGGCTGTCAAAAAAGAATAGAGAGGGAAAAAGACTCTATTCCTTTGTTTTGCGGCAGGAGTTTTTCTGTATTAAATGAATGTATAAACTAAACGATGTATACGGAAGGGGAAAGGAATGTGCGGGGGATGGAAAGGAAGATCAGATCAATTTACTGTTTGCTGGCAGCAGTTATTGTTTTTGCTTTAGCGTCATGCAGCGAGGAAGCAAGGCGACAAACGCGGGACACAGAATCCCATGCGGAAGAAACAAGCGTGGCAGAAACATCACCGGTTCATGTGGACAAGAAAGTTATTCGCAATATTGACTGGCGAGTAAGCCCCGTTTTCTCATCAGGCGGCTATCAAATGAGAGGCGTGCCTAACAAGGTCGCCTTTATCGATGCTCCATTCGTTGCCAATCAAAACGGCAAATATATGTGGCATTTCTGGGGCGATTCCATTCCGAAAGGAAAACTGACGATTGTGGCAGTACAAAAAGGCAGCGGCGCTATCACACCTGCATTAACATTGGATGGAAAAAGTGTTTGGACAACAGGCGAGCTAGGAGGTCCGAATAACGGAGCAGATGCCCATTTGCCGTCGAATATGATGCTCGGCGAACGAGGAAAATGGGCGTTGCTTGTCTACATTGGGGATACGTTTTGGGATTATGTGGTGGTGGAAGTGAAATAACGGATTTGAGATAGGCCCCCTTACCCTTCTCCTTAAAAGCAGGGCAAGGGTGCTTATATTTTCTATTATTCTCCGACATACCTCCGCAGCACACGATCGACTGCGCTTCCGTACGATTCTCCGAATAAATTCAAATGCACGAGCAAATAAAAAAGCTGATATAATTGTTTCCGTTCGTGATAATCGGAAGAAAGCGGCATAAGTTCATTGTACGCTTCGTAAAAGCGGCTAGGGAACCCGCCGAACAGTTCGGTAAAGGCGATTTCGAATTCATAGTGTCCGTAAAATACAGCGGGATCAATCAAGTAGGGAACACCGTTTGCGCCGACGATCCAGTTTCCGCCCCACAGGTCGCCATGCAGTAAGGATGGTGAGCAATCTTTTGGCAGCCAGCGTTCCAAAGAGGAAAGCAGCTTTTCGAGCTTATTTCGCCGCTGCGTAGGCATGCGCCCTTTTTGTTCCGCAAGCCGAAGTTGCGGAAGCAGGCGGCATTCGCGGAAATAATCGATCCAATTGTCGTACCATTCGTTTTTTTGCCGCAATAGTCCAATATAGTTGTCTTCCGCGAACCCAAATGCTGAGCCATAGCATTGATGCAGAAGAGCGATTCCATGCCCGAGCTGTTCAGCCGTTTTGTTCGTTTCTTTTCCTTCAATCCATTCCAAAACCAAAAACCCGTATTCCTTTGTTTCTTTCATGCCGTAAACAAGCGGAACGCGGATGGCGCCAGCGTTTCGGATAGTCTCTAGTCCTGTCTGTTCGCATTCAAAAAAACGGTGCGGAAAGGTGCGGCGCATTTTTATGAAATATAGCTGCTTTTCGCTTTGGACGTAAAAGGCGTCATTGATGTCCCCGCCGTGCACGCGTCTATATCGTTGGATTGGGGAGAAATCGCCGATAGAATGCAGCGCTTCTTGCAAGATCGCTTCCACCTTCACCGGCCATCCCTCGCTTTCCATTCCTTGTTGATCTCGCGCAGCACATCGCCGATTTTTCGCTTGTGGATGACAACATCGGCGATGCCGTCGAGTTCGGTCGGCTCCCAGTTGACGATTGCGATTTTTGCTCCGTTTCGTTTGGCAACGAGCGGAAGCTGATTGGCAGGCGATACTTGCAGGGAAGAGCCAAGCACGATCAACACATCCGTTGTTTGCGCTGCTTGCCATGCTTGCTCGAGCGCCTGTTCCGGCAGCATTTCGCCGAACAGGACGACGGACGGGCGCAAAAAGCCGCCGCATTCGCACGTAAATCGTTGCTCCAGATACACGATGCTGTTGAACGTGTTGCCGCACCGCTGGCAATGCACCGTCCGTAATGAACCATGCAGTTCAATGACATGACGGCTACCTGCCTGCTGGTGAAATCCGTCAACGTTTTGCGTCACAATTTCCTGAATAAGACCGTGCCGCTGCCAATCGGCTAAAATCATGTGCCCTTCATGCGGCCGGCACGCTTGCAGCGTACGAATGCGGTATTGATAAAACTCGATAAACGCCTGCCGATGGTGTTCGAGCGCGTAGGTGCTAGCAAGCTGCTGCGGATTAAATCGCGTCCATAGCCCCGTTTTTTCCGAGCGAAAGTCGGGAAGCCCGCTTTCCGTCGACATCCCTGCTCCGGTCAGCACCACGGCATGACGGGATGACATTAACCATGACGCAATCATGTTTCCTCTCTCCTTTGTGCATAAGTATGTACTTCTATTTTATACAAAATTGAAAAATTCCCCTATCTTCATCTTTCGACAAGCATTTTGCTTTCTCTTTTTTTCCATTTTCGCTATGATAGAGATGAAAGTAAAAATAGGTAAGGAGGCATGATCATGAGCAAAAAAGTATTGATTGTAACGGGAGATGCGGTAGAAGCGTTGGAAGTGTATTATCCGTACTATCGCCTGCTTGAAGAAGGTTATGACGTCACGATTGCCGCGCCGAAGAAAAAGAAGTTGCATACCGTTGTCCATGATTTTGCAGACTGGGATACGTTTGTAGAAAAGCAAGGATATTTGATTGACGCGCATGCAGCGTTTGCTGATATTGACCCAACGCAATATGACGGAATCGTCATTCCAGGCGGGCGCGCGCCAGAGTACATTCGTCTTGACGCAGACCTTCAACGCATTGTTAGACATTTCTTTGAAGCGAATAAACCGATTGCGGCGATTTGCCATGCGTCGCTCATTTTTGAAACAATGCCAGATTTATTGAAAGGCCGCAGCTTAACGGCTTACATCGCCTGCAAACCAGGAGTAGAAGCGTTAGGGGCAACGTATGTATCGGACAGCACCATCCATGTCGATCAAAACCTTGTTTCTGCTCATGCTTGGCCGGACTTGCCTGCCTTTATGCGCGAATTTCTCCGCTTGCTTCAAAAATAATGATAAAATCCCCTCAAGCTGCCTTGAGGGGATTTTTATTTACACGCTCGTGTCTTTTACCAGAGATGCTTCCGTTTTTCGAACGTTGGTTGCCAAATGAACTCCTATCAACACGAAAGCTCCGCCAATCAGTTGTGACGCGGAAATTTTTTCTCCCAGCAAAAACGTGATCATTGCGGTAAATACCGCTATTAAGTTTAAATAAATGCCTGCGTAGCTTGGTCCAACCTTTTTTACAGACAGGTTCCAAAACAAGAACGAAAAAACGGATGGAAACAAACAAATATAGCTGATGCCAATCCATTGTTTCCCACTTAACTCGGCGAGCGGAAATGGCTGCAAGAACAGAAACGGAAACAACAAAAGAATGCTGTAAAACACAGAACAAGTAGTCGCGGTAATGGGAGGGACGGCTAATTTTTTCCCGATGATCGAATAAAGCGCCCACACGACGCCTGCCAGCAGCATCATCAAATCGCCTTGGTTATAGCTCGTTTGGAAAATCCACTGTAGATGTCCGTTGGTTAAAATAAACAATACGCCGGCTAGCGAAATAATAAAACCGATCACATTGACAAACGCCATACGTTCTTTTAAAAGAAAATACGACAAAATCACGATAATGGCTGGGTTCAATGCGTTCACAATCGCTGCATTCATCGGTGATGTATATTCCAATGCTCCGTAAAGAAGCAAGTTATAACCAATAATGCCCAAAATACCAGTGATGCTTAATGGCAGCCAAAATTGCTTCATGATTTCTCCGTAGCGCGGCCGTTCCAAAAAATAGGAGATGGGAAGAAGAAATAAAAAAGCAACAATCCAGCGGATGAACGTAAGCCATAAAGGGCCGATTTCTGCGACGACATATTTTCCAAATAGGTAATTACCTGCCCAAAATAAGTTGGCTAACACTAAAAAGATTTTTTCTCTCATCTAACTTCGCTCCTGCCTCCTCTCTTGACATCTCTTATAAATCTACTTCACAATGTGTTGAATATCCTTCTTGTTGCTTCTTTATTCTGTTTCTTTCTTTTCTGCACGCATATCTAGTTGGGTTGTTTTTTTCTGAATTAATGGTAAAAAAGATTTAGAAGTGTGTAATGTGAGCTTTTTTATATAATAATACAAAACAGATGTGATAAGATAAATGCAATCGGTACCTTAGTAGATGAAATAAAGGAAGTGATGACGATGACATTAACGATAAAAGTTTATTCGGATTATGTATGTCCATTCTGTTTTTTAGCGGAAAAACCGTTACAAGAAGCAACTGCGGGAAAAGATGTGCAAATTGAGTGGATGCCGTTTGAACTGCGTCCATACCCAAATGAAACGCTGCGCCCGGAAGGCGACTATTTGCAAAAAACGTGGAAGCAGTATGTATATCCCATGGCGAAACAAATGGGAATTCCAATCGTACTGCCGAGAGTTTCCCCGCAGCCGTACACTCATCTTGCTTTTGAAGGATATCAGTACGCAAAAGAAAAGGGGAAAGCCAATGAATACAACCACCGTATGTTTACTGCTTTTTTCCAAGAAGAACAGGACATCGGCGATATCGATGTGTTAACAAAGCTGGCTGGGGAAGTAGGCTTGGACGAGAAAGAGTTTCGCGAAGCGCTTGTGACTCGGAAATATAAAGAAGCACACCAGCGTGCATTGAAGCATGCATATGAAGAAGCGAACATCACTGCTGTTCCGACGTTTGTCATCGGCGATACGGTTCTTACCGGAGTCCGTTCGAAAGAAACGTTAGAAAAAATCATTAAAGAAGAAATGAGAAAACAATCATTTCGTGATTTTGGAGAAGGGATGGCTTGCGGAATCGACGGCTGTGAGTAATTTTCTATTTTTTTAATAAGAATAAGGGTTGTCTTTTTTCCTTTCATGAGATAACATGTGTACCGTAGAAGATTTTGGGATGGATAAAAATGTAAAAGAAAGGTAGATTGTGATGGCATTACCAAGTGGCGCAACGATGAACATTACGATTCGTCTTCAATTTGAAAAGGACCGTGTTCCGTTTAGCGATATCGCCGCTGCGATCGGGAAAGCGGGCGGAGACATCGTTGGGATTGACGTCATTTCCTCAAGCAAAGTACATACCGTACGCGACATTACCGTCAGTGCGTTGGATACAAAACAATGTGATCTTATTATTGAAGCGCTTAAAAAAATTCAAGGTGTTAAAATTATTAATGTATCGGACCGGACGTTTTTAATGCATATCGGCGGAAAAATTGAAACGAAATCAAAAATCCCGGTCAAAACGCGCGATGACTTATCGCGGGTTTATACGCCGGGAGTGGCGCGGGTGTGCACGGCGATTGCAGAAGACCCGAGAAAAGCGTATTCGCTGACGATTAAGCGCAATACCGTCGCGGTCGTTTCGGACGGCACGGCGGTATTGGGGTTAGGTGATATCGGCCCTTATGCGGCGATGCCGGTGATGGAAGGAAAAGCGATGCTGTTTAAACAGTTTGCCGGGGTTGATGCGTTTCCAATTTGTTTGGATACGAAAGATACGGAAGAAATCATTCAAATTGTCAAAGCGATTGCGCCAGCATTTGGCGGCATTAACCTCGAGGATATTTCCGCACCGCGCTGCTTTGAAATTGAAAAACGGTTAAAAGAAGAGCTTGATATCCCAGTGTTTCATGATGACCAGCATGGTACAGCGGTGGTGCTGCTTGCTGGTTTGTTAAACGCGCTCAAAATCGTCGACAAAAAATTAGAAGATATTAAAGTTGTATTGACAGGAATCGGCGCCGCTGGAATTGCCTGCACGAAAATCTTGCTGGCGGCTGGCGTGCGCAATATCGTCGGTGTCGACCGTCACGGCGCCATCCATCGCGACGAAAAATATGATAATCCGTATTGGCAGGAATATGCGCAAATCACTAACCCGGACAACGAAAAAGGAAGCTTGTCCGATGTCATCGCCGGTGCGGACGTGTTTATCGGTGTTTCTGCTCCAGGCATTTTGAAGGTGGAAGACGTGAAAAAAATGGCGCGCGACCCAATTGTGTTTGCCATGGCCAACCCAGTGCCGGAAATCGATCCAGAACTCGCCGAACCGTATGTCCGCGTGATGGCGACAGGGCGCTCGGATTATCCGAACCAAATTAATAACGTGCTATGCTTCCCTGGCATTTTCCGCGGTGCGCTTGATTGCCGCGCCAAAGAAATCAACGAAGCAATGAAGCTTGCCGCCGCAAAAGCGATCGCTTCCGTCGTCACGGAAGACGAACTCAATGAAACTTATATCATTCCAAGCGTATTTAACAGCAAAGTAGTCGAACGAGTGCGGCAAGCGGTCATCGAAGCGGCGTACCGGACCGGCGTGGCGCGAAAAGATAATATTCCTTTAGGGGGATATACAGGGGAGCAAAAATAAAATACGTGCGCATTACTCCCTTTTAGGAGTATATCTATTCGCGGCCTTTTCTCGATATTCCCATCGAGGAAAGGCCGTTCCATTTTTCTTGAAAGCAATTATGATTGTAAAAAGGATTAGCTATTGGTTAAAGAGCAATCATCTTGATGTGGTGAAATACGTTCGTACTTCCGTTGCTAACGTTAAGTCACTATGAAAGGAAATTCGGATCGCTTCCGACGTGAAAATAGGAGGGAAGAGCTGGAATTTGCTATGGAATATTGAATATTGGCCGCTTTGAAATTTTCTTAAAAGTAATCTCTAGACATTTGCTGTGTGATGAGGGAACCATCTCTAATTTTTCTTTGCATATATTGCATATATTGTTGTTAAATACGTTAATGGAGAGATTATGGCAATGGGGGATAAGGATAATGAAGTTTGAAGAAAAAGTGCAATTTTATGCCGATAAGCTAAATGATACAGAGGATCAAATTGTCGAGTATATTTTGCAACACCGTCACGAAGTCACTAACATGTCCATTCAGAAATTAGCAGAAAATTTGTATACGGTCCCTAATACGATTGTCCGCTTGGCAAAAAAACTAGGATATAAAGGGTTTTCAGAATTAAAAGCGGCGTTAGTATTAGAAAATCAGGCGGAAATGGTGCAGATGACGGAAGTGCCGTTACATATATTGAAAACATATGAGATGATGGATATCGATACGATAGATGTGGCAGTGCGGAAAATGCATGAATCTAAGCGAGTTTTATTCTATGGAATAGGAGACTCGGCATATTTTTGTGAAATGATGGCAAAAAATTTACGATGTGTCAGCAAACAGGCGGAATTTTTTACACAGCGGCATGACATGATTTATAGTGCGGACCGCTGCGACCAGAAAGATCTTCTTTTTGTTATTAGTTTATCCGGAGAAACAAAACAAGTGCTGGAAGCGGTGACAATTGCGAAACAAAGAGGAGTTTTTATCATCAGCATGACGCATTTAAGCGAAAATTCGCTTGCCAATTTGGCCGATCTGCGTCTTTATTGTTGGGCTCCTAAACAGTTTTTGAATAAGTATGATATTACGGATCGAACTTCATTATTGATTATGTTAAGAAAAATAAGCGAACGTTATTGGCAAATGTATGGATGATGTGTATAAATACACAAACAGTATGGTTTCCGTAGGCAATGTTGTGAAAAAGTAAGAAGATTTCCGTCTTCTTATTTTTTTATTTTATAATAAAAGCCAATAAGGGGGATTAGGAAGGGGTGTGAAGGGAATGGAACTGAAGAAGTTGACGAATGTTCATTTAATTGATGTCGGTGTAGCGTTATCGACAAAGGAAGAAGTAATTTGGTATTTGACTGAGAAGTTAGCGCAGGAAGGGAAATTACATTCTGCAGAAGAGTTTTACCAAGATGTATTAAAACGCGAAGCGTTATCTCCAACCGGACTGGAAGCAGGACTGGCGATTCCACACGGAAAGTCGCGTGCAGTGAAATCCGCTTCCTTTGCTGTTGCCAAGTTGAAGAAGCCAATTGAAAACTGGGAGAGCATCGTTGAACACAATAAAGTCAGTCTTGTCTTTTTGTTAGCGATTCCAGAAGAAGAAGCGGGATCGACCCACATTGAGCTGCTTGCGGAGCTGGCAAAAAGGCTTTCTCATGCCGAATATCGAAAGCGGTTACAAAATTGTGCAAGCGCCGAAGAACTATATGATGCGTTAGATGTAGGGGAGAAAAACGAGAACGAAATGGTGCCATCTGCCCAAACCATCGTTGCGGTGACGGCGTGTCCGGCAGGCATTGCCCACACGTATATGGCAGCCGAGGCATTGCAAAAAGCGGGGCAAGAACTTGGTGTTACTGTTTATGTTGAAAAGCAGGGAGCAAATGGCATTGAAGACCGCCACACGGATGAACAGCTGCAAAAAGCGGATGCAGTCATTTTCGCCGCGGATGTAGCGGTAAAAAATGAGGAGAGGTTCTCCCATCTTCCAATCTACCGCACGACGGTGGCTGCACCGTTAAAAGATGCAAAAGAAGTGATTCAAAGGGCGCTAGAAGCAGCAAAAACGAAGGAGAAAACAGAATACAAGCCGCAAAAAAGAGAACGTCAATCGGAAACTGTATCATGGAAAACCGAGGTAAAAAATTCTATTTTAACAGGTATTTCTCACATTATCCCGATCATTGTGGCGGGAGGAATGATTTTAGCTTTTACCGTTTTGGTAGCACAGGCGTTCCATTTGCAACAGTTGTATGATACAGAAAATTCATGGTTATGGATGCTTCGGAAATTAGGCGGAAATATGCTTGGAACGCTGATGATCCCTGTCTTATCTGCGTACATGGCTTACGCTATCGCCGATAAACCGGCATTAGGTCCAGGTTTTGCCGCAGGGATTGCCGCAAGTATGATTAACAGTGGATTTTTGGGAGGAATGCTCGGCGGATTTTTGGCAGGTTACTTTATGAAACTGTTGAAGAAACAGTTGCCGCCGAAAGGAGCGTTTTCCGGATTTATCAGCTTTTGGGTGTATCCAGTTGTAGGCTCTCTTGTTGTTGGAATATTGATGCTGTTTGTGATTGGAAAACCGGTTGCGGGGTTAAACAATTTATTGCTGCATTGGCTAGACAATCTTTCAGGAAGCAATGCCATTATTCTTGGCGCGATTTTAGGAATCATGGTTTCCTTCGATTTAGGGGGGCCTGTCAATAAGGCCGCCTATACGTTCTGCATCGGTGCGATGGCCAGCGGCAATTTTATTCCGTACGCCGCTTTTGCCTCGGTAAAAATGGTTTCTGCTTTCTCCGTAACAGCAGCCACATTGTTATTTAAACGTTATTTTGAAGAGTACGAGCGCGAAGTTGGTAAATCAACTTGGATTCTTGGTTTGGCCGGTATTACCGAAGGTGCCATTCCGTTTATGATTAACGATCCTATCCGGGTGATCCCATCCCTTTGCATTGGTTCTGCTGTTACAGGAGCGATCGTAACCGCGTCTCATATCGGTCTAAACGTTCCGGGAGCAGGAATTTTCTCCTTGTTTGTGCTGCAAGGTGCACCTTTATGGAAAGCCGGAATGATTTGGCTAGGCGCAGCGCTTATCGGCGCATTTATTTCCATGATACTTTTAGTGGTTACTCGTATTCATAAATTAAAGAAGCAACAAGGGTTAAGTTAGCGGGGTGGATAGATTGAAACAATATGTTCACATTGTCCCTCACATGCATTGGGACCGCGAATGGTACTTTTCCACAGAGGAGTCGCGCATTCTGCTTGTCAATAACATGGAAGAAATATTAGAGATGCTCGAAACGAATCCAGATTATCCGTATTACGTTTTGGATGGGCAGACAGTGGTTTTAGAAGATTATCTTGCGGTAAAACCGGAATATAAGGAACGAATCCGCAGTTTAGTTCAGCAAGGAAAGCTAATCATCGGTCCTTGGTATACGCAGACGGATGAAATGGTCGTCGGCGGAGAGTCGATTGTCCGTAACTTGTTATATGGATTGAAAGATTGCCAAGAGTTCGGTGAGCCGATGAAAATCGGCTATCTTCCGGATTCGTTTGGGCAGTCTGCCCAGCTCCCGCAAATACTCAACGGCTTTGGCATTCATCGGGCCATCTTCTGGCGGGGAATTTCCGAACGACACGGCACAGACCGGACGGAGTTTTATTGGGTGAGTGACGACGGCTCCAAAGTGCTTGTGCAAGTATTTCCATTAGGCTATGCCATTGGGAAGTATCTCCCGACTGATGAAGCAACATTAAAGGAACGGATGGATAAATATTTTTCCGTATTAGATAAGAGAGCGACAACCGACCATATTATTATTCCAAACGGGCACGACCAAATGCCGATTCAAAAAAATATTTTCGAAGTTATCGAACAGCTGCGCAAGTTGTATCCGGAAAGAAAATTTTTCTTAAGCCGCTATGAGCATGTTTTTGAGGAGCTAGAAAAACAGGAAGGCCTCGCAACAATTAAAGGAGAATTTTTAGATGGCAAATATATGCGCGTACACCGCAGCATTTACTCGACACGTATGGATATTAAAGCAGCAAACGCAAGAATAGAAAATAAGATAACCAATATTTTAGAGCCGTTGGCAGCGATCGCATCGACGCTAGGGTTTTCTTATCATCATCAATTGATCGAACTCATTTGGAAGGAAATGATGAAAAACCATGCGCACGATAGCATCGGGTGCTGCTGTTCCGATAAAGTCCACCGCGAAATTATGGCGAGATTTTTCATCGCGGAGGAGAAGACAGATCGTTTGATTTCCTTCTATATGAGAAAAATCGCCGATGCGATGCCATCCGATCGATCAATTGACAAGCTGGTGGTATACAATTTGCTTCCTTATGAAAGAAATGAGCCAATTCAAGCAGAAATTACGACAAAATGGAAGAACTTTACGCTAGTCGATGAAACGGGAAAAGAAATTTATTTTGAAGTAGTGGATAAAAAAATAGTGGATCCGGGCTTAATTGATCGTCAAATTGTCCATTACGGAAACTATGATCCGTTTGTCCGCTATACCATTCAGTTTCAAGACCGCATTCCGGCAATGGGATATAAAGCGTATTTCGTTCAAGAAACAGATCACATCATGATAGAGAAACAGCCTGAATCAGTGCCGCAAATTGATACGAATTTTTATACGATCACAGTAAACGAAAACGGCACGCTGAATATTTATGATAAACAATTACATCGAACCTTCAGCGACGTGTTGTTAATAGAAGATATGGTGGATGACGGCGATGAATACGATTATTCTCCTTTATTAGAATTAGACGATTTCGTCGTGTATAGCAAAGATGTAAAAGCAAAGTACTCGTTAAGACAAAATCAATATTTCGCCTACGCTGATATCGAATACCGCCTGCCGGTGCCGGCGGACATCGAGAGCCGCAAGGCAAAACGCTGCGACAGCTTTATCGATGTTGCGATCCATTTGACGATTCCGATGAACCAGCCGCGTATTGATATTCAAATAGAAGTAGAGAATGCGGCGAAAGATCATAGAGTAAGAGTGTACGTTCCAACCGGAATTCCATCGACCCATTCTATCGCGGATAACCAATTTGGCACGATCAAAAGACCGGTCGTCGATCCAGCCATAGAAGTATGGGAGAAAGAGCAATGGGATGAGCGGCCGGATGCCATTTATCCAATGTTAACCTATGTCGGGTTATCCAACGAGGATGGCGGCGTAGCCGTATTAACCAACAGCACAAGAGAATATGAAATTGTTGGAGAACACTATGACACGATTGCGGTGACGCTGTTCCGAAGCGTAGGATATCTTGGAAAAGAAGAGCTAGTCAGAAGGCCGGGGCGTCCTTCGGGAATTAAGCTGGAAACTCCTGATTCACAAATGATCGGAACAAATCGTGTGCATATCGCACTGACAACGCATAAAGGAACGACCGAACAGGCGAACGTGGCAAAAATTGCTAAGCAATTTTTAACACCATTGTATACGTATAATAAAATGCCGTATGATGCGATGAAATTAAATCCAGTTGATTTCCATGTGCCATATCATTACAGCCTTTTTGCGCAAACGGATTCGGACATCGTTTTAAGTACAGTAAAGCGAAGTGAAGATAACAGCGGCATTATCATTCGTTTTTATAATCCTGCACAAGGGGAGAAAATGGCGCAATTTCAGTGGAATCATGCACTCTCCCATATTCACCGCACCAATTTAAATGAAAAGCCGATCGACGCCATTGCGTATGATTCGCGCGGACGGTTTGAAGTAACAGTAAAACAAAATCAAGTGCAAACCGTTTTGATCATATAATCTAAACGATATAAAAGGCGGTTCAATAGCTGGTTTCGGCTTTTGGGCCGCATTCTTTTTGTCTTATAAGGAATCATCTGACCCATCTTTCCATATTCCTGAATTCGTTGGTCAAGGAGAAACGCCTGTATTTAGAAAACACTAATTTGAAAAGAATATTTTCAGCCGCTTTAACCATGCCGGCTGGAGGCCGGATCTGCTGCAAAGAGAAAACTTCCGCAACATTTGGATGAATGGTTTCCAACATTTCGTCTCTCTCTGTTGACGTATTGGACGGACGGCAGTTTAGCAGAAAGTGCATCAGCAGAGCAAACGATTTCTTGAAAAAATAGTCCCGTGTGTAGCGGGGCTGTTTTTTATTGGGAAAATATTTTTCTAAAAAGACAAAAAGGTAAAATAATGGTATAATTTCCGAGGAATTGCAATAATAGTTTTTGCAGTATACAAAGAAATAAACGGAGGTTATTTATGAGGATACGCGACTGGGATCGGAATTTGAAAGTGCGCCTATTTGGTGAGGCGCTCATCAATATTACTTTTTGGATGTTTTTTCCGTTTATGTCCATTTATTTTACTGAATCGTTCGGGAAAGATAAGGCGGGAATGTTGTTAATCATCTCGCAGCTTTTTTCTGTGATTGCTAATTTAATGGGAGGATACTGTGCGGATGCATTTGGACGTAAACGAATGATGGTGCTGTCGGCCTATGGGCAAGGGGCAGCGTTTTTCTTTTTTGCGCTTGCAAGTTCGCCATGGTTTACTTCGCCACTGGTTGGTTTTATTTGTTTTACGATCGCAGGAATTTGCGGATCATTTTATTGGCCAGCAAGCCAGGCGATGGTGGCGGATGTCGTTCCGGAAAAGGACCGAAGCAGCGTATTTGCCGTGTTTTATACGTCCATCAACATTGCGGTGGTGATCGGTCCGATGATTGGCGGAATTTTTTACGAAAACTATCGCTTTGAACTATTGCTCGCTACAGCGTTTTCGTGTTTGCTGCTCGCTATGCTCCTTTCCAAATGGCTCCGCGAAACAGTTCCGGTACAGGGAAATGCAGGGGTGGCACACGGGAAGTGGCATGAGTTTTTACGGCAACAAGTCCAGCAATATAGTGTGATTGTACGCGACCGAATATTTCTATTGTTTATCATTGCCGGCATTCTTGCCGGGCAAACGTTTATGCAGTTGGATTTATTGATTCCTGTGTATACGAAAGATAGTGTGGGGAGACAAACACTATTTTCATTTGGCGATTGGTCGTTTACTCTTAGCGGAGAGAAAGCGTTTGGCCTTCTTATCTCTGAAAACGGCTTTCTTGTCGCGCTGTTTACGGTACTGGTGACGAAATGGATGTCGCGCTATCATGAGCGCACGGCTTTTATTGGCTCTTCCATTGTTTATGGAGTGGCAATTTTTCTATTCGGCCAAACCACATCGATTTGGGGGCTTATTTTTGTGATGGCGTTGTTTACGTTTGGTGAATTGATGACAGCAGGAATTCAGCAAACATTTATTTCTAAATTGGCTCCTGAAGAAATGCGCGGGCAATATTTTGCGGCTGCGAGCCTGCGCTTTACGATCGGGCGGATGATTGCCCCGCTTTCGATCACGGCAACGATATGGCTTGGCTATCAATGGACGTTTTTCCTACTGAGTGTACTTTCCTTTATCAGCGCGGTTTTATATATGTTTGTGTTTCAACAGTTTGAAAAGAAGCGGACGAAGATGGTCGCTTCGTCTTCTTCATAAGGCGATGAAAGCCGGAGAAAAGTCTTATTGGAACGACATTGAGAGAAAAAGATAGAATTAAACCGCATCGTGATGTGCAAACCATTACCCCCTCTTCCCACCTCCGTTTTATAATAAAAGCACACTGTTGTTTCTGTAACATAGATTCCCTGATTCTGGCATAAAGATGAACTAGAATACAGACAGGAGAGGGGAAGTTCGGTGGAACAGCGTGTGTCTTTAGAGAAAACGATACAGGGGGACAATCACCAAGAAAGAGAAATAAAAGATGTGGGAAGCGGTGCGGCGGCGTTGGCGCGCTATGAACAGCGGAAGCAAGCGCGTCTTTTTATGCGGGAGCGGCGGAAAAAGTACTATCGCATCTTCTTACGTACGGCTTTGGCCGTAGCGGCGGTGTGGATCATTGGCGCGCTTTTATGGAAAGGATACAACATGTTGAAAAACGCTGCCAGCAGGGAAATCGCTGTGATGCGCCTTGAGGATGCGCTCAAAGATAAAGATGTTGCCGCGCTGCAAACGTATCTTCGTGTGCCGGACGAAACGATCCCGGTCAATGAAAAGACGCTTGCGCCGTTGTTTTCATACTTAGACGAGCATCCAAATGCGTATGAAACGCTCGAACGTGATTTTGACAGACAGAACGACATGAAACATGTGTATATAAAAGGATTAACGTCGAAACCGCCCATTTTCACCATCAAAGTGTTCGGGGACCGCTATGTGTTTGAACCAACCTTATACTCTATGAACATTCGTTTGAACGAGCCAGATGATGGAATTATGATTAACGGCGAGAAAGTAGAAGGGGAACCGACAAAAGATCCATTTGTGAAAAAAGTCGGTCCGTATTTGCCTGGGGTATATACGGTTACGGTCGTAAAGGCAGATGGGGAAAAACGAAAAAAAGAAACAAAACAAGTGCATTTATTCGGCGGTGCGCGTGTGTATGAAGTGGATTTAGCGAAAGAATAAAGATCCTTCAGCGAATGGAAGGATCTTTTTTTAGTAGGAAAAGACCGCCTGAACGGTGGCGGTGATGGTGATATCTTGCGTCTGAATCGGCGGAGCGGTTGATGATTCCGCTAGCGTGGTCATCGAATAAGGTGCCGGCGGAAAAGAGGCAGCTCTGCTTTCTTCTCTGATTTGAAGGGGGATGTCTTGCATTGGCAAGCCGAGGGTGCGGGCGATGACGATCGCTTTTTCTTTGGCGTTTTTCACCGCCAGCATCAGCGCCTGCTGGTAATAAGGTTGTTCGTTGGCAAGGCGGAATTGGATATGACGGGCGACGTTTGCACCGCTGGTGACGGCGGTGTCGTAAATGTTGCCGACTTTTTTTGTGTCTTTGACGATGATGTCGAAAATATGCTCGACTTCATAGCCGGTCAAGGTGTTTGTTCCATTAGAGTAATTATATTTCGGATAAATAGAAAACGAGGCGGTGTCGATGTCCTCATCACTGACCCCAATTGCTTTTAGCGCATGGATAACGGCATTGGCGCGTTTCGCATTTTCCGCGAGCGCTTCTTGGACGTTGGCGTGTTCGGTTCGCACTCCAAGGGTGATGATGACCGTATCGGGCTTTGCCGTGACCGTTCCCCGTCCTGTCACGGTAATCGTTTGCGCCATTAGTTTGTTTCGCTGCATCGGCATATACCATTCTTGCATGTCCTTTCTCTCCCTCCCCGGTTATGCCGCCTTGCGGTCATCATGATCATGGATGCGCCAGTAGTAGACACGCGGCAGCCCAATATAGCACCAATATTCTTTTAATAATGTCACTCCGACAAAATATACCATTTGCCAATCAATCTGTTTCATCCGTTTCTCTCCTTTTCCAATCCTTTTGTTAAAGCATATTCGTCCGCGGCGTTGTCCTATGCTTGGTGCCTTCCATCGAGACAAAAAGTCAAGATGGAGATGAAACAAAATCGTCATTTATACGTATGAAAGAAAGGGGACATGTTATAATGGAAGTAATAAAGTGCAGGGAGAAAGGGATGAACGATGAAACAGCTGTTGAAGACATTATGGCGCTGGTTTGTTTCATGGAATATAGGAGTTGTGGTGGCCGTCATCGTGTTTTTTCTCGCCGATTTTCACGTCCTTCCTTCCTTTTTATCGGGAATGGGAGCGATGTTCGTTACATCCATGGTGATGAAAAAACGAGATCATCGCATTACGGCGCAAGGGATGTTCAAAGAGGAAAAAGCGTATATTCGCTCCCAGCTCCATGAAGCGCGGAAACAGTGGAAACAAATGCGTCGCGCCCGTTACCGCCTCCGCTCGCTGGTGATGTGGCAAAAAATTTCGCGTATGTGCATGATCGTCGACAAAATGATTCGTGCGGTGGAGCAACATCCACATCAATTTCGCATCGCCCAGCCGTTTTTCTTAAATGAATTGCCAATGGCAGCGACAATGATCGAAAAATATGTGTATTTAACCAATCAGCCTGTGCGCAGCCAGGAGATGAAAGAAGTGCTCTGGAAAACGGAACGGCTTCTCGATGAACTGGCGGGGACGGCAGAAAAACGGCTTCTGGAAATACTTTCAAATGACGTGTTTGATTTACAAGTCGAGGCGAAAATGCTCGAGCAATCGCTAGAGCAGCAAAAGCTTTCGAAAACGATGCAGTGGAGAAAGGAGAACGACTATGAAACCGTCCGATAAGACGCCAGGCGGCGATCTGCAATATCCAGAGTGGACAAGCTCGCTTGACTCGCTCTTGGAAAACCCGTTTTCCTTGCCGAGCGAGCAACATGAAACGGCTGTGGAGCAACCGCAGCCGACAAAGCTTCTTGATACGTTAAAGCCGGAACATCGCGATAAAGCGCTTCAGCTGGCGAAACAAATCGATCCGCGCAATCAGCAGGCAATCATTCAATACGGGGTCGCGGCGCAAGCGGAGCTGTCCAAGTTTTCTCATACGATTCTTCATCATGTGCAGACAAAAGATGCGGGTCCTGTTGGCGAAGTGATCAGTGAGTTAATGACGAAAATTAAAGAGGTAAATCCGGATGATTTGCTTCCGGCGAAAAAAGGGCTGCTTTCGCGGCTATTTGGTACGGTGTCGAAATCGCTGCAAGGACTTGTCGCCAAGTACCAAAAAATCGGTGTCGAAATTGATAAAATCGCTGATCAGCTCGAGAAACATCGGCAGATGCTGTTTCGCGACATTATGATGCTAGAGACGCTGTATGAGAAAAATAAAGAATACTTTGATGCGCTAAATATTTATATCGCCGCGGCGGAATATAAATTGGAAGAGTTGCGGACAAAAGTGATTCCGGAAAAACGCGCCCAGGCAGAACGGTCAGGAAACCAAATGGAAATGCAGGAAGTCAACGATTTGCTGCAGTTTGCCGATCGTTTGGAAAAGCGGATCCATGATTTAAAATTAAGCCGGCAAGTAACGATTCAAACAGCTCCGCAAATCCGTATGATTCAGCATATGAACCAAACGCTTGTCGAACGCATTCAATCGTCGATTTTAACGGCGATCCCGCTATGGAAAAACCAAGTCGTGATCGCCTTGACCTTATTCCGCCAGCAAAAAGCGGTTGAAGCGCAAAAGCAAGTGGCGGAAACGACGAATAACTTGCTGCTTCGCAATTCGGAAATGCTGAAAACAAACAGCATAGAAGTCGCAAAGGAAAATGAGCGCGGGCTTATTGATATTGAAACGTTGAAAAAAACGCAGGAAAATTTGGTGGCTACCTTAGAGGAAACGTTGAAAATTCAGGAAGAAGGCCGCCGCAAACGGCAGCAGGTCGAACGGGAGCTCGTGACGATGGAAGAACAGCTGAAACAGACGTTATTGTCATTGAAACGCAACGATCGATAAAGAAAAAGCTGACCTCTCATCTAGATGAGGTCAGCTTTTCTGTTTTTGGTCATCATGATCTGCTTCACGGCGGACGTCGAATTCTTCCGCCATCTCCGTTTGCCATTCACGTCCAAGTAAAGGCACACCTTCTTCTTCTTGGCCGCGAAGGATGAAGCGTTGGACATAAGCATGGAACAACACTTCGCCAAGCGCGACAAGCAGCGCGGAAAAGAACGCGGCGTTTAAAACCGCAGTACCGTTGCCATCGTAAAAAGCACCGATGCCGATCCAGACGCCGACAAAAGCGAGGCCAAAGTCCGCAATCGCCGCTGATAGATTCCCAAAGCGCGGGAGAAGGTACAAATCGCCGAGCGCATAAGCAACGATGGTCATCCACAGGCTGAACCATAACAGTTCCGCCGAGGAGACGCGCAAAAATAGCGGGACGATCGCAAAAAAGACCGTAGCCAGCAGCACGTACTTTAATGCAAGTGCGATTAAATGTTTCATTTTTAAACGCCATCCTTTAACCGAACATTATTCGGCCGGGAAATTTGGTCCTTCCAATTTTTTGTCTCCATATCCAGGCTGTTTTTCGGTATCTTTTTCCGGTTGTTGTTTTTTTTGCTGTTGTTCGACGTTGTTGTTTTGCTTTGTTTGTTTCATGATGTTCATCCTCTCTTCCATGAATGGTTTACCATTAGTTTGCCGTTTTGATGCGAATGTATGCATGCAATACCCATAAACTTCCTCTTTTTATTTTGCCTTGTTGTTCCACATTAATAGTGAGCGGAAATGAACAAGGAGGAATCTGATCCATGGAAAAGAACGAACAGCTGCAAATTGCGGGAAGACAGTACGAGCCATCCGATGAGGAAGCGTCGTCTTTTTCCGCTTCCGCGTTGGCACAAACGCATGAGCAGGTAAGCGATGTATATGCGGAAGGGACAGTGGAAGCCGTCATCGATAACGTGGAGGGAAAAGACATCCCTCTTTCCCGAGAACGAAAACAGTAACAGCGGAGCGTCAAGGCAGGAAAAAGCCTTGACGTTTTTACGTTTTTTGGATTTATAATAGAGATTGTACAATTTATTCAACAGGGAGAGGGACAGACGTGTGGTTGGCTGCTGCTGTGATGACCGCGGTTTGTTTCGGTATTAACAATACGCTGTTTAAATGGAGCACGCGCCATTCGATGTCGAAACAACATATCCAGTTTTATTTTTATATGGTGGCGTTTGGCATTATGGCGTTGTATGGATGGATGACAAAATCGCTTCATCCAAGCGCGACATCGATGATGCTCGGAGCGTTGATCGGGATTTGCAATGCGACGGGAAACATGCAAATGTCGGGGGCGTTTGAGAAAGGGCCGGCCAGTTTGACGGCTCCGCTGGTGGCAGTAAATGCGATTTTTCCGGTGCTGGCAGCGGGGGTTGTTTTTGGCGAACATATTCCGCTTTTACACTGGATCGGCATTTTATGTATGTTATGTTCCGCTGCGATTATTCAATATACTCCGAAAGTGGAGAAAGGAAATCATGAATACATACCTTGGCTGTTTCATATCGCCATGGCGATCATTTCGTTTGGAATAGTAGGAATTTTAATGAAGTGGTGTTCGGTCATCGGCATCGGTTCGCTCGACTTGCTGACGGCGATGTATGGCGGCGGCGGGCTGTATTTATATTGGAGCTGCCGCAAAACGATTGTCCATAAACGGGAGTTTCGGGTGGGCGCGACGGTGGCTTTTTTCAGCGTCATCGGCTTTAGCTGCTATTTTTATGCGCTTACGACAGGCATCGCATCCATCGTTTTTCCTGTTGTCAGCTTAAACTGCCTCATTGTCGTTTTTTTAGGTTGTTACTTATTCAAGGAAAGACTAAAAGCGTACCAGCTTATCGGCATTGCGACTGCCTTATGCGGATTAATTTTGACAAAATTGTAGGAGAAAGAGGAAAGAAAAACAGTTCGTACTCAGCTTCCTTCCCGTTCATACTAGTACTGTACATTGCCATACTATATTAGGGGGGCTGATGATTGTGAAATGGCAACGAGCAATTTTGGCATTACTAAAAGAACGGAAAGATCATTCCATTGCCTTGGCGATTGATACGTCCACCCGCCCATCACGTCCCGTGCTCATTCAAAACATTGTCAAGCTGTTTGAAAAAGTACGGCCGGATACGCTGCTCGTGCAAGCGGATTTTAAAATTCGCGACGTATCTCCGGTCGGTGTTGCCACCATTAAGTATTTTAAACATGGAAAATCATCATATACAGAAGTGTTGGAATGGGCAGCGGAGCAAAAAATCGATACGCTTTTTTACATCACCGATGTCACTGGCTATTTTTATGAAGAATTGCAAGTCGACTATGAAGTATTTTGGCTTGTACCGGACGACTATATGCCGCGCGTGCCGTTCGGAAAGCCGATTCGCGTCGCGTAAAATGTACGGAATGCCTTAAGGCATTCCGTTTTTTCTTTGCGATATTGATAAAATATATGTTACAAAACATAACAAAATCTATTAAGTAATCGGTTGCAAAAGGAAGTTAATATTGAAATTTGCTTTTTATTTGTTATATATTATTACATATAAAGTTATAAAAAATTACATTAAAGGGGAGAAGTGAATGGATGGCAAAATGCTAGCTGCGGGTCTTGACGCATTATGGGTAATGGTGAGCGCGGTGCTGGTAATCGGAATGCAGGCTGGATTCGCGCTTTTAGAAGCGGGGTCGACGAGAATGAAAAATTCGGGGCATGTCGCCGGAAAACAGATTCTCAGCTTTGCGATCGCCTCGCTGGCGTTTTGGGCATTTGGCTTCGCGGTTGCGTTTGGAGAGGGAAATCGCCTAATGGGAACGGATGGATGGTTTTTAAAAGGGGATGAAAAGACGTTTGCTTCGTTGTCATGGGCGAATGTTCCGCTAGCGTTGAAATTTTTGTTTCAGCTCGGTTTTGTCGGGGTGTCGCTCGCGATTGCCTGGGGAGGATTTGCCGAGCGCGCCAAGTTATCGGTCTATTTTCTGTTTGGAACGATTTTTACGATCGCCATATATCCGGTCATTGGCCATTGGGTATGGGGCGGCGGATGGCTTGGTGAAATAGGCATGCAAGATTTTGCTGGCTCTACGGTCGTTCATTTGCAAGGGGCGATCGCCGCGTTGGTCGCGACGGTTTTGCTTGGACCGCGCATCGGCAAGTTCAATAAAGATAAAACGCCGAACGTCATTCCGGGACACAACCAAGTGTATACCGTCATCGGCGGATTGATTTTATGGATCGGCTGGTTTGGGTTTAATGCGGGGAGCACGATGGCGGTAGGCGATGGCTTTTTCGGTTATGTGGCGTTAACGACGAATTTAGCGGCTGCGGCGGGAGCGGTTGCCTCGCTTATCACGGCGAAAATCATGGTTGGAAAAGCGGATATTCCAGCGATGGTCAACGGGGTGCTTGCCGCGCTTGTAGCGATTACAGCGGCGTGCGCTTTCGTGGAGCCATGGGCGGCGGTAGTAATCGGCGCGGCTGCCGGCTCATTGACATTTTGGACGTCGATTTATTTTGAGCGAAAAGGGATCGATGACCCGATTTACGCGTTTTCCGTGCACGGCATTTCCGGCATCATCGGTACGATTTCGACTGGATTTTTCGCTTCGCCGCGATTAGTCGAAATAACCGGGATCGGCAAAGCGGGCCTTATGTATGGCGGCGGATTTCATCAATTGATCGTGCAGACGGCCGGCGTGCTCGGCGCATCGGTTTATGTAGCGATCGTCTCCTTTGTCGTCTTGTTTGTATTAAAGAAAACGATTGGATTGCGCGTGACGGCAGAACAAGAAATTTCTGGATTGGATATTAGCGAACACGGTTCATACGGTTATCCGGAGCAGTTGGATCCTGCCTATCAGCCGAAGCCGATGGTGCAACAGTAATCTTGTTTAAGGTGAACGATCATGGAATCGTTATATGAATGGGTGAAGCAATTGGAAGAGGCGCAAACGATCGGGGAGCTCCGACTGTATCATGATGAGCTCGCCAGACGGTTGCGTTATCAGCTGCGCTGGGAGGAACTTGAGGTGATTTCTGAAATCGTCGCTGATGCGCATGATGCGATGATGAGACGGGTGTTTTGTTTGGCCGAACAGGAAACATTGCGCGCGATAGCCGGCGTCCGTCCGCGCAGCTGGTGCTGGTATGCGATGGGAAGCATCGGGAGGCGGGAGCCGACGATATGGACGGACCAAGATCATGGTATTTTGTTTGCCTGCGCGGAGCAGGAAGAGCAACAATGTTATGAATTCATCCGCCATATGGCCGCTGTAGGAACGAATTATTTGCACGAAATTGGCTACCCGTATTGTTCCGGCTACGTAATGGCGACAAACAAACGGTGGGGGCAGTCGCTTTGCGATTGGAAGCAACAGATCAAGATGTATATAAGCGGCTGTCTTCCTAATGATATCCGCTTTTTGTTTATCGCCATGGATATGCGGCCGATTTATGGGGATAGCGAGCTGGTTGATGACAGCAGGCGGACGCTGTTTCGTTCGACGAACGAGAAGGCGCAGCTATTGCGGCAAATGGGGGAGCATGTGATGTTTCCTAGCGTCCCTTTAGGCTGGATAGGCAACGTGCAAATGGAACGGTGGGGACCCCACAGTGGAGCGATTCATATGAAGCATAGCGGGTATGTGCAAATCGTCAACGCGCTAAAGTGGCTGGCGTGTGCTGCCAATATTTCCGCGGCGACGACATGGGAACGGTGGCGCGAGATCACAAACAAGAAGCTGCTTCCGCTGCCGTTGGCGGAGAAAGTGAGGGATGCGCTCTTGACGTATTACTATATTCGGATAAAGTATGCAACGGAAGCGACAAACGAGCGGGACTATGTATTATGGCGCGCACTGGAAACAAACGAACGAACACGGCTGAAAAAAGCGATGAAGACCGTAAAAAAGCTGCAGCGGCTTGTCCTACGGCGGGCAGGTGGTATTAGGTGAGGGAGCGGCATCGTTTTTGGCAGCGGGCGCTTCGCTTGCTGTCGCTGGAAATACCGCGCGAAGCATTGTCTGCCTTCCTAGACGGGGAGCATTCGCTGCATCAGGAAATGTGGCTGCGATCGCTGCGGAAAGAAAAGCAGCAAATCGATATAACTACTCCTTTAGCGGAAGTGCCTTTTGTAATTATTGACATGGAAACGACGGGGTTTTCTCCGCAGCAGGGCGACGAAATTTTGGCGATGGCGGCGGCGAAAACATTAAACGGAATCGTAAAAGAGAGATATTTTACGCTCGTTTGTCCGGAAAAAACGATTCCGCCGCATATTTCCGCGTTGACGGGAATTCAGACGAAAGACGTCCTGCATGCCCCGCGCCTACGGGAGGCGCTCCGTTCATTTTTATCGTTTATTCATGGCGAAGTAATGATCGGCTATCATATTGGCCATGATTTATCGTTTCTCCGCCACTTTCTCTGGAAGTATTATCGGACCAAATGGGCCGCGCGCTTTTTCGATATGCAGCCAATGGTGGAAATGATTTTGCGCTGTTCGTGTCCTACGTTCGATGAAGCGCTGCAATATTACGAAATTTTATGCCAAAAGCGGCATACGGCTGACGGCGATGTTGAGGCGATGGCAAAGCTATGGAAGGTGTTATTGGAGGAATTAAAACAACGCAACATTGAAACGTTGCGTGATTTGTATACGGCGTTAAGTATGCGGTAAATAGGCTATCTCCGGTAAGAGAGATAGCCTTTCTATTATAATGATTTCGTTGGCGTCGGTTCCGCGTAGCCTTCTTTATATTTTTCATCAATCATTTGGCGAATTTCCTTGATGGATTTTCCTTGTTTATAGGCGGCGATGGATTCAGCGGCAATATCGAGGCAGACGCCGCATTTGGTCGCATGGTCATCCCAAACAATGGAGCCGTTTTTTCTCGTCTCATAAACGAAACAATCGTAGTTATTTTTATGTCCAGCCGCTTCACCGCAGCCGCAGTAGCAAGGAATATGTTCGAGCAAGTCTTTATGCTTGGCGGCTTGCTGATACAGGACGGCCATATCTTCTTCAAAATTGCTTAGAAAGGTTGGAAGATGGTCGATCGATTTCGTCGTTTCGCGGATATCGCCGGAATTGGTTGTATATGTCATGGAATGGTCATGCTTCGCTTCGCTTGCTTTGTCATCGGAGCAAGCGCCCATGATGATGCCAAATGAAAGCAGACATGCTGCCATGATGGCGGTTCGCTTCATGCCATCGTCATCCTTTCCATATAGGTTTGTACTTTGAATTTAACATAGTATTGTAGAAGCGACAACTTTTTTCATCGACAGCGCTATCGATTGCAGGTGCCTGCATAAAAAAGCTGCCCTGCAGAAGAGGGCAGCTTTTTTCCGTTTACGGTTGTTGCACGAAATATTTTTCGATGTCATCAAGCATTAAATGGGCAGCGAGCACACCGCCTGCCGTGTTCCAAATCGTGTCGCTTACTTTGTATACTTTTCCTTGTTTTGCAACGTTTAAGCTTTTAAAGAGCGGGTCGTTAATCCATTCTTTTTCTAGTTTGTTTGCTTCTCCGTCTCCTGTTTCATAGGTGAAGTAGAAGAGGATATCGCCGTCCATCGCTGGGATGCGTTCTTTCGTTACACCCGTTTCCGCAAAGTCGTTGACATTTTGCGATTCCGGACGGGCAAATCCTAGCTGGTCTAAAATGACGCCGGAGAACGAGTCTTTATGATAAATGCGGACATCTCCCGGCATAAAGCGAACGATGGATACTTTCATCTTCAATTTGTCGCCTAATTTTGCTTTTAATTCTTCAATACGCTTGTCATATTTGGCGATGACTTCTTTTCCTTTTTCTTCTTTATTTACTGCTTTGGCATAGAGCATAAAATTGTCTTTCCAGTTGCCACGGAGCGTTTCCGAAAAAACAGTAGGAGCGATTTTGGATAGCTGCTCGTAAATTTTTTCATGGCGCAGTTTATTGCCGATAATTAGATCCGGTTTTAATGCGGCGATCGCTTCTAGGCTTGGTTCTGCTTCCGTTCCCAGCTCCTTGACGCCCTTCATTTTATCTTTAATGTGATCGTACCAAGGGTCACCCGTCCATGATTTGACGGCGCCGACCGGTTTAACACCTAACGCTAATAGCGCTTCCGTTCCTTCATTCGTTAAAATGACGACGCGTTTTGGAGTTCCTTTTATTTCTGTGGTGTCCATGGCGTGTCTAACGGTATAGCTTATTTCTTTTTGTTTTTCATTTCCATTGTTTTTTGGCTCTGCCTCCTCGTTTTTACTGCAGCCAGCGAGAATGACAAGAAGGGAGAGAGCAGCGGCGAGGAGAAAAGAGAACTTAGATTTGAACATTATGTATCCCCCTTAATTTTGATAATGATTTTCATTTACAAGAGAAATGATAAATGAAGACGATAATCATTGTCAATATAAAATGAAAAAATGATGAGAAATGGTTGAAAATAAAATAAAAAACCATTGACATTGAGAGTCATTATCAAATAGACTTATCGATAGAGATAGATATATAAGGGAGATTTACGATGTTAGCTACAAACCGGAAGAGATCGATTGGTTTGTTTATCCTATGCTTGTTGTTCATGACAGCCATTTGGATGAGCATCATTTACGGCTATACCGATACAAATTGGAAAAATGCGATAGAGGCGTTCACGAACAATAACGGTTCGAATGCCCATATCATTATTGAAACGGTCCGCCTGCCGCGGGCGTTGATTGCCGCAGCGGTGGGGGCAAGTTTAGCGATGGCGGGGGCGCTCATGCAGGCGTTGACGAAAAACCCGCTTGCATCGCCAGGAATTTTTGGCATTAATGCGGGGGCTGGCTTTTTTATTGTTCTATTTGTGACCTTTTTCCAAGTACATTCGCTGCAAATATTTACATGGCTAGCTTTTAGCGGTGCTGCGCTGGCAGCGGCAATCGTGTTTATCATTAGCGCAGTCGGAAAAGACGGAGCAACCCCCTTGAAATTAACGCTTGCCGGCACGGCGGTCGCCGCCTTGTTTGCTTCGTTAACACAAGGAATGTTAGCCGCAAATGAAAAGGCGCTGGAAGAAGTGTTATTTTGGCTAGCCGGTTCGATAGCCGGACGGAAGCTGGAAATGTTAACAGCCGTTCTTCCATACTTTATCGTTGGCTGGATTGGATCACTGCTGCTCGCGCAAAAAGTGAACATTTTAATGATGGGTGATGATGTGGCGAAAGGTTTAGGGCAGCGCACGAATGCGGCGAAAGTAGGATTAGCGCTTCTTGTCGTATTACTTGCCGGCAGTTCGGTCGCCGTTGCCGGACCGATTGGATTTATCGGCATCATCGTTCCACATATTGCGCGTGCGCTAGTTGGCGTGGACCATCGCTGGGTCTTGCCGTATTGTGCCTTGATCGGAGCGATTTTATTGATTGCGGCTGATATTGGGGCGCGCTATATTTTAATGCCGCGCGAAGTTCCGGTCGGAATTGTGACAGCGTTTTTTGGTGTTCCGTTTTTTATTTATATTGCCCGTAGGGGGATTTTAGCAAAATGAAGAAGTATGCATCGCTGCGAGTCGGGAAATCGATCTCGTTTTTGGTCGATAAAAAAGCGATAACCATTAGTTTGATTTTATTAGCTGTTAGCGTGGTCATATTTCTTGTCAGTGCGGGAAGCGGCGAAATGTATATTTCCCCGTTAGAAGTGGCGAAAACGCTGTTTGGAAATGGTTCGGCCATGAACGAAATCGTGATTTATACGTTTCGCTTGCCGCGCATTCTTGTCGCATTGTTAGCGGGGATGTCGCTTGCCGTAGCAGGGGCGATTTTGCAAGGAATGATCCGCAATCCGCTCGCCTCGCCGGACGTGCTCGGCATTACGGGCGGATCCGCTGCAGCGGTCGTTACGTTTTTGACGTTGTTTAGCGACAAAAATAATTCCTTAACCATCAGCATCCATTGGCTGCCGCTCGGCGCGTTTGTCGGTGCGACGGTAACTGCCTTGCTCGTGTATATGCTGGCTTGGAAAAACGGCATGGCACCGCTGAGGCTTGTATTAATAGGGATTGCAATATCCGCACTGATGCAGGCGCTCACAATGTTATTAATGATTACCGGCCCGATTTACCGGGCGAGCCAGGCGAACGTTTGGATTACTGGAAGCGTCTACGGCGCTTCGTGGAAGCATGTCACACTGCTTGCGCCATGGGCTTTGATTTTGCTTGCGGCTAGCTGGCTATCAGCACGGAAGATGAACATTCAAGAATTAGGAGATGAATTGGCAATCGGAGCGGGAGTTTCCTTGCAAAAGCAACGTTTTTTCCTTCTTTTATTAAGCACTGCCTTAACCGGAGGAGCGGTCGCTTTTGCGGGAGGCATTGGCTTTGTCGGGTTGATGGCGCCGCATATGGCAAGAAGGCTTGTCGGTTCTTCATTTGGCGCACTTATTCCTGCATCCGCGTTATTAGGAGCCATTTTAGTGATGGCGGCTGACCTTGCCGGACGCATGCTGTTTGCCCCAATGGAAATTCCAGCCGGGGTATTTACAGCGGCAGTTGGGGCGCCGTATTTTATTTACCTATTATATAAAAGCCGATATGCATAAAAGGGGTGGAAGAATATGAACGCCTTACAAGCAAAAGAGCTAACATTATCATATGGAAATACGATTATTATTGATGAGTTGGATTTAATGATTCCAAAAGGAGAAATTACCGTATTTATCGGGGGGAACGGCTGCGGGAAATCGACGCTGCTTCGCGCTTTGGCGCGGCTTTTGAAGCCGAAAGGCGGTTTGGTTTTACTAGAAGGAAAAGAAATCGCAAAATTGCCGACAAAAGAGGTGGCGAAAAAACTGGCGATTTTACCGCAATCGCCGACGGCACCGGAAGGATTGACGGTACTGCAGCTTGTTAAACAGGGGCGGTATCCGTATCAGACATGGCTGAAGCAATGGAGTGACGAAGACGAGCAAGCGGTGCGGCGTGCGCTCGAGGCGACGAGAATGACAGAATTGGCGGAGCGTCCGGTCGATTCGCTCTCAGGGGGACAGCGGCAGCGCGCTTGGATCGCGATGACATTAGCGCAAGATACGGACATTATTTTATTGGACGAACCGACAACCTACTTGGATATGACGCACCAGATTGAAATTCTTGATTTATTGTTTGAACTAAATGAGAAAGAAAAGCGCACGATTGTCATGGTGCTTCATGACCTCAACTTGGCGTGCCGCTATGCACATCATATTGTTGCGATTCGCGATAAAAAAATATATGCGCAAGGAAAGCCAGAAGAAATCATTTCCTGCCAACTGGTGAAAGACGTATTTCAAATGGATTGTCAAGTGACATATGATCCATTATTTGGCACTCCGCTTTGCATTCCGTATGGAAAAGGAAGATGTATTTTGCAGAAAGAAGGCGTTTCATCATGATTCTTTCCACAGAGGAAATAAAGGTATTAGAAACGTATCGGCTTTCAGTGGTGCGGATAGACTCGCCGCTATCGATTCGCATTGATCAGTTGCATAAGGAGAATGTTCTTGTCGATTATTTAGAAAAAGTTCGTCAAAAGCTAGGTGCCGCCAATAAAGTGGTGGCGGCATCCATGTTGATCAAACGTTATAGCTTTCTTGCAGCGATGTCGTTATATGCGATGTCCGTTTGGAATAAACGGCTTGTGCTGTCACCAGAGCGGATTTGGATGGAAACGGATGATAATGATGATATGTGGCTGCCGACTTTTCGTTTTGAAGAGCTCAAGGCAGAAATATGCACAGGCTGCCGCGACCAATGGCGAGAAGAGACGGTACGCCAGTTATTTGCTGGACATTTCTCTCCATTAATAGAAAAGCTACGAAGCATAACGAAAATATCTGTCCATATATTATGGGAAAATATTGCTATTTATATTTATTGGTTGTATGAGACGTTAGGCAAAGATGATTCGCTTGCCTACATTCGCGAACAACTTTACAACGACTTTCATTTCCTTGTTCACGACGCTGATGGAGCGTTATTCGGCACTTTTCGACAAAATCCGTTAAAACGGTTTTGGAAAGGAAATGCGGGCGTGAAGCAGCGGACCACATGCTGCCTTTACTACCAAACAGAAGGAGGAATGCACTGCCAGACATGCCCGTGCATCCTCCGCGAGCGTTATCCGAAAACGAGTTGAAACAGCACCTATTTTACGGTGCCGTTTCTTTTTTTTTACCAAATTTTTTCGCGAAATTTGTTGATTTTTATCGATATTTTCGTGAAAATGAAAGTATAGAAGGCAGCTTTGCTGAAAAATGATTATGGCGAGGTAATTGTTGTATGACCAGTAAGTATGCTGCTTATTTCCACCATTTTGCCGAAGCAGTGGCCATTTTTAGCACTGAAGGGGATATGCTATATAGGAACCCTGTGTTTCAGGCGCTGTTTAGCGCCAATGAATATGATGATCAAGCACTGGCATTGATGGCGGAAATACCGTTGCTGCAAGCAGTCAAAAACGGCGAATCAATTGATCATATTGAATGGACGATCAGAACCTCTGCTGACGATATAATCCTAGTTCGCGCTTCATTTTCGCCCATTGTCAACGAACAGGGGGAAGTCGATGCGTTTTTATGTGTATGCCGCGATGTGACGAAAGAAAAGAAACTCAAACAGATGTTGGAAGAAACGCAGCAACGCCTGCAACTAGTTGTGGAGCATTCTACCGATTATATTCTCATTTTTTCTAATCAGCGTGAGCTCATATACATACCTTCTTTATGGAAGAAAGAAGAAATGGCAAGTTATCCTTGTTCATATGAAGATATTTTTCCGTTTATCCATCCTGATGATTTGCCGATCATTAGGCAAAAGTTCGATGAGCTGTATCATACATATAAGGCGCAAATCGCCGAGTTTCGCAAGCGCGACCGGAGAGGAAATTGGATATGGATGGAAGCTCATGGGAAAGCGATTGTCAATGAACAAAATGAGCTTGATTATGTCATTGTAACGATCAAAAATATCGGCGAACGGAAGCGATACGAAGAAAAACTGCGCCAGCTCGCTTATTTTGATTCATTGACGGGAATTGCGAACCGCAGCCATTTTGAACGGTACATAAAACAGCTGGTCGAAAGCCAAACCGCATTTGCCTTGTGCTATTTGGATTTTGACAAGTTTAAATGGATCAATGATCATTTTTCCCACCAGGCGGGCGATTACTTTTTGCAAGAAGCGGTAAAGCGCGTGCAAAGCGTGCTCAGAGCCGAAGACTTTTTTGCCCGCATTGGCGGGGACGAATTTGTCTTGTTGCTTCCTAATGTGACAAAAGAGGAAATGGCCAAATTCGCTGATAAACTGGTGACCGCGTTTCATCAGCCATTTTACTACGAAAAACAGCTCATTCAGTCGACGCTGTCGATGGGAATCGCGTTTTTCCCAAAAGACAGCGATCGCATCGAACAAGTGATGAAATATGCGGACCAGGCGCTGTACAACGTCAAAGAGCAGGGAAGAAATGGTTATGCATTTTATCGCCCGACCGAAAATCGGAAGGCGGTGATTGAGCAAGATTTGCCGTTTGCGATTATGTACGAGCAATTTTATTTATGTTACCAGCCGAAGATTAAGCTTGGCAGCGGCGCGGCAATGGGAGTGGAAACACTGCTGCGCTGGCGCCATCCGTCTCTTGGTGAGATTCCGCCGCTGGAGTTTATTCCGCTGGCGGAAGCGAGCGGGTTTATTTTTGAAATTACGTTATGGGTGCTAGAGCATGCCTGCCGGCAAGTAAAAGAATGGCAGATGAAATGTCCAGGATTGAAGCTGGCGGTCAACTTATCACCGTTTTTGTTAAATCGGCCGGAATTGATTCATCATGTGAAACATATTTTACATGTGACAAATTTTGCCCCGGAACATTTAATTTTGGAAGTAACCGAGAGCGGTTTAATGGAAAATATTGAAACAGGAAAGAATATTTTAACAGAATTAGAAAAGATAGGGGTTCAAGTCGCTATCGATGATTTTGGCACCGGCTTTTCTTCACTAGCATATATTCGCAACCTGCCAGTGTCATTACTAAAAATTGACCGCAGTTTTATTCAAGGAATCGCAGAAAACTCGAAAGACACGACGATTGTCGATACGATTATCCATTTGGCCAAAAGCCTAGACATTCAGGTGTTGGCGGAAGGAGTGGAAACTTATCCGCAAGTAGCGTTGTTAGAGCAAATGCACTGCGATTTTGCGCAAGGGTTTTACTTTAGCAAGTCATTGGAGGCAGAAAAACTGCAACAATGGCTCGAAGAATACAACCGATCGGTGTGTGAACGTGATGATCCCTTCTAATGCCTACTATTAGAAGGGATTTCTTTTTATTTCCATTTGTTTTTTCCCGGAAATGCCACACACTAATAAGTAACCAATAGTGATGGGGGAATTTCATGTTTCAGGAGTCATTACCGCTTGACCAACCAATGAAGGAGCAAATTCTTCGCTCTTTATATGAGATCACGGCAGAGGTCGAGGCGATCCACCACGCGTTAGCAACGGAAGACTGTTGCATATTGTCGCGGTTAGAAGTGTTGCAAAAACGCATTTTAGATGTGCAAACGACGGCGGCTTCGTTTTATTTGAAATCATATCTATCTGCATATACACCGCATTATACTGACTTATCTCTTGCCGCGAAGCATTTAGCGGAACGCCGTCATGGCGCGCTTATTGTCATTGAGCGGAACGACCCGCTCGATGGTTTATTGCATCACGGCATTCCGGTCGGCGCGAAAGTGTCCCATATGCTGCTAGAAGCGATTTTTTATCCAGGCAATCCGCTTCATGACGGAGGGACGCTCATCCGTTACGACGAAATTGTCTCCGCAGGCAATATTTTACCGCTTGCGGAGCGTGTGACGACGAAGAAAAAATTAGGCACCCGCCATCGCGCAGCGATTGGATTAACGGAGCGAAGTGATGCGCTGGTGATCGTCGTCTCCGAAGAAACCGGTACCATTTCGTTTGCCATTAACGGACAATTACACGTATTGCGTCCATGAAGAGGAGGGAGAAAAATGGAATTTGCGCCAAGAAGCGTGATTATCAATGAGTTTATTGACACGCTGCAGCCGTTGATGGATGTTTATCACTTGGACCAAGTCGGAATTTTCGAAGAAGAAGGCGAAGGGAACAAGTATTACATCGGCTATACAATCAATAAAGATGATGAAATGATTGTTCTTCATATGCCATTTGTCAAAAATGAACGCGGTGAGCTGGCGCTGGAAAAACAAGAATGGACGATTCGGAAAGATGGGCGGGAACAAAAAGGGTACCAATTTCTGCAAGAAGCGATGGACGAAATTACGAATAGACGATAAAGAAGACGGTTTATGCTTCCCGCCGAGATCGTCTTCTTTTTTTGTGAAGAAAAAAGGAAAACGAAACGATCATCGAGAAGTAAAAATGGATAGCGCATCATGAAACAGAAAGGAAAGAAACGCATGATTCAGGAGATAGACATAGCGGCCAGAGAATGGGCGGAAGCAGTGCTGAGCCTTCAATTGCGCTCTTACGCTGTCGAGGCGCGGCTGATGGGATTTGCGGACCTTCCGCCATTGCAAGATACAGCCGCAACGTTACAGCGGTGCGGGGAACGGTTTTTTGGATATATGAAGCAGGGACAACTGGCAGGAGCGATTTCCTATGAGCGGACAAAAGAGACCGTGCACATTTGCCGCTTGATGGTGGATCCCGACTTTTTTCGGCAAGGGATCGCAAGCGCCTTGATCGAATTTGTATGCGATAAAGAACAAGATGCGAACGAAATCATCGTGATGACAGGAAGTACGAATATGCCGGCGCTTCGCCTATATGAACGCCACGGTTTCCGCGAAATCGAACAAATAAGGATGCCAGAAGGGATTTGGATGATCAAGCTCGTAAAATGGCTGAGCTGATATGAGGAAAATCATCGTGCTTGGAGGTGGCGGATTTTCCATGAAGCCGGAAAATCCGCTGTTAGATTGGTATATTTTGAGACAAGAAAAAAGAAAGCCAAACAATGTAGCTGCTCTAGCTCTCGAACCAATGCGAAAGCGTACCGCTTGCGCAAAACGAACAAGGAGTGGAAGAAATCGAATGGGAACGATGTATTTAGGAGAAGGAGAACTAGTATGAGTGAGTATTTGATAATGAAAAAACAAAAACTGAAGCCGGCGGTGGAACAATAGGAAACAACAGGAACGGGGGAATGAGAATGGTAACGTTATATTTAACAAGACACGGAGAAACCGAGTGGAACGTTGAAAAGCGGATGCAAGGGTGGCAAGACTCGCCGCTCACGGAAAAGGGGCGGCAAGACGCGATGCGGCTTGGAAAACGGCTAGAAGCGGTCGATTTGAACGCGATTTACACCAGCACGAGCGGACGCGCGCTCGAAACCGCCCAGTTGATTCGAGGAGAGCGGCTGATTCCGATTTATACAGCGGAACAGCTTCGGGAGATTCATCTTGGCGATTGGGAAGGAAAGACCCATGAGGAAATTAAAGAATTGGATCCTATTGCGTTTGATCACTTTTGGAATCATCCGCATTTATACACACCGCGGCGCGGCGAGCGGTTCACGGATGTCCAAAATCGGGCGTTTGCCGCTATCGAGAAGATCGTTAAGCGCCATCAGGAAGGAAACATTTTGGTTGTAACGCACGGCGTCGTGTTAAAAACGCTTCTTGCTCGTTTCAAAAATGCTTCGCTGCGAGAGCTTTGGGATGGTCCATATATGCATGGAGCGAGCATCACAATCGTACGGGCGGACCGCGGAATGTTTGAAGTGGTTGCCGAAGGAGACGTGGCGCATTTGAAAGAAGTAATAAGGAGATAAATGGATGCAACCATTTCTTAAGAAGCCTCCGAATTCTAAATAGGGCGTAGGTGGAAGATAATGCATAAGCGTCTATGATGATGGAACTTATGTGAAAATGTATAAATTGTTTACTTGTATAAATTCTAATATGATTATGGTGTCCTTTATCAAATGATCATAAGGAGGAAATTATGGAAGTTACAGGATGCCATGATCTCAGGGTAGTAATCCTTTCCATTGTCATTGCTGTTGTTTCTTCTTATCTATTTCTTCATGCATCGTTGAGAGCTATGCAAAACGAAAGAGAAAGAATAGGTTGGATATTAGCAGGGACAGTGACAATCGGTTTAGGGATTTGGCTTATGCATTAACGAAAGCATTAAGCTAATCGAGCCCTTGGCCAGCAAAAGAAAGATAAAAACAGAAAAAAGATATTGTTGGAAATTTTATATGGAAATTTTTGTATAATCAAGCACAAGCGCCGAAGAAAATGAGGCAACGTTGGCAGAAAGCGTTAGGCGTTCAGTCCCCTTTTATATAGAAGAGCTTCTCAGACTTGATGGGAAAATGATTTATTCAGAAGTTTTGCTGTCTTCCATTGAGTATGGGGGAGAACCGGCGATTCAAGGGATTTTTCGCGATGTCACGGAAAGAATTAATTATGAAAGGCAACTGGAATTTTTAGCGTTTCATGATCCTTTGACAGGTTTGCCAAATAGAAGATTATTTCTAGATATTGTTAGCCAATCCATAGAAGAAGCGAAGCAGACAAAAAAAGGACTGGCCGTTATGTATTTAGATATGGATCATTTTAAGGATGTGAATGATACGCTCGGCCACGATATTGGCGACCAGCTTCTAAAACGCTTCGCCAAAAGATTAAAGGAGAATATTGGCACGAATGCCGTTCCTTGTCGCATTGGCGGAGATGAGTTTTTAGTGCTGTTCAAAGATATAAAAAAACGGGCGGATATTGAAAAGCTAGTCAGGAGGTTATATAAAAACATTCAGGAACCTTATAAAATTAAAGAGCACGAAATTAAAGTTACCATAAGCATTGGGATTGCGGTTTATCCGGCTGACGGCACTACCCCGAAAGAATTACTCCGGCGTGCCGATCAAGCCCTTTATGAAGCGAAAATAGAAAGAAATAGTTATAGATTTTATATACAATGATTTTTTGGCTTTGCGGAATATGTTGCCCCACGAGGGAAATGGCGGGAAGATAACCCGGCCGTTTTTACCGGCATTTTTGACAGAACGATGGGCAAATCAACTGGAATGACAGCAACACGCTAAAACCCCCGTTCCCTAAAAACAAGGAAACGGGGATTTTTCATACAATGCCAAACCATTTGGCAAGTTGCGCTGTGAAAAATGTGACAGCAATAGCGACGCTTGTCGGAAGGGCAAACGCAACAAACGTCCATTTTTTGCTTTTGGTCTCTTTATAAATATTAACGAGCGTGGTGCCGCACGGATAATGAAGCAAGGAAAACAGCATCATATTGAGCGCGGTCAGCCACGTCCAGCCGTTGTCGACGAAAATTTGTTTGAGCGAGCGGAGGCCATCGACTTCCGTCAAGGAACCGGTGGATAAATAGCCCATTAATAAAATCGGCAGGACGATTTCATTCGCAGGCAGCCCTAAAATAAACGCCATTAAAATATAGCCATCAAGTCCAAGCGCTTTGGCAAAAGGATCGAGCCAGTTTGCCAAATAAGCGAGAATCGTCGTGTCGCCGATATGAATATTTCCGAGCACCCATGTGATGACCCCAGCCGGAGCGGCAACTACAATGGCTCGTTTTAGCACATAAATGGATTTGTCCAATGTAGCACGAAGAATGGTATCCCATATTTTCGGGCGCCGGTACGGCGGCAGTTCTAATGTGTAATGGGTCGGGATGCCGCGCAATGCCGTTTTTGACAACACCCATGAAACCGTCAGCGTAACGACGATGCCAAACAGCACCATTGCGACGACAACACTAGCGGTGACGAATGTTTTCCATCCGCCTGTGTAGCTTGCCGCCATAAATAGAGAAGATAGTAGGATCAATGTCGGCCAGCGTCCGTTGCAAGGGACGAAATTGTTCGTTAAAATCGCCAGCATTCGCTCGCGCGGCGATTCGATGATGCGAGTCGACATAACGGCAGCGGCGTTGCAGCCGAATCCCATTGCCATCGTGAGCGATTGTTTTCCATGTGCGCCTGCCTTTTTAAACAAGCGGTCCATATTGAAAGCGACACGCGGCAGATAGCCGTAATTTTCAAGCAGCGCGAAAATTGGAAAGAAGATCGCCATCGGCGGCAGCATGACACTCACCACCCAGGCTGTGCCCCGGTATAAGCCTAACACAAGCAGTCCATATAGCCAGTCAGGCGCATGGATCGCTTGAAAGAACAGCGTTAAATAGCCTTCCACCCAACCGAAAAAGCTTGCTAACATACTCGACGGAATATTCGCACCGGCAACGGTGATATAGATGACGATGGCCAGCATCACGAGCATGATCGGAAATCCCCATAATTTTGAAGTAAAAATGCGGTCTAACTTCTCCGTTTCATATTGTTTTGCTTGATTTGTATAGGTAACCGTTTCATTGCAGATTGCTTGGGAGGTGCGAAAAATCGCCGCTACGATTTGTTCGCGCGTATCCGCAGGCGTTAGCGCTCGCGCTTCGTTCATCAGCTCTTCAAATCGATTTTGCGGGACCGTGGCATGCATATATAGACACCTCCTTTACAGATGGAAGTGGTTGCTGCTGGAAAGCGCGAAGCAAAGACATATCTCCGTCAAGCAATCGAAGCGCGACCCAGCGGGCAGGGTACGCATCTCCAATGACTTCTTTCACGCGCGGAATGAGCTTTTCAATACATTGTTCAATTTCTGGACTGTACCGGACGGTAATCGGGTTTGTTTTGATTTTTCTGCGCACCATGGAATCGATTGTCTTTAATAACGTGTCGATTCCTTCTTTATTGCGCGCGGAAATCGGGATGACCGGCACTCCTAATGTTGCCGCTAGTTTCTTGGTATCGATGCGGATCCCTTTCTTTTTGGCTTCGTCCATTAAGTTCACACAGACGATGACGTTGCTTGTCATCTCCAACACTTGCAAGGCGAGATTTAAATTCCGTTCCAAAGCGGTAGCATCGAGTACTACTATCGTAATATCGGGCTTTTCAAAAATAATAAAATCCCGTGCCACTTCTTCATCCGCTGAATTTGAATAAAGCGAATAAGTTCCGGGCAAATCAATCATTCTGTAGCGGTTGTTATTGTACGTAAAAAATCCTTCCGCATGAACGACCGTTTTTCCTGGCCAATTTCCGGTATGCTGGCGCAATCCAGTCAGAACATTAAACAATGTGCTTTTTCCGGTGTTTGGATTTCCGGCAAGCGCAATGGTATATTCATTTATTGCCATCATATATTCTCTCCCCATAAATATGGTCACTTTCTTCTTTCCGCAACGCAATCGTCGTATTGCATACACGATATGCGGTCGGGTCTCCCAGCGGGCTTTTTTGCAGCACTGCGACTTCACAGCCGGGCACAAATCCTAAATCTAGCAATCTTCGCTTCATGATGTCATCATTTATATCCAGTTTCGCAATGCGGAAACGTTCTCCCGGTTCAGAGTCGGATAAGCGAGAAATTTTTGCTCGTACCACAATAATTTCCCTCCTGTTAATAAGTTTCCTTTGTATTATTTTTTTTGCCTAGACCAACTTTTGTTTTATCTTATTCCTGCTTTGAATTTTTGTCAATCATTTTGTTTCGCCGTTTTATGACGAATTTCCCTATGTAGATCAGTTTCTTATCATTCACAAATTATATTCTCAATAGTAAGAAGAGATGGTATTATATAAATAGTCTAATAATTCTGTATCATAAACACCAAAAGTCTAAGGAAAGGTGGTGACGTCTGCGTTTTGAAACGCAGATCATCATGAAAGCGATTACGGAAGGAACAGTGCTTTGGAAACCAACAAAAGAGCAAATAAGGAAATCCAACATTCAACGTTATATGGACTGGCTCAAAGAAAAAAAGGGGCTTTCTTTTGAAACATATCGGCAATTATGGACATGGTCAGTCGAGCAGCTAGAAGACTTTTGGGAAACAGTGTGGGAATATTGCGGCGTCAAATCAGCGACTCCATATCAATGTGTGCTAGAAGAACACAAAATGCCTGGCGCAAAATGGTTCCCGGGGGCAACGTTAAATTATGCGGAGCATGTATTCCGACATGTACGCGATGACCGCCCGGCGCTTATTTTCCGTTCGGAGCGCATCCCTTATCGGGAAGTATCTTGGCAGGAATTAAAGGAAAAAACGGCGGCTGTGGCAAACGCTCTCAAAAAAATCGGCGTCAAGCCGGGAGACCGTGTTGTTGGGTATATGCCGAACATTCCAGAAACGGTAATCGCCTTTTTGGCGTGCGCCAGCATTGGCGCAATTTGGTCGTGCTGTTCGCCGGATTTTGGCGCGGGCAGCGTCATTGACCGCTTCCGGCAAATCGAGCCGACCGTGCTGTTTGCGATCGACGGCTGCCAATATAACGGCAAAGAATTTGATAAGATGCCGATTGTCCATGAATTACGCGAAAAACTGCCATCGCTGAAAAAGACGATTTTGCTTCCGTATTGGCGCGAACAGGTGCAAGCACCGGATGATTCCGTGTTATTATGGGAGGATATTATTCAGGAAAAAGGAGAGCTTTTCTACGAATATGTGCCGTTTGACCATCCGCTCTGGATTTTATACTCTTCAGGCACAACCGGACTGCCAAAACCAATTGTCCAAGGGCATGGCGGCATTTTGCTGGAGCATTTAAAGATGTTCATGATTGCGGAAAATATGACAAAGGAGAGCACGTTTTTCTGGTTTACGACAACGGGATGGATGATGTGGAATTTTCTCATTGGCGGCTTGCTGGCCGGGACAACAGTGGTGCTTTATGACGGCAGCCCAACTTATCCGGACGGAAACGTATTATGGGATCTAGCCGAAAAAGCGAAGATTACCCATTTTGGAACGAGCGCAGCGTTTATCAACATATGCATGAAACTTGGACTGAAGCCGAAAGAATCGTACGATTTGTCCCATTTGCAAACGGTTCTTTCTACCGGGTCTCCACTCACTGTTGAAGGATTTGCCTGGGTATACGAAAACGTCAAGGAAGATATTAATTTAGCCTCGTGCAGCGGGGGGACGGATGTATGCACCGCTTTTGTCGGCGGCTCGCCGGTTTTGCCGGTTCGCGCCGGCATCATTTCCTGCCGCGCGTTAGGAGTAAATGTGCAGGCATTTGATGAAAATGGCAAGCCATTAATTAATGAAGTCGGGGAGCTCGTGATTACCGAACCGATGCCATCGATGCCGCTGTTTTTCTGGAACGACAGCAATCATGAGCGCTATATCAGCAGCTATTTCGATACGTATCCAGGGGTTTGGAAGCATGGCGACTGGATTAAAATCGATGAGGAAGGCGGCTGCGTCATTTACGGACGCTCTGATTCCACCATTAACCGCGCTGGCGTTCGCATGGGCACAAGCGAGATTTACCGCGCCGTGGAAGTGATCGACGAAGTGCTCGAAAGCCTGATCATCGATTTGGAAATGATGGGCAGAACCTCGTTTATGCCGCTTTTTGTCGTATTGAAGCCGGGAGCGGTGCTCGATGAGGCGTTGAAAGAGAAAATCAAGCAAGCCATCCGGCAAAACGTGTCGCCGCGCTTTGTCCCGGATGAAATTTACGAAGTGAAGCAAATTCCAAAAACATTAAACGGAAAGAAAATGGAAATCCCAATCCGCAAACTGCTTCTCGGCTTCCCGCTCGAAAAAGCGGTCAATCCAGGATCGATGGCGAATCCGGAGGCGCTTGACTTCTTCATTGAGCTGGCAAAGACGATCGAAACGAAGGCGCATACGAGCTGACGGATCAGATCTCCTCCTTCATGGGGAGGATTAACGAGAGGTTGTTATTAAGTGCCATCGCTTAATAACAACCTCAATGCATGTCGACGATGAGATTTGATTACAAATAAAGGAGAAACGGGGCATGGAGCCAAGCAAGCGGCAAAAACTAATGAAAAAAATTGAAAACCATTTGCGGACGACGGCGAGAAAATTAGTGAAGTTTGATACGGAAGGAGAAGCGTTGCAATACTTGGTCAATTCGTTTCGGGCGGAGCTCGAATGCGATTTAATTGCCATTGTATTAAAAGAAGGAAATGATGTAGTCCCTACATTGTATCAAGGCGACTTTCTATACGGAACGACATATCCTCCTATTGAGATTGCCAGCTGCTCGCCCCGATTGTTTGAAGGAAGTGTAACGTTTCAGGAGATGGAAGGCAACGACACGTGCCCATTAATTGATTTATTAAGAAGGAATGATATCACGACATGGTTTAGTGTCCCAATTAAAGATGAGGAAAGCGAATATGGCATTTGCATGATTGGTTTTCAACGCCATGTATCTTTGCTCGCTGAGGCAAAGCAGCTTTTTGACGATTTTGGCGAAGATGTCGCCCTTGCGATTACGGTGGCCAGGAAAAAAGAAATACAGCAGAGAAAGATGGTCGGCATCGAGTGGATTGCACAACATTTTTCTTTAGATATGCCGATTGAGCAGTTTGTTGAAAAAATTGTCGAACGGGCAGGAAAAGGGACAAATGCGGCCGGTGCCTGTATGTATTTATACCGGGAAGAGGAGAATAGTTTTGTTTTTCATCCCCCTTCATACGGAAGAGTGAACAGCCCGGATCAAATTATAATGAAAAATAACTACCGGGTAAGCGACTATTTTCCTTTCTTAGAGAAACCGGGCGGAGATCAATTAACTGTTCCGCTAGTCGTCAATTTCAAAACGATCGGCGTATTGCATGTCGAGAGGAAAAACGAAGGAAGATTCACCAAAGAAGACCTGGAGATTTTGGACATGCTTGCGAACTATGTTGCCGTGATGCTGGAAAATGTCCGGCTATACCAGCAGGAGCGGGACCATACCCATCGCTTACGCTTTCTGCTTCAATATCAACAAACGTTGATGAAGGAAACGATTCGGCATGAGGATTTTCACGGCATCACAAAAAAATTGAGTAAAATGTTTGCCAAGGACGTCATTTTATTTGACCGGTTTATGCGGCCGATCGCGTATGAATTGGGGCGCTTGAACGAGCAACAATTTCGGGAAATTGTGAAACAAGCGTCAAGTCAAGTAACGCGGCAGAGCAGTATGGGCGGATATTTTCAACTTGATTGCCCCCTAGATGTTTCGGTTGCTGTTTGGCCAATTAACAGTGGGGGAGATGTGGTCGGCTATTTAGCCATTGAATCATATCCGCAAGAAATAGATGATTTTTTTCGCTTGAGTGTCGAATTAGCCCTCAATATTTTCTCTATCCAGTTTATTAAACAGAAGCTCGTTTTTGATACAAAGGAACAGCTTAAAGATAGCTTTTTACATAAATTGTTGACAGCAGAAATTCAGGATGAAGAGAGCATTATCCAGTATGCCAATGTATTTCAATGGAATATTTTTGACGAGCATCGAATCGCTGTATTGCATCTGCAATTTCCCGCCCTCGAGCAGCAACATGCCGATTTGTTAAAGCTGAACGCGGAGAGATCCGCATTATGGGACCAATTAAAAGCGCGGATTGCCATGGAGGATTCGGCTGTTTTATACGGCGCCATAGAAGATAAATATATTTTGATCGTTCCGGCAAGCAAAGAAAAAAAACAGCCAGCGAAATATTGGAACGAGTGGCATCGGCGGATCAATGGATGGATTGAGGCGGAAGGAGTGTCCTGCCGCGCGTTTTTTGGCATCGGGGGAATTACCAAATCGATCAGCGATTATTATTTTTGCTACCGACAGGCGGTACAAGCATTGCAAGTCATTGTCCATAATTTTCAAGGAACGAGTTTGGCATTTTTTGATGAGCTGGGGGCGTATACGGTATTGCACCATTTAAAAGAAATCTCGGCAGCAAAACTGTTTGTGGAGAAATATCTTGGCCCGGTGATTCGATATTCATCGGAAAGACACGTTGATTTGCTGCAAACGATCCGCGTCTTCCTCCATTGCAACGGCAATTTGACAGAGGCTGCAGAAAAGCTGTATATCCACCGCAGCACCCTTCAATATCGGATGGAAAAAATCGAAGAAATGCTTGGCTTTCCTTTAAGCGAGTCGGAGCAACGATTTAACCTGATGATGGCGTTAAAATTATACGATTTATATGGTCTTGACTCCGCAAAAATGATGAAAAGATAAGCTTGTTTTCCTGCATCATGCAGGTATTTTTTTATATTCACCTTTTTTATAATAATTAGCAAATATAAAAAGAAAATTCAAAAAAGAGGAGGATTTGCACGATGATTTCGACCATTGGAGTTGTTGGGGCTGGAACAATGGGAAGTGGCATCGCCAATTTAGCCGCTTTATCAGGGTTTAATGTCATTTTAGTAGATGTCGAAGACCATGTGCTACAAAAGGCGCGATCGCGAATGGAATCATTTATGGACAAGAGTATCGCGAAAGGAAAAATAACCCCCAAGCAAAAACACGAAGCGATGGAAAAGGTGAGAGGATCTACGGATTTGCGTGAAATGAAACATGCCGATGTCGTCATTGAAGCGGTCATTGAAAACATGGACGTGAAAAAAGAAGTGTTTTCAAAATTGGATCAAATTGCTCCTGAACACGCCATTCTAGCAACGAATACTTCATCGATGTCCATCACCGAGATAGCTTCCGCAACCAATCGTCCTAACCAAGTTGTTGGTATGCATTTTTTCAATCCCCCGCAACTGATGAAACTCGTTGAAGTTGTTCGAGGATATAAAACGAGTGATGAAACAGTCGGACAAGCGAAAGAATTAGCTCGAAAGCTGAAAAAAGAGCCGGTTGAGGTCAAGAAAGACTCCCCAGGGTTCATTGTCAACCGCATTATGATCCCACAATTTATCGAAGCGATCCGCCTAGTTGAAGAAGGAGTTGCCTCGATGGAAGACATTGATAAAGCAGTGACACTCGGTTTGAACTATCCGATGGGGCCGTTTACGCTGCAAGATTTTGCCGGAGTCGATATCGGCCTTCACGTCATGGATTATTTTTATCAAGAATTTAAGGACGACCGGTTTGCCGCCCCCTTGCTGCTGAGACAGCTTGTTCGGGCAGGAAGGTTAGGAAGAAAAACGGGAGCCGGCTTTTATGACTATGACGATGTCCAATAAACATCACAATCGGAACGTGCACAGCCAGTGACGTCTATCATTCGTTTTGAATAACACTAGCAAACTTTTGGAGGGAGTTATGATGAACTACGAATTTTTACAATGTGAAGTGGAAAATCAAGTGGCGGTCGTATACATTAACCGCCCTCCATTAAACCCATTGAATACAAAAGTGTTTCATGAGCTATACGCTCTCATCGATGAGTTGGAAGCAAACCGCAATGTCGGTGCCATTGTAATTACCGGAAAAGGGGAAAAAGCGTTTGTAGCCGGGGCCGATATTCATGAAATGCTGAACTTGGATTTAGTGGGAATGATGGAAATGAACAAAGTTTCACGGGCTGCTTTTTCAAAAATTGAAAACGCTTGCAAACCGATCATCGCCGCCATTAATGGGCTTGCGCTTGGTGGGGGATGTGAATTGGCGCTCGTGTGCGATCTGCGCATTTGTTCCGATAAAGCCAAGTTTGCTTTTCCAGAAGTCAACCTCGGCATTATCCCAGGCGGCGGGGGGACGCAGCGCCTGCAGCGCATCGTCGGCCAAGGGGTGGCAAAAGAGCTGCTGTATTTCGGGGAGATGATCGATGCACAACGGGCGCTCGACATTCATTTAGTGAATAAAGTTGTCCCATCTGATCAGCTATTGCCGACAGCGAAAGAATGGGCCGGAAAATTAGCGCAAAAACCTGCAATTGCGATGCGCATGCTCAAAGAAGCGGTCAACGCAGGAGCCAACATTGACTTGCAGTCCGGACTCACGGTGGAAAGCGCCTGCTTCGGAAACGCCTTTGCGACAGAAGACCGGAAAGAAGGAATGCGTGCCTTTGCAGAAAAGAGAAAGCCGGTGTTTAGCGGAAAATAAACATCAGGGTATGCAGTTGGTATCAGAGATGGTTAGGAAGGTCCGCTGCCCTATCAACTTGGACATAGATTAACTACCTTTGGGAGGTGGATTTGTCCTTAACAACTAGCAACCCAAAGGTGGCGTATGACGAGGACAAAAAGTGAATATATGAGGAGGGAGTTAGTATGAAACAAATTAATCCCATCGATGTGATCGACAATAGCCGAGTCCATGCTTTTCATATTTGGCTCATTTTTTGGCTGTTCCTTGTTATCACATTCGATGGGTATGATGTTGTCATTTATGGCGCTTCTGTTCCTTTGCTTATTCAAGAATGGGGAATTTCAGACGTTACCGCAGGCGCCATTGGCAGCTATACGGTAATCGGAACTGCCATTGGCGCGGTATTGTTTGGAATGTTAGCTGATAAAATGGGGCGTAAGAAAATTATTTTATTAACGACATTCTTATTTGGTTTTTTCACATTGCTCTCTGGTTTTGCCCCAACCCCGATTTTATTCACCATCTCTCGTATAATCGCTGGGATTGGCCTCGGCGGCGTTATGCCCAATGTCATCGCGTTGGCGACAGAAATTTTTCCAAAGCGAATTCGTACAGCGATCATCGCCTCTATTTTTTGCGGTTATTCTGTCGGAGCCATTGCTGCAGCATTGACGAGCCGGGCGCTTTTGCCGACGGTTGGGTGGGAAGCCGTCTACTGGATCGGGGGTGTTCCGCTGCTGTTTCTCCCATTTCTAATGAAAGGTGTTCCAGAATCAATAGGGTTTCTTTTAGAAAAGGGAAGGGAAGAAGAAGCAAGAAAAGTTCTTTGGTTGCTTGATCCTAATATCGGCAGTGATGGCGCAGTTGAACTAGTGAAGCCCGAAAGCAAAGTTCAAGACTCTTTGCCTATTGTTAAATTATTCGAAGAGAAAAGAGCTTTTAGCACAGTCATGTTTTGGATTTCTTGTTTCAGTGCATTTGTATTGATTTACTCGATGAATACATGGCTTCCCCGCCTGATGATGAAAGCGGGTTATGATTTGAGCTCTAGCCTTGCGTTTACCGCCGTGATGCAAATGGGAGCGATCATCGGTACGGTTGTTTTCGGTCCGTTAGTCAATAAATGGGGATTTAAGAAAGTCCTTGTTCCTTTATTCTTCTGCGGAGCGATCGCCTTGTCGCTCATCGGCTTTATGAACAGTATGCTAGTCGCTTTTGCTCTAATTGCGATTATTGGTGCTGCCTCGGTCGGCGTTCAAAATATTGCGAATGCGTTTGTTTCCCAATACTATCCGGAAATAATGCGCTCCACTGCTTTAGGAAGTACGATGGCGTTTGGACGAATTGGCGGAATTGTTGCTCCGACATTTGTAGGGATTTTATTATCCTTTAATTTATTACCCCAGTATAATTTTGCGGCGATTGCGAGCGCAGCTGTACTAGGCGGCTTGGCTATGTTATTAGTACAAGAAAAATATGCTGTTTATCATAAAGAACAAGTTGGATCAACTAGTGAGAGAATTACTGTTTCATAAATATTTGCTGTTTTTCGTCACCGTAGGGTATCCAATTCAATTGCAAGGGGAAGCAACCATAAAATTTGAACACTTATTTACGGCTCACATTGAAATAGGGAGACCAATAGACTTTCTTAACAAAATGATGTTTATTGGGGAAGGAGTCAGAAAACCGACAAAAGTAGAAGTTACACTTTATCAGATTCTTTAACTTGTTTTGAGATGGAGGGATGGGAAATATGGAGGCTATTAGCGTGTTGTCCGTTCCTCAGCTGTTAGAAAAAGCAGCAATGGAAAATCCGCACAAAGAGGCGGTTTATGACCTTCGACGCAGAATCACATATGGCGATTTGCATAAAGAAGTTCAACGCTTAGCGTCTGCGTTAGTTTCACTTGGCATCAAACAAGGGGATCGGGTCGGGGTTTGTTTGCCGAATTGGCTTGAAACGGTCCAATTATTTTTTGCCATCGCCACAATCGGAGCCATTGTCGTTCCTTTTAATCCAAAATACCGACAGCATGAAGTAGAACATATTATGAAAAATTCCGGGATGAAAGTCGTTTTTATATGCGAGGAGCTAGCGAAAAATACCGATTTGGATCTAATTCAAGCGAGAGTGGGCAAAGTGATTACAGTTCGTTTTACAAAAGCGGGGATTGATTCCTTTGAGCAACTCATCGCCCGTTCACCAGGACAACCGTTGCCAGCTGTTACGCTCGATTCGTATCGTGACTTATTTTGCATTTTATATACTTCAGGCACGACCGGCTCTCCAAAAGGGGCAATGATCACCCATCGCAGCGTAGTCCAATCCGGTATTGCCATTGCGGACAGTTTAAAGTGTAATGCGAACGATGTTTTTCTCATTTGCACACCAATTTTCCATATATTTGGCATGGCGTGCAACTTAATGTCGGCTGTATACAGCCGAGCGAAAATGGTACTGCAAGAAAGATACAGTCCAAAAGAAGCGTTACAATTGATCGAAAGAGAAAAGGTGACGATCCATCACGCCGTTCCGGCTATGTTTAAGATGGAATTAAATATTCTGAATTTTGAATCATTTGATTTATCTTCCTTGCGTGCGGGCATAACAGGGGCTGACGTCTGTCCGTTAGATACAGTGAAAGCCATACGCGAAAAAATGGGAATGGTGTTATGTATATCGTTTGGCACAACGGAAACCGGATCTGTCACGATTACGCCGTTTGAAGCGACAGAGGACCGAATTTTTGAGACGGTCGGCAAAGCATTGGAAGGAAACGAAGTGAAAATTGTCAACGACCAAAGAGAGGTGCTTCCTCCAGGGCAAATTGGGGAAATTGCCTGCCGGGGGTTTGGCGTTATGAAAGGGTATTATAACATGCCTAAACAGACAGCCGAAGTCCTTGACCAAGACGGCTGGTATTATACCGGGGATCTCGGGGTCATGGATGAACACGGTTATATTCAATTCGTGGGACGAAAGAAAGAGCTAATTATTCGCGGCGGATACAATATATATCCAAAAGAAATCGAAAACGTTTTACAGCAGCACCCAAGCGTTCTCACATCTGCCGTTATTGGTTTGCCTGCCCCAGTCTTAGGCGAATCTGTTTGTGCAGTTATCCAGCCTAAGGGAGGAGTTCACGTAACTGAAACAGAAATTCTTGAGTTTTTGCGCCCGTTGCTAGCCGACTACAAACTTCCGAATAAGGTTGTTTTTGTTACACAATTCCCCATGACGGCAAGCGGGAAAATCCAAAAAGGAAAATTAAAAGATATGTTAAAAGATTTTTGAACATTGGGAGGGGTAAGAAGATGCGTACAGACATTGTGTTGCTTGAAGGAGCACGTACGGCGTTTGCTAAATTTTGCGGTTCGTTCCGGGATATTTCGGCGACCGATTTGGGGGTGATTGCAGCACGGGAGGCGATGAAGAAGGCAAAAGTGGAGCCGGAAGAAATTGATCATGTGGTGTTTGGAAATGTGCAACAGTCTAGCCGGGACGCCCATTTGCTGGCCCGTCATGTTGGCTTGAAGGCGGGGGTGCCGATCGATGTGCCGGCTGTGACAGTCAACCGCTTATGTGGGACGGGATTAGAGGCCATTTTAATGGCCGCGAGATTCATTTTAAGCGGAGAAGCGGAAGTTGTGCTGGCAGGGGGGACAGAAAACATGAGCCAAGTGCCGCACGTCATCCGCGGCATGCGCTGGGGAACGGCGTTAGGCAGCCCGACCGTGGAAGACTGGCTGTGGGATGGGCTGTACGACACCGTCGGCGGTTGCAGCATGGCGATGACGGCGGAAAATTTGGCGAAAAAATACCATATTACCCGCGAGGAAGCCGACCGCCATGCACTCCGAAGCCATCAGCGGGCTTTGGCGGCGATTGAGCGGAGGTATTTTCAACAAGAAATTGTCCCAGTGACCATTCAGGAGAAAAAAGGAGAAAAAGTGATTGATACGGATGAACATCCGCGCCAAACGAGCATGGAACAGTTAGGAGCCCTAAAACCGCGATTCATTGAAAACGGTGTCGTGACGGCCGGCAATGCAAGCGGGATGAACGACGGGGCGGCGGCGGTGGTCGTCGCTTCAGGAGAGTATGCGGCGAAACGAGGGTTGAAACCGCTCGCCCGGCTTGTTTCCTGGGGGATCGCCGGGGTTGAACCACAGTACATGGGAATCGGCCCTGTTCCGGCCATTCGCCAAGCGTTGGAAAAAGCCAATCTGTCTATGGATGACTTAGATTTAATCGAAATTAACGAGGCGTTCTCGGCTCAATATTTAGCGTGCCAGAAGGAGTTAGGGTTTGACGATGAAAAAGGAAATGTAAACGGCGGCGCCGTCGCTATTGGCCATCCATTGGCCGCCTCGGGAACGCGGGTTACGTTGACACTTGTGTATGAGCTGGCGAGAAGAGGCAAGAAATACGGCGTTTCCTCCTTATGCATAGGCGGCGGCCAAGGAATCGCTGCGATTTGGGAGAGACTATAATCTTCCATACGAGTCGAAAACGGGCATAGCGGCGGTCTTTCCTGTTTAGCAGGGAAAACCGCCTTATTTTATTTCTACAATCGGCACGGCCGGTGTCTCAAGGGTAAAATTTGCTGTACTAAAACGAGGAAGGCGTAGGAGATTTCCATCTCAACGGTTCGGTCACGTGTCATTTTATGACGGATAGTGCGCGATATGTCCGAGCCGTTTCGATATATGTTGGGCGGTGCTGACCGTTTGATGGACGAGTTCGGACAGCGATTCCATCATCTTAAATGTTGCGCCGGCGAGTCCGATGGCGCCGATAATGCCGTTTCGGTCAAAAACAGGGGCGGCGACAGCCGTAAAGCCGATAAATGTCTCATCTTTATCGACAAAAAATCCATCGTTCCGAATCGTGTACAAACGTTCCATAAACTCGCGCTCGTCAACGATCGTATTTGGGGTGTGGGCTTCTAGCGGATGTTTCTCAATAATGGCTTTCACTTCTTCTTCAGGCAAATAAGCCATGATCGTCGTCCCGAGCGCCCCGTAATGCAATACACGCCGGCGGCCGATATACGAGCGCGGCTGGAAACTGTCGTCGCTATCGAGGCGAATTAAATATTGCAAACTGTCTTGTTGGCGCACGGCAAATAAAACGGTATATCCTGTTTGTGCTTGCAATTCGTGCAAAAACGGCTCCGCCTCGCGCCGCATGTCTAAGTTTTCGAGGACAATTCCCCCATATTCGAGCATTTTATAGCCGAGGCGGTACAAATTCTCTTTTTGGTCATAATGAATAAGCCCTTGTGTCTCTAAAGTCCATAGCAGGCGGTAGACAGTTGCTTTCGCCAGCTTCGTTTTGGCGACGATTTCCTCGATGGAGAGGCTTGGGCGTTCGAAACTAAAACAGTTTAAAATATGAACCGCTCTTTCTACTGAACGAATCGTTTCCACATTTACATTTCTCATTGTTGTGCCCCTCTGTTACTTTCTAGTCTCCGTTTTTTAAAAGTATTGTAGCATAAAGCGATAACAAATGTATACGTTTGATGAAGGAAGGGATATATAATTCGTTATATTTAAAAAATTTTGACAAATAATAAGGTTTGTTATATATTTAAGTTGTAAAAGTGAATTATTAATTCACTATATGAATTAGAGGGGGAAGAGAACATTGGCGGACACAAAAATGAAAGCGCTTGAAAGGCTGAACGAAGATTTAGAGAAAGTGTATTTAGGCCCATTATGGGAAAAGCTCGGAAAAATGGTGACGCCGGAGCCTGACCACGAAGTTGTTCCGTATTTATGGAAATGGGAGACGATCCGCAAACATTTGCTGGAAGCCGGAGAACTGCTTCGTTTAGGAAGGGAAAGCGAGCGCCGGGTTGTTTATTTGCAAAATCCGTCCCTGTTGAAGCATGACTTGATCGGCTACTCGACCAATACGCTTTATGTAGGGGTGCAGCTGTTGTTGCCGGGTGAAGTAGCGCCTGCGCATCGCCATAGCCAATCGGCCATTCGGTTTATTATTGAAGGCGAGGGAGCCTATACGTCAGTCGATGGCGAAAGAACGTATATGGAGCGGGGAGATTTGATTTTGACTCCAGCGTGGACTTGGCATGATCACGGCCATGAAGGAACTGAACCAGTCATTTGGATGGATGGCCTCGATGTCGGATTGGTGAGAAACTTTGCTGGCTCGTTCTTTGAGCCGTATTCCGAAGATGTATTCCCTGTTACCGGCCCTCACAACGGTTCAACTTTCAAATATTCAGCGGGCGCATTTCGTCCGGTCACTGACCGGAAGCGAAGAGGATATCCTTCTCCATTGATCGCTTATAAGTGGAAAACAACCAAACAAGTGTTGGAGAATTTGTCCAAGCTCGATCCAGATCCGTATGACGGATATGCGGTCGATTATATTAACCCGTTGACAGGGGGATCGGCGGATTTGCGAATCGGAACAACGATGCAAAAATTACCACCTGGTATGCACACAAAGGCGCACCGCCATGTCCATAGCGCAGTGTACCACATCCTTGACGGAGAGGGATACACCGTTATTGATGGGGTCAAATTTGAATGGTCGAAAGGCGATTTCTTTATTTTGCCGCCTTGGAGCTGGCATGAGCATGTCAACACTGGGGAAGCCGACGCCTACCTGTTCTCAATTAATGATTTGCCGATCATGGAGCTGCTTGATCTTGAAAGGGAAGAAGCTTACAAAAAAAATGGCGGTCATCAGTCCATTATTGATGTATTTCAGCCGGCCTTCTAAATCCCCCACGACTCGAGTCGCTGGGTTCTTGGATGCTGCATGATTTTGCTAAATGCACTCATCACGTTCTCCAAGATTTTCATGGACCAACACCGATACGGTGCTTATCGTCCTGTGCGCCCGGTTCCAGACACTACATGTATCTTTTATCATTACAAAAGCGAAATAGAAAGTTTTTTCGCCTTCATCCCCATGCTTAAAAGAAGGGGCTTTCAGCGATTTTCTTTTGTAAACGTTCCTTATTGGCAGGCACTAGTTAAGAAGGAGGGGGTTATGCGGTTGAATAACAAAATGCCTAGTACGGCGCAAGAGGTACTTCATCATGCTGTCGCCCGCTATGGAAAGAAAACAGCGATTATTGACGGTGAGAAAATGCTGTCTTTTGAGAAAGTGAACGAGCTATCTTTGTGGCTCGCCGAGCGGTTGAGCGGTTTAGGTCTTCGGAAAGGCGATGCAGTGGCGGTGCAATTGCCAAACAGCTGGGAATTTGTTGTGACCCATTTAGCTTTAGCCCGTCTCGGAATCGTAATGGTGCCTGTGAACTTAATGTACCGGCAAAAAGAGTTATTGTTTATATTTTCGTTTGCCAATGTGAAAGCCGTCGTTACCATCGACCGCTGGAGAGGATTTAACCATGCAGAGATGATGGAGTCCCTCCAGCAGGTTGTCCCGACTTTAGATTATATAATCGTCGTTGGGGAAAGTAAAGGACCGCGTCAATATAGTTTTCAAACGTTGTTAAACGATAGCGGCTTGTATTCGGTAGATAGAGAGGGGAAGAAGCCATTCCCTTCTCCGGACGATCCGATGTTGATTATGTTTACGTCCGGAACGGAGTCCGACCCTAAAGCGGTGATCCATACGTATCGGACATTTATTCCTGCCCATTTGCATAATGGGCAGGAATACGGATTAACGGCTGACGATGTCATGCTTTGCTTGACGCCTATGAGCCATATGTTTTCCTTGCCGATGATTTTAATGGGCCTTTATAGCGGTGCTGCTCAAGTGATGCTATCGCAATTTTCGGTTGAACGTGTTTTAGATGCTTTCAGCCAGCATAGAGTGACGTTTTGCGTAGCTGCGCCGGCCCATTTGATTGATATGTTAAAAGGAACGGATGACACAAAAGAATATCCGTCAAAACTGCGCCTTGTCTTAACCGGGGGAACAAAAATTCCGTCCTGGATGGTGAAATCATTCCGGCAGCGTTTCTGCTGTGACGTTGCCGCCCAATGGGGAATGACGGAAATTGGGGCGGGATCGTTCACGCGACCGAATGACGCAGCCCATCTTGCTTCAGATACGGTTGGCCGGGCGTGCCCGACGGGGGAAATTTGCATTTTTGATGAGAACCATCAGCTGCTGCCAAACGGAAAAGTAGGAGAAATCGGTTTCCGCGGTCAGTCGCTATTCAAAGGATATTATAAAAATGAAACAGCCACCCGGCAATCAATGACGGAAGATGGGTTTTTCCTCACCGGAGATTTAGGGTGGAAAGATGACGATGGTTACATTCACTACGTTAGCCGGAAAAAGGATATTATTAATCGCGGCGGATTGAAAGTGCACGCAGCGGAAATTGAGGAAGCGCTTCTTATGCATCCGCATATCCGTCAGGCCGCTGTTATTGGGATTCCAGATGAACGGCTTGGGGAACGCGGCTGTGCGATTGTCTCATTGAAAGAAGGAACAACGTTTTCATTGGAAGAAATGCAACAATACTTGCTTGAAACAGGGATGGCTAAATACAAATTACCTGAATATTTAAAAATATTGGACGAATTGCCGACTACTGCGTCAGGAAAAGTGAGCAAGGGAGTTTTGCGGAAACAGTACGTACAGTTAGAAGTGAAATAAAGAGAAAGGGAGAGAACAGCCGATGAAACTGGCATTATTTAACGACTTTCAGCTCGGAGTGATTGTAGACGATGTCATTTATGAGATTGGGAGCCATTTATTTGGCCGCTTTCATCAAGGAATCGGCTTTTGTCCGATGGTTCAGCTTATTGCTGAATTTGACGCATATCGCTCGGAAATTGAAAAGAGGCTGCATGAATATCCCGCTTATGCCTTAGCGGATGTCCGGCTGCGCCAGCCGGTGAAGAAGCCGGGGAAAATTGTGGCCGCTCCTGTTAACTATGTGTCCCACCAAAAAGAAATGAAAGTGGAACATACGGCAAGGGGGCTAGGTTTTTTCTTAAAGGCGCCATCTTCGATCATTGGGCCGAACGACACAATTGTTTTGCCTGATCCAAACCGCCGTTTTGATCATGAATTAGAGTTGGCCTTTGTCATTGGAAAAACAGCGAAAAATGTCAAGGCGGAAAACGCTTATGATTATATATTCGGCTATACCGGGCTTATGGATGTGACGTTGCGTCCGGATGAAACGCACCACGAGGAACGGTGTTTGCGCAAGTCATTTGATACGTTTACACCGATGGGGCCATGGATCGTGACAAAAGAGGAGATTGCGGATCCAAACAATATAAACATGGTGCTAACAGTAAATGGCGAAGTCCGCCAACGGGTGAATACAAAGGAAATGGTCTGTTCTGTCGCTGAGCTCGTGGAAATTTATTCCCATATTATGACTCTTGAGCCGGGTGATGTCATTACGACAGGAACGCCGGATGGCGTCGGGCCGATTCATGACGGGGATGTTGTCAGCATGGAAATCGAGGGGATCGGGAGCTATTCCGTTCGAGTTTCCTTAGCGCCTAACGCGGCTGTATTGCGGTAAATGAGAAGGGGAAGGAGAGAAATGGTTCATGGAGAAAGGCTGGAAGAGATATCACACAATATGGTTGATGCTCTTTTTAGGCTGGGTCGTTTCTTATATTGACAGGACGTTAACAGGGCCTGTCGTCACATGGATGATTGAAAACAAGGTCGAATTTTTGGCCGAATCGCCCAACCCGCACGCGCTTGGGGGATTGCTTGGCAGCCTGTTCTTTGCCGGCTACATGCTAACGCAATTTCCCGGCGGGTATTTTGGCGACAAATTTAGTTATCGAGTGATTGTCATCATTAGCATTTTGTGGGCCGGCGTGACGACGTTATTGACCGGTTTGGTCGGCGGATTGACAGTATTTATCGCCTTGCGTGTGCTTACCGGATTAGGGGAAGGCGTCTTTTATTCCAACGATCGTTCCTTGATTACCCAAGTGACGCCGCCAGAAAAAGTCGGGCTGGGAATGGGCGTTGTGCTGACCGGCCTTACGCTTGGGTTAACGATTGCGACGATTGCTACTCCATATGTTATTCAACTGTTTCAGCCATCGATGGGGACGCATGCATGGAAAGCACCGTTTTTGTTCATGGGGATCATTACTTTGCTCGTTGGCACGATGATGTACAAATGGATGAGACCAGCCGGTTTTACGGCCCAATCGGAGTCGTATGGCCCACCGGTAGGCAAATTGATGCAAACTTCCATTTTGTTCTTGGTCATCATCATGGCCTTGTATTATGCTACCAATGCCATGCAATTATCGCCGACAGCGATCGGCTTGGTTTTAACAGTATTGGCCGTTTTGTATATCATTTATATTTATAAAACAAAGAGTGAGGAAGTCGGACCGATCTTAAAAAGCCGTAACTTGTTGCTTTTATATCTTTCGTTTATTCCAGTTTTATGGCATTTGTGGTTTTACGGCTTCTGGTCTGTTGCCATTGTTCAAGACTTCGGGGGCGGCACGCTCGTTTCGGCGGCGCTCATCGCTTCATTTAATGCCGTTGCGGGTCTGATCGGTTTTCCGCTTGGGGGAAGATTAGCCGACCGATTTGCTAACACGGCCAATGGGAAACGAAATGTATTGGCGGTGTTGACGGGGCTGTTGACAATCTTCATTTTCATCTTTGCTTTTTATGTCATGTCAGGGGGCAACAATCCGGCAATCATGTCTCTTATTTTGTTTACTTCCGGGGTGTTCTTTTTCGCGCTTCAGCCGGTCAACCATGCCATTACAGCCGATTTTGCCCCGCCGAAGCATAAAGGAGCGGCGTTTGGGATGCTGAATTTGTTTTCCGAAATTGGAGCGTTATTAGCGCCGGTGATTTCGGGGGCCATGCGCGATCATTCAGGGAGTTGGGGAAGTGCGTTGTTGCTTGATGGCATTTTAATGGCAGCGAGCTTATTGCTTGTCATCGCCGTAAAACCTGCTTTAGAAGGCGGACTAACTGCTGCAATAAAAGCTAAAGAAACGGATGTAAGCCATTAAAGTTGTCGAAAGGAGATATTCGCATGAAGGAAAAACGAATCAACGGCCCGTCCTCGTGATCGGGGCGGGCCCGATCGGACTGACTGCCGCATTAGCGTTGCGCCGTTTTGAGATTCCGGCGACGATCATCGAAGCGGAGCCAAAGGAGCGCATTCGTCCAGGGAGCCGCGCGATTTATTTCCATAAAGCGACGCTGAAACATTGGGAGGACATTTATCCAGGGCTTGTCTTTACTTTTGCGAAGCACGGGGTTGTCTGGCCTGTCAAGCGGACGCTGTTCGGCGGCAAGGAAGTATATATAAAGCGCTATCCGGCCCCGAATCGTAATGAGTTGCCGCCGTTTACGAGCTTGCCTCAAGTGGAAGCGGAAAAATTTTTGTATGAGGCGTGCATAGAAGCAGGGGTGGAGTTTATTTGGAATTCGCCTGTCCGGCAGGTGGAGACGAATGAAAATGGGGTGATTGTAACAACGGAGTCCGGGGAAGTATGGCAGGCCGATTACGTGATTGGTGCCGATGGAGCCAGGTCTGTCGTTCGGCAGTCACTAGGCATCGAGCTAGAGGGTCCCCGTTCCCGCGACCGTTTTATCGCTGTTGATATCGAGGAAGACCCGTCCGCCCCGCTTCCGTTAGAAAGGGTGTTTCATTATCAACATCCGGCTATGGAAGGAAGAAATGTATTGTTTGTGCCGTTTGCCGGCGGATGGCGGGTTGATTTGCAATTGTTTGCCGAAGATGACGCCCAGCAGTACGGGAGCATCGAAGGGGTGAGGCAGTGGATTTCAAAAGTCATGGATAAAAAGTACGCTGATCGCATTACATGGGTGTCGATGTATCAGTTCCATCAAGCTGTGGCCCGCTCGTTTACAGATGAATATTGCCGCGTTGTTTTAGCGGGAGAGGCTGCCCACCTTTTTGCCACGTTTGGAGCGCGTGGAATGAATTCCGGTGTGGCAGATGCCATCGTGGAGGTCAAGGCGATTCATGCCGCCTTCCAGGGAAAGCAAAGCAGATCATTGCCGAAGCGGCACAAGAGAGAAAAACAGCGGCCCAATACAATCGGGACTGTGCGAGCCTTGCGTTAGAGCATATTCAAGGACGCTCCCCGGTGATGAGTATGAAACGGGAACTGGCTGCCTCTCTTTCTTCGATCATACCGAGCTTAGGAAAATGGCTGGATGAAGGATCATATGGACCGAAATCCGGCCCGCCGCAATTAGCTACCAAGTATTGAGAAAGAAGGAGAAGAAGCGATGAAAAAATCGAGTACCGTTTTCAAGTGCAATGGGGAGACACAGATGCGGCGGGAATTGTCTTTTACCCAAATTTTTATAAATGGATGGACGAAGCGACACACCACTTTTTTGCCGAACTAGGTTACCCGACAGCAGCGCTGTTTGAACAAAAGATAGGGTTGCCGATTTTGGAAGCCGAATGCCAATTTCGTTCTCCGTTATTGTTTGGCGATGAAGTCCGTGTTTGCTCAACAATCACGGAATTGCGGGATAAAGTGTTTCAAATTGTCCATGAGTTTTATAAACATGAAACGGTTGCCGCTGCCGGATATGAGACGAAAGCATGGGCGTCATTTGCCGATGAAAGGCCAAAGGCCGTCCCGATTCCGGCGGAGGTGAAACGGGTGTTGGCCGAGCGGCAGCCGTCCCGTTCGGCGGCGTTTCAGACGGAGCGATGCCGGCGCGAAAAAGAAAAGCAAATGACGGGAGCATAAATTGGGATTTGGAAAAAATTTATGAGTCATTTCCTGTATTAAAAGAACAGGAAAAAAACTTGGGCACACAGTTATCCGGCGGACAGCAGCAAATGTTAGCGATTGGTCGGGCACTTATGACGAATCCTGAGTTTTTGCCGATGGACGAATCATTCGAAGGACTTGCCCCGGTGATTATTGATCAAGTGGGTGAGATCGTCATTAAATTAAAAGAGGCAGGACTGTCTCATATTGATGGTTGAACAAAATATCGCACTTGCTTGCAAGGTGGCAGATGAGGTATTGATTATGAACAAGGGCAAAATTGTATGGCACGGCGCCTCGGATCAATTAATGACGAATGAAGAAATACAACACAAATATTTAGGTGTTTAATAAATTATGAATATGTTTAGTGCCTTGAATCGGGCGCGAGGACAATGAGCACCGTATTGGAGCTTGTCCATGAAAGTTTTGGGGAACATGACCGGGGGTTGCAAAATTACGCTGTATCCAAGAGCGAGGATGTCCCAAACGGAGCGGGACATCCTTATTTATATAGGTTTTGTTATAACGATGTTATGCTTTGTTTGAACGTAGACAACCTTTTGAGTGATCCTCAGATTCATTTAGTAACGAGTAAGGAGAAGATGCTTAATCACAATATCCGAGCAATGACGAAATTTCGTGCGCCGCTTGGCAAGTAAGCGCGATGAGCCGAGGAATGGACGCTGGAGTGATTCGCTGATTCGGCCCGACGATGCTTACGGCAGCGACAACCTCTCCGGAATAGTCGCGAATAGGGGCGGCAATGCTCGTTGCCCCTTCGTGCAGTTCGTCAATGCAAACGGCATAGCCTTTTTGGCGGATAGCCGCTAACTGGCTGACAAACTCTTTTGGATCGGTGACTGAGTTCGGCCCGTATTTTGGCAATCCGCGGCGAAGAATGTTCTCGACCGTTGCTTTCGGGCGAAAGGCGAGCATCACTTTTCCGGAACTTGTGCAGGTGCATGGATTGCTCCGGCCGATGTAAGAGAGAAGACGCACAGGGTGTGGGCACTCGATTTTGTAAAGATAAACGACCCGGTTATCCTCTAGCACCGATAAATGCACCGCCTCCCCTGATTCGTTCATCAGAGCATGCAAGACGGGAAGGGCGTCTTTAAATATTTCGGTATGCAGGTCAACCACTCCGCTCAAATGCAATACGGAAAGGCCAAGACGGTATTTGCGGTTTTTTTTGTTTTTTTCCACAAATCCCTCTTTTTCCAATACAGTGAGCAGCCGGTGAACCGTTGTCTTGTGTAATCCCAGTTGTTTTGATATTTCTGTAATTCCTAACTCTGGCGCCTCAACAGAAAATAAGCGCAAAATGCGTAGTCCGTTTTTCACCGACGAGAGAGTGCTTTCTATTTTTTCCACCATCTTTGTGCCCCCTTTGTTTTTACAGTTTCGCTGAAATGGCTTGTGCCGTTTGCACGACAAGCTGTGTTAAATACGGAAGAGAACGATTGTTAACGCGTTGGATCGGTCCGGCAATGGAGACGGAGTAGCGAACGTTTCCGTTGCGGTTTCGAATAGGGGCGCTGATGGATGTTACCCCTTCGTGCAGTTCTTCACTGCTGATGGCATACCCTTGTTGTTTCACTTGCATTAGTTTTTCCAGAAGTGCTGACGGTGTGGTGATCGTTCTTGGTGTGAAGGCGGGAAGTCCTTGGGCGATGATGCGGTCGATCGTTTCTTTCGGCTGATAGGCAAGAATGGCTTGGCCTGTGCTGGTGCAAAATGCGGGATTTTTTTTGCCGACGTAAGAAAGAAGACGAACAGGATGATCGCATTCTACTTTGTATAAATAGATGACGTCAGCGCCATATAACGTGGCGATATGCGCACTTTCTCCTGATAAAGCGACGAGTTCCTGCAAAAAAGGAAGCGCGATTTGACAAATGGGAAAACGGGAATGAATAATTTTTTTCATCGCCAGCAATGAAGTACCGAGAGAATAAAGGTTTGTCTTTGGATCTTTTTTGACAAAGCCTTCGCTTTTTAACGTTTGCAGCAGCCGATGGGCGGTGCTCTTGCCGATGTTTAGCCTCTCCGCAATATCAGCGATGCTAAGCTCTGTCTCATCCATTGAAAATAGATGGAGCAGCCGTAAAGCGTTTTCCAATGATGAAAACGACGTTCGTCCTTTGCGTGCTTTCATTGCATCCTCCCCTCCTCGTTTTGATAAGAAATCGCTTTCAAAAAACAGCATAATTTTTGCTTTTGTTTCACATAGAGGAATATCAAACTTTTATACGGGACAATTATAATATAACATAACATTCAGAACGTTTTAAATATTTAAAATTGAAATATAGTAAAAAAGAGTAGGGAAGAGGGGAGGGAAAGCAGGATGACATTGTCGATTCGGGAGATGGAGTTGGAGCTGCAACAATACCAGCTGCAAAAAATTAATGAACTGCTTGTATTTGTCACACAGTTTAACGAGTTTTATAAGGAAAAATTTCGACACCTTTGTTTGCCATTGCGGTCGATGGAAGAATTCCGAAAATTGCCGTTTACGACGAAAGAAGAGCTCGTTCAAGACCAGCAGCTATACCCGCCGTTTGGTCGAAACCATTGCTATCCGGAAACGAGTTATGTTCGCTACCATCAAACGTCAGGCACTTCAGGTAAACCGCTTAAAATTTTGGATACGGAGGAGAGCTGGAACTGGTGGCGAGATTGCTGGTTTGAAGTGTTGAAATCGAGCGGGGTGACGAACCGCGACCGCTTGTTCCTCGCCTTCTCGTTCGGGCCGTTTATCGGTTTTTGGTCCGCATATGAGGCAGCTAAAAAAATGGGAGCGCTCGTGATCCCCGGGGGTGGGCAATCGTCAAAAGAGCGGCTATATAGCATGATGGAAAACCGGGCGACAGTATTGCTTTGCACGCCGAGCTACGCCCTTCACTTAGCTGAAGTAGCGGAAGAAATGGGAATCGATTTGCCCTCGACTCCTGTTAGGGCCATCATTACAGCAGGGGAACCTGGCGGGTCTGTTCCGTCAACGCGGCAGCAGATTGAAACGCGATGGGGAGCGGCCGTGTACGATCATGCCGGGATGACGGAAATGGGGGCGTACGGCTACTCATGTTCGGCACGAAACGGGCTTCACGTTAACGAAACGCAATTTTTGGCGGAAATTATCGACCCGGAAACGCTGCAGCCAGTTAAGGAAGGGGAACGTGGCGAGCTAGTGCTCACCAATTTCAGCCGTTACGGCTATCCGCTCATTCGCTACCGTACGAAAGATATCGTGCTTTGTTCTTCGACGCCGTGTTCTTGTGGCAATCCGTATCGATTTTTGCCAGGCGGGATTATTGGACGAGTCGACGACATGGTCGTGGTCCGCGGTGTCAACATTTTTCCGTCGTCCATTGAGACGATTGTCAGAGAGTTTGCGGAAATCAAAGAGTTTCGCATCGTTTATTATACGGAAAATGAAATGGACCAAGTCAAAGTGCAAGTAGAGTCAGAAACGGACGTGGAACGACGGCTGGCTGATCGCTTAAGGGAACGGATCGGCATCCGGATCGATGTCGAACGGGTCGCCCAAGGATCACTGCCCCGTTTTTCAATGAAAGCGAAACGGGTTGTTGACCAACGGAATCACAAAAAGCAAGTGGGGTAGAGTGCTGGATAGATGGGAACCGAGCTATGGATATCGAAAATGGAAAGGAGAGAGTTGATGATGGGTCAAGCAAATGTAAAGCGGCGTCCGGTCCTCGTTGTCGGAGCTGGACCAATCGGGTTAACCGCGGCATTGGCATTGCGCCGTTTTGGGCTTCCGGCGACGGTCATTGAAGCAGAATCAAAAGACCGTCTCCGTCCAGGAAGCCGGGCGATTTATTTCCATAAAGCTACATTAAAACATTTGGAAGACATTTATCCAGGGTTAGGGGAGATGTTTGCTAAACATGGGGTTGTCTGGCCGGTCAAGCGCACGTTATTCCGCGGCAAAGAAGTGTATGTCAAACGGTATCCGTCTCCTGATCCGAAGGAGCTTCCTCCATTTACAAGTTTGCCGCAAGTGGAAGCGGAAAAATTTCTGTATAACGCCTGCCTTGAGGCAGGAGTCGAATTTATCTGGGAGACACCGGTTCGTGAGGTCCATACCGATGAGGAAGGAGTCACCATGATTACCGAATCCGGTGAACAGTGGGCGTGCGATTATATGATTGGAGCCGATGGTGCGCGTTCAACCGTACGCAAGTCGGTCGGCATTGACATGGAAGGGCCGCGGACGAAAGATTACTTTGTTGTTGTCGATGTAAAGGAAGATGAAACAGATCCGCTGCCGCTAGAGCGGGTGTTTCATTATCAACACCCAGCCGTAGACGGACGCAACGTCTTATTTGTGCCGTTTGCCGGAGGGTGGAGAATTGATTTGCAGCTATTTGACGGGGATGATCCGGAACAATTCGGCAGTGTGGAAGGCGTGAAACAATGGCTGCCGAAAGTGATGCCAGAAAAATATGCGGATCGCATCACATGGGTATCGACGTACCGCTTTTTCCAAGTCGTTGCCGAGTCGTTGACCGATCGTCATCATCGCGTGTTGTTAGCCGGTGAAGCGGCGCACTTATTTGCTCCGTTCGGCGCGCGCGGCATGAACTCCGGTGTGCCGGATGCGATCATGGCGGCGAAAGCGATTCGGGAAGCACTTGATGCGGCCAATCGCGAAGAAGCGAAAGCAGCCATTGCCGCGGCTGCCAACGAGCGGCTGATCGCGGCAAGATACAACCGCGACTGTGCTGGCATCGCCTTAGAGCACATTCAAGGCAGCGCTCCAGCCATCAATATGAAGAGGGAAGTGGCTGCTTCACTGGCCCCGATTTTGCCACGCCTAGGCAAATGGCTTGATGAAGGGCCATATGGTCCGAAATCGGGGCCGCCGCAACTGTCGACTAAATATTGATAGGAGGAAAATAGATGGAGTACAGCTTCCAAGTCCATTGGGGAGATACAGACGCTGCCGGCATTGTCTTTTACCCGAACTTTTATAAGTGGATGGATGCAGCTTCCCATCACTTTTTTGCCACCATTGGGCATTCGACGTGGAGGTTGTTTCAAGAGGAGAAAATTGGAATGCCAATTGTTGAAGCAAAATGCCAGTTTCATTCCCCGCTCTTTTTTGAGGATCAAGTATGTGTGAAGTCGACCATTGCCGAACTGCGGGAAAAGTCGTTTCGCATTCAGCACCAGTTTTTCCGCGGGGAACAGCTGGTCGCGGAAGGATATGAGGTGCGGGTTTGGACAAAGTTTGGCGGCGACAGGCCGAAAGCGGCTCCGATTCCTGCTGAACTTCGCGAGAAAATGCAACGGGAGGCCGTGACGATCACACGTGAGGAGGGATCATGGTGAAAATCATTAACTACCGGTTAGGAGACGCGATACGTGCCGGGTGCATCGTGGAAGACCAAGTCATCGATCTTCATCAAGCGTATCTTGCACGGTTAAAAGCAAAAGGATATCTGCGGGCAGAACAGCTGGCCGCTGCGCTTGTCCCAACCAATACAATCGAGCTGCTTGAAGGCGGGGAAAAAAGTTTGGAAGAGGCGCAAAAAGCGGTCGAATTCGCTTTAGAAAATGGGCTGACGATGGATCGCACCAAAGTGAAAATCGAAGCACCGGTATTGAAGCCAAATAAAATCATTTGCGTCGGCCATAACTATCGGGAACATATTTTGGAAATGAAACGGGAATTGCCGGAGTATCCAGTAATTTTCGCTAAATTTAACAATACCATTATCGGTCCGGAAGATGACATTCCGCTTCCGCCGATTACCGAACAGCTTGACTATGAAGCAGAATTTGCATTTGTGATTGGGAAACGGGCGCGCAATGTATCGCAGACCGATGCGTTGGATTATGTGGCGGGGTATACGATTGTTAATGACATAACGGCAAGGGATTTGCAGCGCCGAACGCTGCAATGGCTGCAAGGCAAGACGCTGGATGGCAGCGCGCCGATGGGACCGTGGCTGGTGACGAAAGATGAAATTCCTGATCCTCATTCGTTAGAGATTGTGTTGACGGTGAATGGGGAAGAACGGCAGCGTTCCAATACGAAAAATCTTGTATTTAATGTTCATTACTTAGTAGAATTTTTATCTCATATTATGACGCTTGAGCCTGGCGATGTAGTATGTACGGGAACTCCTGGTGGAGTTGGGGTGGCTCGAAACCCACAAGTATTTTTGCAAGATGGGGATGTGGTGCGGATTGAAGTAGAGAAGATAGGGGTTCTTGAAAATCGTATCAAAGCAGTATCGAACGCCGTGGAGGTGGGACGGTAATGTCAAAAATTCAACAGTACCAGGAAGAAATGAATCAATCGATTGATGAAATTATTGAGAAAGCAAAAACATTGTCAGAAGAAGTGATTCGCTGGAAACCATCCGCCGAGGAATGGTCTATTATGGAGATACTTTGTCACGTAGAAGAAATCATTGGCTATTGGACAAGAGAGCTTGTTCGTGTTATTCGAGCGGGTGGTACAGAATGGGGAAGAGGTTTGCAAGATGAAGCAAGATTAGCAGCGGTCCGTCAGGCGGATCAACGCGCTGTTTCCGATGTCATCAAAGGAATCGAACAAGCAAGACAGTTTGCCAATGAACAATTTGCTTCATTAAGTGACGCGGATTTAGCATTAGAAGCGCCGCACCGCAATCCAAAATTTGGGATAAAACCGATGACTTTTTTAGTCGAGCATTTTATCACGGAACATTTAGCAAATCACAATAAACAGATCGAAAGAAACTTAAAAAAATATGAGTCGCAGCAAAAAGCATGAGGAGGGGCGAAAAAATGGCAGAAGCCAATCCGTTTTTCCAAAGTAAGGAAGTAAAAGAGTTTACGAAAAAAATCGAACAGTATCATTTAGGGCCGCTATGGGAAGCGATTCCTGATTTAATGCATAAGGAGCCGACCCCAGAAGCGGTTCCATACCTTTGGAAGGGCGAAATCATCCAAAAGCTATTGCTTGAAGCGACAGAAATTTTTACTCCAGAGCGCGGAGGAGAAAGAAGAGCCATTTACCTGCAAAATCCAGGATTAAAACATCGCCAGCCATGGGGATGGGCGTCGACAACCAATACGTTGTACGCAGCTGTACAGCTTATTTTGCCGGGGGAAACGGCACCTTCGCATCGGCATACCCAAAGCGCCATGCGCTTTATTACCAACGGTAAAGGGGCTTATTCGATCGTACAAGGAGAACGGTTATTTATGGAAGAAGGAGACTTCTTAATTACGCCAGGAGGGTTATGGCATGGTCACAGCCATCCAGGAGACGGGCCAATGTTTTGGATGGATTGTCTAGATATTCCGTTTATTTATGCGACAGGCGGTACTTTCTTTGAGCCTTATCCAGATGGCATTGAACCTCCGTCATTGCCGGATGATTACTCGGCGCGAAAATATCGGGGCGGAATGGTTCGACCGATTAGTGATCGTAAAGCAAAAGTAGCGCCATTAGGGTTATACAAATGGAAACAAACGGAAGCGGCGCTGGCGGGGCTAAGCGATTTTGAACCGGATCCTTATGACGGCATTGCCGTCGAATATATCAACCCATCAACCGGACATACCGCAAATCCAAATATCGCTGCCTGGATGCAGAAGCTACCGGCAGGCTATCACTCCAAAGCGCATCGCCATACGTATTCGGCTATTTACCACGTATTTAAAGGAGAAGGATATACTGTTATTAACGGTGTCCGTTTTGATTGGACAAAAGGAGATTATTTTGTTATTCCAAATTGGGCTTGGCATGAGCATGTGAACACGTCTAAAGAGGAAGCTCTATTATTCTGTGCGAACGATTTGCCGATTATGGAGAAGCTTGGTTTGCAGCGGGAAGAGGAATATCCAAACAACAATGGATATCAACAGGTGGTTAGTGAGTTTAAACCGGAGGTAGGTGTTGTGTAAAAATAACATTTCCTCTGTTATCCTGCTAAAAGGATGACAGAGGAAGGACTTTTTTTAGAGAACAGAGTGGATTAGATGATTAAATGCAATATAAAAATGAGGAGGTACCGAGGTTGTTCGATAAATATACAACTAGTACAGCCTTCCTAGAAGCATTGCAAGAGGCAGGTGTTTCCTATATTTTTTGTAACTTAGGTAGTGATCATCCTGCAATTATTGAGAGTTTAGCGGAAGCAAGTCAAAAAGGAATAAAGCTTCCTAAAGTGATTACCTGTCCACATGAAATGGTAGCATTAAGTGCGGCGCATGGATTTGCACAAGTTACTGGAAAACCTCAGGCGGTAATTGTACATGTCGAATGTGGAACGCAAAATCTTGGAGGTGCCATTCATAATGCAGCAAAGGGAAGGGTACCCGTGCTTATTTTTGCTGGCGCTTCCCCTTTTACTCAGGAAGGGGAAATGATTGGAAGCAGAAATGAGTTTATTCATTGGATACAAGATGTTTTTGATCAACGAGGGATTGTTAGAGGGTATGTAAAATACAACAATGAGATTCGTTCCGGAAAAAATGTAAAGCAGCTCGTTCATCGGGCAGTACAAATAGCTCAAAGTGATCCAAAAGGTCCTGTTTACCTTGTAGGTCCTCGTGAGGTAATGGAGGAAGATACTGAAAGAATAATAATCAATCCAGCATTATGGGAGCCTATCCGACCATCTGCTCTTCCAGAAGAAGGGGTGCAAGAAATTGTAGCCAATTTAGTAAATGCAAAGAATCCTCTAATTATAACATCTTATTTGGGACGCAATCCCGAAGCCGTGAATGAGCTTATTAGGTTAAGTGAGCGTTTGTCTATTCCAGTAATTGAATCGGTTCCTAATTACATGAACTTTCCGAGTAATCATCCTATGCATTGCGGTTATTTATGGAACTCACAAGAACAAAACGATTTACTTAGTAGGGCGGATGTAATACTTATTTTAGACAGTGATGTTCCATGGATTCCTCTAAAAAACAAGCCATCTGAACATTGCAAAATCTATTACATTGATGTAGACCCTCTTAAAGAGCAAATGCCATTATGGTATATTCCTTCCCAGCGTTTTTTCAGAGCAGATTCCTACACAGCATTGCAACAATTAAATCGGTTATTAGAACAAACTTCCATCAATCAAGAAGCAGCACGTAAAAGATATAAAATTATTGAAAAGGTCCACTACGAACAAAGAAAAAATTGGAAAGACCAAGAACAATACAGAGAGGATGTTATTACGCCTGAATATTTAACTGCTTGCGTGAGAGAAATTGTGGATGACAATACAATTATCGTTAATGAAGGAATTTCAAACTATGAAGTAATATATCGACATATTCAGGCTTTTAGACCTGGATCGATCATTGGAAGTGGAGCTGGTTCATTAGGGTGGAATGGAGGAGCTAGTATTGGTGTAAAGTTAGCTATGCCTGATAAAAAAGTTATTAATCTCACAGGAGATGGAAGTTATTTATTTAGCATTCCTTCTACTGTTCATTGGATGGCAAGAAGATATCAAACGCCATTTTTAACAGTGATATACAATAATAGAGGTTGGAAATCTCCTAAATTATCAACTTTAGGAGTGCATCCAAAAGGAATAGCTAGCAAGATTAACGAATTTTGGGTAAGCTTTGAACCATCTGCTGATTTAGCAAAAATTGCTGAAGCAGCCGGAGGGGCGTATGCCCAAACAGTAACAAAACCCAGTGAGCTAAAGAAAGCGTTACAAAATGGATTGCAAGCTCTAGAAGAAGGTCGCTCAGCTGTATTGGATGTATACCTTCCTTCTGTTAAAGAAGAGTAATGAATAAAGGGGATTACGAAAAAAGGATAATTTAGTTTGGAACAGAGTCTATTTATTTTGTGCCAATAACTATCATCCAAAATAATTCTTTTTCAGAAGGAGAGCTAAAGACATTAACAAATTATGGAGGGCGATGAAGTGCGTCAGATTAATGCATCGGAAGTAGTTGCGGCTAGTAGATTTAATCGGTTCCACTTAATGGTTTATTTATGGTGCTTTTTTGGAATCGCTTTTGATGGTTATGATATTGCTATGTATGGGGTCAGCTTGCCTTGGCTCATGAAAGAGTGGGATTTAACTTTAGTTCAGGCCGGAGCAATAGGAAGTTATTCATTGGTAGGGATGGTAGTAGGAGCATTAGTGTTTGCCCCTTTAGCAGATAAGATTGGAAGAAAAAGAGTATTTGCTATTTGCATGGTTGTGTTTAGCGTATTTACATTTCTAGGTGGGGTAGTTGATAACTCTATAGCCTTTACTGTCATGCGTTTTCTTGCGGCTTTAGGAATTGGAGGACTTCCTCCTAACGTTATTTCTCTAATGACAGAATATTCCCCGAAAAGGAATAGAGCTATCATCGTTGCCACAATGTATTGTGGATACTCTATAGGAGGAATTTTGGTTTCGTTACTAGGAATGTACGTTGCTCCTGAGTTGGGATGGAGGGTTTTATATTGGATTGGCGGTATTCCGATATTGGTACTCCCTTTCTTTATGAAGCAATTTCCTGAATCCCTTTCCTTCTATATTTTGAAAAGTCGAATAAAAAAATTATGTGAAATCTTAAATCGTATAGATCCTTTTAGAAATTACGCAGAAGATGATGATTATCAATTTGAAGAAGTGCAAAATGAGGCGAAAGGATTTCCGGTAAAGAAATTATTTGCACAGCAACGAGCAGTTAGCACTTTTGCTTTTTGGATAGCTGTGTTTAGCTGTCTGTTAATGGTGTATGGATTGAACACATGGCTTCCTAAAATTATGCAACAATCTGGGTACGGACTCGCTTCTAGTTTGTTATTTAACATTGTTTTATGTACAGGACAAGTTGGTGGTTCATTGGTTGGAGGATTTCTAGCAGAGAGGTTTGGTCATAAAAAAGTATTAGTTTTTATGTATATATTAGGAGCGTTATGTTTCATTATATTAGGTATAACTTCAAATATATTTATGTTATATACACTTGTAGCAATAGGAGGAGCCTGTACGGTTGGTACACAGAATCTAGCAAATCCTTATATTTCTGAGTATTATCCGAAGGAAGCAAGAGCGACTGGGATTGGCTGGGCATTAGGAGTTGGTAGAATTGGAGCGATTTTAGCTCCTACATTAATTGGGGTAATCTTGGCAACGGGACTTGCCCCACAAAAGACTTTTATTGTTTTTGCTGTCCCAAGTATAATAGGGGCTCTAGCTCTGCTATGTGTACAGGAGAAATTTGGAAGTTTTGATAAGGTAAATCAACCTGATCATTTAGAAGTGACTACATCCTCACACTTTCGAATGTAAATAAACACAATGGGAGTAGCTAGACAAGGATGTTTTTAGTCCCCAAATTTGGTTTCTATAACTGATCTAGTTTGTCATTTTCGTTATTCTTAGTTGGTGGCTGTAACAGGAGATATGAAGTAAAACGAAACAGAGATAACACAATACATTCAGTGCGGTTTTTACGATTCGCAGGCCAAAATAGGAATGTTCACTTGATATTCTAATAGGCTCTATCTATGGTTACTCTTAAAAATTAAGAATTAGTAAAATTTTGGGTTGTTCTGTATAGAAGAACCATAGACTTTTATCCATCAAATCCATGACATAACATCATATTTAGAATGCCGTTTATATTATTTATTAGAGTGAGGTGAAAAAATTATTAGGGGATTGCGGTGATATCCAAAGAAAAATCATCAAAAAATTTCGGTTGTACAATAACTGCGAAAAGAATATTTAAGAAAAATCAGCAATGATTTGATAAATCCAGCTTGATTTTTCAACACGCTATAGTGAATTGTGCAGATCAGGAAAATTGCTTCTAAAGATTCGGTAGTACCGGTTATATGGTTAATCATTAAGATAGTTAAATTGATTTTTCCCTGTGGATTGACTATGACTCTTCTTATCTTGTTCTGCAAATTGTGCTGTTCTCTAGTAATTATATTAATTATATACATTTGGTTTTCTAATAAGTAGAGACAACTGTGTTTATACTGATATTTCAAGTCCCTTTTATAACTTTTTGCTGGTAATAAACGCTAGAAAGGCAACCGTCTCTAGGAATTGATGTAATGGGTTTTAAAAATTTTAGAAAATAAAATATAAACCTTATTTGAAAGCGCTATCTACCAATATAGATTGGGAGGAGAAAGGAAATGGCTGCATTCCTGAATACAAATACGATAACGAAAGATGTGCTTAATCCGAACGATGAACGGGTGAATCGGCTTCTTCAACGTTTATCAAAGGTAAATTGGCTTTCATCGTTTGCAGAAAAGAGTGATGAGCAAGTAGAACAAGCAATGAAAGAATTTGCTCATTACTTCGGTCTAGAACATTGCGAAATAAAGTGGATAGCGGAAGACGAGCTTCCTTCGTTTTTAGAAGAAATGAAGCTGGAAGACAACGATGTATGGCTGAAGCTACAGCAGGTGCCAGAGAAAATAAAGCACCAAGCGGAACAAGCGGGCAGGTTGGATGCGTTGCTCACTCTCGCGGATGAGGTGCCAGCACTGATTTTTCATCATTGTTTTGACAAATTATTTGCCTTGTTAGGACGATATGGATCTTCTGTGGTGACAACAGCGGTTTGCTATATGATGTATATCGGCGGAATGGCATGCGCGTGGGAACTAGTATCTGATATCCAAGGGTGTGAAACGAATCCGTTTCTTTCCTTGATTGCTGTGCTAGAACAGGGACATTGGCCGCTAGGGGTAACGGGGAATCAATTTTTTGTTATATAAAAAGGAGGATAGTGGGGGATGGAACGTTATGAGCAATGGAATAAAAGTTTTATCAACGGTGAGTGGGCGGAAGGAGAAAGTGGTCGAACATACGATATTTTAAACCCGTATGATAATTCGGTCATTACCTCTGTTCGTTTGGCAACGGTACAACAGCTTCATGAAGCGTTTGAGGTGGCAAATGAGGCACAAAAGACGTGGGCGCATTCGTCCGTGGAGGAAAGAAAAGAAGTATTGCGTAAAGCAGCAGAGTATTTACAAGCCAATCGTAAAGCCATTATCGATGTTATTGTCCGTGAAACCGGAGGAACGCTTCTCAAAGCAAATGTGGAATTCCAGCTTGCGATCGAAATTTTACAGGAAGCTTTGCGTTATGCCGATGAAATTCAAACAGTGAGAGAAGTACCTTCTAACATCGAAGGAAAAGTCAACTATATTTATCGCCTGCCATTAGGGGTCATCGCCTCTATTTCTCCGTTTAATTTTCCGTTGAACTTATCGATGAGAACGATTGCACCAGCCATTGCTTTAGGGAATAGCGTTGTGCATAAACCGGATATTCAAGTTGGATTAACCGGTGGAGTCATTATTGCAAGAGCGTTTGAGCATGCCGGTCTTCCAAAAGGGGTATTGAACGTTATCTTAACAGATATTGAAGAAATCGGCGATGAAATGTTAACCAATCCACACGCCCGTTTAATTAGCTTTACTGGCTCTACCGCTGTGGGCAAACATATTGGAGAAATTGCTGGAAGACAGCTTAAGCGAGTAGCTTTGGAACTAGGGGGAAATAGCCCATTCGTCGTATTAGCGGATGCTGATGTGGATCATGCAGTGGATGCTGCAATTTTCGGGAAATTTATCCATCAAGGTCAGATTTGTATGATTATTAATCGTATCATCGTACATGAAAGCAAGTATAATGAGTTTGTGGAAAAATTCGTAGAAAGAACAAAATCACTTCCATATGGCGATCCGAGAGATCCGCGTACGGTTATTGGTCCATTGATTAATGAAAAGCAGATGGAAAAAGCATTACGAATGATTGAAGAGGCAAAACGTGAAGGAATAACGATGGCTTTAGAAGGAAAGCGAATCGGAAACATTTTAACTCCGTATGTTTTTATTGATGTCGATCCGTCAAGCAAGCTGGCACAAACTGAATTGTTTGCTCCGATTGCTACAATCATTAAAGCAAAAACGGATGAAGAAGCTATCGCTATCGCCAATAACACAGAATATGGGTTAAGTTCGGCAATTTTTACGAGTGATTTAACTAAAGGAAGAGAATTAGCATTACAGATTGACAGCGGTATGACCCACATCAATGACCAAACAGTGAACGATGCTCCGAACATTCCGTTTGGAGGCAATAAAGCAAGTGGGTTAGGAAGATTTGGAAATCCATGGGTGGTAGAAGAATTTACTGTTACAAAATGGGTATCTGTGCAAACACAGAAGAGAACATATCCATTTTAATTAGATGGGGAAGCTAGTTCCTATAAGGGTTAGCTTCCCCATTTTTTATTGACAAATTTAATGAAAATGATTATCATTTCTATTGGTTGTGGTTTTCATTATCGTTTAGAGGGGGATCAAGAAGATGTGGACGAAAAAAAGAAATATAGCATGGATGATAATGGTGGTTCTTATTCTTGTATTCACAGCCGCCTGCGGAAATGAGAAAAATAATACGGACTCGGAAAAGCAGGCAAAAACAGAAGAGAAAGCAATGAAGACATTTACGATGGCGAACGGCAAAAAAGTCGAAATTCCCGCTCATCCAAAGCGGGTGGTGATGCCGTATGAATTTTTAGGAAACGCGCTGGCGCTTGGCGTCAAACCAGTCGGCGTCACGCAAGCGGTCATGGAAAACCCGTACATAAAAGAACGAGCGAAAGGTATTGAAAACGTCGGAAACCCGATTTCCCTAGAAAAAGTCGTTGAATTAAATCCGGATTTAATTATTGTATATTTGGAAGACCAATACAAACAGCTATCGAAAATCGCTCCGACTGTTTTAATTCCTTTTGGCCATTATAAAGGCATTCAAGAAGAAATGCGGGTATTTGGCGAGCTTTTCGGCAAGCAAAAGGAAGCGGAGCAATGGATTCAACAATTTGAAAAGAAAGCGGCAGCCGCCCGTGAAAAAATTAAAGGCGTCATCGGCGAAAATGAAACTGTTGGCATTTATAAACTGCAAGGAAAAGATTTTTATGCCATCGGCGACAATTTTGGCCACGCCGGTCAAATTATTTATAACGCTTTGCAACTGACACCGCCGGAGAAAATTAAACGAGAAGTGATTCAAGGCCCGCAATGGAAATTGATTTCGCTAGAAGCGTTGCCTGACTATGCCGCTGATCATATGTTTTGGACGGTATATAAAATGGACGGAACTGAACAGGCGGAAAAAGAGCTGAAAAACAGCGCGATTTGGAAAAACTTAAATGCGGTTAAAAACCATCATGTTTATGAAATGAAGATCGAAGACATTTGGTTTTCGGATGCCATTTCGCTTGAACATCAGCTCGATCTTGTCGTCGATACGCTTCTTTCCGCTAAACAAAAATAGGATGTGCTGCTAGCAAGGAGAGAGAAAATGGAAACAGGAATACGGGAAAAAAATCGAAAATCGTCGTCGCGCCCGTGGGCGGCGGTGCTGGTGCTAGTCGTTGGACTGGGCGCCATTCTTTTTAGCATCGCCGCAGCGATATCGGTCGGCGCGGCGGATATCGGTTTGGCGACCGTGTGGGATGCGCTTTTTCATTACGATGCGCGGCAAACCGCCCATGCCGTGATCCGCGATTTGCGCCTGCCCCGTTCCCTTGCCGATGTGCTTGTCGGTGCGGGTTTTGCCGTTGCGGGCGCGATCATGCAAGGAATGACGCGAAATCCGCTTGCCGATGCCGGGCTGCTTGGGCTCAATGCGGGTTCGACATTAGCGGTGGCGGTCTGTTTTGCGTTTTTTTCCGGTCTTTCGTATCAAGCGCTTATCCTTTGGTCGTTTTGCGGCGCCGCGGTTGCCGCGGCGTTCGTGTATGGGGTCAGCGCGCTTTCTAAAGGCGGCGTGACGCCGACTCGCCTCGTGCTGGCGGGAGCCGCGGTCAGCGCCTTGTTTACCTCGCTTAGCGAAGGAATCGCGATCCATTTTCAGCTAAGCCAGGAATTGGCGTTTTGGTTTGCCGGCGGTGTGGCAGGAGTGAAATGGAGTCAACTGAAACTGCTAGCGCCATGGCTTGTTTCCGCTTTAGTTTTCGCCTTATTATTGGGGCGGTCGATAACGCTTCTCAGTTTTGGAGAGGAAGTAGCGGTCGGATTAGGGCAAAAAACGAAAATGGTAAAGTTAACGGGAGCGATTGTGGTGCTGGTGCTTGCCGGCGGAGCGGTGTCGGCGGTCGGCCCGATCGGCTTTGTCGGCCTTATTGTTCCGCATTTGGCACGTTTTGTTGTTGGTGTCGATTATCGCTATGTCATTCCGTGTTCCGCGGTGCTTGGCGGGTTATTGATGATTTGGGCGGACATTGGCGCGCGGATGATTAACCCGCCGTATGAAACGCCGATCGGTGTGCTGTTTGCGTTAATCGGCGTGCCGTTTTTCCTGTATGTCTCCCGCAAACGGAAGGGGGAATTTGCATGAGCCGCCGTCGTATGGTGATTCTGCTTCTTTTCCTTTGTCTGCTTGCGATCGTTGCCATCAGCCTTCATACAGGGGTAAGCCGCATGAATCCGATGGAAGTGGTAAAAACGCTCGTTGGCATGGGAACGGCAAAGCAGGAGCTTATTTTATTTGAGTTTCGTCTGCCGCGCATGTTGATTGCGATATTCGCAGGCGCCGGGCTGGCGCTGTCCGGATGCATCATTCAAACGATATCGCGCAACCCGCTTGCCGACCCAGGCCTGTTAGGAATTTCCACCGGCGCGGGAGTGATGGTGGTGCTGTATCTTTCCTTGTTCCCGACCGGTGCGGACGCGCCTGCGCTCTTTCTCCCGTTTCTTGCGTTTATCGGCGGCGCGCTGGCGGCCGCTCTCGTGTTTGCGTTGTCGTACGAGCGGCAGCAAGGACTGCTTCCCGGGCGCATCGTTTTGACAGGTGTGGCGGTCGCCGCGGGGTTAAGCGCGCTCATGACGGTGCTGTCGCTGCGGTTGAGCAGAGAGCTGTATCAATTTGCGGCGGTTTGGCTGACGGGAAGCATTTGGGGAGCGACGTGGGACTATGTGTGGGCGCTGTTGCCGTGGGTGATGGGGCTGTTTCTTTTCGTATCTTACAAAGCCCGTGTGCTGGACGCGCTATCGTTTGGCGAAACGATCGCCACCGGACTTGGGGTGGCGGTGGCAAAAGAGCAGTTGCAGTTGCTGGCGGCCGCCGTTGCCCTAGCTGCTTCTTCTGTATCGGTAAGCGGCGGGATCGGGTTTGTCGGACTCATCGCCCCTCATCTGGCGCGGCGGCTTGTTGGCGCGCATCATGCGTATGTCGTGCCGGCGTCGGCATTACTTGGGGCGTGTCTGTTATTAGGGGCAGATACGGTTGGTCGCGCGGTGCTGCAGCCATCGGAAATTCACGCCGGTATTGTCGTCGCTATTGTCGGCGCTCCGTACTTTTTATACGTACTGGCGCGTTCCGCCCGCTGAAGGCAGGTTTTTATTATATCGAGATCTAAAATCTAAAAATCCTTAAAAAATAAAGGTAAGCACCATTAGTCATGTATAATATGTTTGCTTACCTTTTTTTATTTCTCACGAACTAATGCGACTATTAATTAAAAAAAGTATATATATGAAAGAGGTGAATCTTTATAAATTGTCAGGCAAATAATATTTATACATTTCTAACGTATCTGTATGTTCCTTTAAAACGGAAATCGTTTTTGGGTTCGGTTTAGTATAAATGATTGGAAAATCTTTTTCGTCAAACTTTTCTTGGACTGGAAATGTTAATATCTCTTGATCTATAGAAAATTCCGCCTGTACTCCTGGTTTGTTTCCACGAGCATCTAAACGAATCCAACGATTTAATGATTTAAGAAAAACGCCATTCAGCGCATGAAGGGAATAACCCTTGTCAGGTGTATCGAATAGCATGAGCCGTTGATAACAAAAACCTGTCGGGATTCCTTGAGACCTTAATAAAGCTGCTAATAGGTTCGCTTTGGCATAACAAATTCCTTCTTTATAGAAAAGAACTTCAGAAGCTTTACATGTAACTCTTGTGCTTTGTATATCCCACGAGTGCGAAATCTCATCTCTTACAAATTCAAACGCTATTTTAGCCTTTTCGATTTCTGACTGCCCTTCATGAAACAATTCATTTATTTTTTTCTGGATGAAAGGATGGGAAAAATCGATCACATCTAATTCTTCCAGATAGTCCATGAAATTAGCGGACTCAGGAATCAGTTCCATTTTAGTTCCCCCATATCGAATATATTTTACATAATTATAAAAATATTAAAATAAATATGCAATCATAATTGACTTAGATTACTTCAGCTATACTGACTGTTAATTGAAAGTTCATATTGGCTTGTATAAGTTTTTAATGGCTTCATCGATCTTTTGATAGGGGAAAGCCTTTCTGGAATTTAAAGGATTCGCTGCGCTTCCCGCTGTGGGCTATGTCCTCCTCTTTAAAGTACAGTTAATTTCGGAAGTCTGCTTTTTGTTTGCATGCTGCTCGCCAATCATATAAAAATAATGTACGGACAAAACTTTCTTGGCATTAGCTGGAGGAAGAAAACGATGATTCACGTGAAGCATTTGCATAAATCATTTCGCGTGCACGCCCGCCAGGCGGGCTGGCTGGAGGCCGTGCGCAGCTTGTGGAGGCGCGAATATCGGGTGGTGGAAGCAGTCAAAGATATTTCGTTTACGATTGAAAAAGGGGAAATTGTCGGGTTTTTAGGCCCGAACGGCGCCGGCAAAACGACGACGATGAAGATGCTCGCCGGGCTTCTGCACCCGACGTCAGGAGAAATTACAGTCGGCGGCTTTGTTCCGTTTGAACAAAAGGCCGAATTTAAAAAAATGATGAGTTTGGTGATGGGGCAAAAAAGCCAGCTCATTTGGGATATCCCGCCGATGGAAACATTTTTAGTCAACAAAGCAATCTATGAGATCGATGACCGGACGTTTCGCGAAACGTTGGACGAATTGGTCGAATTGCTCGAGTTAGCGCCGCTGCTAGACAAACCGACGCGCAGTTTGTCGCTTGGGCAGCGGATGCGCTGCGAACTGGCGGCGGCGCTATTGCATCGCCCGCAAGTATTGTTTTTAGACGAACCGACGATCGGGCTTGATGTCCATACTCAGGAAAAAGTGCGCCGTTTTATCGTTGATTACAATCGAGAGCATGAAACGACGATTTTGCTGACGTCGCATTATATGGGCGATGTGACGGCGCTGTGCGACCGCGTCATGATTATTAATTATGGAAAGCTGATTTATGATGGGGAGTTGACGGTGCTGACGGAGAAACTCGCCCCGTACAAGCGGCTTGAAGTTCGCTTTGCCAAGGTGCCTGATGTGCGCTGGGAAGATTACGGAGAGGTTGTGGAAATCGAAGACGGCAATGTGGCATTGCGGGTGGCGCGGGAGAAAGTGGCAGAAGTGTCGGCGCATTTTTTGCAGCATTTCCACGTCCATGACATTAACATTCAAGACCCGCCGATGGAAGAAGTGATTACACGCGCGTTTCAGGAGGGGTTGCATGATTCGTAAATACATCGCCCTTCTGCGCATGAAATATATTGAAATGTTAGCCTATCGCCTTGCAACGCTCGTCTGGATGACGGGAGCGATTGTTCAGCCGCTCATTACGATGGTCGTATGGATGAATATTGATCCGTCCCAAAGCGATGCTTTCCTTTTTTACTTTATGGCGGTCATTTTTGTCGAGCGGATGACGAGCGCTTGGGACGTTTGGGAGCTCGATCGCGAAATTCGCGAAGGGACGTTTTCCAACTATATTATTCGCCCACTCCATCCGATTCACTGGGCGATTGCGGAAAATGTGGTGTATAAAGTATTGTTTGTAGCTATCTTGGCGCCGATATGGGCGATAGCGGCGCTGTTTGTGCCCGCGCTTCGCTTTGATGTGACAGGCGGACAGGCACTTCTGTTTTTGGCGGCGGTGCTGCTTGGCGCTGCGCTTCGCTTTTTGCTCAGTTACATTTGCGGGCTGCTCGGCTTTTGGATTACCAAAGTCACGGCGGTCTATGGCGTGCTAGAAGCAATTTCCTTATTTTTATCGGGGCGGATTGCGCCGCTGTCCATGCTTCCGCCGATGCTGCAGCAATGGAGCGTCTTCTTGCCGTTTCGCTATATGATCGGGTTTCCGATTGACATCGTTACCGGAGCGGCCAACGGCAACGATATGCTGCAAGGTTTTGCCATCGCGTCGATTTGGGTCGCGGTGTTCATTATCGCCCTGCGGTGGATATGGATAGCGGGATTAAAGAAAAATCAGGCGGTAGGTGGTTAAGCGTGCGAAGATATGTGCGGATTTTCCGCGAGTTTTTCCGCGCCTGTTTTGTGGAAGAATTGGAATATCGCAGCGAGTTTCTCGGCAATCTCGTTTCCAGCTTTTTTGGCATTGGAATTGCGATTTTGACGGTCAACATCTTTTTCTATCAGACCGATCAATTGGGAGGATGGGCGTATGCCGATGTGCTTGTATTGCTTGGCGTCTTTAATACGCTTAGAGGGATGATTGATTTTACGCTACGCCCAAATATGCCGCGCCTGCTCGAACATGTCCGCCGCGGCACGCTCGATTATATTTTGACGAAACCGGTCGACAGCATGTTTTACGTTAGCTTCCGCCATTTGGTGTTTTGGCGCCTGATTGACGTTTTGCTTGGCCTTGGCGTCATTGGCTACGGCTTGATGGTCAAGCGTTATATTCCGTCGTTATTCGATGTGCTGATTTTTCTCATCACCATCACGGCGTCATTCGTGTTAATTTATTCGTTATGGATGATGTTGATGACGACATCGTTTTGGGTCATCCGCATTGACGACTTGTCCTTTATTTTTGATTCGTTTTTTGAAACAGCGCGGTTTCCGGTCGGCATGTACCGCGGCTGGGTGCGCGTCGTGCTGACATATGTACTGCCCGCCGCGGTGATCACGAACATGCCGGCGTTGTCCCTGTTAGGAAAGTGGAATATGGCGACCGCGCTCATCGCTGTTTTGCTGGCTTTGGTCTTTTTATGGCTGGCGCGCCGCTTTTGGCGCTTTGCGCTTCGCTTTTATACGAGCGCGAGCAGTTAAGGAGGAAAAGCCCTCTGCTCAGATTGCCAGCAAGCTAAAAAGGGTTACAGACATTCGTCTGTAACCCTTTTTGTCTACAGTCTGAAATTCGTCTTTAAAGGTGAATTTACCATTTTTGAACAATAATGGTTATTTTTTATCTTTTATCATTAATCAAGCGGGAACGGCGGAAAATGGGGAAATTCCGCCATTTTGTAAGCATGAAAGCTATCGGTTGTCATTTTACAATAATTGGATTATTCCTAACATATCTACCATATTGCTATAATTTGACTGCCATCCGGATGATCAGAGAATTACGAAAGGAAGAAAAATAAAGTGATAGAGAAGCCGCTGCCTAATCACCATCGCCTAATCGCTGTTATTCTTTCATTTTGTTTAATTTTTAGTTTCCTTGCTCCCCCATTTGCACAAGCTGCTCCTGGTAAATCGGAACGGGCAGTACAACAAAACATTGAAGCTGATATTGGTGAGCTACCTAGGAAACTTCCAAAATCAAAACTGGAATTAGAAAGTAAACGGACAAAGTATTCGACACGCTACTTAAATCCAGATGGAAGCTTTACGTAAGAGATTTACTTACAGCCTCAATTTTATCAAGATCCTAATGATAAGAAGTGGAAAAAAATCAACAATGACTTAAAGCCGGGCGAGGCAAATCAGTTTGAAAACACAGCAAATGCATTTAAAGCAAAGTTTGCAGAACAATCTAATCAAGCTGAACTTGTTTCTGTCGAAGAAAATGATAAAAGCCTTTCCTTCACCCCTGTACAAGGAAAAAATGTACAGGGTGTTGTGAAAAATAATGAAATCACTTATAAAGGGTTATTTGAACAAACAGATGTACGATATCGTATCCAAGGAGATGCGGTAAAGGAAGATATCATCCTGAACAGTAAGCCTAGTACCAACACATTTTCTTTTGAATTAAAACTAGATGTCAACAAGTAAAAAGAATTAAAATTATACTTGGTCCCAATCGTTAATATTGAGTAATTACTAGAGGAGGTAAAAACGGAAATTATAACAATTAAGAAAGACACTTCGATGTTAGTTTTGTTTGGACTACTTTTTGTTATTATTTTTGGATTATGGTCAATAAAAAGATTTTACTCATACAAACCTACGTATAAATGTAGATTAGATTTTCTGATGGAGAACGCTAGTTTAATTGCTGGATTTCTTACAGGTCTCGGGTTACTTCTTATTGCATTTTTCATGTAACCAACGATTCACCAAAATATTCCTGTTTTGTGAATTTTGGTAACGAAATTGCTCATTAGCCCCCTAATGAATTTGGACACTCGCTGAGGTTGTTTTTTTATTATCGAAGTGACCAAATGAAGAGAGCTTTGATATACACGAAACGAAGAAAACATCCGAACACATACGAATACAATGCTGTCAGGAACCGCACGAAGAAAATCGTAAATGATGGAACGACGACTACTACAACAACGTACATGTATGACGCCGCCGACCAATTAACGGCCGTCAACGGACAAGCGTACACGTACGATGCCAATGGCAATTTAACGAACAATGGCAATAAGACATTTGTGTACGATGATGACAACCGGTCTCATTGAAGTAAAAAATGCGTCTGGCGCCACCATCGCGTCATTCACGTATGATCAGCTTGGAAGACGGATCAGCAAAACCACATCAAACGAAACCATTTATTATCACTACGATGGCGACTCGAACCAAGTGCTATATGAAACAGATGCCAACAATAACATCGTGGCGGAGTATACGTGGGACGCAGACGGCCACCCAGTCACGATGACCAAAGGTGGAGTCACTTACTATTATCACCTTAACGGCCACGGAGATGTCATGGCATTAACGGATGCAAGCGGAAATGTCGTTGCGGAATATCAATACGATGCGTGGGGGAATATTCTTTCCAAAACCGGCGCCATGGCATCAGCCAACCCATACCGTTATGCGGGTTATTATTATGATGAGGAAACTGGGTTATACTATTTGATGAGTAGGTATTACAATCCTGAAATGGGTAGGTTCATTAATGCAGATAATGCAATGGTTGTAAAGGGTATTACTGACCTCGCCATAACAGAACCTGCAATGCATAAAGGTGATTTCACATTATTGGAAAATATGTTTGCATATGCTGCGAATAATCCTGTAATGCATGTCGATCCAGATGGGTACTATTGGGGAAATCACTGGTGGAATTCAAAATGGTTTATAAGTAATGCTATTAATTGGGGAATAACTGCACTTGTTGGTGGGGGAATTGGTGGACTTTCTCTTTATCTAAGAAACCTATCAAAGAAATATCTTGCTGACGGAGCTGCAATCATGTTTGCAAATGAACTAAAAAAGAAACTTCTTGCTAAAGGTATATCTGCACGAATTGCTAGTTATGTAGCAAATGCTGCTAATGTTCTATTTAACGTGTTAATGTGGGCAACGGATCCAGGTAGCAAAATTTTTGCCCGTATAGATTCAAAGGATCATGTACCGAATAACGGATACCTTAACTTGTAAAATGTGTAGCAAAGAATCAATAAAGTAGAAACTTCTTTACAACCCATTGCCATAAGAGCCTAGATTGATTTTATGGCAATGGGTTCCTCTGGAAGGAGGGATAATTTGAAACAAACAATAGGAAGATTTTTTATTTATTTTCTAGGTTTTTTTATTCTTATAATGATTTTTGGGGGAATATCTAAACCTTATGAAATGGATATTGATGGAATAGTTCGGGCGTTAGTTATCTCTTCTGCTTCTGCTTTGTCATGGATTATTGGTCAATATATTGTGAAAACGAAAATGGCGAAAAAAATAAATAAGGTAATAATGTAAAGAAAAAGGTTATTCGATGATTCAAAACGCGGCTATTAGTTATATTCTCGTTCAAATGATGGCATTGCTAATGAATTTATTGGTCGAAATCGCAAAAGCAATGTGATAAAAGGCGGAGTTCCCACTCCGTCTTAATTTATTACATATTCATATCCGGCTGATTGTTTCACCGGAACTAAAAGAAAAGCTGGAGGCTTGGTGCAGGGAGTATGGTGTTAAATATGAGGTGCTATGCAAATAAGTGGATAAAAAAGAAAGCGGAGTAAGACTCCGACCTTCTTATGTACTGTCCTATTATAATTACAGACCAAGACTTTAATGAGAAATGTACAGGGCGAAAGTTACGGAGAATTGCTGAAGCTTATGAAGCCCTCCAACGAATATCTGAAGAACGTTACAATTAACAAATAAGAGAGGACAAATCCTCCCATCTATCCAAATTTATTTCAGAGATACCCTATATATCTTAATCATCACACAAAATTCTTGACGGTACCAAATCAATGATTAATAAACATAAGAATAATTTGATATAAATCAATAAATTATCTTGGAGATGATTCCCGATTTTTCTTTTTAAGCCTACTTCCCATACGTTCCAGATTGCTCAATCTACTTATAAATATAGTCAGGATCAGTAATATCAAGGTGATGTACAATCATCTTTACACTTTCTCCTATCGAGGCTCTTTAGACTGCTCCAATTTTCCATTCTGGTGAGTAACTTTAATAGGTTCTTCTTTTCGTATCATGTATCGGCTCCTTTTTATTTTCTGTATGGGTACCTTTATACATGTCTACTTTCGAAGGTTCACTCCACAGTGTTAAAGCCGATGATATATAGCCGGAATAAAATTCCCCACTTACAGTCAATGAGAGGAGCCACCTTAAAGAAGGTGGTTTTTCTTTTGGTCGAAAATCAACAACAAGCGATAACAGAGCTAAAAACTTAGTTGACTTTAACGTAAACGTAAATTAAAATAAAATTCGGAAAATTAAAAAGATAGAAGGGAACACCATGCATTACTTAACGATTTCCCAGTTAGCACAGGAATTTGATATTAGCACACGGACGATCCGCTATTATGAAGAGCGCGGTCTGATTGCGCCGATTCGCACGGAATCGGGGCAGCGTCTGTATACAAAAAAGGAGCGCGCGAAATTAAAGCTGATTTTGCGAGGCAAGCGCTTTGGCTTTTCGCTTGAGGAAATCCATGAAATGATTTCGCTTTTTGATCAAGACCGCACCGGACGGAAACAGCTGGAAAAAACGATTGAATATGGAAGGAAGAAAATAAAGGAGGTGAATGAGCGGATCGACGATCTTATGCAGCTGAAAGAGGAGATGGAAGCGATGCTAGTGGATTTGGAAAAGCGATTGCGCGAATTGGAGGGATCGGATGGATGAACATTTCAGAGCTGCTCGCCCGCAATGCGAGAAAAATTCCGGATAAGACTGCGATCATTGATGGGGACATAGAGCTTTCGTACGTAGAGGTCGACCGGACGGTCAACCGCTTGGCTTCGTCGCTTTCCCGGCTTGGCATTTGCCAAGGCGATAAAGTCATTTTGTATATGCCGAATACGAAAGAATTTGCGTTTGCGTATTTTGCCGTGCTTCGCCTTGGCGCCATTGTCGTTCCAGTAAACGTGCGCCTCACTGCTTCCGAAGTACAATATATTCTTCATCATAGTGAAGCCAAAGCGGTGATCGCCCATGAATGGATTTGCGGGCAGCTTGCCCCGCTGGTAGGACAAGGGAATGTCATTTGGATCAAAACAGGAGAAGCAGCCGATGGCTGGGCATCCATGGCTGACTTGATAGCGGCAGGGGCGCCGGATCCGATTGTTTGCCCGCTGAACGAAGAGGATGAAGCAACGATTTTGTACACATCGGGAACAACAGGGAAGCCGAAGGGAGTATTGTTTACTTACCGCAACATTTTTGCCGTCGCGACGATGATGGTCATCGAGACGAAAATGGACCGTTACAGCCGCATTTTGCATATGATGCCTCTCAGCCATTCCGCACCGCTGCATTTGTTTTTTGTCGGCGGTACCTATGTCGGCGCCACCCATGTACTAGCACCAGCGTTTTCTCCAGAAGCGTTGCTCCAGCTCGTCGAACAGCACGAAATCACCCACTTTTTTGGCGCGCCTGTTGCTTATTTACTGACCGCAAAGCATCCGCGCCTGCATGACTATAATCTTTCTTCCATCCGCTATTGGACGTACGGCGGCGCGCCATTGTCACGTGATGAGGTGTTGTTTATTGCCAGCCAATTCCGCACCGACCGCCTTATGTGTTTGTACGGTCTCACAGAAGCGGGTCCGAACGGAACGTATTTATCGCCGGAAGAGCACACAGCAAAAGCCGGCAGTGTCGGCAAATACGCCGCCCTTCACTGCGAAGTGAAAATCGTCGATGACCAAGGGAAGGAAGTACCACCGGGGGAAATCGGCGAAATTGTCCTGCGCGGGGAAAGCGTGATGAAAGGCTACTATAAAGATGAAGAAAAGACGAAAGAAACGATCAAAGACGGATGGGTCTATACCGGCGATTTGGCCTGCCGCGATGAAGACGGCTATATTTGGGTGGTCGATCGTAAAAAAGATATCATTATTTCCGGCGGCGTCAACATTTATCCAAAAGAAGTGGAAGATGTGCTGCGCACACATCCAGATATTATCGATGTCGCGATCGTCGGCGTTCCGCATCCGGAATGGGGAGAAACGGCAAAAGCGTTTGTCGTTGCCGCCAAACCGTTGGAAAATCTTGCAGAAGATTGTAAACGTTTTCTAAAAGAAAAGATCGCGGACTATAAAATTCCGCGCTTATATGAGCAAATCGAGGAACTGCCGCGCAACGCGACAGGAAAGGTGTTAAAACAAGTGTTGAGGGGGAAGCACGATGAGACGGCTGCGCGACGTTGATCCGAATTTACTCGCCAACTTGAAAAAGTATTTAGATGACGAGTTGTATGCCTATGCCGAAGAAAAGCTGGAACAATTCTATCAGCTTTGCATGACTGATATTGACCGCCGCGCTGTACACACCGACCGTGAAGGACAGCCGCGCCTGATCAAATACGATCGCTTTGGCAATGATATTTCCGAAGTATGGGTCAATGAAGGCTACCAGCAGACCGCGAAACAAACGTATGAAACGGGAATCGTCGGCTACGTCCATAAGCCGATTCCTGAGCTGGGACGGAAAGGAAATTACATTTATTCGTACGCGCAAGGCTACCTGTTGTCACAGGTGGAGACAGGTTTTTATTGCCCGGTGACGCTGACAATGGCTACCGCCTATTTGCTTGATCATTTTGCCGATGAGGAGTTGAAGAAGAAATATTTGCCGCATGTGATCTCTACCGGGGAAGTCGAGCTATATGAAGGTGCAACTTTTTTAACGGAGCGCCAGGGCGGCTCTGACGTTGGCGCCAATGCGGTGCGCGCCGTTCCGTGCGGCGATCATTACAAGTTGTATGGAGAAAAATATTTTGCCAGCAACGCCGGCCGCTGCGGTGTCGCCACCGTTTTGGCGCGCATCGACGGGAGCGAGCCGGGAACAAAAGGGCTAAGCTTATTTCTTGTCCCATGGCGCAACGAAAACGGCACGCTAAACGGCATTCAAATCCGCCGCTTGAAAGATAAGCTCGGAGTGCGCGCCGTTCCATCCGCAGAGGTTGTCTTTGACGGAGCGAAAGCGTATGTCATCGGCGATCCGAAAAAGGGCTTCTATTATATGATGGAAGCGTTAAACTTGTCGCGCGTCTGCAATGCGGTCGGGTCGATCGGCATTATGAAGCGGGCGTTAGAGGAAGCGAAGCAGTATGCAGCTAACCGCACCGCTTTTGGCCGCAAGCTGACCGACTATCCGATGGTAAGGGAAACGCTCGCCAATTTGACGGCAAGGCAAGAAGTACAAACGAGCGCCTGCTTTCAAATGATTTCCGTGTTCGACCGCGTCATGACTGCGCCGGATGAAGCGACGGAGGACGAAAAAGCGTGGAACCGTCTTCTCATCGCCTTGCTCAAGATGCGCACCGCTGAAGAAGCGATTGCCTTTGCCCATGAAGCGATCGAAATGCACGGCGGCAACGGCTATATCGAAGATTTTGTGACACCGCGCTTGCTTCGCGACGCGCAAGTGCTGACGGTATGGGAAGGGACGGCCAACATTTTAGGACTGGAAGTATTACGGTTAATGCGCAAATATCGTGTTCATGAGCAGTTTATTGCCAAAATGACGAAGGCGCTCTCTACGCTTTCCGCCGATGTAGAGCGGCTCGCCACCCCGGTGAAGCAAGGATTGCACGAACTTGCGGAAGCGTTGAAACAGCTTGACGGCCAACCGGAAGAGGTGCAAACATTCCACGCGAAAAAAATTGCCAACCGCCTTTGCGACATTTATTTAAGCGTTGTCGCCCTCAAGCGCGCGCAAGAAAATGAACGGAATCGCTTGATTGCCCAGCTCTTTTTGCAGCACATTTGGAACCGTCATTTGCTGGATGAACAGATGCTTTCTGTTCGCCATTTTGAAACGGTTATTCATGAACAGAAACAGCTATCTCCTTCATAATGGACATAATGAAATGATACAGAGCCGCTTTTATGACGGCTCTGTTTTATTGATGAATGAATTGGGTGCAATTCGATATAATCAACAATATATTAGCTCGTTGGAGGAAGGAGAGGGAAACATCGATGGAAAGAGATACGGCAAATCTAGTGGAAGCAAAAAAACAGACATACGCTTCCGAGACGAATGATGCGTCGGTCCGTCCTTTATGGAACGAGGCAAAGCAGCTGGAATATCAGAAGGATGACTATTTGTACCGCGATATTTATTTCGGCTCCGTTTTTTTCGCCGGACAAGAAGTAGTGGAAGAAAAAGAGAGGCCAGTATGGTCGATGGTATATTCAAGAGGTATCGTTACTCCCAGTTTGCCACGGGCACAAGTAGCTTCTGTTTATGCGTTTTTACGTAAGGCGCTCCGATTAGTTGATGTGCAAGCGCCATATCGCGGCCCGCGTCAATGGCAAGATGGCTCGTATACATATCAAAATGATTATGAAGGTACATGGGAACGCTTTTGTGGGGAAGAGCGCATTTTCATCGCGGGAGAAAAAGTGTATGAGTTGCGCTACAGCGGCGGTCTAATCATACCGTGATTCGAGAGCTCAATTTAGTGAGCGATCCATTATTTTTGAAACTGTTTTGTTGCCAAATTTGTTTCTATGGGATAATATCTAAAGTCTAGAAAACGTTTGGAAAGGAGAATGGTATGGCGGAACAGTCATCGATTACTTCGTTGTTGATTGTCGTTGTCGTTGCTTTTTTGACGCCCATATTATTGAATCGTTTGCGTCTGCAGGTCATTCCTGTTGTCGTGGCGGAAATTATCGCCGGCATTATGATCGGGAAGACCGGATTTAACCTTGTCAAACCGGACATGTGGATTGAAACGTTATCGACATTAGGCTTTTTGTTTTTAATGTTTTTAAGTGGATTAGAAATTGATTTTTCCGCGTTTGCGAATAAACCGAAAGCAAACAAGAAACAAAAGGAACCGAATCAATTTGTCGTCGCTTCGATTATCTTTTTGGCCATTTTCGTGTTGTCTTACGGGCTTTCCTATTTATTTGTATTAGCAGGTTATATTGATAATGCGTTTTTAATGACATTAATCATTTCTACTATTTCGCTTGGTGTCGTCGTTCCTACGTTAAAAGACACCAATCTCATGAAAACGACGATCGGGCAGACGATTTTGCTTGTTGCGGTTATTGCCGATTTGGCGACAATGATTTTACTGGCGGTTTTCGTTTCGATCTATGAACCAGGACATAAAAGCGTTTGGCTACTTCTTGGCTTGTTTGCCGCAGGTGTCGTCTTTTATTTTGTTGGTAAATATTTTAAAAAACGTTCCTTTGTGGAAACAATGGCAAAAGGAACAGTACAGATCGGCACGCGTGCTGTATTTACGCTGATTATCGTCTTGGTCGCCCTATCGGAGACATTTGGTGCCGAAAATATTTTAGGGGCGTTTTTAGCAGGGGTGCTCGTTTCTTTGCTGTCGCCGAATAAAGAATTGATGCATCAATTAGATTCCTTTGGCTACGGATTTTTCATCCCGATCTTTTTTGTCATGGTTGGAGTCGATTTAGATTTGCGGGCGCTGGTCACTGAACCGAAGATTTTAATGATGATTCCGCTGTTGGTGGCTGCGCTGGCGATTTCGAAAATTATTCCTGTCTCCCTATTAAAAATCTGGTATGACACAAAAACAACGCTCGCCGCGGCGTTTTTGCTTGTTTCGACTTTGTCGCTCGTTATTGCAGCGGCTACGATTGCCGAACGCATCGGCGTCATTGATGAAAATATGAAGGGCGCGCTTATTTTGGTGGCGGTCATCTCCAGCATCATTTCACCGATTTTATTTAAAAAATTATTTGTGAAGCCGAAAGAGGAAGACAAAAAGATTGCCATTTCGTTTATTGGCACGAACCAATTTACGTTATCGGCGGCAAAGGAATTAGACGAACAACGCTATGAAGCGACGCTGTATCATATCCAGCAAGAAAAAATGGAGCTGCCGCTTTCCGATCACGTGTTCCCGATTGTGGATATCGAGGACTATTCGCTGCCAACATTGGAGAAACATAAAGCGTTTGCTGCCGATATCGTTGTTGCTTGGACGGGAAATGAAAAGGTGAACGCTGCCGTCGCATTGGCGGCCAAAGAGCGGGGAGTCGAGCGGGTGCTTGCGCTGGCGGAAACACCGACACAAGTCGAACGGCTAAAGGAGGAAGGCATCGAAACCATGTCCGTCTTGCTGTCGTCGACATCGATGCTGAAGGCGTCGATTGAATCGCCGCGAGTGGCGCGGATGTTTATAAACAAGGATGCGACATTGCATGAAATTACGATGAATAACAATGAATATGATGGAATCCCGCTCCGCCGCTTTCCGTTTATGGGAGATTGCATTATCGTCCGCATTTTCCGCGAAAATGAATCGATCGTTCCGCACGGGGACACAAAGCTGCAAAAGGAGGATCGCTTGATTGTCACTGGCTCGGGCGAGTATGTCAATGAACTTCGGGAATTGCTGGAGTAACTGAGACAAGATATAAGATATAACGGCGCATAGTTTATTGCCAAAATGAACGCTTCAAACAGAGTCGTTTTTCATCACGGCTCTGTTTTTTCATGGACCTTATTTTTTAGTGTGATTCTTGGTGATTGACCTATCGGTATTATTGGTATTGGTATCGGCTTAATAGTTGGTGTTCCATGAACAGACGGAACGTATGGCATAGGTGTCGGTTGTTTATTCGGATTGATCGGTGTTGCGGTTGGTTTTGCTGTGCTTGTCACTGTCATCACAGCCGTTGGCTTTATCGGTTGTTTTTTACCGTTGTCGTTGCCATCGTATCACTCCTTTCGAAATAAGAAAAAGAGGGGAGAGCTGATATTATCCCTCTTGTGTGGACAGTGTAGAAAAAGGACACACTGCTATACAGGAGGGATTTTTTTGGATAAATCAGATGCAAAATACATAAGCTATAGTTTTGAATTAAATTACGTGCAGTCGCGATGTATTTGAATGAACAATTAGGGTAGCGAAAAGTGGCCAGGAGAATGGAGATAAAAAAATTCTAAAAAGGTACGCATTTGGGTAAGGAACTATCAATAGTATAGGGAAGAAGGACTAAAAGAACGTAGAGGAAAAACCATTTCCTCTAAACGGAGTCGTCCGAGAATGAAACCACTAACATTTTCGTGTTCACATAACTATTAAGGAGTAAACAGACAAGGTTACATAAAGACCAACCTATTCCTCCTCGTGCTGTAAAAGAGCTTTTTAACAACGCCGGATGGTGGCCTGAGTACAGCGAGAAAGATATTGCAAAAATACTGAATTAAAATATTGCTGTTGGAGTATGGCAATGAGATTGTCTTGTAGGATTTGCTAGAACAGTCGCTTTAGAGCATATATAAAAGATGTTGTAGTTCATCGAGATGTGAGAAAATAAGGATGGGTGAAAAAATGTTATCAGATGAATGATGTAAATGGAAAATGAATAGGTTTTACAATCATCTTTTTATTTATTTTCTGTTTTATTATGTATGAAGGAAGTTTGCTGCATCTATTGTGAAAAGATAGGCCTGCCGCCTATCTTTTCTGTGTCCAGTATTTAGCGGGACTTGATTTTTGCTTCAAATTGTCTAAGCGTTAATTGATTTAACTCTGGAAAACCTTCTTCTTTCAAGGAAATGGTTTTTCCTTCGTAAACAGGGTAGACTCCTTGCCATCCCCCGACAATGGTATACAATTTTGTTCCTGGAACAGGTTTTAGAAAGCAAACATATCGACCCTCAGCCATCGGTCCTGGATAAACTTTGTTGAGAGGATGTAAAGGATCAGGAAGGGGTTCAATACCGGTTGATAACACGTTGATGATTTTTCCGCCGGTTCCCTTTAAATATTTGTCGACATGAAAGCTTTGTACAAAATTGACGAGCTGCCCACCTTGTACAGACTTATTTAACGGCTGTTTCTGAAAAGAAGTATCGAACCAACCATAAGCAATTAATGTTGAGCCTCTTACTAAATCCTTTAAGTTTGCGACACGCTTGATATTTACTGCTTGTTTTGGAATGGTAATATTATGCGCCTGAACAGGTAAATGAAACGTAAACAGCAAACATATACAGATTAAAAACTTAGACCATACTTTCATTCAATCACCTCATTATATATCTTTGGTGAGCGTTATTATTGTTTAACAATCTTTCCTAGTTTATGCATGTTTCCTTTGTCCTCATCCTCCTGAATGACTTGTTTAATGCGTTGGATTTTTGGGACTTTTTGAAATTGATATTTATATTGTCCTTCTAATTAACCTAACGGTTTCTCCATATCTAACATTGATTTAAATCCTAGACTTTCATATAATTTTCTCGCTCTAGAACTAGACCATAGCTCGCTTTGCCCCATTACCTTTTAACCATGAACAAACTTCATCTACCAGTTGATAAGCTAATCCGTTACCTCTATGTTGCGGTAGAGTATAAACGGCTATTATCCAACCAAAAGGAGTTTGCTCTTCACTTAAAGGAAAGAAATACTCTTTTCTTCAAAGACTACCCGCACAAGCTACAATCTCTTTTTTTCACTTTCTGCTACTCTAAACATGAGGTTTCCATTTTCACTTTCCTTAAAAAATAAACGTTCAACTTCATTAACCTTTTGTGAGTCAGGCAAAGCTATGCCATCTATTTCACCCATTTCACATGCCATTCTAAACCAAAATTCTGCTATTAACGGAAGCTTGTTTTTAGTAGCCCAGCGTGTTTCATACATCTGTAATTCCTCCATCCCTACAACATTAGTTTGACGTTTTCCTTACTATTTAGAATAAAGTTCTCCATATAATTTTAATTTATGGAGCAGATAAAATAAGCTTATGCTGTATCACCAGTTTGTGATGAATCCATTTATTTAATGACTGGGCAGCCAACCATTCCATAATTGTTGTTGTTTTGCCATTAATTGTTGTTACACATTCGTTGTTATATACATAAATCCATGACCAATGTCCATTGTATTGATATGGTGTACCATCTGCATTTTTGTACAAGCCTGTAGTGTCATGCACATCATCAAATAAGGATAAATGAACATTTTTTGCTCCAGCTTCGATCAAACAGTGCTGATTTATTGAGCAGTTTGGAATGCAATATAATCAGCGTTATCGAAAGTTCTATACACCAAAATAGTATGTTAGAGGGCGGAAATTGTTTTTAGAAGTTAAAGCTAGGAATCTTAAAATATGAGAAACTGTTTTATTGATTTTTTATTTTTCTTTTCAATAGTTCAACAATGACTAAGGGGATTCGATGTTTTTTGGCAATATCATTGCTTGTTATTTCTGGATTTTGTTCTAATTCTTTTTCAATAATGGTTTGAATTTCTGCTTTTTTCATTTAATTTACTCCTATTATTTATAAAGCTTTTGAAAATAATTTTAGATTTAGTACTGGAAATGTGTTTAAATACCACTCGGCATAATCGCAATACCAAAAGGAGTGGGGGATCCAACCGGTATAGGTACTCCGATGACTGTGTTGGTTGAGGTGTTAATGACTGACACAGTATTACCTACATTGGCAACATAAGCACGAGTTCCATCTGGGGTAATGGCGACATCCAGGATTTAAAATCGGCCGATGAAGACAACGAAAAAATCATGTGGCTCACAGAAGAAGAATTCGAGGACTTATTGCATCGGATGCGAAAAAAACCGGTTCGCAGCAGAGGAGTGGATCCCGAAGAGAAATATCGCCGCGACCGCGCGGTGGTGTACTTGCTTACCTATGCGGGATTGCGAGTAGAAGAGTTATCAAATTTGAAATTAACGGACTTAGATTTAGAGATGAAGTGAATTCGGATCGTGGGAAAAGGGATGAAGGTAAGAACGGTGCCGATCTCGAATATCTTGTTGGTCGAACTCGAGGATTGGCTGAAGTTTCGCGCGGAAATGGCGAAAAAGAAGCCGCATGTCGCCGAGTCACCATACGTCTTTTACAGCCAGCGCTCGCCGAAATTTTCTGTTCGGGGCATCCAGCGAATGATTGAAAGCTACAGCCTGCCGAACAAAAAGCTAACCCCTCATATGTTCCGGCATACGTTTTGTAAGTGGAAGCTAAAGGCGACGAACAACGATATTGAGAAAGTACGGAGACTTGCCGGCCACAGCAATATCGCCGCAACATCCCGATACCTAAAAGACAGCTATAGCGATCTGGCGGATGCGGTAGAGGCGTTGCCGAAATTTTAACATCAAGATGGATGACAGTTTTAGTATCGGAGCTGTCCAAGTACATTTAGAGACTATATAGAAAAGTTTGGCCGCTGTATTCTAAGTTGTGAAATCTTCTTTGTCTCCTAAAAATGAAAAGATGGACATATATTATTAACTTGGATAAAATGGAAATAGAACATCTACACAACTGAAAAACGCGATTTTTACGGAAGGAGGAGTTCCATACATGGATGCCAAGGCGAAAAAAACGGCTTTACGCGGAATTACATACGGTTTGTACATTGTCGGCACAAAAGATGAAAATGGCGCTGCCAATGCTTTTGCGGGAAACTGGCTGACACAAACGTCTTTTAATCCTCCATTGGTAGCGGTTGCAGTGAAAGTAGGCACTCGTTCCCAAGAGCAAATTGCCAAAAGTGGCGTATTTAGCGTCAATATTTTAGAAACAGGCCAAAAGGATATGGTCACCGCTTTCTTTAAATCTTTAGAACCGGAAGGAAATAAGCTGGCAGGGTACGAATTCTATACCGAAGAAACAGGATGCCCGATTTTTAAAGATGCGCTCAGTTTCTTTGAGTGCAAAGTCGTCGAAAAAGTAGAAAAAGGCGATCACTATATTTATGTGGGCGAAGTAATCAATGCGGGTGTGCATCGGGAAGGCGATCCGCTGACACTGAAGGAAACCGGATTTTATTACGGGGGGTAATTTGGGGACTCCCAACGTACAAGCCTGTTATAAGCAGTTGCGAAGGGAACGGATATGGAAACCACTGCATGTATGATATGAAGCAGGCTTTTTCCGCCTGCTTCATCCTTTTAATGCCTCTCGAATCATCAGCGCGTGCTCCGGCTGATTAGAAGACGTAGGCGTTTCAATATAAAACTTTCCTTGATGAAAAACGATCTTCACCTGATCGATGTTCTGACATTGTTTCACCTTGATGCGATAATGACGCCCTAAATACGGCAATTTTTCTCCGCTGACAAATTCTAATGGAGCAGGCGGCTGCTTAATTTCATTCAGTAAACTCCATTTATCTAAAATCTACGGAGCTTTTTTCCGTAAAATGTGATCGATCTCCTCTTGACCCAAATGGCCGGGAGATGTCACCGTCACTCCCTCCATTCACTCTACCACAATCGAAATATCCTCTTTCCCTTTCACTTGCTGCAATGTATACTCAATCACTGTCGTTCCAAACTAAAAGGTAGGCATAAAACATGTCCCCAAAAATATCAAGTGATACCCCTTATACAAGTCAGTTATCCACTTTTTTACTGGATTTATTCCACAATATCCCACGCATAAATACCGATGGGATTGCGAGATTATTTGGTCTCGCGCGGAAATGGCAATAAAGAAACCACATGTGGCCGCATCGCCATAAGTCTTTTACAGCCAGCGCTTCTTAAAGTTTTCTGTTCGAGGCATTCAGGGAATGGTAAAATCGATGTTAAAAGTGAGCAAGGGAAAGGATCTTGTTTTTCCATATATTTTCCTTTAAAAAATGAACGGAACTAAACGAGACCATTTTTATATTCAATAGGATGGATGAAACCAATGAACGGAAATTTCTGTAAAGATCAACAAATAAAATGTAATGCCATCGATTTTCGACGTTTATATATATTTTAAAACTATGTTCTATTTAATAAATAAAAATCAGATTATAATCCTTTTAGGTGTAGAAACTTTCTTTATTTTTTAATGTTTTTCTTACAAAAATAACATTTTTATTTACTTAACCCTTTTAATTGGTTAAATCAAAGAATACAATACACAGTAATTTCTTACCAAATAACCACACTATATATTGTTTTTTATAGTCAACATGACATGGTGCAGATAGGTATATATACCTAATTTAGGGAAAAATAACCAATATTTTAGACAATTTTTTTATGTTTCGTGAAAATCATTCATATAAATATAATAATGAAGGGGGGGAGAAATGATGAATGATACTACACTCGTTACATTACTTTTTGGGCTAATAATGGGGATAGCTGGAAGTGCCTTGTATGATGTGATTAAACACTTAGTCCAGCACCCCGATACACCCGTTAAAAATGCTCTTTCTCTGCCACAAACAAGAGTACTGAAAGGGTGCATTATTATCAGCCTAATTGTTGTAATGTACACATTGGTGAAACTGTAATACCTTTGTTCTCTGTAACTTTTGAAACCTGCGAAATTCAACTTTTTACTTTTAGCTACTCGATAACAGAGTAGCTCTTTTTTTATCTATTATTCTATTATTCTCTCTTTAAAATAAATATTAGCAAAAACTATGATTTTATACTACTAATCTCTTTAATAAAATATTAATTATAGTGGACAAAAAATTTTTAGCAACTATCCGTCACATCCTTAATGTATGATGTGATTCAATAAATGATGAAAGACAAAAGCACAAAAAATTTAAATAAAAATATTCCTTCCTTTTTTTTACCTCTCTATCCCCACCTGCTTGGGCTTGGAACTGCGAAGCCCTAAGGAACTGCGCAATCCTTCCATTGTCATCATGACGGACCACACCGACTTGGACGAACAAATATGAGGATTCTCGACCCCACGGCGTGCCAGGGTATCCGGGATTTGCGTGAATTGCTGCGGACGGCGACAAGCGTGACCATCATGACAACCAGCCAAAAGTTTCAGGACTACGTTGACGACAGGGATGAACTGTTCTGAAATGAAGCGGACGGCATCCTTGCCCTCATTGATGAGTCGCACCAAACGATTACGGGAGACTTGGTGATGAACATGCGGCTGTCGTTGCCAAACGTAGTATATATGGCATTCCCCAAGACACCATTAACAAACAAGACCGCAACACTGTCCAAACGTTTGGAACGCAATAGCAATAGACCATACTCTATCCGACAGGCCGTCGGCAATGGCGAGACAGTCCCGAAAGCCCCCTTCCGGATTACGGTTTGAGGGCGAGTCGCTGAACGAGGCTTTTAACCGCGTCTTTCAAGAATTCGAAGAGGACAGGGAATGAATCAAGAAGAGACACGATACAGAGGAGGACATTATGGGGGCGCCGCAGCGCATCCGCCGGATCTGCCTCGACATCACCGAACATTATGGGGAATATATCGCACCAAGCGGCTTCAAAGTGCAAATGTCGCGATCAACCGTGAGATCGCGGTTCTATATAAAGAAATTCCCGATGAACTCAACGGTCCGGAGCTGGTCGCCATCATCTCCTCTAACAACAGCGACTGCTTGAAAAATGCCACCTAAAGACACTACATCGAATGCTTCAAAAAGCCGTTGCATGAGGAAAAGCTGGCGTTCACCATCGTGTACGGCATGCTGCGGACAGGGGGTGACGCGCCGATCAGGTAGTCATGTACCTCAGTAAACCGCTGAAGAACATCACTTGCTCTAGAAGTCACAAGAACGAACCGGACCTATGCCAAGAAAATATACGGCCTCATCGTTGACTACGACGGCGTGCCCACATTCCTTAAGCAGGCATTAGCCATTTTTACCCCGGCGAACACCCAGGGAGAGCTGACGTCGATCCAGTCTGAAATACCGCGACTGCAGTCGCGACATCGTGTTGCCATACGCTTTTTTGACAGCGTCAATCAGGATGACATCAAGGCGTGTATGAAAAAGTGTTAAAACCGGAAGAGGTGAGACACACCTTTGACCGGCCGTTTAAACGTTTCCCCGAAAGCATGAACAACAAAAAAGAGAATTCCCCCTTTTCCAAACAATAGACTGTGCGGAGGAATCCCCTTCTCTATTCTAAATCCATTTCAGAGATACTCTATCTATCTTCTTCTTGACGGTATCGTGAAAGTTTTCTTTTTTTATAAAAAATGGTGATGAATACATTTTTATACTTATCATAAATAGTTAAATTTGTTAAAATTTTATTAAAAATATAGAAAATAATAGAATAATGTTTAAACATAAGAGAAGGAAACAGGAGTCTACGATGTTTTATTATGAAAGGGTTCATTCAAGCAAAAGAAATCTTTTATTCCTATTATTCTTTTTTACACAATTATTAAACTCAATTAAACTGGGTTTAACATTTTCCCAATACAATGGTTCTGGAAAATTTTTGAGGGAGGGTTAAAATTGTTCAGAAAAAAAATCTTACCCTTGACAGTTGTTTCTACCGTAGCTTTAGGAAGTTTATTAGGAATGGGAAGCATCACAGAAACAGATGCAAAAGAAAAGAAAGGTCATGACCATGGAAAAGTAAAAAATATCATTTTTATGATTGGTGACGGAATGGGTGTATCTTATACTTCCGCATATCGTTACTTAAAAGACAACCCAAACACAAAATTTGTTGAGCAAACTGAGTTTGACAAATATCTTGTCGGTCAACAGATGACTTATCCTGAAGACCCTAAAGAAAATATCACTGATTCTGCTTCCGCTGCGACAGCGATGGCAGCTGGAATTAAAACATATAATGCAGCCATTTCTGTGGATAATGATGGTTCAGAAGTAAAAACTGTACTCGAAGCTGCAAAAGCAGCAGGTAAAGCAACTGGTCTTGTCGCCACTTCCGAAATTACACACGCAACTCCTGCATCATTCGGTGCTCATGATGAAAACCGTCAAAATATGAACGCTATTGCCAATGACTACTATGATGAATTAATCAATAGCGAGCATAAAGTCGATGTTTTGCTGGGGGGAGGAACCGATCTATTTATCCGTAAGGATCGCAACCTTGTGGAAGAATTCAAAAAAGACGGATACAGCTATGTGACGAATCGCAACGAATTATTAAAAGATCAAAACGAACAAGTTCTTGGTTTGTTTGCCCCAAGAGGACTTCCGAAAATGATCGACCGAACGGAAGACATTCCTTCCCTTGAAGAAATGACAAAATCGGCAATTGAGCGTTTAAGCAAAGATAAAGATGGATTCTTCTTGATGGTGGAAGGAAGCCAGATTGACTGGGCGGGACACGACAATGATATTGTTTCTGCGATGAGTGAAATGGAGGATTTTGAAAAAGCATTCAAAGCGGCTATAGAGTTTGCCAAAAAGGACAAGCATACGCTTGTTGTCGCTACAGCTGACCACTCCACTGGTGGTTACTCCATTGGAGCAGACGGCATTTATAATTGGTTTGGTGCGCCAATTAAAGCGGCAAAACGCACGCCTGACTTTATGGCAGAAGAGATTGCCAATGGCGCCGATGTTGAAGAGACATTGAAAAAGTATATCGATTTGGAATTGACGGCTGAAGAAATACAATCTGTAAAAGATGCCGCTGAACAAGGGAAAGCGGACAAGGATAAAGGTGTAAAAAGAGTGGATGATGCGATCGAACATATTTTTGACAAGCGTTCACATACTGGCTGGACAACAAGCGCCCATACCGGGGAAGACGTTCCTGTTTATGCATATGGTCCGGGAAGTGAACGTTTCGCTGGACAAATAGAGAACACGGATCATGCCAAAATCATCTTTGATATTTTAGGAAAAGGAAAACAAAAAATTGTCATTGAAGATAAGTAGTGATCAAAAAAGTATGGAAAAAGAACACACATCCCGTTGCTCGCTCAAGCAACGGGAACTTTTTTGATATTGCATATGGAGGTTTAAACGATGAAAAAACTATTTTTACTTACAAGTCTGATAACTTTGCTTGTCGGATGCGGCCAACATATAGATAACGGAAACAAGGCTTTTAATTCAGACACTCAACAGCAAACAAAGAACGAACTAATGGATAAGTCGGCCAAAGATGCAAAGCAAGATAAGCTGACAAAAAAGACAAACGAATATGTTTCAAACCCGCAAGTAACAGATGACCAGAATTTACAAAAGCCAGGTGATTATTATGTAGATGAAAAGGGAGAAGCTACTTTAAAGAAAATAAAAATCGTAAACAAGACATACCATGTTGGGCCAATTGAACTTACAGTCAAAGATGTGAAAGTGATCCATTTAGTTCCTGATTACAGCCTGATTGATTATTTTCACGCCTTAACACATGAGGAACAGTTCGACTTTATCAAAGTATTCGTAGAGATGAAAAATACATCTTCACAGAAAGTAAATTTCGCGCCGATAGCTTTATTGGAATCAAGCACAGGTGAGAAATTTGATTGGGAAAAAGATATTTATCTTGAAAACTTACATGGGGAAATTGAAGGAAACGGCAAGAAACAAGGTAATCTAGGGTTTATTCTAAAAGAGCTGAACGGGGAAGATGTACAATGGGTGAAAATGACTACGAGTGACGTCGTTGGCCCAAACAAGAAAATCATTAGTAAAGCAAAAGAAATAAGATTGGAATTTTAAATGAATTCCGCTCTATCAGCTACGACGACGATAATGACGTGCTACTTATAGTCATAATGATATCTTTTTCAGGATTTCCGTGTCGAAGACAACCTTGATGCGGACGAGGTTTAACGCACCGATCGAACAAGTAATGTACCTTGATAAATAGCTGAAGGAACATAACTTGCTCCAGAAGATCGCAATTTTGACGGCGTCAGTCGCGTCGACATCGAGGCGTGCATGAAAATCTTAGAACCTGAAGACGTGAGACATGCCTTTGACCGGGTGTTTAAACGTTTCTCCGAAAACTTTCCAAATTTAATTTACATCTTCAAAAGAAAACTATATCCCTTAATCAATGTGTTTGTATTAAATGATGGACTATACGCAACAAGCAATTCCCAACATAAAAACTTATAAGCATCAAACCAGATATATCCGGTCTTTATCATAATTCTTTATTTTTCTAATGACATCTTGACTTTTTTAACAACATATATTCGTAAATAGAACATATGTTTTTAATAAACTTGCTACTCCTTCAAGAGCCTTCCATTCTCCAGAGAAGGATACAAATATTCGGATGACTTATCAATGGCAAAGCACAACGGGTTTTATGCATACAGCCCTTTTTTGTATTATACTTCTACATATATGAAACAAATTCCTTTTTTATCCGTTTATTATAGATAGGAGGAAATCCTATGTGCGGACGCTTTTCGTTAACGGTTGATATTGTGCAGCTGCAAGCATTGTTCCGTTTTGTCTATACTGGAACGTTCCCTCCCCGCTTCAATATCGCCCCAAGTCAAGAGGTGTTGACCGTTGTGCAGGAGAATGGGATACGGATTGGGAAGATGATGAAGTGGGGGCTCGTGCCATCTTGGGCGAACGATCCGAAAATCGGCTGGAAGATGATCAACGCTAGGGCGGAAACGGTCGATGAAAAAGCGAGCTTCCGCCATGCTCTCAAGCGGCGGCGCTGTTTGATTTTGGCTGACGGCTTTTATGAATGGAAAAAGGAAGGGGCGAAAAAAATTCCGTACCGTTTTACACTGCGAAACGGGGAACCATTTGCGTTTGCCGGGCTGTGGGAGAGATGGGACAAACAGGGCGAACCGCTATATACGTGCACGATTATCACCACAACGGCAAACGAATTGGTAAGTACGATTCATGAGCGGATGCCTGTCATTTTGCCGCCAGAGCGGCAGGAGGCATGGATGGATCCGCGGCTCGATGATAGCAATTATGTGAAATCGCTATTGCAGCCGTATCCTGCCGAAGAGATGAAAATGTACGAAGTGTCAACGATTGTCAATTCGCCGAAAAACGATGTAATGGAATGCATTGAACCAGTCAATAGCGAGTAAACGGAGGAGAAAGATGAATACAATTATCTTGTTTGACGGCGTTTGTTCGCTTTGCAGCGCCAGCGTGCAATTTATTATCGCGCGCGACCCGCATGCCGTATTTCGCTTTGCCTCTTTGCAAAGTGAAGTGGGAGAGGCGCTGCGGCAGAAGTTTGGCGTTCCGGAGGTGGACAGCCTCGTGCTGCTCGAAGACGACCGTTATTACACAAAATCGAGCGCCGCTCTCCGCATTTGCCGGCGGCTTACCGGCGCATGGAAGCTGTTTTATATATTTTGGATTGTTCCGAAGCCGCTGCGCGATTATGTATATGGTTTTGTCGCTAAGCATCGGTATGAATGGTTCGGAAAGCGCGATCATTGCCTGATGCCTACCCCCGACATCCGCGCGCGGTTTCTTGATGAGCGACAATAAGAAAGTAACTGGAATAGGAGGAGATGATTTCATGAACGGTGGCCAAAAAACATGGCTGGACAGCTTGACGGCGGAAGCGTTGGAACAGTTTTCCGGAGATATGATGGCGGCAGTGGAAAATGGCGAAGATAAAGAGAAACAGCGATTTTATGAAGGAATGGCAGTCGCTAGCAAGCTCGCAGCTATGAAACTCAAAGGGGAGTTTGAATATATTGATGAAGAATTTATCCATCATGTGTACGAGAACATGGCGGAAATAGACGATACGTTCTCAACGGCTCAAGAAAATACGAACGAACGATGCTCCTTTTGTTTACAACAGAAAGCGCAGCTTGCAAGAGGGCCGTTTGCGTCGATTTACGAAGACTGTTTGCAATTTGGGCTACAGGTTATCGAAAGTCAAAAATAATTGTTTTACAGCGATAGAAGATGAAAAGGACGTGATGATCATCGCGCGGAAAGTAGAAGTCGTCCCATTTTGTAAACAATGGGCAACGATGTTTGCCGAGGAAGCGGAAAAGCTGAAACGGGTATTTGGGAAAGAGTGTTTGCGCATCTATCATATCGGCAGCACGGCCATCCCAGGAATGAGTGCCAAGCCTATCGTTGATATCATGATGTAATAATCCAAAAAAATCTCGGAAAATAGAGGTTCATTAGTGTTCTTTCTCTTTTTTTGACCACATTTTGACCACGAAAAAATTATAAATTTTTTATAAAGCTTCTCATTAGTTCGCTGAACTTTTGGGAAGCTTTTTCCTCCAAATTTTTAGTCATATGAGCGTAAATGTTCATAGTCGTTTCAATATCTGTATGGCCAAGACGTTGCTGAATTTCTTTGATACCAACTCCTGCTTCAATGAGTAAGCTTGTATGCGTATGTCGCAGAGAATGGGGGGTTACATGTTTATCAATTTTTGCGATTTTTAAAAGGCGTTTCATTCTATCTTCCACTTTTTTCATAACTTCAGGGTATCCACTTGGTCGAGCGAACACAAAATCATGATCATGATACTTATCCCTCATTCTCATCTTTATTTCGTTTTGTTCAGCTATGTGCTTCTTCAAAAGAGTCATAACGTTTGGATCCATCTTAATGGTTCGAATGGATCCGCTTGTTTTAGGAGTCAACAATTCATATTGGCCTTCTTTGCCTTTGGGATTATACAGAGTTTTGGTAATAGTGATTGTGTGATCTTTAAAATTAATGTCTTTCCACTGAAGTGCTAGTAGTTCTCCAAGCCTCATTCCACTATACGCTAAAGTTGAAAAGATAACGTAATCCATATACAATCCGTGTTCTTTAGCTGCTTTTAGAAAGATGGCTAATTCCTCTTTCTCCAGAAATTTTATTTTGTCGTTCTCTATATCTTCTATAGTCTTTTTCTGTTTAGGGACTTTTGTGTATTCGGTAGGATTGGACTTAATCAGCTCTAATTCCATAGCTTTTTTAAAAATCATTTTTCCAGTTGTATGAATGCCATCTAGTGTACTATCCGCGTATCCTTTTTTCTTTAAATCAAAAAGCATATCTTGATACATCTTTCGCGTAATATCTTTCAGTTTTAAGTGCCCAAAATAACCTAATAAGTGCTTCAGCTCATGTTTTCTGATGCGGACAGTGCTTATTTTTGCTGTTTCACTATACATTTTTAGCCAATCCTCGGCGAAATCTTTAAAGAGGATGTCAGTGTCTTTTATATAGGTGCCACTATTTATTTCTTCATACAATTTCGCAGCAGCCAGCTGTGCTTCTTTTTTTGTTTTAAAACCTCGGCGTGTCGTTGTTTTACGTTTCCCAGTAGCAGGATCAATTCCGACATCCATCTTAAACATCCATTTTTCGCTATCTTTTGTTTTGTATTTCTGAAATGAAGCCATTCATATCACTCCTTTCCGAATTTTTTACAACGGTATTTTTTGGTTCTAGGTTGTTCGAGATGACACCCGATAAAGGCATCACCTCCTTTAAAATAAGAATGTACGTTCGGTTTAATGGTTAAATTTTTTTTAGATAGACAAATTCCTTTGGTATGCTATGTATTTCTGCTACGTCATATATGGTCAGGTTGGTGTTCTGGTATTGAGTCATAATGTCATCTGGAAGTAATAACTCAACAGCAAAAGTGTTTGCCTCCACTTCTAATTTTTCAACAGGGAATAGAGTATTAGCCCTTAAAAAAGGGGTGTTGGATTTCGGGTGTAAAACGGCATGTCCAAGTTCGTGAGCACATACAAAACGTTGCATCATTTCATCCAGTCGATTATTAAGATAAATGAACTGAATCCGTTTGTATGAACTATAAAAACCAAGAGTATTTCCAATAAGATAATTATGTTTTTTTCTTTTGCAATTTGAAACGGATCATTGGACTTGTGTTTTTTAATAAGTTGCCTAACTATTTCTTTAATCCCCTTCATTCCTCTTCCCCGTTTTATTTATTTTCTGTATTTTTTTGGGGTGAATTTTTTCTTAGCGATTTGCTTTGCAAGCCTCATGGAGTTCTCCAGCGAAATGCGTATAAGTTCTCTGGTTTCCTCATCGAGTGGTTCTCCGTCATACATCAGTCCTTCACGGCTCTCTAAGCTGTCCATGATTCTTTGCAGATCTTTCGCGATATCCCGTTCATCCTTTTCGGTTAGTTCTGGGAGTTGCGTATCACGATTTGAGTTTTTAGCATCTTCTTCACCAATCAAACTGCTTATAGGTACATTTAGCGCAGATGCTATTGCTTTTAGGGTATCGAAGCTTGGATTATATCTATTACGTTCCACGTCCGCCAAATAAGATCTAGATATATTTGCTTTTTCAGCTAATTCTACTTGAGTCATTTTTGCCTTCTTTCTAAAAAATTTAATATTGTCCCCAATCACTTAAATCACCTCTTTTTATTGTCGGAATTACCGACGCTTATGTTTTGATTATAGTATGAAAAAGACGGATATACAATACGTAAAAAGACGGAAATACAAGTAATATTAAGAAATTAGACGTAAATACAAGTAAAAGTTTCAATTTTGCTTTAAAATGCTTAAATTTTGGCGAAAATGCGCTTTTACAAAATGACGGAAATACAATACATTAGTATCAGCAGGAGGTGATAACCATGTTAGACAAAAAGACGTTAGGAGCAATCATCAAGAAAAAACGAAATGAAATTGGAATGACACAAGATCAATTATCTTCCGTCACCAGTTTGTCTAGAAACTATATATCGGATATCGAGAATGGCAGATACATGCCAAGTATTAATTCTCTTTCTAAAATAGCTATTTGTTTAGACATCGATTTAAATGTACTAAAAATGTCGGAAATACAAGTTTGTGATTTTGAAAAAAGAGGGGATTTTGATGCAAATGGTTGTCCAAGTGCCGGACATTGATAAATATGTGAAAGATCTTGTTAGGCAAGCATACGAACTTGGAGTAGAGGAGGGGAGAAAAAAGTACCGCTATCCTCCCTTACTTACCCGGAAAGACCTGGCAGAAATTTTTCAAGTGCAGCTTTCTACGGTGAGTAATTTGACTGACATCCCAGGCTTTCCGAAATTTGAACATATACGAGCTCGGTATCCTCGTGACCAAGTGTTTCGTTGGATTGAAGAAAATTCAACATATTTGGACCAAGTGGCTCCAAATAGGAAATTCGGAAAAGAAGGTGAACGGAAATGACAATACCAAGTACGTATGACTTCGAAACGTTGCCGGAGGCGGTTTCGTTCTACACACGCAAAGTTGCGAAAATTTGCCAAACATGCGACTACAGCATTCATAACGAGCTAATGCGATTTAAAAAAGAGCTGCACGAGCTCATCAATCGCGAATATGATCCGGCTGCCTTCTAGGGCTTCTTTTCGGGAATGAAATTGGACAAGCATGAAGAGGAGAGAAGTGATGAATCAATTACAAATTTTCAATCATCCGATGTTCGGTGAGCTGCCAGTAATGATTGTTGAAGGTGTTGAGTGGTTTGGAGCTACAGAAGCAGCAAAATCATTGTCTTTTACTAACCCTCATGTTGCTTTAAAAAATCACGTCGAAGAAGATGACCTAACGGTCCGTGAGGTCATCGATAGCCTCGGCAGAAAACAATCTAAAAAGTTTATTAATGAATCAGGCCTTTACAGTTTGATATTCGGCGCAGCTAAACAAGGTAACAATCTAGAAATCAAAGAAAAAGCAAAACGCTTTAAACGCTGGGTAACCGCAGAGGTGTTACCAACAATCAGAAAAACCGGCGGCTATGTCTCCAATGATGAAATGTTTATCAATACGTATCTTCCGTTTGCTGATGAACAAACAAAAATGATGTTCCGCGGTGTTCTTGAAACGGTCCGCAAGCAAAACGAACAAATAGCTGCTATGAAGCCGAAAGCGGGTTACTTCGATGCCCTAGTCGATCGAAACCTTTTGACGAATTTCCGGGATACTGCAAAAGAACTGAAAGTCAAAGAACGGTTCTTCATCAATTGGCTTCTCCAAAACAAATTTGTTTATCGGGATCAGAAAGGGAAACTCAAACCTTATGCACCGTATGTGCCGGAACTATTTGAATTGAAGGAGTTTGCACGAAACGGCAGGGCGGACGTTCAAACGCTGATTACACCGAAAGGAAGGGAAACATTCCGGCTTCTGTTGCAAAAGGAGAGGATGGCATCATGAACGTCCTTCCACAAGATCGACAGTTGGCGGAGAAGTTATGGGAATGCGGCTGCCTCTATATAGATCGAGCAAGAGTCGAATGGATAAACAATCGTTTAGACGAAGCGGAGCGTTGGGCAGAAGAGTTTTTACGATGCAAACGCGACTTGGACGAGCTGATACGGAAGAAACAGGAGCACGACAAACTGCTCCAGGTCGTTGAGATGATGAAGGAGAAAGGAATCGATATTGCGATCGTTATGAGAAAGGGGAATGAGTGATGTTTCAACCGAATTACACAAACCCAACCTGGCGTGAATATATAGACCTTCTAAACTGGGAATCTCGCTTAGTGCAGGAAATTGAGATTCATAGTCGTCGTCGAGATTGGAGAAAAGTAATCGACTTGAAGCGTGAAAAACAAAAAGTTGCAATCCGCCGCAAATGCCTAAAAGCGGCGTTGCAACAAAAAGAAAAACCAGCCCAATGACAATATAGCACATTTCCTCTCCCTTTCACAAGGCAGGCCTAGTGCCTGTCGTCAAGCGTAGGAGTGCTGGTGGCTCCATCCCCCGGCTATATCAGCATTCCTACGCTTGACGATGTGCACTAGCACATCTGTCGCATTACTAATCTATGCGAAAGGAGGGGCAAACGTGACAAGAGAGGAGAAAAACCTCATCCGGTTGCAGATCATCTCGCTGTTGGAACGGTGCCAGGACTGCCAGTTTCGTTCAGTAACTAATGCCAGCATTCACGTTTGCCCGAGCTGCCCGATCGGTCAGCGGGTGCAGGCACTTGGCAAAAAGATTTCTGGCGAAGAATTGGCCAGATATCGCAATTGGACAAAAGAAGAGGACGCATATCTTTGGAACAATCAACATTTACCGCGCAAGGAGCTCGCAAAGCATCTAGGCCGCACAAGACAGGCGGTGATAAACAGATTGGCTGAATTACGCAAACGAGGTGGTGTGACACATGCAAGTTGAAAATCCGATGACTCGTCCGGTTCGCCTTGAAAGTCCTCACTGGGGAATTGATGCTTGCGGTGATGAAATTTTGTATGGCGATACCATCTATGAGTTCCCGGACGGTGAGATCGTCCTGGAAGAAAATATTCGTCAGTATCTTACAGAAAATCTCGGTGCAATCCAGAAAATTGTAGAATAAAAAAAACGCCTCGCTGGGTAGAGCGAGACGTTTCAAAAATAGGACATAAGGAGAGTGTTATGCTTTAAAACTGGTACTTTCATCATAATCATATAGGAATCACTTCAAAAATTAAATAGGAAATAGGGATGAAAAAATGTCCGTTATTCTTGCAAATACAAAAGATATGAGTCATGAGGAGTGGCTACAAACCAGAACTAGAGGAATTGGCGGCAGTGATGCTTCGATCGTTCTCGGCTTGAACAAATACAAAACGCCATTTGAATTGTGGCTCGAAAAGACCGGACAAGTCACTCTACAATCTTCAACAAGTGAAGCAGCATATTTTGGTACGTTACTCGAAGACCTAGTGGCGAAAGAGTTTGAAAAACGGTCTGGGAAGAAGGTGCGGAAAAGAAACGCCATGTTTCAACATCCAGAGCATGATTTCATCTTGGCCAACATTGATCGGTTCATAGTCGGAGAAAAGGCCATCTTGAAATGTAAAACAGCATCAGTGTTCCTGGCGAAGGAATGGGAAAACGAAGAAATCCCGGAGGCATATATCGTTCAAATGCAGCATTATCTCGGTGCCTTAGGACCAGAGTATCAAAAAGGATATTTTGCTGTTCTGATCGGCGGCCAAAAGTTTATATGGAAAGAAATCGAGCGCGATGATGAACTAATCGAAATGATTTTCCACGTGGAGATTGACTTTTGGAATAACCACGTATTGAAAGGAGAGCCGCCGGCGCTTGACGGATCATCATCCGCGGAAAAATTTTTGAAGGAACGTTATAAAGAAACGGACCCAAGCAAAATTGCACAATTAGGAGCTTCCTATAAGTCAAAGATCGAAGAATACCAGTCACTCAAGGAAACCATCGAACAGTTGGAGCAACAAAAAAGGCGATCGAGAACCAGCTTAAAAACGAGCTTAAAGACGCGGAAATCGGATATGTCGGTAATTATGAGGTGCAATGGAAACCGCGTGTGTCAAACCGAGTGGGTACCAAGTTGCTAAAAGAAAAATTTCCGGACATTTATAAGCAAGTTCTTAAAACAAGTATCGCACGTTATTTCTCCATAAACACTTTGGAATAGGAGGTTTATACAATGGCCACAACTCAATCACTAAAAAAACAGCTGCAAAACAAAAATAATGTTCCGCAACAACCGACAGCTGTACAGACATTAAAAGGACTGCTTGCAAGCCCAGCACTAAAAAAACGGTTCGGAGAAATCTTGGACAAGCGTGCTCCACAGTTTATGACTTCAATCGTGAACCTATACAGTTCCGATCCAGTGTTACAAAAATGCGAACCAATGAGTGTTATTTCAGCTGCGATGGTGGCGGCCACACTTGACTTGCCAGTGGACAAAAACCTGGGATACGCCTGGATTGTTCCATATGGTAACAAAGCGCAGTTCCAACTCGGTTACAGAGGATACGTCCAGCTCGCTCTGCGAACAGGGCAGTACAAGTCAATCAACGTTATCGAGGTTTACGAAGGTGAACTGAAAAAATGGAACCGTCTTACCGAAGAACTTGAAATTGACTTTGATGCAAGAGTATCTGACGCAGTTATTGGTTACGCGGCCTACTTTGAACTAGTCAACGGATTCAAAAAAACCGTGTACTGAACGAAGGATCAAGTCGAAAAGCATCGCCAAAAATACAGCAAATCCGGCCATAGTTGGAAAGAAAATTATGATGATATGGCGATGAAAACCGTTTTGCGAAACATGCTTGCGAAATGGGGTATCCTCTCGATCGAAATGCAAAATGCGTTCAACGAGGATGAGAAAGAAGTTAGGGAAGTTAAGGATATCACTAACGAGGTGCAAGAAACGGAATACATCGAAGCAGAAGCTTTCGAAGTTACGGAAGAACAACCAGCAGAAGAAAAACCAAGTGCCTTCGAACAGGAGAGCTTTGACATCGAATGATGGAATACCTAATTGTCATCCCACATTGTTTCCGTTGGATGGCTGCTGGCAACAAGAAACTCTACATCGAGTACATAAGGGATATATCAAGCGCAGCCATCCTGGCTTAAAGCCGGTGAGGGTTGAAGGTCCATATGTTATCTGTATCAAGAAATAGGAAAGCTGAGGTGATACGATGCCCGAGAGTTTTTATTTCCCTGTTTATTCAGGTTTACTGACAGCACAGCATAGAGAAAAAATCGGTTCAGCAATTTGGGAATTCTTATGGCTCATTTTTAAAGTTACAAAGGAAGTACAAGAAGAAGGTGAAACTTGGGGCATCGTTCTCGGTGGTAGACCTGTGAAAATAGCTGAAATAGTTGCTGATTTAGGTGGAAACGAACGAAATATTCGGCGTAATTTAGCAAAACTCAAAGAGTACGGTTATATCGAATCCAAAAGAGCTCCTTATGGAGAGATTTTTAGAGTTAGAAAGTCAAAGAAATTTGTTCATCAGAGACCGGACAAAAGTGTCCTATCTGATACAGAGAGATCGGACAAAAATGACCACTCTTCCCCAACAGATCGGACATTTTTTGTAGGGAGATCGGACAAAAATGTCCGATGCAATAAAGATATAAAAGATATAAAAAATATTAAAGAAGAGGAAGATAGAATGAACCAAAGTGATTTCCAGTTAATAGCCAACAAATTCATTCAAAGAAGAGCACATGGTTTTGATTTATCTCCAGAAGATGAGTTGGCTATCCATAGATTATTAGGTGACAACATCCCTATAGACATCATTTTGAAATACATCGATGAAATATTCGACGAGTATGAACCAAAGCACCGGTTAGATTACATTAAAAGCTTCAAGTATGTAGAAAAAGTCATTCTCGATCGTTATTTTGGTCAAAAAGGAGAGGAGAAAACCAATGGAGGCCCGGTTCACAAGCATCGCCGAGGTGTTAGCCGACCTGCAAAAGAAAGCAAGTCTTATGAGCAAATCCTCCGAGAAGCTGAAGCAGCCCGAAAAGCCTGGGGCGGATGAATACGAATGTTCTCAATGCAAAGATACGGAATTCATTTTCTATAGAGACGAGCAAGGCTATGAATTCGCAAAACCGTGTGAGTGTAGAGAAAGAAAAGCCTGGAAGCGCCGATTCAAGCAAGCGTTGATCCCGGACGAGTTTGTTCACGCTAACTTTGAAAACTATAAGCGAGTAAATGAGTATCAGCAGACCATGTATGAAAAGACAATAAGTTATCTAAACGAGTTTGCTGTAATTAAACAAGAGGACGGCACTATAAAGAAAATCATGCCTAACAAAAACCTCGGATTCATCGCTGTTGTTGGAGAGCAGCGTTTAAAAGAACTGCCGATCGGCGAGCGGTCTGTTGTTAAACAGCAGCATAACAATTTTGGGATCGGCAAAACCCATTTACAAATCGCACTGGCCAAACGGCTCATTAAGGACGGGTTCAATGTACTCGTTGTTTCAGACGTCACATTCATGGACGAGCTTATCCAAGCCAAGATGATGAGCGATGAGGGAGAAACGCTTGATCGGCTTCTGTATAGCGCAATTAACGCGGATGTGCTGGTATGGGATGACATCGGCAAAGCAAAATGGTCGGAAGCAAAAGAAGCGTTGTACTACCAGATTATCAACGAGCGATACAGAAAGCAAAAACCGATTGTCTTTAATAGCAACGAAGATCGCGGAATATTGAGCGAAAAAATCGGATATGCTGCGGCAAGTAGATTGATAGGACAATGTGGTCTGTATCTCCTCGAAGTCGAGGGAGAGGACTTTCGATTACAGAAAAGTGAGTGATAGGTAATGTGTGGGAAATGTTACGGAAAAGGATATGTTGTTCAAACAGCGATGCCAAGAGCTGTCGCCTTCGCTCCTTGTGATTGCGAACATGCGGAACGTGCTAGACAAGAATTCGAACAAGAGATGATCGAATTCAGAAGACGGCTTCGTGAAGCAAAAGAACGATTGAAAATGGAGGTGTGTTGCTGATGGGCATCCTCTATGAAAAGGTTCAATACACTCAGGAGCTCAAACGTCAAATGATGATTCGGCAACTCATCGATATGGGAATCACAGAGCATGAAGGTAAATCTATTTACGACTGGGACTACTACACGTTGCGATTTGTATTGGCAACCGAGAAAGCAAAACAATGATGCCTATCTCTCTTCAAATTTCGACAAATTTCGAGCATTTTTTGTGAGAATGTAAAATAATTATTGGAACAAGAAAAATGCTGCACAAGGCGAATATAGGCGTTTGATAGGTGGTGAGATGACTGTGATAGAAATATTAATCGTTTTAGTGGCGCTCACATTATTATCGATCATTGCGTTGATATTTTTTGGTGCAGTCATCATTTTTGAATCACTGCCTCCTCTATTGAAATGGATATTCGGAATTGTTATCGTACTTGCAATGTTCTACGGATGGTACATGTTAAATAACTAAATGAGGTGAAGACACAATGATTAGCTTCACTGTCTATGGCGAGCCTGTCGCACAGGGCCGACCTCGAGCAACCATGATTGACGGTCATATCCGAATGTATGACCCGAAAAAATCGAGAAATTTCAAGGAATACGTGAAATTAGTAGCTTCTGAACATCGTCCTGAAAAATTACTCGAGGGACCTATATCTCTTGTTGTTAAGGTGTACAAGCCTACCTTGAAAAGTTTCAGCAAAAAGAAAAAGGCAGCAGCCGAAGCTGGTCAGCTGCGTCCGACAAGTAAACCGGATGTAGATAACTATGCAAAATCCATAAAGGATGCGCTCAAAAACGTCATTTGGAAGGATGACAGCCAGGTGGTAGACTTACATATTTCCAAATGGTACAGCGAGACACCGAGGGTAGAAATCACCATTGTTCCACTAGAGGAGCAGCAACAAACTGCTCCCGAAAGGAGGGAATAAATGAACCAGCTGACGATTTTCGATTTTGTTGAGGATGAGAAGGTCGATGATAAAACATTGAGAAGGATACAGAGCGTTTTTCCCGGCTGGGAAGTGCTTGGATATATGAAAGACTGGGAATGGGGAACAAGCGACGATTACGCAGCGATCATTCGGTGTGACGACGTATACAAGTGGGTCCGTGTAGAGTTGTATCACGATGGCCGTTCCCGCGCTGGATATACAGAGCGTACGGATTTTGAGCAGTATTGGTTCGATCTGTACGAGAAAAAGGGAAAACACTGGGTATGGCGATCGCTTGAGGATAGGGAGCGAGTGTTTGAGATTGCAAGGCAAAACATGAGATGAGCAGGATGACAGCCTTGTCATTTATGAATAAAAACCCTAGTACCAATTGGAACTCTAGATGATAATTCTAGAACATCATGATTAAACATTCTAATACACCCATGTGAGACATTCTTACCGATTGAAGCTGGGTTATTTGTTCCGTGTATACCGTAATGAGGTTTTGACAATCCCATCCAAAGCACTCCATATGGTCCGCCGGGATTACGTTGTTTATTGATAATCGTGTATGTCCCGGAAGGTGTTGGTGTCAATATTTTTCCAACTGCAATTGGGTAAGCTTTTATAAGCTTGTTTCCATCAAAAAGTTTTAATTGATGTTGTGATGTAGATACGTCAATCCATTTCACCATGAAGAACAACTCCATTTTTTTGAATATTGTATGAAGTAACCCAGGCATTTGTTAATTAATAGGAATTGATTGAACAGTTAAAAAGAAAAGAAAGCAAAACTGCTTAATGAACAGTTCGAAGAAACTGTAAAAGAAGGTGAAAAACTTGCTACAAGGCATTTGCGTTGACACAGGCATAACAATGGTCCTTGAAAAAGGGAAAAAGTATTTTCTCTTCTCAAATAGTCCCGATCATTATTACGTTTCAAAGCTTCCAAAGGCAAGTGCCCATCAAGGCTGTTTTCATAAATCGCTGTTTCAGATCGTTCAGGAAGATGAATGGCCGCCCGAGCCGCCAGTGGACTCTATTCCTGCATTGGAAAATCTATGCAGCCAAGCTCGTTTGGAGGAAACGAGGATATGCTTTTATTCAGTTAGGGACGTGTTATTTGAAGCTATTGAAAACACACGCGTATGTTTATCGCGATAAACAATTAAAAAAGTGCGTTGGTTGCTTCCCATTGCACTGGTTCACGGAGTTTCGAGAAGTGGATGCAAATGAAAATGAAACAAATGAGGTTGTTTTTGAAACGGAAGTGCTTGAATGTGAAACAGAAGAGGAAATGCCTGAAAACTATGAGCAGATGTGTATTTTCGATTTTATTGAGTGAGGAGGAGAACAAAGTTTTATGCGAATACCTATGAAGCATCTATTAAAGATATGGCCAGAGTATTTCGAAGCGGTGCGATCAGGAAAAAAGACATTTGAAATTCGGAAAAACGATCGTGGTTTTCAGGTGAATGATTTGCTCTTACTTCAAGAATATAATCCGAAAACGCAAGAATATACAGGGCGGGAGCTACTTGTTGAAGTTACCTATATTACCGATTTTGGTCAGCCAAAAAATCAAGTTGTGATAAGTATAGTTAAGGTTTAGGAAACAAAATAAGCATTGTGTTGCCCTAGTTATTCAATAAGTAAAGAAAAAAGGACGGATCTATATGACCCGCCCTATAAAACTTTTAAACGGATTCTAGATTAGTAACCACCAAAACCACCAAAGAAACAACTACATCCAACAATAATTAAAAGGATAAACAGCACAACAATTAAAGCAAAGTTTGATCTAAAGCCAAAGCCATCTGACATTTTGTAAACCTCCTGATTTAAAAGGATACTACATCCTATGTAAAACATAGTGAGCCTGTATAAGACAAACAGCCCAGGTAATGAAAAAATGATGAATCAGTTTAGCATTTCGCTGACATGGGCGGTGACATGGTGTGAATCAGGGGCAGAAGAAGCTGAAGAACACATTTAGGAAACAAAATGATAGTTCTGTTTATTACACCTCATACTAACCATGAGGTGATAACAATGGCATACAGCTGGGAAGATAAATGCACGTTTATTGAACTAAAACTAATGGCTACAAACATTCTTTGCAAAATCATGAGCGATGATGTTTATTCGAAAGACGTGCTAATTGAGGACTTGAAAAAGCTCATTCGAAGATTGGATGCGGAGGAACCAAGGTTATAGGCTTAAAAAGGAACAAGGTCATTCTACAGGAATACGAGTCTTCGAGCGGGCAGATAGACCTTGTTCCACTAAGATTTATTTCCACTATTAAAACGTTTAATACAAATAAAAAAGTCAGGACTTCTCCCGGCCAAAAAGAATGAAGGTAAAACGTCGTTCCTCGACCATATTATACCACGGGAGGGGTCCGAGTGGGCAAACGGTTTTATCAACTGTCTTTTTTGCGTGACACGGACGGAGAAAAAACAAAAGAAGCAGTAGAGGCAGCACTTGAAAAATATCGCATGTATATGTTGACGGTTCCGGACGAATTCCTGACACGAGTGACGCAAACGTACTCTCTCGTGCCGCCAAGCAACACGAATACTTTTCATTCATCTACAGAAAGCGCGGCGATTAAGAAGGTAGACTTTGAACGTGAAAGAGATGAGTACATGGAGAAAATACGCCGTGCGGTCAATAAGCTCAATGCAATCGAAAGGGAACTAATCATTAAACGATATATGTCTTTAGAGGAACCACGTGATTGTGATATCTACAATGAAATGGGGATTAGCGAATCGACATTTTATCGTATCCGTGAAAAAGCGTTTTACAAATTAGCTTTTGCTTTGCGTATTGAAGTGTATAAAGAGGTGAAAAGTGAGGTGACTTCACATGAATTTTGTGCAGCCGATTCGTGGTGCAGAAAAGGTTGATCTACCCTATCATGCATTACACAAACTTCTTGACGGTACCATCCCTCAGCAGTTTTCGTACAAAATTACACTGTTTTTCCAATAACATAATAAGTTTTTTTGAAAGCTTCTCTTTTCTTTGCATTTCTTTGCATAATTTATTTCAATCAATCCACATTATCTAAAGAAAAGGTGATATATGAATTTTGTTAGGAGGGTTATTATGGGATTTATTATGGAAATTTTAAGCGGTAATCCAAAAGAAGAGCCAATGCACTATGGAGAAGTATTTGGTGTATGGTCGTATTTACTGACGGCTAAAGGATTAGTAACTGGATATCAAACATTACTCAACCATACAGGTGATGAGGATTTAAAAAATTTTATTGAGGATAGTATCGAAAATGTTCTAAAACCGGAAATACAAGAAACCGAAAACTTGTTAAAAGAAAATGGAATAGCACTTCCGCCATCACCGCCAGAACGGCCAAAAGCATGTTTGGAAGATATTCCTGCCGGTGCGAGATTTACTGACCCGGAAATTGCTGCAATGCTTAGTAAAGATATTGCAGCTGGTCTAGTGGCATGCAGCACAATGATGGGGCAGTGCATCAGGGAAGATATTGCTTTAATGTATGGTAAATTTTACATAAAAAAGGCGCAATATGGCGCTAGATTGCTTAGAATGAATAAAGAAAAAGGTTGGCTAGTTCTACCACCGCTCAATGTGAAAAGTTCGGATTGTTAATCTAAAAGCTTGAGATGCCGCAAGCTTTTACTTTTTTATGATTGGCCTTGTTATATTTTTCAATGTTGATTTTTAAACCACGGAAAAAAGACCGACATAAACCGGTCTTTTTGTATGTCTTATTGAACTTTGATAATAACTACTTTCCCCTTCTTTTGTAGAACGATCTATGCCTTGTGTAAAGATGGATTTCTCCTTTTCTTACGTCTGTAATCAAACGTTAATTCTTTTTTGGATAATTTACCTATAAATGGATGACATTATATCTAAAGAATAATTGTTCCTTTAATTGGACATATTAAAGCCAACAGCTATTAAAAGGAGGTGAAAACCGTGTTAAAAAAGATTCTCCATTCACTTTGTGCTCTATCAGTTACATTAATGCTTTGTGGGATAGCTGTTTACGCTCAAAATAACAACATTGACATCGATAACAATACAAACAAAATAACTCACATGGCTCAAAATGCGGACGTTACTAATAACGATGATGACGATACAGATTGGGATTGGATTGGTTTAATTGGTTTAGCAGGACTGTTAGGGTTAAGAAGAAGAAATGACAGAGAGATTAGAACCGATAATTAATAAATTGATCTTTTTCAATCTTTTTAAAGCTAATATACTGAAAAAAGACAAACTCACCTGGTTGAGTTTGTCATCAAATTAAAAAGCCCAATTTTTCCGTCATAGCAATGAAAAATTGGGCTTTCGTTACTCCACAATTGTGCCTTATAGTAGAAGGTTGATATACCACTATTATGCCTAGTCAGTAATTCTTTGAATGTAATAGGAAAGGTACACTACGGTCTTTGATTTTCTTTCCTTAACCCGTATCAGATAATCAGAAAAATCAACATCGATTAATTTGATATTTTCGAGTACTTATCCATGGCCAACGATGCTCGAGGTTGGGTGGCTCTAAACCATTGAAAGCAAAATATGAAGATAAGAACAACGTCAATAGCGTCACCACCGTAGTACATTAGCATTCCTCCAATTTCTGCCTGTACTGTGGGCACGCTATTAGGTGGTTGAGCATAGATGTACTTGGATAAGATGCCGTGACCAGCTAAAGCAATCACCAACACAATTGCACGATAGACGAAGCTAGACTTATGTGGTGTAGGGTCAATATAAATCATAGACGCTGTGAAGAGGTAGCCTGCAAAGAATACATGTATGTGTACCAACACATAAAGAAGAATAGTTTGTTGCATCGCCGCGTACAAGTCGGTCGTATAGAGTATCCATAGGCCTCCAACATTAAGGAAGGATGCGACAATTGGATCACTAAGAATACGAACTGGCCAACTCTTCAGCACACGTGAAAGACGTCGTGCTAGAGTCACATTGAGTGTTCGTAGGACAAGAGTCATAGGCGCAGCTAGCACCATAAGGAGTGGAGCAAGCATTCCAAGGAGCAAATGACCGATCATGTGCGCTGTGAAATCCATATGGGCACGATTCGCTAGGGGGCCGACAACTGTGGCAGCTGCACAGAGAACTCCGAAAGCCCAGAAGGCAGTACGGTATAGCGGCCATTGTTTGTGGCGGCGACTGGATACGAACGCAGCAAGGATATACATAACCAATACCAGCACAAATGGTAGTGCCAAGAGTAGCTGGTATACTATCCCATCTGCGTGATAAATGTGAGTTCCATCGTTGTGGTGAATGTGATTATTGATGTTCATATGAAACAGTCTCTCCCTGTTGTTGTAATCTGCGTCGTGTGCGAACAATGAGGATAGTACCGGCCACGATCAGGGCAATGGCAATGAAATTCCATGTCAAGTCATAGGGGAGAATATTCACATTGTAGCGAATTTGGTGCAACCGCATTAGCTTGTGCTGGATTGTACCGTCGTATAACTGGAATATTCCGGCCCCGAGTAACACCCCTCCCCACCACCTAGTGAGCCACAATGCGTTTCGGCGGCGGAGATCGGCGAACATAAACAAGGACCCGATTGTTGCAAACCAACTAAAAGCGTGAAACAGACCATCTGAGACCAGTCCAATATCGGTCGTGGACTTGTCATAAAAATGATGCCAATGCAGTAGTTGATGAAAAACAGTTTCATCGATAAAGGCGACTAGACCAAGACCGAACAGGAAGCCCGACCATAGATTACGAGCCGAGTATGCAGAGCGAGTTGCATAATTTGAATGATTTTTTAAATTCACGTTTTCAGCAGTCATACGATCCTCCTTCATGCATATAAGCTCCATTCCACACTTGCATCTTCACATTGTTTCTTCCCCCATCTTCTCCAAAATAAACAATTTATAATCAAGATCAGCAGGGAAATTTTGCCTATATAAATAAACAGAACAAAAATTCAACATAATGTAAATTATGTAGAAAACATAGTAACAGGAAAACGGCAGAAAAATGAAGGAAAAATGACAGAAAGATGACAGATTATTTTGTTTCGGACATGCTATGATGATATCGTGAGATATATTGAAGCAGGGCGTCACTCCGATTTGGGTGGCGTTTTTATTTTGCTCTGTTAAAGAATGCTGTCGATTTTCTTGTTCAACTAACAGGTGTATTTAAGGGATTAAATGGGTATAAAGCATTTAAAATCGAGCCGCTTCCGAGAGAAAAATCCTTATTAAGCTAAAGGAGTGCAAGAGTTTAAGATGGGGACTGCTACGGCAATCCTTTTCGTTTCGTGCAATAAACCATTTGACAAAAATTAAATGTGGATTTTTTTATTTCACAGCAGATGATCTTTCTCTATAAAAAAAGAAGGCCCGTAGGCCCATGGAAACACTGTTTAAATCATTTGTTTAATTAGAATCTGCGTCTTCTTCTAAAGTCGTCTTCAAAAGGGAAAAACGGGAAAAACCGTCTTCTTCTAAAGGGAAAAAACCGTCTTCTTCTAAAGTCGTCACGAAAAAAGAATTCTCTTTGGTCGAATCCAAAAAATGGCATTTAATTCATCGTCCTTTCATTATCAGAGACAGATTAACCCAACCTGCCCTTTTCCTTTTCAATAAACGAAACCACCTATTCCGATTAATGAGGAGATTAAGAGAGATTAAATGTCACCTTGTGGGGAATTAATAACCGCCAAGACCCATACAAGAACATCCTACAATGATAAGCAAGATGAATAAGACAACAATCAAGGCAAAACCCGTCATATATAACACCCCCCATTTATGGTAAGCAGTCTGTTTTTGATAAGAACGTTAGGATATTAGGCGCTCCAAATAGAAGTTCCGACAATAATTAATAAAATGAACAATACAACAATCAACACAAAATTGAAGCCACCGCCGTAACCGCCGTAGCCATAACCGCCGTAGCTACCATATCCACATCCCCAACACATATCTTTTCACCTCCTATTGGAATATTCGGAGGAAAAGCACTCCTGCTATGTAATATATTCCTTAAGACAAGGAAGGATTAGACAAGTATCATCGTGTTATGACAAAATCAGCGATTTGCTTAAACAATTTCTAAAAATAAAAAAGCGTCTGCAATACATGCAAACGCCTCGTGGAGGTGACTTATCTAGGATGCTTTCAGTGGTAATTTTATCCGGAGCAGTCATTTAACGTGACTTGTCGATACCGTGAACGGTTCAAATAGAGAAAGGAGCGGTTTGATTGATTCATATTACAGATAGAAAAACCGACCGCATTTTGGACGTAATTGACGAGGATGCGTTTTGGGGCGATAAACATACAAAGTCGTTAAAGGATACACTGGAAACGTTCGACTTTACGACGTTCGCGAATAAGCGCTTTTCCGAATACTTGGCCGAGCGCAACCGCGTCATCATACCCGACGAAGACGGCGAATATATCGAATTCATCATCGAGAATACGCGGAAATTTCATGGCGCTGACGGCTTATTCATCGAAGTTTATACAAGTGCTTCATATACTGAACTTGCAAAAGCAAAAGTAATCGAGCCGCAAACAACGCCGGCATGGACAGCGAAACAACATGCTGATATGGCGTTAGAAGATACCGAATGGGAAGTCGGAACGGTTGATTTTGCAGGCTCCCGCACGCTCACTATCGAATCATACACCAATCCATATTCGTATTTGAAGCAGATTGCTAGCGAGTTCAATTTAGAACTTTATTTCCGCGTCGAAACGGACGGCAACAAAGTCACGCGGCGTCATGTTGATTTAATCGAACACGTAGGCGGCTGGAACGGACGCGAAGTCGAATTCGGCAAGGATTTGATCGGTATCGAGAGGAAAGAAGATTTTTCGAGCATCGTCACGGCGCTTGTTGGGATTGGCCCAGAACGTGAAGACGGTACACGTTTACAGGTGTTCGTCGAAGATAAAGACGCATTAGCGCGATGGGGACGCAACGGAAAACATATTGTAGATATATACGAACCGGATTCAAGCGACAGCGAGATGACGCTTGAACAATTGCGCTCACTAACAGAAGCGGAGCTTGCAAAACGTATCGATTCGTCCATCGAATATACAGGTGACGTCGCCGACCTTGAAAAAATGCCGGGCTTGAAGTATGAAAAATTCCGTTTCGGCGACACTATCCGAATTAAGGACACAGCTTTCACACCGCCGTTATATCTTGAAGCACGTATCCATACAGTCGAACGATCAATCAAGCGGAATGGGCAAAAAACAGTAACGCTTGGAGACTATATCGAGTACACGGAAGAAGATGTTTTTTCTATTTACAAACGTCTGCAGGCGGAGATTGCGAAGAAAGTCTCTTTATCGAAAGTGATGGAAGTCACGTACACCAAGGAAGAAATCGACACGAAAGACACGAACGTCAAAAACGAAGCTGCCCAAGACGCGACTAATAAAGCGAACACGGCCGAATCCAATGCAAAACAATACGCAGACGTTCAAGACGTGACCGTCTATGAAGACGCCACATATTACGCGGATCAAGTCTCAACAAACAAAGCGCAACAAGCCGAACAAAACGCTAAACAATACACCGAAGCATACGCAGAACGAAAAATTAGCAGAGGAACAGATCCGCCACTCAATCCAGTTGAAGGTGATTTTTGGCTGGATGAGAATACAAATCCGCCGATTTGGCGAAAGTGGGACGGTCAAAACTGGGTCAAAATTACGCGTGAAAGTTTTGAGGACTTGAAAGGCGTTTTGAAGTCCCATCAAATCGAAGACGGCGCGATTACAGCTGCAAAAATCGCCCTCGATGCAATACGCAACGAACATATTGCTGACTTTGCGATTACAGATGTCAAAATCGCCGCAGGAGCTATCACCGAAGAAAAGATGAAATGGCAAACTCATTTAATTTTCTAAAACTTTTTGGGGAGGTTTTCCATATGGCGAAAAAACTTGAAAGAAGAATCGAAAAAATAGTTGACAAGGTGTTACAAGATAAATTTGTTTCCATTTTACATGACATTTCCTACAGAATCGGTGTTCTTTTAGAAACGCAAAAAGGAATGAATAGAGTGCATTCGCATGATTTGAATCTTGCCACTCATTTGCTGGATGGATATGTATTTACCAACAACAGCCCGCAAGCAGGCTATGTGGCATGGACAGACGTGAACATTGTATATAAAGGAGTTACTTATACAATCACCAACGGGAACACCAATAAAAAATATATATGGTGGGATTTTGATGCTACAGACAATACAAAATTACAAGCATCGGATACAAAACCTACATTGACCGTTGACGATGTATTAATCGGTATTAACGAAGGCGGAACATTTCATTTAACGATGGCTCCAGGGAAAATGACACCAGGAGGCGCATTATTGGATGGCTCAGTAGGAAGTAATGAACTAGCGGCAGGGGCAGTCACTACGGCTAAACTAGCTGATCTAGCTATTACTTCATCAAAAATAAGCGATTCTGCTATCACAGAAACGAAAATAGCTAGCAGTGCCGTTACATCAGCAAAAATTGCGACAAATGCCATTGGATCTAATCATATTCAAACAGGAGCTGTTGGAAATGCACAATTGGCTGATTTGGCCGTAAGTGCTGGTAAATTAGCAGATGGAGCTGTTAACTCGACGAAACTTGCAGATAATGCAGTTACATCAGTGAAGATTGCCAATGGTGCGGTTGTTGCTGGAAAATTAGGAAGCAATGCCGTTACATCCACTAATATTGCAGCCGGTGCGGTTGGAAGTTCCCAATTGGCTAATGGAGCCGTTATTGGCACTAAAATAGCGGCAGGCGCTATCGCAGAGGATAAGTTAAATCTTGCTACTCACTTTATTTTTTAGTAGGTGATCATCATGATTGTACAAGATAATACACCAAGTCCTGGCTATATCTCCTGGTCTGATGTGAAAATTTCATATAAAGGACAAGTCTATAATATCGCTGATGGAAACACAAATCTTCCGTTTGTCTATTGGAAATACAGTGATCCAAATTACTTTTATGCGTCAAGCTCCTATCCTACATGGTTAACAGATGACGATTTACTTGTATTTCTAAACAAAAACGGTATTCATCTAACGGTTCCAAACACAACAATTATTGATGGCTCTTTAATTGTCCCGGAATCCATTCTAACGAATGCGCTTGCGGCAAACGCTGTTACTGCTGAAAAAATAGCAGCAGGCGCAATAACCGCATCTAAAATTGTCGCCGATGCAGTAGGAGCGCAGGCAATTGCAACAGGTGCTATATTAGCCGAGCATCTTGCTGCAGGCTCGGTTACTGCGAGTGTTATTGCCGCCGATACTATTGAAGCTAAACATATCAAATCGCTAAACGGATTGAATGTGAATAATCAGTTTGTTGTTGATGAGAATGGTAACGTCAGCGTTTCGAATGATAAAGTGGCCCTGGATACGCACGGTGTAACTGTAAAACAAGCGGATTTCCTTGTTGAAGACCCGATTACAAGTGTGAAAACAAGCATCAAAAACAAATCTAGTTCAAGACCATTCATTCGAAATGTTCGATGCTGATGAGAACGATAATCCAGTTGACATCAGCCGTTATCCAGATGATGCTTTTTATAAATGGAAATTATTCGGTAGTCCAAAATTATTGTCGGACAAATATACAGAAACAGCAAATAGTTATCATCCTATCTTTGGAGCAAACACTGCGGTCGTACACCGTGGAGCGAGTTTTGAGCAGTGGATTCCTGTCAAACCGAATACAATCTATACTTTATCAGCTTTTTTTAGAACATCGATAAAATATAATCCATCGGGCGCCGGCCCGCGTTTGCACATTGAATTTTTAGATGCTAACTTGAATTCCCTTGGCGGCGCTTCACAAGACTTCCCAGCGACGCCGGCCAATGACCCTACTGTTGTCCGGCATGCAAAAACATTTACGACTACAAGCGCGACTAGGTATTTGCGTATTTTGCCTCTTTCAACTGTAAATGGTTCATGGATTGAAGCGGACGGCGTACAATTAGTAGAAGGCGACAAACCGGTGACATATGATCCGGAAGACAAGTTATGGCAAATGCGAACCGGTTTCAGGGAAAAGTTTTATTCTGTGTACTCCCCTGTTTTTAACTCCGTCGCAGTAAAGTATTTGGCACTGGACGACAAAACTATATCGCAGGCGAACGGGTTTTTAGCGTTGCGATCTGTAAACGACAGGATTTATTTGCAATCACCAATTGAGATTCGAGCTGTCAAACCATATACAACAGGGGACTATATACCGATTTTGGCGTCGACTTTTAATACTCAATCCAAACGCGATATAAAGAAAAATATTGAACAATTTAACGATAGCGTCATTGAGAAAGTGAAAAACACGCAAATCTATACATTCAATTTTCAGTATGAAGAAGATGGGACAAAAAAACACCTTGGCTTGATGGCCGATGAAGCACCAGAGCCTATCGTCGCTGGTGAAGCGATTGACCTATATGCAATGATTTCATATCTGTGGCGATGTGTTCAAGAGTTGATTGGACGGGTTGAAAAATTAGAAGAAATGGTTACAACATCAGCAACTGAAGCCTGAAAAATAGGGCTTTTTTATTTTGCTTTTAAGGAGGTTTTCATATTGGAGCAAAAAGACTACGAAAGAATTGCAAAATTAGAGACCCAACTAGAATCACTAACTGAAGGGTTGAAAAGAATTGAAAACAAACTTGATGCATATACAGCAAATTTTATTACAAGGGCAGAAGCGGATATAAGATTCAAAAATATCGAAAAGGAACTAAAGGAAGTAAAAGATGATAAGCGGGCAAACAGAGCTTTTTGGGTGAGCGTCAGCGCATTGGCGGTCACTTTTATTTTTTCATTACTCAATTATTTGAAAGGATGAGGTAAATGGAAGCGATTCTTTCAATTGAATTCACGGCATATGTAGCGTTAGCAGTTTTGCTTTATGCGATTCGTGGGGCAACAAACATTCCTAATCGTTATATCCCGATTGTTGCTGTGGTATTAGGCGTTGCTTTCTCTATCTTTGAGAAGAACGCTTTTTCTTTTGATGTGTTAGTGAATGGTTTAAAATATGCGCTTTATGGCGTTGGTTCAGTAGCGACGGCCAAATATGCTTTGGAAAAAGCAGAAGGAGAGGATAAATAATGGTGCGTATCGTTCTTGATGCCGGACACGGCGGACAAGATAGCGGAGCAGTCGGTAACGGCTTGAGGGAGAAAGACCTTACACTTAAGATTGTTAAACAAATTGGCTGTATGTTAGATGATTATGAAGGTGTAGAAGTGCATTACACCCGTACCGATGACCGATTCATAGAATTATGCGGACGTGCGGAGATCGCGAACAAATTGAAAGCGGATTTCTTTATTTCCGTCCATATCAACGCCGGTGGCGGCACGGGATTCGAGTCGTACATTTACAACGGCTATGTTAGCTCGGCAACAATCGCATATCAAAATGTGATTCACGCCGAGATCGTGAAAGCAATAGGCAATGTCAAAGATCGTGGCAAAAAACGTGCAGACTATGCCGTGCTGCGTGAAACGCATATGCCGGCCATCTTGACCGAGAACTTATTCATTGACAACGCCAACGACGCGGCAAAACTCAAATCGGACCAATTCTTACAACAAATCGCCTACGGTCACATCATCGGTCTTGGGAAGGCGTTCGGACTCAAGAAAAAAGGGGAAAAGCTACCGTGCAAAAAGTTTCTGTGAAAGATGATGTTGCTGGACATTGGGCAGAACAAAGCATTAGAAAAGCGATGAAAGCAGGAATCATCAAAGGTCATAGTGATGGTCGATTCGGTCCAGATGAACCAGTTACAAGAGCACAATTGGCCGTAATTTTAGATAGGCTTGGATTATTGAAATAATTGCTTCCCTACCAAACGGCAGAGCTTTTTTTGTTTTTGTTGAAATATTCATTACGGAGGTGATTTCATGTTTGAAATCGTTGGCCGACTACGTTGTCCCATTTGTTCGGAGCCAGTTCAGCCGGACGAAAAAGTATTCCTCGACATCATCAACACCGTCATCCACCAGAAATGCTACTACAAGTCCCCGAAGAGTAAACTCCCGATCAAAGATGAAGGTTTATTCCAGAAAATGCTCCTGAAATATCCATTTTTCCATGAGGACGATGAAGATGATTCCATGTGAAAATTGCGTCAATATGTGGTAATTTTTGACATAATTCGACAATATTTTTGTGTCAAGTGTGATATGGTGTAAACGTAATAGTACAAAAAGGGGGAATACAAAGTATGAGCGAAAAGAAAAAGAAACCATTCTACAAAAAATGGTGGTTTTGGGTCATAGCCATCATCATTGTTGCCGCTGCGGCAAGTGATGGCGGTGGAGGAAGTGACGATCAAGCGAAAAAGAGTGATGAAAAGGAAGCGACAGAAACCGCATCGACTCCTAAAGAAGAACCTAAACAGGAAGAGAAAAAAGGCGTAGTAACGAAAGAAAAATTCGAGCAAATTAAAGACGGTATGACATATGAAGAAGTCGTTAAGATTATCGGTGCAGAAGGTAATCTCGTTTCCGAATCAGGCGAAAAAGGAACTCCATACCATACAGCTATTTACGAATTCGAAGGCGACGGTAGCTTCGGAGCTAATGCTAACTTTACTTTCCAAGACGGTAAGTTAATAAGCAAAGCACAGTTCGGTATCGAAGATGAAGCGGCTTCTAAAGTGACGATCACTAAAGAGGAATTCGATAAAATCCAGAACGGCATGACATATGAGCAAGTAAAACAAATTGTTGGTGGGGAAGGTCAGAAAATTTCCGAAACCGGAAAACCTGGTGCAGCTGACCATACAGTTATGTATGAATATAATGGAGAAGGAGATATTGGTGCTAACGCCTCTTTAATGTTCCAAGGAGGAAAATTGATTAATAAATCTCAATTCGGATTAAAATAAAGCACATACAGCCTACTCGCTTTGAGTAGGCTCTTTTTTGTTCATCGTAAAAAAGAAGGCGGAGTAAGACTCCGGCCTTCTGAAGAAGTTTTGTCTAACGAATTATTTCCCGAGATTTTATTTTACCCACCTTTTACCCACATAAAACTCATCTAACATGGCATATTTTGATTTTTAGTTTTTAAAGAATGCTGATATATCAATGTTTTTTAGCTGTCTTGATTTGATATTTCTATATTGTTCTTAGCAGATCATTTCTTGTTCTTCTTCTGGAGATAGATAAGTTTTTCTTCCGGGAACATAGCGAAGTTGTCGCAACGCCTCCATCCCGCCTTGGTTAAGTCGTTGAACATAAATCGAAACGGTTTTCCGATGGCGATTCAAAAGTTGGGCCGTTTCGAAAGGAATTTTTTCGCCGAAAAACAATTTCAGGAGATAAAAGAATATATAGGATTGCCTGAGGAAGATTACTGTGTTGTAAGCATTGACATCCATCCTGCGATCGCTCAATATAACGGTTTCTACACTCTCGATACATATTTTATTTGTACAAAACAAGGTAAACTTAGGAGAACTCCTTTGTCTTTACATAGGTTTTGTTTTATTTAGACGACTCCCCGTTATTTTCACCTAAACGATTAAAATAAGGGGGAGTCCCATCTTTTTTATTCTTTTATTACTTCTTTTTTTAACAGCCTGTTATGTAGTTTAGAAAAGATGAGTAATGCAACAATCGAACCGATCAAGCTACATAACATATCCCATTGTGTATCCCAAATATCGCCTTGGATTCCTAAAAAGTTTTTAGCCGCTTCTCCTCCATTGGATATTTTAGAAACTAGCCATTCAATAATTTCGTATAAAGCCGCGATGGCCAGCGACATGCTTAGGACAATGGTAACTAACCAAGGACCTTTTGTTAATGGAGTTTTTCGCAATAAAATTTCTCTCAACACAATTGCAAATAAGCCTTTAAGCAAATGCCCAAATCGGTCGTAATGATTTCGCTTTAAGTCATAAGCGTCTTTGATCCAATTAAAAAGCGGGACTTTGGAATAGATATAATGCCCACCGACAAACATAATAATGGCTAGAATAGTAATAATGACATAAGAGAGAGTAGTAAAGCGGAATTTATTGTATGCTGCGATGACGATGATCAAGCCAACAACGGCAGGACTAACCTCCAACAGCCATGACAGGTAACTTGCTGGCTTGATCGCTGACCAAATAAAAACGGCAGTAACCACCAATAGTAAAAATAGATGAATTTTTCTACTTCCACCGTTTCTCACGTTATTCACTCCTTTAGGGAGATGTTTTACTTACAGTATTTCACAAACAACCATTTTCATACCGTGTTATGGTTACGCGAAGAATGAACGACTTTGGCTTGTACAAATTGATTTAGTTAAACAAGCAAAAATATAAGCGGGATACAATTTGAATGACAAATCATCGAGAAGCAACAGGAAAGGTGGATATTAATTAAATTTGCCTAATGTAATTATTATAATTTTGGAGCAATTTCCAAATTATTGGAATGCACTTCGAAACGAACTATCAAATCAGATATTCAACCTATCACTGGTGACAAGTATGATGTTTTAATTAACATCATCTTTAAAGAGCCTATAGGTTCTTTTCAGTTTGTCGATTTTGTCGACAAGCTATAACCCTGCCATTTGGCAGGGATTTTTGTTCCCACCAGGCATGCTAGCTTTTTTCTTTTTCTTCCTGTATCGCTTTCGGGGGCCGATATCGAACAACTAATTCTAATATATCTCGCAGAGATTTTAATTCCTCGTCCGTTAGTGGCACTCCATCCCAGTGAAGATCCTTTTCCTTTAATAACTCTTTTGCGTTTCGAGTTGGTTCCTTTGGATACGGATTGTCAGTTAGTCCGATCAAATAATCAGCGCTAGTTTTTAGAACTTCGGCTAATTTTACTAATATCTCTATTGGTGGTTGTCGATAGTTACTTTCGTATCCTAAATAAGTACTTCTGGTAACACCTACTCTATCAGCTACCTCTTGGTACGGACGAGGTCAGGCGAAAAATAAAAAAGGCGGCTCGTTACGTTACGGGTCGCTTTCGTGTTTTCGAAAATTTTTTGGGTTTTCGGACGCGCATGCATTTTTCGGGGATAACTCGAAAAGATATTAATAAAAGGAGGTTTGATTTTATGAATAATGGGCAGAAAGATGTAGATAAATACATAGAGGAACTCAAGGAAAAGGACGGAAACAATTCAAATGACACCGAAGTGATCGAAAATATTAAAGGATTAGTGGAGCTATACGAAAAACGAATACTTGATGAGATTGATTTATGTAAGAGTGTTCGAGAAATAGTGAATAGTATTGTCGTGTTGGAAAATGAAGTGCTATTCGATAGCCGTATGTTCAAGTCGATGGGTGACATCGATTAGCAAAGTGAGGTCTAATCAACCTCACTTTTTTCATGCACGATTTCAAATAATTCGCTTGCGTCATCTATTTCCAGTGCGTCGGCAATACGTTCGATCGCTTCTTTCGCATAGCGTTTCATTAAATCGTTACATAGCTCGCTAATTGCTCTCGCTCCGACACACCGAACATTTCGTGTAGTTGTTTTTGCTCGATGCCTCTTTCTTTCAGTATTTCACGTAATTTAAACCTTATGTTTCACTGGAACGAAAAGAAAAGCTGGAGGCTTGGTGCAGAGAGTATGGTGCTAAATATAAGGTGCTATGCAAGTAAGTGGGTAAAAAAGAAGGCGGAGTAAGACTCCGACCTTCTTATGTACTGTCCTATTATAATTACAGATCAAGACTTTAATGAGAAATGTACAGGGCGAAAGTTACGGGGATTTGCCGAAGCTTATGAAGCTCTCCAACGAATGTTTGAAGAACGTTACAATTAACAAAAACATGTAAACAAACAAAATAAGAGAGGACAAATCCTCCCATCTATCCAAATTTATTTAAGAGATACCCTATCTATCTTAATCATTACACAATTCTTAACGGTATCAAAAATCTTTATACATGTAAATATGTTAAGACATCGGCACTTGAGGAATAATTTTACCTTCGATACGTTCAAAGATGTCATCTAAATCCGTACCAGTTATGGTTAAGCCATGGTTTTTAAGACCAATAATAGCTCTAGAAGGCTCCTCCGAATTTCTGACAAGTTCAGCCACTGTTTTTGCAAGTTCAATCGTTCCACATGGATAATTAATCTCTGTAGCCTTTATGCCGTCCATCCAAGCATGAACATGTATAATCGCTCCTACCTCCGGGTGTTCTTTATAAATCATCCAGTGTTCAATCGCATCAACAGATGCCCTTCTTGGTGTTATATTCGGGGGAACGCTTACTTTCATGGCATTTTTATCAGGATCATACCCCCTTATTAACAGAAAATCTTCGCCAACCGTTTTCATATCTGCTTTGTTAATTCCGCTTGCACTCATCCAAAAGCTTTCACTATCCCGTCTGGCGCTGAGGTTTCCATAGCTTAGTCCTCCTATTCCGTAAAGTTTTTTTAGATGACGCATATCCCGAGGTGTAAGATATTCCTCCAATGGAAATGGAGCAGGGAGCAAATTCATACGGTCCAGCCTTTTTCCAGATTCGCTTAGTAATTTCGTAATCTCATCGCCGTTCCACAATTCTTCTGGAAGATCATCATAAAAATCATTGTCAATCACTAACTGCGAAGCTGCAAGCGGTTCCAATCTTTCATAAATACGTTTGAAAAATGTTTCTTCTTCTTCTTCCCGATACGTCAATTTGTAAAACCCTTGTTCAGGTGTAAGAAAGTAAATATCCGTTGTTTCATCATCATTATGTAAGATATACATTAAATGATTGGCTAAAGACCTGATTAAATATGGATAGGCTGATTTATGAATGTTTTGGGATTTTTCTGATGCTTCCATCACAGAAACGACAAACGTTGCTTGAGCCTTCCTCCGGTAAGGCCGCGGTTTTTCAGGATCAATAAAATGAAACACAAGTTTAATATTTTCTTCAGGAACGTAATAAAACGTATAACCTCTTGATAAAAACTCCCCTTTTATTCCTTCTGCAAGCCAATTTAAAAAAGGAGTTTGCTTGTTTCCACTAATGGTGAAAGTTCTCACGCTGTTTCCCTCCAAACTAGTGTTTTCGTATTAAAAAATGATTTAAGGTTCGAATACAACCTTCATGGTTGAACCTTTTCCTTTGTTAATCAACGTTTGTAAGGCATCACGATAATTTTCCAGAGGAAAACGATGTGTTACCAATAGGGATAAATCCACCTTTTCATTGCGCATTAATTCAATTGCAATTTGTAACGTTCGCATCTTCTTTCCTTGATATTCTTCCGTACTGTATGCAAAGCTTCCTTTAACATCTAACTCATTAAGCCAAACGGTCGTCCAGTCGACACCGTCCATGATCCCTGCTAATCCCAATAGAACGACTTTTCCTCCATTTTTAGCAAAACGGAGTGCATCGTTTATGCTTTGCTTATTACCAACGCATTCAAAAATAAGATCGGCTCCACCTTGTACAACTGGATCACCAAAGATCGGCTCTAACACGCTTGCATGAAGAGATTTGGCCGTTTGGTAAATATAATTTTTATTTTTTGTAAAATAAATGATTTCATCTGCACCATAGCGGGAAGCAAGCTGTGCTTGAAAGTCATGTTTTGCCAAAACCACAATTCGGCAGGGAAATTCAAGTGCTCTAATCGCAGCGACAACACAAATCCCTATTGTACCGGCTCCAATGACAAATACCGTATCATCCTTTTTCGGAGGATTTCGCAAAACAGCATGCAGGGCACAGCTAAAAGGCTCTACTAACACACCGTTTAAATCATTTACATTATCAGGAAGTTTTAATACTTGACTTTTATGTGCAACAAGATAAGATCCCCAGCTTCCGCCGGTGTCACGGCAGGTGCCTATTAACAACCCTGGTGAAATTCCCCCTTCGGCCATAAAATGACAAAGGTTATAATCACCCCGCCGGCAATTAGGACAAGGGTCTGCAATTCCTCTTGTTATACATGATAATATTGGGTCAATGACTACCCGGTCTCCCACATTTATGTTTTCCACCTTTGAACCAACTTCTTCAATCGTTCCTACCACTTCATGTCCAATCGTAAATGGAAAAGACGCAAACGGAGAAGTGGTTGGACTATCCTTTAAAAGGATGAGATTTAAGTCACTTCCACAGATTCCTCCGTACTTTACCTTTACTTTTACCCATTCATCGTTTGGAAGTTTGGGAACTTCTACACGGCGTAATCGAACGCAGGATAATCTGGAGTTCCAATAAAAAGATTTTGAAACTTTGCCCATTATTTTACTTAAGACATACCGAGGCACACTGTATTCAAATTGAATGGAATTCATTTTTACATCACCCCCCTGGTATAGAATATTTTGGTTAACAAGTATAATTTGTCCTCTAGAGTAGGAAATATACATAATAGCTAATTTAAACAACGTTTTTCTTATAAGGTAATGGGGGAAGAAGTATGTTCTATACAAGCATGAAATGGATTTCAAAAATAATCTTATGTTTCATTTTCCGAATTGAAGTAATTGGCATAAAAAATTTTCCTAAAACTGGTTCAGTCATTGTGGCAGCAAACCATACAAGCAATTATGACCCCATTATTCTTTCCAGTATCTTTAACCGAAAAATTCATTTTTTGGCGAAAAAGGAACTGTTTCAGCGATGTATTACCAATTGGTTTTTTCAAAAACTTCATGCTATTCCTGTTGACCGGCAAAGCGGAATTGTCATTCGTCCTGTCCGCCGTGCCTTAAAGGTGATTGAAAACGGGGAAGTGCTTGGAATTTTCCCTGAAGGTAAAAGATGTAAAAATGGGGAAAGTGTCAAACCGAAAAAAGGGGTAGCTTTTTTAGGGTTAAAAACAGGGGCACCTGTTCTTCCGGTTGCGATTATTTATCTGGATACGAAAAAGTGGATTCGAAAGCCAGTAAAAGTTGTTATTGGGCCAATGATGTATTTAAACGAACTTAAAAGTTTAGATTATACCGTACTTGCAGAGGCTGTTATGAATCACTCAAGAGAACTTAGAGAAATACATGCGTAAGTTGACATTATGATGGTGTTGCAACAACCAAAAAAGGGTTAATCTCCCATACGTGCTACCTGTAAAGGGTGCGACAATCTGTGATGCACCGTGATCGCTGGAATCAGACTAACGGTTGGGCTCTAAGGCACCATAGTATATCGACCTTCTTCGCCAGCCATAGAATCAGTATAGGCAGTATAATCCATTTTCATAATCTGTAGTGCAGCTTCGCTGCATGGTTGGCTAACGGAGCAGGCAGTTGAAGAAGCTTCTTATAATGTTGGACTTCTGATTTTTGCTGCTTATGGATTATCATTCAGCTTAATTGTAATGGTTCTTCACCTATGTAGTTTCATTCTCATAATCATGGATTTACAGAAATAATAACTATAAATCAAAACGGAGGACGTGATTTAGATGGACTTTTTTAATGGCCAGGAATCACTTACTGCAATTCAATGGGTCTTAAGGGCAATTGTTTCTTTTTTCTTTTTACTCTTTGCCACTAAAATAATGGGGCAACGATCCATTTCTCAGCTAAGACTGCTTGATTTTATAATGGCTTTATTACTTGGAAACATTATTGCCCATCCTCTATCTGACGAACAATTAGGACTAAAGGGATCTATGATAACGATGACTGTATTGGTTATTTTATATACCGTTGGTGTATTTTTGAGTCTGAAATGGTACAAATTTAGAAGTTGGCTTGAGCCTTCTCCCTTTCCCATTATAAAAAATGGGCAAATCATGTATAAAAACTTAGCCAAAGCAAGAATATCCATTGATTTCCTATTATCAGAATTAAGAAAAGAAAAAATCGAAGATGTTCAAAAAGTTTCTCTTGCATTGTGGGAGCCAGATGGTACCATTTCGTTTTTTTTAAATCCCCAGCATCAAGCGCTAACCCGAGCGGATATGCAATTGGTGACAAAACCATTTGCTTTTCCCAGAACGATTATTAAAGAAGGGAAGATTGATTTTAATGAATTAAATCAAATCGGTAAAGACGAAATATGGCTGAAAAACAAAATCAAAACAACATACAATGTGGAGGTAAACGACATTTTGTTAGCAACTATTGATGATAACGATAACATCAAAATCTTTTTGTACAAATAAACTGGAATGACTGTAAAGCGTATTCTATGTCTCTTTATTTATAAAATTTAGGAAATTTTAACTTTAACAATACAGTTGATGGTGTTGCAAAACTAGAGTAAAAGGATGTTTTTTCTCTTGTCACTCACTACACTACACCATTTCTTCATCAAAAATTTTTTCAAAGGATATGCCAGTAAACTTAGGCGGAGAAAAAAGTAAAATCATTCCTTTGTATTTTCAAGTGATTCCCGATCATATTTGTCCTGTTAGATAACATAAATAGGGCTGTTTGAATATTTTCCTTATCAAGAGGGAAAAATTGTGATTAAAATAGAAGGTAAAATTTACAAAAATAAACCCTAGTTATGGGATGATCTTTTTAACCATGCACAATAAACCGACTTTCGCATATCGTGCAAAACTTTCACCATCTCTAATAAAAAGGAAAGATCTATAGTATGTATTATTTTATCGTCAATAAAATCTCGGGTAACGGAAAAGGACTAAAAGTTTGGAAAAAGGTTGAGAAGTTGCTGCAAGAGAAACAGGTAAATTATCAAGTGCGTTTTACCGAACGTCCAAAACATGCAGTAGAAATCGCTAGGGAGTTGTCTTCTGAAAAATGTTATGCTGTTGTTGCCGTAGGCGGGGACGGTACAGTCCATGATGTTGCTAACGGATTAATCGATTCGAATATACCTTTGGGTGTTATTCCTGCAGGATCGGGAAATGATTTTGCAAGGGCTCTTGATATACCAATGGACTATAAAAAGGCGTTAGAACGTATTTTAATGGGAAAGCAAAGAAAAATTGATGTTGGAAGAATTGGTAAAGAATACTACATCACTGTAACGGGGATTGGTTTTGACGGTAAAGTTGCCGAGGTAAATAATGCCTCTAAATATAAGAGATGGTTGAATTTCATTAGATTAGGTGATCTTTCGTATGGGCTTAGTTTCTTGCATGTTTTATTCAAATATCGTCCTGTCAACATTCAATTAAAGGTTGATGGGAAGAACCTAGCTTTTTTTAATGTATGGTTAATTGCCATTGCCAATATCCCAAATTACGGCGGAGGCATTAAAATATGTCCGGATGCTTGTTATAATGATGGCCTTTTCGACATTTGCATCGTACACAGCATAACAAAATGGGATCTGTTACGCACTTTTCCAAAGGCGTATAAAGGCAAACACGTTTTTCATTCTGGTGTAACCATGATAAAAGGAAAACAAGTAGAAGTTATCTCTGAATGGCCGGTTATTGTACAGGGCGATGGCGAGATTCTCACTAAAACTCCGGTGAATGTGACAATTCAGAGGGATGCATTGCTTATCATTTAAATAGGGGACGACAACCGTAAAAGATTTTTGATCTACTTATAGTGAGAACACCACCGAAGTTGGCACTAGGTGCAAAGTATATTTCATTTTTTGATTGATATTTCTGTTTAGGGGTTCCTTCAGCATAAAAAATAGTATATGAGCATACATGAATTTACTTATTTCATCTACACTTAAAACACTTTGAAGTATTGCTGAAATCTTTTCCGAATGAAAGCGATAAAAAAGAAGCCGGAGTAAGACTCCGGCTTCTTGACCACGTGACCACATTTTGACCACATTTTTAATAGCAATCGATGATTTTTGTTGGATTTTATAGATTGGATAAGCTTCGAATTTGGCTTAAAATCAATGATTAATAAACATAAGAAGATCACTGATATCATGATAGAAGTCCATGATATTGACCATGTCGATAGTTATAACGATGCGATGGCAGTGCTTGGCTATCAGGCGATGGGGGAAAACGGCATTCCGAAGCGCCGCTTTTTCCAAAAAGGCGGGGATGAGCGCACCCACCATGTCCATGTGTTTCCGACGGGAAGCAAGCATATTGCGAGACATATAGCATTTAAGGAATATATGATCACCCATCCCGAGGAGTCTAGGGCATACAGCCGCCTGAAAGAAACGCTTGCCAAACAGTTTCCTGACGATATCGAAGCATATATAAAAGGGAAAGACGAATTTGTAAGAGAAATCGAGAAGAAAGCGTTAGTCTGGTACAAACAGAACCAATAAAACTGGAACTTCTGCCTAGCGACTTGGCATTACAGAGAAAGTTTTTGCATCAAAGATATAAATAAAAGACTATCTGCCGAGTGTTTTATATTTATTAGTCTTCAATAATGTTAGACGGTAAATTGTAGATTGTATGTGTGTCTTTTTCGTTCATAATTGATCCACTATCTGAACGTAACCATAAGTAATAATTAGCAGTTGTTAATATTAAGAAGAAAATCTGGTTTTACTATATCGACAATACCATTTACCTTTTTTGCTTTCTGAATAGCATCAACAAATGTTTGAAGTTCTGCTGCGTTTTCTTGTCTATAAGAAATGTGAGGCTCTTTAACATCATTCATATCCTCACCGATTTTCGATAACTTACCACAGCTTTTCCATCTAATATTGCGGGAACCGTGGAAACTACTCAAGCCGCTTATGAGCATAGCTGATCAGCGGATAGCTTAATAGCAATAAAGTCACGATAAATGCGATGACGCCAAGCCAATGAAAGTGGGTCCAAAAATAGCCACCGGCTGTGCCGGCAAGGCTGGAACCTAAATAATAGAATAAGAGGTAAAGAGAAGACGCTTGCGCTTTATTCATCTTTGTACGTTCGCCAATCCAGGCGCTTGCGATGGAATGGCAGCCGAAAAAGCCAAAGGTAAATAATGAAAGCCCGATGATTTTGACAACGACAGATGGAACGAGCGTAACCCCCGCACCAAGCACGGTCAATGACACGGAAATGCTTAATACCAGCGCATGACCGTGTAAATCGGCTTTTTTTCCCATATAAACCGAGCTAAAGCTGCCGAATATGTATACGATAAAAAGGAACCCGAGAACGGACTGGCTGAATGAATACGGCGGTTCGCTTAATAAAAAGCCGATATAGTTATACAGCGTCACAAATCCGCCCATAAATAAAAAGCCAAGCACAATGAGAGCCATTAACGATTTGTTTCGTAAATGAACAGCATACGCCCGCAGCACGGTTTTGCCATTGAGCGGTTTTTTCATCGAATGGCGCGGCGCCGGAAGAGTAAGTGCAAAAATCATGCTTAATAGAAGGGAAATGGCCCCAATGACAAATAACGCTGTCCGCCACGAAAACAAGTCGGTTAACAGGCCTGTTAAAATCCGTCCAGCCATGCCGCCGATGCTCGTTCCGCTAATATAGAGGCCCATTACTTTTCCGATTCCGGCCGGATGAAATTCCTCGGCGACGTAGGCCATCGCCAGGGACGGGATGCCCGCGGCTGTCATGCCAAGGAACGTGCGTGCAAGGACAAGGGAAATAAAGTTCGGGCTAAACGCCATGGCCATCGCCAATATCGATGTCAGCAGCATAGACATCATCATCACATTCTTTTTGCCGATGCGGTCGGATAAACTAGCCGCTATGAGCATCATTACCGCTAACGTTCCGGTAGACACGGACACCGTTAAACTGGCGGACGCGGCGGAAACGTGAAATTCTTTCGCGAAAATTGGCAACAGCGGCTGTGTCGTGTATAAAATCGCAAAGGTGACAAACCCGCCGAAAAATAGCGCCAAGCTTGCTTTTATGTATTCGGTGCTGCCTTTTTCGATGTACGTCAATGTTTCTCGCCTCTTTTATTTCGTTTATGGTTATATTCTTACTATAACTCTTTTAGACGGAAGACGTCCATGTCCTGAAATGCCATCGAAAATCATGAAAACAAACACGCCGCAATCAGACGGCGTGTTTGCATTATTGTTGCTGTTTTCGTTCCAGCATCCATTTTGGTTTTCCGAATCCTTTAAATTCTTTGTCAATCACTTCTTCGAACTCTTTCGATTCGACAGCTTCTTTCATATCTTTGACAAATGGTTTATTTAAATCTTTTGTGTTGACAACGATGCGGTTGCGATAGTCATCAGGCATGTTTTCTAGTGCAAGGGCATCCATTAAATTCATTTTTGCGGCTAAGGCAAAGTTGCCCGGAACAGCGGCCAAATCGACGCTTTCCACGGTACGCGGCAATTGGCCAGCTTCAATCGGCTTAAATTTAAGGTGTTTTACATTTTCTTTTATATCTTTTTCCGAAACGGTGAGCGGATTGACTGATGGATTGAGTTTAATTAATTTTTTGTCTTGTAAGATTAAAAGCGCTCTTGCCAAGTTGGTTGGATCGTTTGGAATCGCAATTTCACTTCCATCTTTAATTTCATCGAGCGATTTAAATTTCTTCGAGTAAATTCCCATTGGTGCCGTTGGAACGATAATCACTTCGGAAAGATCGAGGTGATGCTCTTTTGCGAAGTTTTCCATGTAAATTTTATGCTGGAATAAATTAGCGTCTAGATCACCGTTGGCCAGCGCCAAGTTTGGTTGAATATAGTCGCTGAATTCGACTACTTTTACTTTGTATCCTTTCTTTTCCAATATCGGTTTAATCGCTTTATTGACCATGTCGCTGTAAGGGCCGGAAGTCGCTCCGATCGTTAGCTCTTTTTTCTTTGGAGTGCCGGAAGCTGTTTCCTTGCCCGCGCATGCGGCAAGAAGCCCAATGGAAAGCAAGAAAGCGAGAAAGATCGATAGTTTTTTCATGATAAAGTCCCCCTTAGTAGTTTATATTTTAACGACCTCACCGCTTATCGACCAAGCGGGCAATGCGGTCGCCGACAAACTGAATGATTTGGACAAGACAAATTAAAATGACGATCGTTGTAATCATAACGGTATTGTCGTAGCGGTAATATCCGAAGCGAATGGCAAGGTCGCCGATGCCGCCGCCACCGACAATGCCAGCCATGGCTGAATATCCCACTAAACTAATCGTTGTAATGGTAATTCCATGCATAATGCCAGGGCGTGCCTCAGGCAGCAGCACATCTTTGATAATCATCCACGGTGTCGCCCCGACGGCAACCGCCGCTTCAATCACCCCTTTTTCGATTTCCCGCAACGATGTTTCTACAATTCTTGCAAAAAACGGAACGGCAGCGACCGACAAGGATACGGACGCGGCGGTAGGTCCGATCGTTGTTCCGGTAATCAGTTTCGTAAGCGGCAGCAGCCCGACGAGCAAGATGACAAACGGTATCGAGCGAATCATATTGACGATAAAGCCAAGGACGGATTTGACCACTGTGTTCTCCAAAAACAGACCGCGGTCGGTGACGAATAGGAGAATTCCCAGCGGCAAACCGGCAAGGACTGCGACGAAAAGGGAAATCGCCACCATATAAATCGTCTCTAAAAACGCTTTGTTCAGTTCGGGAATTAAGTCGATCAGCGCATCAAGCAGCATGTGCAATCACTTCCAATCCGTTCGTTCTTTGCGAAATGTAGTGAATGGCCCGCTTGATTTCTTCCGGTTCGCCGGTCAGCTCCATGACAAAAATTCCGAGCGGCATCTCTTGGATATACTCGATTTTTCCATGCAAAATATTGCCTTTTACTTTAAAGGATTGCAGCATATCAGAAACAATCGCTTCCTCGGCGGTCTTCCCTTTGAATTGGATCTTGACAATCGTTCCTGTCCGCTTCTGCAGCAGATGATCAGGGAGTTCAAACCGCAATACACTGTTGATAAAGGACTTCGTTAGTTCTTCTTTCGGATTTGTAAAAATGTCGTATACGGTTCCTAATTCGATGATTTTCCCGTTTTGCATGACGGCGACGCGGTCGCATATATCCTTGACCACTTCCATTTCATGCGTAATCAGCACAATCGTAATGCCAAGTTCACGGTTGATTTTTTTCAACAGCGCCAAAATCGATTTCGTTGTACTTGGGTCGAGTGCCGATGTTGCTTCGTCGCACAAGAGGACGGTCGGGTCGTTGGCAAGCGCCCGCGCGATGCCAACCCGCTGCTTTTGCCCGCCGCTTAGCTGGGAAGGATACGCGTCCCGTTTATCGGAAAGCCCGACCATTTCAAGCAATTCATTGACTCTTTTTTCAATTTCTTCTTTTGGCTTTTGTGCCGCTTTTAAGGCAAAGGCGACATTGTCAAACACTGTTTTGGAGCTGACAAGATAAAAGTGCTGAAAAATCATGCCGATTTTTAAACGGGCTTGCCGCAGCTGTTTGTTGTTCAATGTCGTTAAATCGACACCATCGATGATGACTTGGCCAGATGTTGGGCGTTCCAAAAGATTTAAGCAGCGCAGCAACGAGCTTTTGCCGGCGCCGCTATAGCCGATAATTCCAAAGATCTCCCCGTCTTGAATGGTTAAGGATACGTTGTCGACGCCGACAACTTGCTTTTTTTCGTGGAATAGATTTTTGTTACATTTTTTATTTCGATCATCACTTCTTCCCTCCCGATCTATTTGCGGAGTTTTAGTAATTCTGAAAAAATATTGTATATTAAGAAGTGTTGCTTCTTTGTTTTTCCTGGAGCTGAAAAAACAAAAACGCCCCTTTCATTCAGAAAGAGGCATCGGTATGTAAATTACCCGACTTATCTTTCAGAATGAAAGTCATTCTGCAGGAATTGGCACCGTTCCCTAAAAGGGAGGTTGCCGGACGTCATTGGGCCTGTTCCCTCGGTCACTCTTGATAAGCGGTTTGTTGTATGCAATTTTTACATTCATCATAATTCCAAGAAAGCCGGTTGTCAATATTGGTTTTGGCGATGAGGGGATAAGACAACGCTTACATCATTGTTATACCGCAAAAAAATTTTTTCGCAGGTGTTTTCCTCTTTCATGGAGAACAAATTAATGAAACGAGACAAAATACATATTTAATAGATGAGGTGAGCAGAATGCATATCGTTACAGCCGCAGAAATGTATGAAATCGACCGCGATACAATTGAACAAATCGGCATTAGCGCCGATTCCTTAATGGAAAACGCTGGGCAGTCGCTGTTTCATGTGCTGCGCGAACGCATTCCTCGTTCGGCCCAGGTAGCGGTGCTAGCGGGAACAGGGAATAACGGTGGTGACGGATTTGTCGTCGCAAGAATGTTGAAAAGCTACGGATATGATGCTGATTTATGGCTTATTCCGCCGAAAGAAAAGATAAAAGGGGCGGCGAAAACGGCGCTTGAGGTGTATGAGCGTTCCGGATATGACTGGAAACCATATGCGGGAAATGAACAAGCGTTTGCCACGCACATTTTACAATACGATGTCATTATTGACGCCTTGCTTGGCATTGGCATCAAAGGGGAGGTGCGTCCGCCGTATAAAGAGATCATTGGGCTTGTCAACCGCTCCCGCGCTATTGTCTATGCGATCGATATCCCAAGCGGAACCCAAGCGGATGGGGGAGAGGCAGAAACCGCGATTCGTGCCGATGTGACCATCACCATTCAATGTCCGAAACTTGGGGCGTACACGTTCCCGACGGCCGATTATTACGGGGAGCTTCTTGTTGTTGACATTGGCATTCCGCCGCTTGCCGTCAAGCGGAATGCCGCGCCCCGCTTTGTATGGAAAGAGGACGATGTTGTGCGGACGCTGCCAAAACGAAAACGATCGTCTCATAAAGGAACACATGGAAAATTGTTGGTTGTTGGCGGTTCTCGCGCGATGACAGGAGCGATTACGTTAACAGCCAAAGCGGCGCTGCGAAGCGGAGCGGGATTATTGACGATGGCGGTGCCGGATGACGTTTATTCCGTTGTCGCCAACCGTGTTCCGGAAGCGATGTACTATCCTTGCTCGGCGCGGGACGGGGCGTTTTCCGGCGCCATGGATGTATCGGCGCTTGATATCGATGCGATCGCCATCGGTCCGGGGCTTGGCCGTACGGATGGTGTCCGCGAACTTGTTTCCAACATCGTGCAGCAGCCAGTGCCGCTTGTTATTGACGCGGATGCGCTGTTTTTCTGGAACGAGTACGCCGCGCTGATCCATGAACGAAAAGCAGCAACGGTGGTCACCCCGCATCCCGGAGAAATGGCGCGCATGCTCAATCTATCGATCCGTGACATCGAAGGTGATCGGTTTGGCACATCGAAGCGTCTAGCGATGGAGTACGGTATCTACGTCGTGCTGAAAGGACCTTATACGATTGTGACAACACCAGACGGTTCGCAATACGTTAACACGACCGGAAATCCAGCCTTGGCGAAAGGCGGAAGCGGCGATGTGCTGACGGGTATGGTTTCCGCGTTTCTTATGCAGCATTATTCTGTACAAGAAGCCATTAGCAATGCTGTCTGGGCTCATGGAAAAACCGCCGATATGCTTGTAGAACGCGGCCATTCGCAATGGGACGTGCTCGCTGGCGATTTGATCGAAGCAATTCCGGCGGTGCTTTCGTATGTGCAGGAAAAACAAAGGGGGGATATGGGGTGAAAAATGGGAGATGGTGGTGGGACATGGTAATGATGGGAATCGGTGCTTTTTTGCTTTGGGGGGAGTGTTGACCTTGGCGAAGCATACGCCAATCATTGGCTTCGCGAAAGCGGGGGACATGCAGATGCGGATACTTATCATATTATCTTATCTGAAGAGATTCGTATGTATCGCTCGGCAGGGACAATTTTATTCGCCATTGGGATATGGTTTCTGCGTAAAGAAGCGATGCGCTTCTATACTCTAGCGCATCGCTTTTCTTTTTATCGTAGGGAGTAGCTCAAATCTCCCATACCCGTTTTAGTTCGCGAATTCCGGCGCGGATGCCCTCCTCGCTCATCCCTCCAAAGCCTAGCAAAATATAAGAAGGCGGCGTTCCAACGTTTCCAAACCAATATTTCGCTGCCGAATAGACGAAAATGCCCGCTTTTTCTGCTTTTTGCACTAGTTCGTTGGCGTTTTTGTCTTTTATTTTTACAAGAAGATGGAGTCCCGCTTTGTCACCGATGATCGTTGCTTGATCACCGAAGTATTCGCGGATCGCTTCGATGAGCGCTTGCCGTTTTTTTGCGTAGATGGTGCGCATGCGGCGGATATGGCGTTCAAAATGGCCTTCACGCATAAATCGGGCGAGCGCTTTTTGAATGACAATAGGGACGGTTTGATGATAGTTGGCACAGCGTTCATGAAACCGCGCCAGCAAACGTTGCGGCAACACCACAAAGCTTGTGCGGATGGCAGGAGTAAATACTTTCGAAAACGTGCCGACGTAAATGACGCGATCTTCCGTATCGAGCGCTTTTAACGCAGGGACTGGTTTGCTCCCGTAGCGGAATTCGCTATCGTAATCGTCTTCAATTATCAATCCGTTAGACTGTTGCGTCCATTTCAGCAGCTTTTGCCGCTTGCCGATCGGCAGCACCATCCCAAGCGGCAATTGGTGGGAGGGGGTGACATAGACAAGTTTGGCATTTGTTGCTTGCAGCTGGTCGATGTTCAGCCCATCTTCTTCTAATTCAATTGGGAGAATAGAAAAATGGTGATTTTGAAACACGGTGCGAATGACATCATAACAAGGATTTTCTAAAGCGACCGCATCGTGACGAAAATCGAACAGCTGGCATAAGACGCCAATCAGTTGTGGCGTGCCAGAGCCAATAACGATTTGCTCAGCCGAACAGCGAATACCACGTGCGTAGTACAAATAGTGTTGAATTTCCTTGCGCAAGCCGATATCTCCTTGACGATCGCCATACCATAGTAATTCACTTTGCTCCGAATCCATCGCTGCAAGAAGACATTTCCGCCATGTTTTCATTGGAAAATGGGCAAGGTCAATATGACCGTAGCGAAAGTTATAGCGAATTTGCTTGCTTTTCGGAGCCTTCACGAGTACATCTGGTTGGAAAACAAATGATTGGAGAGGCTCTTCCAGTTCTTTGACAATAAACCCTACGCGCGGTTTGCTTTCGATATATCCTTCGGCAAGAAGCTGCTGGTATGCGGCTTCGACGGTATTTTTGCTGATGGCTAAATGTTGGGAAAGCGCGCGAATCGATGGAAGTTTGCTTCCTTTTTGGAGATGACCGTTTGCAATTTCCTCTTTTATATACGTATACACCTGCATGTAAAGCGGTGTACGGTTTGTTGGATCGAGAATGGGCTGCAATTCCACTACATTTTCCTCCTCTGACCCTTCTTTTTTCTTGCATTCTGTCCCTGTTCATCAGGTCAGTTTTTCTCTATGATTCAATTATATCACCATGAAGGAGGAGAAATGGATGAGAAGAGACATGTTGGAGTGCCAAGACGAGCAAAAAATCAACCGGTTTTTACAGGAAGCGTTGACCGGCTTTTTAGGTCTGGCAGATGGTGGTGAGCCGTATGTCGTGCCGCTGAATTTCGTATGGTGGAACGGTTGTGTATATGTCCATGGAGCAGAAGAAGGGAGAAAAATCGATATCATCCAGCGCAATCCGCGCGTTTGCTTTACCGTTAGTGAACATATAGGGACAATGGTGCATCCAGTGCCAGCCAAAACAAGCACCGCTTATATGAGCGTTATGTTGTTTGGCAAAGCCGAGATTGTTTCCGATTTAGACGAAGCGACCGATGCACTTAGGCAGCTGCTTGGCAAATATGTGCCCGGCTATTTTCACCGTCCATTGTCACAGCAACATGTGGCGTCATACCGTTCATCCATGGGCAGCGTCGCCGTTGTCATCAAAATCATTCCTGACCTTATTACAGCGAAAGAAAAACCGTTAGAGGAAGATCGCCGGTTTTATAAAGGAAGAACCGTACGGGATGATATCGGCAGGATTTTTTGATGAAATGATAGATAGAAAATTTTGTTTATTTTTATTATAATGAATATACGATTCATTTTATGGAATATATGTTTCATTATATGGAACAAAGGGAGAGCAAGATGAATAAAACAGTCGTTAAAACGATGGAAATATTAAAACTGTTCATTGACCATGAGCGGCTTACGCTGCAGGAAATGGTCGAATTATTGCAAATGCCAAAAACGTCAGTCTATAGGATGGCGCAATCGTTAGTAGAACTCGGTTTTTTACACAAAACTAATGATTATTATCAGCTCGGTTTAGCATTTTTGTCGTTTGGCATGCTTGTTGCGGAGCGGCTAGATCTCCGGCAAATCGCGCTTCCGATTATGCAGCAGCTGAAAGAAGACACGAAGGAAGCAGTCAATTTAGTCATTCGTGACGGCGATGAAGCAATTTATATTGAGAAAGTCGATACATCGGAACCGGTGCGCGTGTATACGAAAGTGGGACGGCGTGCTCCGTTATACGCCGGGGCGTGTCCTCGCATCTTGCTTACGTTTATGGAACGAGATGAACAACAGCGCTACATCGACCGTGTTCAGTTGGTGAAGATTGCAAAAAATACGATTGTCCAGCGGGACACATTGCGGGATAGGCTTGAACAAGACCGAAAGCGGCAATATACGGTCAGTTATTCGGAATTAGAAGATTATTCAGCCGCGATTGCGGTGCCGATTTTTAATCATGAAGGAAAAGTGGTGGCAGGATTAAGTGTCGCTGGCCCGGAACATCGGTTTTCACCGGAAGCGATCGAACGAATGGTTCCAATGCTAAAGCAGGCTGCCCAGCAAATTTCCACCCAGCTCGGTTTTTCAAGGAAGGGATGACAATGGATTATACAATGTTTCCGTTAAGTGAATATGCGGTGACGATTCGTTTTTCCACGAAAGTAGATGAAGCAGTGAATGACTACGTTCATCGTGTCGCCGTTTTTTTAGAACAACAGAAAAAGGATGGGATTTTTGATATTGTCCCAACATTTTCCTCGGTGACGGTGTATTACGATCCGCCTGTCGTTGGAAACTACGAGGAAATGTGCGAGTGGCTTCGAACAGAGCTCGAGCGTGTCGAACAGGTGGAAGCGCCGCCATCACGAATCGTTGTCATTCCCGTTTGTTACGGTGGAGAGTTTGGTCCTGATTTAGAAGAAGTAGCTCGTTTTCACGGGATGACGGAAGAAGAAGTCATTGCCATTCATGCGCAAGGTCGCTATCGCGTTTATATGATTGGCTTTTCTCCCGGTTTTGCCTATTTAGGCGGACTGTCGCCTAAAATTGCGACACCGCGCCGCGCCACACCAAGGACACGCGTTCCTGCCGGGTCTGTCGGGATTGCTGGCAGCCAGACCGGGGTGTATCCGTTGGCGACGCCGGGCGGATGGCAAATCATCGGAAGAACGCCGCTTGCTTTATTCCGCCCGGAGCATGACGAGCCGAGTCTGCTTAGAGCGGGGGATATAGTGCAATTCCGTCCGATTACCGAAGACGAATATCGAATGTGGAGCGATCAGCATGATTGAAATCATCCATAGCGGATTTTTTACAACCGTGCAAGATCAAGGACGCGTCGGCTACCGCAAAGCCGGGGTGCCGGCCGGCGGAGCGATGGATTCGCTGGCCAGCCGCCTTGCCAATCTTCTCGTTGGCAATGATGAGAACGAAGCGGTGTTGGAAATAACGATGAACGGCCCAACGCTGCGTTTTGCAACAGACGCCGTCATCGCCATTTGCGGAGGGGAATTTGTCTGTACGTTAAACGAACGGCCTGTATCGATGTGGAGGCCGCTCACCGTGCGGCGCGGCGATGTGCTGGCTATCGGAGCGTGTCAAAAGGGATATCGCGGCTATATCGCGTTTGCCGGCGGATTGGACCTTCCGCTCGTGATGAACAGCCGTTCGACATATGTGCAAGCAGCAATTGGCGGCTTACATGGAAAACCGTTGCAAAAAGGCGATATATTATCGCTGCGTTCGCGGGCGATGGCTGTGCCAAACATTCCAATCCGCTGGGGCACCGCCTTTTCCGCCAGAAATTACATAGATGGAAAGAAAAAAGTAATTCGTGCCGCAGCAGGACCGGAGTACAGCATGTTTACTGCCGAAAGCCGCGCACAATTTTTTTCTCACGCTTATGAAGTAACGCCCCAGTCGGACCGCATGGGCTACCGTCTGCAAGGACAAGTGCTTAAGCGAAAAGATAATACCGAGATGATTTCGGAAGCGGTTGCGTTTGGAACAGTGCAAGTGCCCGCATCCGGCCAGCCGATTGTATTGATGGCCGATTGCCAAACGACAGGCGGGTATCCACGGATTGCCCAAGTCATTGCGGCGGATTTGCCGGTCTTAGCGCAGGCGCGGCCAGGTGATCTCATTCAATTTCAAAAAGTATCGTGGCAAGAAGCACAGCGGTTATATGTTGAACGGGAGCGGCAACTAAAAAGATGGAAAATCATCATTCAGCAAAAATGGAGGGAAATGGGTTATGCGCATTGATTTAAATTGCGATTTCGGCGAAAGTTTTGGCATTTATCGTCTTGGCGAAGAAAAAGAGATTTTGCAATATGTCACTTCGGTCAATGTCGCTTGCGGCTTTCATGCCGGCGATCCGCTTGTGATGCGAAAAACGGTGCAGATGGCGTTGGAACGGAAAGTGGCGATCGGCGCTCACCCGGGGTTTCCGGACTTGCTCGGATTTGGCCGGCGCAATATAGCAGTCACTCCAGGGGAAGCGTATGCGTATGTCGTTTATCAAATCGGGGCGCTCGCCGCATTTGTAAAAGCGGAAGGAGGAACGATGTCGCACGTTAAGCCGCACGGCGCGCTTTACAACATGGCGGCTAAGGACGCGGCGTTGGCTGAGGCGATCGCCAAAGCGGTGTACGATGTCGATCCGGCCTTAATCTTATACGGACTTGCCGGAAGCGAACTGATTCGCGCTGGAAAGAAATTTGGCTTGCGCACGGCAAACGAGGTGTTCGCCGACCGAACGTATCAGAACGATGGATCGCTTACACCGCGCAGCGATCCGCGCGCGTTGATTGTCGATGAACAGGAAGCGGTCCAGCAAGTGCTGACGATGGTGAAAGAAAAACGCGTCCGCTCTTTGCAAGGCATCGACGTTCCAATCGAAGCGGAAACGGTATGCATTCACGGCGACGGCAAGAAAGCGGTGCTGTTTGCGAAGCGGTTATATGAAGCGCTGCGACAAGAAGGTGTGGGCGTCTGTTCGATAAACTAGAGGAAGAAAGCAAAGGAGCCCCCCACTTCAACCAAATGTATTTTTCAAAATTACGATCAGATCCGCTGCCACCGCCCGTATAATGAGAGCGGAAAACCTGATGAATGCGCGTCATCCACTTTCCTTTTCTATACAATCTAGCCAATCATTTTTCCGGCAATGGCAAGAAAGAAAAACCACAGCCAAGAAACGGAAATACAGGCGCCGGTAAAAGTAACTTTTTCGGATCCATCATTATTCAATGAATTGGTACCAATCACTCCGATGGCGTCCAATATCGCATGGGGGTCAGTAATGAAACAGAAAGGGCAAACCATATTTGTTTTTCGGCGGCATCGATCCTTCCTCGTTCACAAAGGACGGCTTGCTCTTCCAAACCGCCAATCCCATGCCCATCCCGTATATAACAGCATGAAGGAGAAAACCATTTGCCGCTAGATGTAATCATGAATATGGAGCCGTTGTATATGGGAACGGTGAACAAAGATGGCGAGCTGGCGTTTGTCCTTCTGCAAACGCATCCGCGCCAGCTCATTTTGTCAAAATCATGGATTCGATTTTGCGGTTGTTTCAAAAGGAGGGAACCCAATGGGCAAAATTCCGTTTGCCGTCATTTTTGATATGGACGGCACGCTGTTTCAAACGGAAACCGTTCTTGTTCCTGCCCTGCATAAAACGTTTGGCCGTCTGCGCCGCGAAGGGCTGTGGCAAGGGGATACGCCAGTTGAGGAATATTTGCGGATTCTTGGCGTTCCGGTTTTAGAAGTATGGCGCCAATTGATGCCGCAAGCGGACGAAGCAGTGCGCGGCCGAGCAGCCGCATGGTTTTTGGATGATATCATTGCTGAAATCAAGCAAGGAAACGGGCGATTATACCCAGACGTGCTCCCGACGCTTGCGGCCCTTGCCGATCAAGGAATACCGCTTTTTGTCGCAAGCAACGGGCGTTCCCGTTATCTCGACGCGATTCGGGCCGCCTTCCAGCTTGGGCGCTATTTTATCGACTTTTACAGCCTCGATCGGTTTTCCCTGCCGTCGAAATCCGCGTTAGTCAAGCAGTTGCTGGATGATTACGAGATGGAAAGAGCGGTGATGGTAGGGGACCGGCGTTCCGATATCGAGGCGGCGAAGGACAATGGGATTTGGTCGATTGGCTGCTGCTTTGGCTTTGCCAACGATGAAGAGCTGCGTGAGGCGGATATTGTGATTCAGCGGTTTGGCGAGCTATCTCGTCTCAACTTGCCGTCTCTTGTTTCAGGAGAATGATAGTTTCCATCATTTGCATCCCCTTATGCCGTTCTGTAATATAAAAAGGCGCAGCATAAACATGCCGCAATAACTGACTGCTTTGCTTGTGTAAATGCCGCACCAAAAATGTACGTCGGCATTGCATTGTTGCTCCTGCAACCGAAAAAATGATAAACCGATCGCAACGATAAAGAAAGGGGAAACAAGATGGACGGGACAAACGTAAAAGCAATTGTCTTTGATTTGGACGGAACATTGTATGAAGAAACCCATCACTTTGAATATTATGCGGAACAGGTCGCCAAGCGGCTGCGCGAAGAAGACCAACACCGTTTTTGGGAAGATTACCGCGCGGTTCTTTCCGGCCGCCATCCGCTTCGCATCGGCAGTGTGTACGACGCGGGAGAAGATCTTATTCTGTTTTTGCAAAACGGCATCGTTAACGAGGCATACCGCTGGGATGGGAAAAAGCTGGACGAGGAGGAGGTGAAAAAAATATATCCGGAGCGGGTGACGATTGATCTTGACCGCTTGTTTAGCATCGGCGATTTTTGGTGGGTGCCAAGCTCGATCGGCCGTCATTATGGTTTAACGAATGAAGATACATATGCGGCGTTTTTAGAAACGAGAGAATGGATGATGGGGCCGGATTTTACGATGAACGGAGTTCCCGGGTTGGCTGAAACGCTAGAGCAACTGAAAAACCGTACCGTGCTCATTTTAATGACAAACAGCCCGGAACCGGACAGCGAAGCGATTTTGCACAAACTAAAACTGGCTGATGTTTTTCATTATAAGATTTTTCAAGCGGGCAAGCCGATCAAAACAGCAAGCCATCTGCAAACGATCCGGGATCGTTATCATATCCAGTATGAAGAGATGATCAGTATCGGCGACAATTTGGGAAATGACATCCTCCCGGCGCGCCGGCTTGGCTGCCGCACTATTTTTATCGATACGTATGGACTGGCTAAACAAGGCGACGCCGATGTCATCGTCGCTTCGATGTCGGAATGCGTCCCAGTGTTGCGCCGACTCCTATAACGCCGGCATTGCGCCGGCCTTTTATTTTGTCGCCCGGTTAGCGAATGGGCTTTTACACGGGGAACAGACGGGGAAATCGATTTGGTCCTTTTTAGCCGTGCTATTTTTTATATAAGTAACCACGATTTCTGAAAACGGAAACGTGTAAAACACTTTTCTCGTCTCGATGCGGTTGGCTAAAGGCGTGAGTATCTTGGTGTATTCCGATACTCGCTGCATATTGGTCACCAGCCTTCCGTTCGGGCGAAAAACGCGCCACATCTCCCTTACAGCTTGTTCTCTGCCTTTCGCGCCTTTAATGTTGTGAATGACAAAGTTGGAAACCACCGCGTCAAAACGCTCATCTGCAAATGGCAATTCGCGGGCATCTCCGTCGATTAACTCCATCAGAGGGGCTTTTTCGATTTCGACGTTTTTGAAAAACGCTTCTCTTCCGTTGCTGCTTATATCCCACTGTGACCAATGGTCAATCGCGGTGACATTGCATCCCAGTTTGGTCGCCGCAATGGCGAGAAGTCCCCGTTCTGTGCCGACATCGAGCACTTCTTCCCCTGCTTGAACTTCTGCAAGCCGTAAAATGACATAGCGATGCTTGATTTTGATGACGGTCGAGTAGAAAAACATCCATAGTCCCATACATAATAGGAATAAACCAAAGATAAGATCGCCTATGCTCTGCGGCAATCCCGTGATGCTAATAAGCGAAAAAACGAAACCGGCGACAATCAAAGCTCCGACCCAAAACGGGGCATCAATACCGTACCGAAATGTCATATCGTTCCTTCCTAAAAAAGTAGATTTCATCTTTGACATCTTCATTCTATCAAGTTTTTAGTTTTTATAAAATGAATATTCAAAATATTATTGAAATTTATAAAAAGATACGGTATCATGAAAGAAAATATATACACGTGACATACTGACTGGTTAGTTAATAAGTAGTGCAAATGATAGAGACAATAGATGAAAAGGCGAGCGCATATTGTTTTACTAATGCACGAGATTGTAACCGCTTTCTATTGAAATTTTATAGATGGAGGAGAGGGGATTCAATGAACAAACGCCATTTTCCGTATTGGCCGAAACGGTTGAGCAAAACGCTGACCATTCCGGAAACGACGATCGTCGATCATTTAGAAACGACAGCGAAGCGCTATCCTCAGAAAACCGCTATCTATTATTACGGCGCCTCTTATTCTTACAAGCAATTATGGGAGCAAGTCAACACGCTCGCCGGCTATCTGCAGCAAAAGCTTTCCGTTCAGCCAGGAGACCGAGTGCTTTTATACATGCAAAATTCCCCGCAGTTTATCATTTCCTACTATGCGATTTTGCGTGCCGAAGCGATTGTTGTTCCGATTAACCCGATGAACACGTCCGAAGAACTTTCGTTTTACGTCAAAGATTGCGAAACGAAAGTCGGCATTGTCGGGCAGGAGCTGTTTGCCAAAGCGGAGCCGCTATTATCTACAACCCCGCTCGAGCATATCATCGTCGCCGCTTATTCGGATTATATTTCCGAATCTTCGCTGGTCGCGCTTCCGGATGAAGTCGCATTGCCGCGGCAAGCGTATGACCATGAACATGTTTACTATTGGGCCGATTGTTTAGAAGCAAATCTTGCACCAAACCCATATCAAGGGCATGTTGACGATATTGCCGTGCTTCCATATACATCGGGAACAACGGGAGTGCCAAAAGGATGCATTCATCCGCACCGGACGGTCAACGCCAGCATTATTAGCGCCTATCATTGGGCGAACGTAACAAGCGATGCCGTTTGCCTTGTCACCTTACCTCTCTTTCATGTGACGGGAATGGTTCACAGCATGCATCTTCCGATTTTTGCGGGATCGGCCATGGTGGTGATGACGCGCTGGAATCGCGACAGCGCCGCGCGCTTAATCGAATTGTACGGATGCAGCCACTGGGTCAATATCAGCACGATGCTGATTGATTTTCTATCCAATCCTTCCTTATCAAAATATGACATTTCTTCTTTGACGAGCATCTCTGGTGGGGGCGCGCCGCTTCCGGAAGCTGTTGGCGAAAAATTATTTCAGGTGACAGGGGTGCGATATTTCGAAGGATATGGGCTTTCGGAAACGATTTCCCATACGCACTTCAACCCGCCGGACCGCCCAAAGCTGCAATGCTTAGGGGTGCCGTCCTTTGATGTCGATGCGCGCATCATTGACCCGGCGACCGGAAAAGAGCTTGGCGTCGGGGAAGTCGGGGAAATCGTCGTGCACGGTCCGCAAGTGTTTAAAGGCTATTACCGCCGCGAAAAAGAAACGGAAGAAGCGTTTATTGAACTTGACGGAAAGCGGTTTTTCCGCACTGGCGATATCGGCCGCATGGATGAGGAAGGATATTTCTTCATTGTCGACCGTGTCAAACGGATGATCAACGCGTCCGGATATAAAGTATGGCCGACGGAGGTTGAATCGCTTCTGTATAAACATCCGGCCGTCCAGCAAGCGTGCGTTGTCGGCGTCCCTGATCCGCGTCGCGGCGAGACGGTGAAGGCGTTTATTGTGCTTCAGGACGAATACGTCGGCAAAATAACAGAGGAGGAAATTATTAAATGGGCAAAAACGCAAATGGCCGCCTATAAATATCCGCGCCTTGTCGAGTTTCGTTCGTCTTTGCCGATGACATCAAGCGGAAAATTACTGTGGCGGAAATTGCAAGAGGAGGAGTATCAAAAATTAGAAAAAGGGGCGAAAGCATGAAAAAAGGAATGGTGGAGACCGTTTGCGGCCCTGTGCCGGCGAGCGAGCTTGGCAAAACGCTGATCCATGAGCATTTTGTCTTTGGGTATCCCGGGTTTCAAGGTGATGTGACGCTCGGACCGCTCCGCTTTGAGGAAGCGCTCGAGACGGGAATTGCCGTCGCGCAAAAAATGATGGCCCATGGCATCCAAACCGTTGTCGATCCGACGCCGAATGACTGCGGCCGCAATCCGGAGCTGCTCCGCCGCATTTCCGAAGCGACCGGGCTGAACATTATCTGTGCAACTGGATATTATTACGAAGGCGAAGGGGCAACGCCGTATTTTAAGTTTCGCCGGCTGCTCGGTACGGCGGAAGAAGAAATATATGACATGTTTATGGCGGAAATTACAAACGGCATTGCCGGCACCGGCATTAAACCAGGCGTCATCAAACTGGCATCAAGCAAAAACCGGATCACCGAATATGAAAAAATGTTTTTCCGCGCCGCGGCCCGCGTGCAAAAAGAAACAGGAATCGTGATTATCACCCATACGCAGGAAGGAACGATGGGGCCGGAACAGGCCGCATACTTGCTCGAGCACGGTGCCGTTCCGCAAAAGATTGTCATCGGCCATATGTGCGGAAACACCGATCCGGAATACCATAAAAAGACGCTGCAATACGGAGTGTACATCGCTTTTGACCGCTTTGGCCTTCAAGGTATGGTCGGTGCCCCGACGGATGAAGAACGGATCCGCACGTTGCTCGTGCTGCTTCGCGAAGGCTTTGCTGATAAGATTATGCTCGCTCATGATACCGTCAATATTTGGCTCGGCCGTCCGCTGCAGCTGCCAGAGCCATTTGCGACGATGACGAAAAACTGGCATGTCGAACATGTATTTGAACATATTATTCCAATTTTAACGAAAGAAGGAGTGACAGAGGAACAGCTAGAGCAAATGTTTTTGAAAAATCCTGCCGCTTTGTTTGCGTAAGCGCCGATGAAAAGGGAAAAGGCCGTTTCCAGAAAGCAACGATCCGTTGCTTTTTGGGATGGTCTTTTTTTGTTGCACAAAAGAGATGAATATTTTTCCACTTTTGTTAGAAAATAAAGGAAGATACTGATAGACAAAGGAGGGGAAGAGGTGCCGACAATAGAAAAGCGACTCCTATTCTTCTCATTCCTTGCGATTGCTTTGTTTGTATCGCCGTATTTTCTGCTCGGCGAGGATGCGCATATGCGAGTCCACGATAATTTAGATTCGAACATTGCATGGTACAAAGTTGTCACTAGAAGCGGGGAACTGTTTGGCTCGGTCCATGCGGTCATCCCGCAAATCATTAACGGTCTGCCGCGCAACGCGTTCGGTACAGAGTTTAGCGGGATCGTTTGGCTTCATGCGCTGTTTCCCTCGATTTACGCCTATGGCTTAAGCCAGGCGATTACCCGCGTCTTTGCGTTTATCGGCATGTATTTGTTACTGAGAAAGCATGTGATGCCTGGAGAAAAGTGGGGATGGGTCCGCGTTGGAGCATCGCTTGCGTTTGCGCTGACGCCGTTTTGGCCGTCGGGGATGCTGAGTACACTTGGCATGCCGCTCGCGCTATGGGCGTTTCTCAATATCCGCAACGGCGAGCGCTCATGGATAAATTATGCCGTGCTTACGTTATTGCCGTTTTATTCGAGCTTTGTGCTTGGCTTTTTCTTTTTCTTAAGCGCGCTAGGCATATGGTGGCTTGTCGATGTCCTCCGCGGAAGAGGTTGGAACTGGCGCTTTTTCTTGGCAATCGTCTATATGACGCTGCTTTATTTGGCGATTGATTACCGTCTCGTTCATTCGCTGTTATTTTCCGATGAACCGACGAGCCGTGATGAATACTTCCATGCCCGTTTGCCGCTTTGGCGGGTGATCCGCTTAATTTTCAAAAACTATATTCTCGGCCACACGCATGTGATGACGGTGCATGGTCTTGTCATTCTGCCGGTGACGCTAGTTGCGTTATATATCGTCTGGAAGAAAAAAATATGGCGGCGGGAAAAATTATTTATCTTTTTGCACGTGCTCAATTTCGCGCTGTCCACCTGGTATGCGTTTTGGTTTTACAAAGGCTGGGCTCCGCTGACAGAACGCTTCGACTTGTTGGATAAATTTAATTTCGCCCGCTATCACTTTTTGCGGCCGATGGTTATTTACGTGTTGTTTGCTGTCTCATTAAAAATTTTGTGGCAGCAAGGACAAGCGTGGAAAAGGCTATGTTTTGCCGCCATCGCCGCTCAGTTGGTGGTGCTCACTGCATTTAATGAAGAAATTGCCCATCGCCATAAGCCGTCGTTTCGTGAGTTTTATGCGGAAAAGCAGTTTCAAGAAATAAAAGAGTATATTGGCCGTCCTGTTCATACATACCGCGTCGCCAGCATTGGCATTCATCCGGCGATTGCGCAATATAACGGGTTTTATACGCTCGATACGTATAACAATTTTTATCCGCTTTCCTATAAGCATCAGTTCCGCCAAATCATCGCCAACGAACTCGCGAAAAACAAAAAGTTGCGCGAGTACTTCGATGAGTGGGGCGGACGCTGCTATATTTTTGTCGATGAACTGGGAAAACATTATATGTTTAAAAAGAATTCGAAACGAACGATTAAACATTTAGATCTCAACACCGATGTGTTCTATCAAATGGGCGGCCGCTACATTTTTTCGGCACTGCCGATTAAAAACGCCAAACAAAATAAGTTGGCGCTCGAAAAAGTGTTTCATTCGAAAGAGTCGGCATGGAAGATTTATTTGTACAAAGCGATGCCATAAGGAGGGAAATCCAATGGGTGAGCCGATGCTTACGATTGTCGTGCCTTGTTATAATGAAGAGGAAGTGTTGCCGGAAACGATCCGCCAGCTCCGCGCGCTGCGGGAGGCGCTCATTGCGGAAAAGCTGATTTCGGCTGACAGCACGCTCCTTTTCGTTGATGATGGGAGCCGTGATGCGACATGGGACATCATTTACAAAGCAAGTTTGCGCTATCCGGAAGTAAAGGGGCTGAAACTGGCGCGCAATGCCGGCCATCAAAATGCATTGCTGGCGGGAATGTTTGCCGCAAAAACGCGTTCGGACTGCATCGTTTCGATTGATGCCGACTTGCAGGATGATATTGCGGTCATTCGCGATTTTGTCCAAAAATTTCAAGAAGGCTATGAAATTGTGTATGGGGTGCGCAAGCGACGCGATACCGATACGTTTTTTAAACGACATACGGCGCAAGGTTTTTACAAATTAATGAAAGCGATGGGGGTCGACCTCGTTTATAATCATGCTGATTATCGTTTAATGAGCCGGCGTGCGGTCGAGGCGCTCGAGCGGTTTGAAGAGGTGAACATGTTTTTGCGCGGCATTGTTCCTTTGCTTGGCTTCCGTTCAACAACGGTGTACTATGACCGCAAGGAACGGGTTGCCGGAACGACAAAGTATCCGCTGAAGAAAATGATCGCGTTTGCCCTCGACGGAATCACATCGTTCAGCATTACGCCAATCCGCATGATTTCTCTTATCGGCTTTGTTTCTTTTTTCGTCAGCTTACTATTCGGCGTCTATTTTCTTATTTTAAAATTTACCGGCCACACGCAAACAGGATGGACGTCGCTGATCACCTCGATTTGGCTGCTTGGCGGCCTGCAGCTCATCGCCTTTGGATTGATTGGCGAATATATTGGGAAAATTTACAAAGAAACAAAACGGCGGCCCCGCTATATCGTCGATTTAGACTTATTTAATCTGCCAATACCGCATCGTTGGCACCAGTCTTCTTCCCTGCCTGAAGGGGCAGGAGTGCAGGAAATTCCGCCTCATCGCCCATCCTAACATTTTTGCTTGCAATATCAAAAAAGAAAGAGTAGACTGTTTGATGAACAACGATATAGCATGCGGGAGCTTGCGGAAGCAGGCTGAGAGTACGGCTATATTCCGCCGTTGACCGTTTGAACCTGTTTGGGTAATGCCAGCGCAGGAAAAGTGAGGATGGAGCCGCTTATACACTTTGCTTGCGCGCAAAGTGTTTTTTATTTTCACAAAACAAGGAGAGATGGGAATGGTGAATAATCAGGAAGCGGCAAGCGTGCTGCAAAAGGTGAGACAAGCTAATCCACTTGTACATAACATCACCAATGTTGTCGTCACGAATTTTGCCGCCAACGGCTTGCTGGCGCTTGGCGCCTCACCGGTGATGGCATACGCCAAAGAGGAAGTGGCCGATATGGCCAAAATAGCCGGGGCGCTTGTCTTAAATATCGGAACACTGCATCCAGAAGAAGTGGAAGCGATGTTGATTGCCGGAAAAGCGGCGAATGAAGCCGGCGTTCCGGTTGTTTTCGATCCGGTCGGCGCTGGGGCGACGCCATACCGCACGGAGACGGCGCGCAACATTGCCGCTGCGGTCAAACTGTCCGTTATTCGCGGCAATGCCGCGGAAATCGCCAATGTCATTGGGGAAACGTGGAAGATTAAAGGGGTCGACGCCGGAGAAGGAAGCGGCGATGTCGTCGCTTTGGCGGAAAAAGCGGCGGCGCTGCTGCAAACGGTTGTTGCGATCACAGGAAAAGACGATGTTGTCACAGACGGCAAGACAACGTACGTTATCCATAACGGACATCCGCTGCTCACGAAAGTAACAGGAACGGGCTGTTTATTGACCTCTGTGATCGGCGCTTTTGCCGCGGTGGAACAAGATGTGCTGAAAGCAGCGGCGGCCGCGCTTGTCAGCTATGGTGTCGCCGCCGAAATCGCGGCGGGCGAAGCGGGAGAACAGGGGCTTGGAAGCTTCCAAATCGCCTTTTTAAACGCGCTTTCCCGCATCGGAGCGGAGGAGATTGGCCGATACGGCCGCATCGAACAAAAAGGGTAAAGAAGGGAGAAAATCATGGTATATAAAGCATTGACAATTGCTGGTTCTGACAGCGGCGGCGGCGCCGGGATTCAGGCCGATTTAAAAACATTTCAAGAATTAGGCGTATTTGGCATGTCCGCCCTCACTGCGGTAACGGCGCAAAATACGCTTGGCGTGCAGGGAGTATACCCGCTGTCGCCGGAAGCGGTCGCAAAGCAAATCGAATCGGTCGCGACGGATTTAGGAGCAGACGCGGTGAAAACAGGAATGCTTTTTAGCGCTGAAATTATTGAAGTGGTCGCTGCGAAAGTGAAACAGTTTGACTGGGATCGCCTCGTTGTCGACCCGGTTATGATCGCCAAAGGCGGCGCACCACTGCTGCAAGAAGAGGCGGTAAATGCGCTGAAAACCTATTTGTTGCCGCTTGCGATGGTCGTCACGCCAAATATTCCGGAAGCAGAAGCATTAACCGGTCTTATGATCCGCACGATGGATGACCGTAGGGAAGCGGCACGCCGCCTTTATGAAATGGGAGCCCGATATGTGGTGATCAAAGGCGGCCACGACGATGATGGAGAGGAAACGGTCGATTTGTTATACAATGGCCGCGAGTTTTCCTATTTTACGGGTAAACGGATTGAGACGAAGCATACGCATGGAACAGGCTGCACGTTTGCCGCGGCGATCACGGCCGAGCTTGCCAAAGGAAAAACGGTGCAGGAAGCGGTGCAGACGGCGAAATCGTTCATTCAAGCCGCTATTAGCCATACGTTAGGCATCGGCCATGGTCACGGTCCGACGAACCATTGGGCGTACCGGGAAAAAAACGGTGCGGTAGGTGAGTAAAGGTGGCGCGAATAGCAAGTGAGGCAATGAAGGAACAATTGGAAGTATATTTTATCATGGGAAGCGTAAACTGTGCCAAACCGCCGGCAGAAATATTAGCGGAAGCGATTGCAGGCGGCATTACGCTTTTTCAATTCCGAGAAAAAGGAAGCGGTGCGCTAGTTGGCGAACAAAAGTATGAGCTCGCCAAGCAATTGCAGCACATTTGCCAAGAGCATGGCATTCCGTTTATCGTCAATGACGATGTCGAACTAGCCCTCGCTCTCGACGCAGATGGAGTGCATATCGGGCAGGAGGATGGAGACGCGCGCATCGTCCGTGAAAAAATTGGTGATAAAATTCTTGGCGTTTCCGCGCATAATTTGCAAGAAGCGCTAGCGGCAGTCGCCGCTGGCGCCGATTATATCGGCGTCGGTCCCATCTATCCGACGAAATCGAAGGAAGATGCGAAAAAAGCGCAAGGACCGGGGATCATCCGTTTGCTGCGCCGCCATGGCATCGCCATTCCGCTGGTTGCTATTGGGGGCATTACGGCGGACAATGTCGGCGAGGTCATTGCGGCAGGGGCGGACGGTGTTTCTGTGATCAGCGCCATCGCTTCTGCCCCATCTCCGGAGGTGGCTGCCAGACAGCTGGCCCAAGCAGTGCATTTAAGCAAAAAGGGTGCCCAAAAGTAAGGGCACTTTTTTTGCTGCCTAAGAAACGGCTTGTTTTCTTTTTGGCAAACGCAGCTCTAAAAGCGGTTGTGTGATTTGTACGATCGGTTTGCTTCCAAGAAGGAACACGACGAGAAACGACAATCCTAACAGCAGCGGATAGCCGTGAACGCTCATGATAAAATTCGGAAACTTTGTCTCGTGCAAATATTTTAAAATAAACCCGTGCAATATATAAATATAAAACGTTCTTTGCCCGAACACGGAAAACGAATAACGCTGGTTTGGGATCAGAGCGAGAAAACTGATCATCATTAGTGTGCTTGCTCCATAAATCATGAGACGTCCGGCAACACCAACCTTTTCGGGAACGCCAAGTGTATCATATGATTTAGAGCCGTACAGCCATTCCTGTGGCAAATCCGGAAAACCAAAATGAATCAGAACGAACATGGTGATGAGTGCAACAATGGAAAATAAGCGAATGCGCCATGTAAATAAGCGCTCAATCTCGCTTTTTTCCAGAAAAAATCCTAGCAAAAAGAACGGGAAAAACGTAAATGTACGCGATAGGCTCAGCCATTTTTCCGCATCAAGCATTCCGGCTCCGACCCCTAAAAGAAGGGCAAGTGACAGCGATATCGATTTTGGCATTTTGGCAAATACCCATAACAGCACGTTCCAGCTGAACAAGCTGATCAAAAACCATAACCCCCAATGAGGAGTTAACAAATCAAATTCGAGCGAATCTTCTTCATATAAGAAGAAATAATAAATAGAGTAGAGCAGTTGAAAAATAAGATAGGGAACAAGCAACTTTTTCGTAATTTTTTTAAAATATCCTTGTTGATGAAACTTCTTTGCGAAATAGCCGGAAATAAAGATGAACGCTGGCATATGGAAAAAGAAAATCCAAACGTATAAGCTATGCACCCATAGCACATTGTCGATATATGGGCGGAGAAAGTGACCGAACACAACGAGGAGCATTAATATGCATTTTGCGTTGTCAAAATAATAATCCCGCTCACTCATAGTGTCTTCCTCCCTTCTTATTTACATCAATTCGAATCATACTCCTTCTTTTTTAAGGGGTCAATAGTTGATTATTCATTTGGAAAGGTGTGGCAAGCGCATGATCGATAGGGAAGAACGGGAAACTACTGATATGACCCAGCTTTTACAAGTCATCAACGCGAAAGGGGACGAAGGGGAGATAGAACAAATTGTCCGTCCCGTATGCAACGACGAGTTATTCTGGAAAAGTTTGCGCGCGTTAGCGGAAGATAGCGACAAAACAGATGAGGAAGGGAGGAAACATTTGTAATGGAAATGGTGCGTGCAAAACAAATCGCGGAGTCAGGAAAAATTGTACCAGTCACATACGAAGGCCGGCAAGTAATGATTCAACACGTGGATGAAGAACGGAAAACGGCGCGTATTTATCTCAAGAACAAACCGGAGGAAGAAATGGAAGTACCGGTTCGCCTTTTGCAAGAAGGATAATCGTAGTCGTACATGCGGATGGCACGTTTCTTGTTTGTATGATATAATGAAAAAAAATAACTCAACATATGGAGTGAATCAAATGAACATCGGGTTTGGCGAAATTGCCCTTATCGTTTTCTTCGCGTTGTTGATTTTTGGACCGAAAAAATTGCCGGAATTGGGACAAGCGGCGGGAAAAACGTTGCGGGAATTTAAAAACGCGACAAAAGGAATCATTGACGACGAGGAACAAAAAATACAAAAATAAGGACTTGGTGCTGCATGCCAAGTCCTTATTTTTGTTCCAAATCGCACTCATTCAATGGAATGACTTTTGTTTTTTTCACGAACTTATAGCCAAGCCAGATGATAAGGAAAAGAGGCAACCCGATATAGGAAACAAGCACTCCGTACCAGTCGATCGTTCCGCCTATGAACGCTGGGTAGTTTTGCCCTAAAATGACGATGGAGCAAAGAACAAAGGCAAAGATCGGACCAAACGGAAACCATTTCGCTTTATACGGTAAATCATCAAGACTTTTCCCTTGCGCCACATACGCTTTGCGGAAGCGGTAATGGCTGATGGCGATGCCAAGCCAGGCGATAAATCCCGACATGCCGGAAGCGTTCAGCAACCATGTATATACCACTCCATCGCCAAAGAATGAAGCTAAAAACGCAAGCGTTCCTAAAGAAGAAGTAACGATAAGTGCATTGACGGGCACGCCGCGCTTATCCAATTTCGCTAAAAATCTCGGCGCCTTTCCTTCGCGGGCCAAGTCCCAAAGCATGCGGGTCGATGCGTACATGCCGGAGTTGCCTGCGGATAATACGGCGGTTAAAATGACTGCATTCATGACGGATGCGGCAAAGGCAATTCCTGCTTTGTCAAACACAAGCGTAAATGGACTTACCGACACGTCGTCATTAGCAAGCTTATCATCTGTATAAGGGATTAACAAACCGATGGCCAAAATCGCCAGCACGTAAAACAGCAAAATGCGCCAAAACACCCGGCGAATGGCACGGGGAATGCTTTCTTTCGGATTTTCTGTTTCTCCGGCGGCG